>JAEWRN010000001.1 GCA_023460035.1 Bacillota bacterium
GGTTTCCTTGCCGGAGCCGCTTTGGACAGCAGACTTGCGGACCATATTTTTTACATAGCATCCGTGTTTTTGGCCTATTATTTCTTGAAAAGATATGTAGCCGGATCTGTTCGGCAGTTGATGGAAAAGTCCACGAAATCCTGCTTATTTTTAGGCGGAGTCCCGCTTTTTTACTATCTGTTCGACTACACGACCGCCATCTACACCGATGTGCTTTACAGCGGCACCGAATGGGCGGTGCAGTTCATGCCCTCAACCATATCCGTTTTCTATTTTGTGTTTGTGATCCTTTACTACGCTGAGACACAAAAACAGGCAAGCCTTCAAAGAGAAAAAGATATGTTGGATGCACAGTTTAGATTGGCGCAGACAGAGTTTGCTTCTCTGCGGCAGTTACAGCAGAACGCCGCATCCTATCGGCATGATATGCGCCACCATTTTGCGCTTTTACAGGGACTGGCCTCCAAGGAACACATAGAGGGGATTAAAGAGTACCTACGAACTGCCCAGTCCGACATGGATGCCATCACGCCCATACGCTTTTGCGAAAATGAAACCGTCAACCTGATTTTGTCCGCTTTCGCTGCGAAAGCGAAGCAGGGGTCAGTCTTGCTGACGATCGATGCGAAGCTACCGGACTTGCTTCCTTTCAGCGATACTGAGCTTTGCTCGCTTTTGTCAAACTCTTTGGAAAATGCTATCCATGCCTGTGAACAGATACCTGACAGCAACAAACGCATCATCCGGTTGCGTATGTATTCTAAAAATAATAAGTTGTGCATTGATCTACACAATAGCTATCAGGTAGAGCCAATATTCCAGCAGGGGCTTCCAGTATCACAAGAACAGGGGCATGGCTTTGGCACAAAAAGCATAGCTCATATCGTGGAAAAGCATGGCGGTGTATTTCAGTTTTCGGTTAAGGATTGCTTGTTTATATTTCAGGCAACTGCATAATTTCTTAATTAGCCCTGTTCTCTACGATATTCATTCCTGCCTGCCAAATCCTTTCCAATAGGCTGTAGAGTAGCCATGCTGTATTCTCTGCTACTTTTGCACGGTAGTTTTTCAGGGAAGCTATGATCTGGCAGTCTTTCGTTTCTCCTTCAGGAATCCTGTCGCAGTAGTCCGTTTTGTAGTTTTCCTTGCTAAAGGAGGGCGAGAATATGCCAAACAGATTAGATGACCTGTATCATAACTTTTATAAACCACAGGAGTTTGCAAAGCTTAAATCTTCTATTTAGGAAAATCACAAAATCCTAATTGACAGGCTGACAAACCACCCCTACAGCCAGACATTCGCTCCGTGTCGGCACTTGTGGATAATGGTCAAAAACAGGGATACCTGTTAGGCTTCGGCTGGGTGGACTATATGGGTGAAAATGAGGTTATCTATTGCGAGGATATGTACGAGAACGGCAACAAGGTTGGAATTATGGACTGACCCACATAGCACAAAAGCTGAGAGAACGCATTGTTCCCTCAGCTTTTGTTGTCATAAAATTTTGTACTGTACTCAAGTGCTTTTATCAGTTCCCCACCATCAAGTTTACCTGCTTTGTAGTCAAGCCTTAACTGGGAAGCATGAGATGACCAATGTCTAAATTCTTCTTCTGTGATACTGTTTGTTTCCCTATCAGAATCCCAAGCATCAATGCGATAATACCTTGAATACATTCGGTTATAAATGGTTTGGAACTGTTGCAAATAGATATCTTCCTCAACCGACTTATTAAACTTCAGCTTTGCTCCAATCTGCTTACAGGTGCGATTGTTTTGATAAATCCTGTCGCAGTATTCTCGTTTACGCTTATCGGCAAGTACAAAATATTTATCACACAAAGCACAACGTTTGATACGAATACCACGCTTAAGCATTTCCATAAACTCTAAGTACAGCATTTCTTCCAAGGTTTGAATCGCAAAATAGCTTGCCATATTGATTGGCGTTTGGCTGTCCCTGTGGATATTAGTAAGCTCCTTTTTCATATCAACTTCGTTAGGATCAGAATATCGGATAACTCTGCTTTTATCAAATTCGCCATAACTCATTGGTGCAATGCCATATCGTGTTCTAAGCATATAGCGGTTAAAGGTTGGAAAGTTGTTTCCGAAAATCAAAAAACGCTCTGGCAAGGTATATTCATTCAGCACTTCATCAGATAAGCAAATTTCCAGTGCGGTGCGATAGGTGTTTTGTAAATCCACATAGTAATGGAACATATGGATAATAGAGTCCACCTGTTCATCTTTGCTTTTATCAGAGCCATAAAAAGTCAACACCATTTGGCTGTTGAGAAAAAACTGCACATAGGGGTGTTTGTCCTTCAGCAAATCAACAATGTACCACAGCTTATTTTTAATATCTTCAAAGTTGCTCGATACCGATTTGGTGTCGAGCTTTTTTAGTTCCTCTAAGCACTCTGAAAAATCAAGCTCACAAAACTCTACAACACATTTGCCAATGTCCTTTAGTTGTTCAAAACGATTGGAAGTTGGGCTTTCATCAAAGAAAACATTCAGATTATTGGTTTTGTCTGTAAACACTCGTGCTAACGGATATGTAATGTCCATAAAAACCTCCATTGTAAAGAATAGATTAAAACTAAATTCAATTCTTTTAATTCACGATATAAGCATACCACAACTTATTCTAAAATGAAAGTACAGAGTTAACTGTACCTTGAAAATTGAATGATCGTCCAAGGAATGATACTACGCCACGACCTCTGATGAGCGAGCGTAAAGACAACGGAGAAAACCTCAGTTAGGAACTGTCCTTGGGTAGAACGGCAAATTAAAAATCGAAATGTAAAGGAGATTGAAATGAAAGAATTTAAAACAATGACCGGCGATGAAATAATGAATACCCCCTTACCACAAACAAATTTTGTAGTGTCAGAGCTGTTACCGACAGGAGTTCACATATTAGGTGGTGCTCCTAAGATTGGAAAGAGCTGGCTAATGCTTTGGATGTGCCTCCAAATTTCAAAAGGCCAAAAGGTATGGGACTACGACACGAGAAAAGGTACGGTGTTGTATTTATGTTTAGAAGATAGCTACACACGAATACAAAACAGACTGTTTGAAATTACCGATGATGCACCTGACAATTTACATTTTTCCGTGATGGCTGAAAATGTTGAAAATGGTCTTGCAGATCAGATTGAAGCCTTTGTTTCTCGATATGAAGATACAAATTTAATTGTAATTGATACCCTGCAAAACATTCGTATGAGTGGTGATGGCAGCAATAGCTATGCGGACGATTACAGAGAACTGAAAATTCTCCGCGAGATTTCAAACAAACACAATATTGCAATACTACTTGTTCACCATTTGCGAAAATCAAAGGATGATGACCCAATGAATATGCTGTCCGGAACAACAGGAATTAGCGGTGCAGTTGACACTGTGTTTATTCTAAATCGTAAAAAGAGAACTGAAAGATTAGCAACGCTTTTTTGCAGTGGCAGAGATATTGAATCTAAAGAATTCAGTTTAGAAATGGACAGCAATTTTATTTGGCAAAAGCTTGATGATCAACAAGCTGAAGTTAAATTTAAAGAGGTCGATGAGTTTGTAAAATGTGTCATTCACTATTTTTGTTTCTCTGCAAGTAACGCTGAGTTTATCGGAACAGCAACAGAGTTGTCTAATTTGTTTGAAACGAAGTATGAAAAATATTTTGCTTCTACAACGATTAAAAAGAAACTTTTAAAAAATCATAGTTTGTTTTTTGAACATGGCATCACCATTGAATTCAAGCGAACCCATATCGATAAAATCATTCACATAAAAGGTAGTGCAACGATTATTGATGCGGATATTGCGTTCGGTGCGTCGGTAGAACAGGACATTACAGGTGGACTAATTTCACCGTACGCACTGGACGCATAACCTCCTACTGTTGCCCACTGTTTGCCCCTGTGTGGGCTTTACAAAGAGAGGCAGAGAGTAATGCCATAATCGCTTTTGAGAGCAAGCTGCGCCGACTGTCATAGGCGAATTTGACACTCAAAACACCTTATAGGGCAGTACCCTCACTAAAGGTATACATGTGAAAACTCAAGGCGACAGCAAGCGATTTTGATCAAGGTTGCACCGCTGGCGATATTGCCTTTTTCTGTGATAACACCAAATATTCGCATGGTGGTGGCTACGCTTTTTCCCACCTCGGGTGGGGCGAGCAGAGCAGGCGTGTATACGCCCGCAACTCGCCACCTTTCGGGCAGAAGCCCGTGCCCACTTTACGAGGGTTAAAATTCCCAAATAGCAAGGAGATGAAATAACCAATGAAAGATAAATTTGAAACCTTTAGAGCCAGTGAAAAGGAACGGCAGGAACTGAAACTCAGGGCGAAAAAAGCCAAGATGAGCAAATCTGATTATATTCGTCACTGCGTTTTCAACAAGGAAATTACTGTTATTGATGGCTTAGATGATTTTGCTAAACAACTGAAAGCTATCGGAAATAACCTAAATCAGCTAACTACAAGAGCTAATATGGGGCATTTTGAAGTAGCCAATTTAGCAGAAACCAAGGAGCAGTTGGGTAAAATATATGAGCAGCTTACAACTCTTTGCAGACATGAACCTGTGGAACAGGTAGCTGAATTTGTAAAGGATGAAGAAAGTAATTTAGTTGTTGAAACGAAGAATCCGCCTGTTGCCAACCAAATAAGTCAAGAAGTTTTGCCCATATCTGAGATTGAGAATGAAAGAAAAGGTTTCTTTGCATTCTTAGACAGGAGGTCTTAATGGCAACAGTCAACTACATTCCCTACAAAAAGCAATCAGCATTCACCATGCGTGGTGTGATGATGTATGTCTGCTTGAAAGAAAAAACGCTCTTAAAAAACGAAGGCTATCAGCTAATCACAGGGCAAAACTGCTGTGCCGAAACGGCACTTTCAGAATTCACCGCCACAAAAGCACGATACAAAAAGAATGACCAAGTGCAATTTTATCATTACACACAGAGTTTTAAGGTGGGTTTAGATATCGCTCCACAGCAGGCACACGAAATTGCATTGGAGTTTGCAAATAAAAACTATCCCGATTTTGAAGTTTTAGTAGCAACACACACCGATGCACCGCACATTCACTCCCACTTTATTATCAACTCGGTCAGCTTTGAGCATGGTAGAAAGCTACATCAGACACCGCATACCTTGCGTGAATTGAGATTATCTTCCGACGAAATTTGCCAAGACCATGGCTTTGAAATCCTGCCAACATACACCTTTGGCAGAAGTAAAACTCCAAGCCGTGCTCAGCGTAAGGCACACGAACGAGGTGATAGCTGGAAAGATCAGCTCCAACAAGCTATTGAGTTTGCCATGACACGAAGCTCCGATAAGGAAGATTTTATCTTTAATATGGAGCGACAAGGCTATTTTGTTAAGTGGACAGATACACGAAAAACCATCACCTACACCTGTCCCAACGGAAAACCTTGCCGTGACGATAGGCTCTTTGGTAACAAATTTTCCAAGGTCAATATGGAATTAGAGTTCGATTACAGGCAGCAGAAAAAAGAGATTGATGAGGAAACAGGTTGGGAGTACGAGCGTAAACAATATGAAAATCAACACCACAGACAGGCACAACAGGAGATTTACAAGCCGAGAAACACAAGCAAACAGCTAATAAACGAGCTTTTGCGAAACCTCCGATTTCTCGAAAAAGGTGTCAGTGAAGATGATGAGCTGGAAACGATCACTTACCTTGCAACCCTAACGGCATTGTCCTTTGCTGGGGTATATATTTTGCTTGCGGCAATGTCCAACAGCCACTCACAAGATGAACTGGATGACCAAGATGTAACCGATTATATAGAAAAGCTAAAACAGGAGCCTGAAAATTGTATCGACTATGAGGAAGAACAGGAACAGGGCTTCACTATGACGATGATGTAAGGAGATTGAATATTTGAAGAAAAATGAAAATATAAACACAGGATTTTACGAAGAAACCATGCCCCTTATCTACAACGATGGCAACACGGCACGAACGATTTATCGTGATACGGCAGTTACTATCAATGATGCAGAGTATTTTACCGAGCGAAAAATGGTGATAGATGGAAAGAACTTTTATGTGAAATCCATCTTTCCTATGATACCAAAATCTACTCCTACCAGAGAACTAATTGCTTTGGTAGACAGCGAAAAAGAATAAAAAACAATAGACTTGTAGCACTGAATAGGGTATGTTTGTGTTACCGTATTCAGTTTGTCGGAAAGGAGCTAACATGAAACAGACAACTGAAAAATATACAATTTTATACGCAAGACTAAGTCAAGACGATGGCACCCAAGGAGAGTCCAACAGCATCAGCAATCAGAGGTTAATTTTAGAAAAGTACGCAAAGGACAATGGCTTTGAAAATCTGAAGTTTCTATTTGATGATGGATACTCAGGAACCAATTTCAATCGGCCGGCTTTTAAAGAACTAATGGAGCTTGTGGAAAATGATGAGGTCGAAACCATTATCGTCAAGGATATGAGCCGATTTGGCAGAGAGTATTTAGAGGTGGGCAGATACACCGAAATTATATTTCCAAACTATGATGTGAGATTTATTGCAATCGGTGACAACATTGATAGTCGCTATGGAGTTGATGATTTCGCCCCGTTCAAAAATATAATTAACGAACTTTATGCAAAAGATTGTAGTCGTAAAATTCGTGCAGCCAACAGGGCAAAAGCTGAAACCGGTGCAAGGGTTGGCACAAGGGCACCCTATGGTTATATGAAAGACCCCGATGATCCAAAGCGAAAAATCGTTGTTGATCCCGAATCTGCTGAAGTAGTCAAGTACATTTTCAAGCTATGCGTTGAGGGAAACGGTCCCAGCCAAATTGCAAAAAGGCTGGCACAAGAAAAGATTTTTATGCCGAACTATTACTACTATACCAAGGGAATGCCATATACCAGTACAGCTGATTTAAGTGATCCATACCGTTGGGCACAAAAAACAATCGTTCATATTCTTGAAAATGAGGTCTATTTAGGTCATACAATCAACCTCAAAACAACAACCAAGTCCTTTAAAAACAAGAAGAAAATTGAGGTGCCAAAGGAAGAGCAGCTTCGTTTTGAGAATACGCACCCTGCTATTATTTCGCAAAAGGTATGGGACATTGTTCAAGATATGCGCCAGCATAAACGCAGACGAACCAATATGGACGAGCAGGATATGTTCTCCGGTATGGTTTACTGCAAGGACTGTGGATCAAAAATGGTACTACATCGTGCCTCAACAATGAAGAAAAGTGATTATAATTTCGCCTGCCGAACCTACAAGAAAAAGGGTAAAGAGGTCTGTACCGCACACTTTATAAAAGAGGATCAGCTTGCAAAAATTGTTCTTGATGATTTAAGACGAGTAACCCATTATGCAAGGCAACACGAATTGATGTTTGCAGATGTTGTGGCGAAGAAAAACAGCAAGGAAACTCAAAAGGAAATCAGCTTGCTGACCAAAGAAATCGCTACTTTAAAACGACGTGACGATGAGCTTACCAAGCTGTTTAAAAGGCTGTATGAGGATAATGTACTCGGTAAAATTCCAAACGAGGTGTTCCGAAAATTAAGCGATGACTACCTAAAAGAGCAAAACGAAATCCAGTCTACGATTCCCATAAAGGAAAGTAAACTGGAAAAACTTAAGGATTCGGTTGCAAATGTCACTGCCTTCATCGAGGAAGCCAAGGAGATTACTGAAATTAATGAGCTAACGGCAACCATCCTCCACAGGTTCATTGATAGGATTGTTGTGGGTGAACGTACCGAGAAATACTCAAGAACAGCACTGCAAGAAATCCAAATCCATTACCGCTACATTGGACTGCTTGACGATGCAATCGAGCAACCTGCCATAAAAGAACAACAAGAGGTTGCTTAGAAACAGCAAAGGGCAGACAGCGAAAACTCACTATCTGCCCAATACCGCACCGCTTAGCCGTAGTTTAGGAAAATGTTCCTATGGGACTACGGCTAATGGCGGCCCGCTTATTTTATTGATCAGCCTGTCAAAGAAGTCGCCTTTTGGCGGCTTTTTTGGTATAATAAAGGCAAGAAGCAAAGGTGGCGGTGAAGTGGAAGACTGGAAAAAAGACGGACGGCGCGATGTGGTTGTCATAGATTTAGACGCACTGGTACCGGCGGGGCATTTATTGCGAAAGATAGAGCGGGTAATGGATTACGAATGGCTGTATGAGCGTCTAAGCCCCTACTATTGTCACGAACAGGGAAGGAACGGAACAGACCCTGTTGTACTGGTGAAGATGGTGCTGATACAGCATTTATATGGCATCCCCTCTTTACGGCAAACGCACCAGCGCATTAAAGATACGCTCTCATACCGCTGGTTTCTGGGCTACAGTCTTCTGGACGAAATACCGCACTTTGCAACGGTGAGCTATGCCTTCTGCAAGCGCTTTCCGTCGGAATTGGCGACAGAGATATTCGCGCATATCCTCAACAAAGCGATTAACAACAGGATGGTAGACCCCAGCAGCATCTTTATTGACGGCACACACATCAAAGCCTCGGCGAATAAGAAGAAGCATCAAAAAGAGCTGGTGGCAAAAGCGGCAAAGACCTACGAGGAGCAGCTTCGCGCAGAGGTGAATGCCGACCGTAAAAAGTTGGGGAAGCCGCCGATAGAAGAGGACGATGACGATGAGCCGCCTAAAATGGAAAAGACGGTGTCCACCACCGACCCGGACTGCGGAATGTTCGTTAAGGGGGAGCACGAGCGGCAGTTCGCCTACGAGGCCCATACGGTGTGCGAGCGACACGGCTTTGTTTTGGACGTCGAGGTAACAGCCGGGAATGTGCATGACAGTGTGGCCTGGGATGCGATATACGACAGGGTAAGCGAAAAGTTTGATATCAATTTTGTGACGATGGATGCCGGATATAAGACCCCATGGATTGCGAAGAAAGTATTTGAGGGTGAGAAGCTTCCTATTCTCCCATACACCAGACCTAAAGGCAGCAAAGAGCAATACAAACCATGGGAATATATATACGATGCTGAAAAAGATACATACGCCTGCCCTCAAGGCGGTATTCTGCGGCACACCACAACAGACAGGGACGGAAAGAAAATCTATCGCTCAACCCCAAAGCATTGCGTAAATTGTCCACACAAAAAATTATGCGGTGCCAACGAAAAGGGGCAGAAGGCACTCTCTCGCCATATTTGGCAAGGGTATCTGGATTTGGCAGAGCAGCTGCGAAAAGCAGAGTGGGCCAGAGAAATTTACGCCATGCGAAAACAAACGATAGAGCGTGTGTTTGGAGATGCTAAGGAAAAGCACGCCATGCGTTATACACAGCACAGAGGCCTGACCCGAGTGACACAATGGGTGAGGCTTAAGTATGCTGCCATGAATCTGAAAAAGCTGGCAACCTGGGCTTGGGACAGCCCTTGCTTTTCTCGAATTTACCTTATTTGGAGGCCATATATGCAAAGAACAGCAGTTTTCGCAAGCTGAAATCTGCTGTTCTTTGACAGGCTGCAAAAATCCCGTTTAAGCAAGGGCTTAAACGGGATTTTTTTTATAGGGCCGAGGCCCTCTCTTGACAGGCGGTTTTCGCCGCCTTCGGCTCTAAAAGCCGCCTGTCGCCCCCGAAGATGAAAGCGGTCGATGGCATTCGCCCGACCGCTGGAACGTGCGCCCTTTCAGCTCCAGTTGAGATTTGGAAGCAAAGAATACGTAAAATCTTTTTATACACAGGAGCGTGAATCTGGAATTACACCTCCACGCCTTTTTTATTTTCTGACGGTAACGGGACCACCGCCCATTCGGGCGCCGATGAGGAGATATAATGTTCCTCACCTTCCTGCTGCGCTGCAATCAAAATATTGACTGCCTGCTCAGAGGCCTTAAATAGTTTCAAATACATTTCCCTGTAGTCTGGCATAATCTCACCCCCACAAGCATTATAGAGTTTATAACACTAAAAGTCAATAGAGTGATGTGCTCTATAATATGCTGATGTTGGGTGATAAGGATGAAGTATACAGACCGAATTCGCGCGTTGAGAGAGGACAGGGATTTGACACAAACAGATGTGGCAAACCTTCTAAATGTTGGTCAAAAGACATATTCGGACTATGAATTGGGAAAGACCAGAATCCCACTTGAACGCATGCTGCTCCTTGCGAAATATTATAATGTGAGCATGGATTATCTCAGCGGGGCCAGCGACATAAAAACGGCATATCCCGTAAAATAGATAAATACCCATTTCCCAGTTGCAATATCGCCAAGGGATTGACGCCATGCGTATAAAAGCGCATGGCGTCCGCATTCTACGGCTAAAAAATGAGGATCAGGAAAACATAATCAGGATTGAGGCACTTGGTTTCGACGGCGACTTTGATGCGCTAAAAGTGTTTAAATATTTTAATCGCAGTGGATATCTATGGAAATTAGCGCCGTGCCATGATAGAATTGTGTAAACGTTAAAAGTCTGTTTGGCGCCTGAGAGAAAAATTTTCTGACGTTTACTAATTTTGCAAAACCGCGGCGCTTGTACAGGACTATTGCGCGCCGGGGCGCAGAGAAAGGAGTTGATATCAACATGAACCGTTACGAATGGTTGGACGCGTACTTAATGACAAAGCCGGGTGTTGCCAAAGACTTTAAGGAGGAGTGGCAGTGGCTTCGCTATCAGGTCGGCGGTAAATTATTTGCCTCTGTGATGCACCCCTCAGATAAATATGACCCTGCCTATGCCGAAAAAGATTTGATCAATCTTAAATGCGACCCGATGCTGGCTGATGTTTTGCGCAAAACACATGCGGAGGTGTTGCCCGGTTTTTACAGTGACAAGCGCTGTTGGAATTCAATTGATCTGGGTGGTAATCTTTCGGACGAGCAGTTAAAGCAGATGTGTGATGATTCTTACCGGCTGGTGTTCGAGAAGCTGACCAAAAAACTTCAAAAGGAAATTCTGGAGGCTTCAAAGTGAATCGTCGAATTCTAATCGATGCCGACGGTTGCCCTGTGGTTGACGAAACAGTGGCGCTGGCCAGGCGCTTTGGTGCGCCCTGCCTTATTCTGTGCGATACAGCCCACCGTTTTGAAAAGCCCGGCGCACAGACGCTCATATTTTCAAAAGGAGCGGACAGCGTCGATTTTGCGCTGGTTAATCTGGTGCAGCCGGGCGATATTGTGGTGACGCAGGACTACGGCCTTGCGGCCATGTGCCTGGCGCGGACCGCGCGGGTGCTTAATCAGAACGGCATGACCTACACGGCGGATAATATTGACGGGTTGTTGCTTGCCCGGCATACGGCCCGAAAAATCCGCAGTGGCGGCGGGCGGCTAAAGGGGCCCCAAAAGCGCACGCAGGCGCAGAACCTGGCATTTTCCCAGGCGTTGACGTCGCTTTTACAGGAGGCGTGAACATGCGGCTTTTTATTGCCATTAATTTTGATGCGGGTACCCTGCAAAACATTCTTGCCGTGCAGCAGCGGCTGCGCAAATATGGTACGGGGAATTTTTCACGGCCGGAGAACCTGCACCTGACACTGGCGTTTTTAGGGGAAGTGGCGCCCGCGCGGCTGGCAGCAGTCTGCGAAGCGATGAACAATACCGCCGTCCAGCCTATGACGCTGGTTTTTGATCATGTCGGCCATTTTAAACGCGATGAGGGCGATATCTGGTGGATTGGGCTGGAGGAAAACGCGCCGCTTTTATCGCTGCGAAGAGAACTGTCGGCGCATTTGACCAAGGCGGGGTTCCGTCTTGAAACCCGCCGTTTTTCGCCCCATGTCACACTGGCGCGCACGGTGCGGCTTGTTGTGCCGCCCAACAGTCGGCTGCTGCCTGAGGAACCATTCGACGCCCCGGTGAGTGCCATTAGCCTGATGCGCTCCGAGCGCGTTGGGGGCAGGCTGACCTACACCGAGCAATACTGCAGGAAGTGAGGTGCTGTTAAATGGCCATGTGGGTGTTGGAGACACCGCGCCTGAATTTTCGCCGCCTTTCCCACGCCGACCATGCCGCATTGTGCCCCATTTTAGGCGACGCTGAGACGATGTATGCGTGGGAATACGGTTTTACCGATGCGCAGATTACGCAGTGGATTGACCGTTGCCTGTCGCGCTACGCCAACGACGGCTACGCCTATTTTGCCGCCATAGAAAAAGCAAGCGGCGCACTGATTGGTCTGATGGGCCTGCTCAATGAGGATATTGACGGCGACATTCAGCTGGGCGTGGGCTATATTCTGTCGAGGCGCTGCTGGGGCAGGGGCTATGCCGCCGAGGGCGCAAAGGGCTGGCTGGATTATGCCTTTGGTATACTGGGTGCCGCTCGGGTCATAGCGGACATCCGGCCGGAAAATACGCCCTCGCGCCAGGTGGCGGCGCGCCTGGGGATGGCTGTTATCGGGCAACATATCAAATATGTCAACGGAAAAGAGATGCTGCATCTCGTTTACGCGATAGAAAAAGATAGGGAGTAAAAATTATGCAGGTCTATTATTTTACCCGCACCAACCGCAGTAAAAAAATTGCTGAAACACTGGCTGCGCGCTATGGCGTGACCGCACAGCGAATTGAGGACGGAAAAAGCTGGTCGGGCGCCGTGGGCTTTATTAAGGGCGGATTTATGTCGGTGAGCAAAAAAAGTCTGCCTGCAAGCTACCCCCAACCGGTGGCGGATGGGCCGATTGTTCTGGTGTTCCCAGTCTGGGCGGATACTTTTCCCCCTGCCGTTAAAACCTTTGTGGACGTGGTTGGCAGGGCGCGCATCATCGCCATCCCAACCTCGCAGGGCAGCACCATCAAGGACCGGGCTGGATTTATCAGGGTCGTCGACCTTGTCGGCAAGGACATTTCCGCGCCGGAGGAGCTTTAAATGCAGTATAAGTGTACCCTGCTGGCAGTGGCCGAAATGGCGCGCGCCAAGCAGTTTTACTGTGAGCTGATGGGGCTGCGCGTCACGGCGGATTTCGGCGCAAATGTGACGCTTTCCAATGCGGTTGCGCTTCAGAAGCTGGAAAGCTGGCAGAATTTTATCAATAAATCCAACGATGAAGTTCAGCTTTTCCACAACTCGGCGGAACTTTATTTTGAAGCGGATGATCTGGACGGATTCCTCCAAAGGCTGGCGGGCTGGCCAGATATCCGCTATGTACATCCGCCCAAAGAACACAGGTGGGGGCAGCGGGTGGTGCGCTTTTACGACCCGGATGGTCATATCGTGGAGGTGGGTGAAAATATGACGGCGGTGGTGCGACGCTTTCTGACAAGCGGCATGACAGTGGCGCAAGTTGCCAAGCGGATGGATGTGCCGGAAACCTTTATTCTTTTGCACAGGGGGGACGCATTTTGAACGGACAAAACCGGGCCGATATTGCAATCGGGGCAAGGGTCCGCATTGTGCTTAAAGCGGACCAACGCACCGGCAAGCGGACCGAGGGCATTGTGGCCAGAATTTTGACAAAAAGCAGTGTTCATCCCCACGGCATAAAGGTGATGCTGGAAGATGGGCAGGTTGGGCGCGTGCAGGAGATTCTGTAAGGGTGCGGGTATGGAGCTCTCGTTTTTGTGCACAGAATGCGAGGACACCGCTGCTTAAGGCTGCTATCTTTGTCATAAAGGGAGTGCGATGTAGATGGAATGGATTAAAAGACTCAACGCCGCAATCAACTACATGGAGGCGCATCTCACCGACGGGCCGGATTATGAACAGCTTGGCAGAATTGCCTGTTGCTCGGCTTATCACTTTCAGCGCATGTTCGGGTATATGGCGGGTGTTTCATTATCGGAATATATTCGCCGCAGGCGGATGAGCCGGGCGGCGGTGGATTTGCAAAGCACAAGCGAAAAGATTATTGACATCGCCGCAAAATACGGTTATGAATCGCCAACCGCTTTTAACCGTGCGTTTCAGGGTGTGCATGGCTTCGCCCCTTCTCAAGCCAGAGAAGAAGGCAGAATTCTCGCATCCTTTCCACCCATTAGCTTCCATATTACAATAAAAGGGGCAGTACAGATGGATTACAGAATCGAGAAAAAGGAAGCTTTTCGCATTGTGGGCCTTAGCGCGCCGCTGGCGCAGGAAATGGAGCAGAATTTTGAAGCAGTACCCAAGCTGTGGGGCAAAGCGGCACAGGATGGCAGCATCGCCACGCTGTGCAGCCTGATGAACAGCCTGCCTACGGGCGTTTTGGGTGTCAGTGCCTGCAATGGGGTGGCGGAGCAGTGGCGTTATTATATTGCGGTGGCGAGCACGCTGCCTGCCGACGGTTTTGAGGAATACACCGTGCCCGCTGCTACTTGGGCCATCTTCAGCGGACAGGGCGCCGGTGTCTCTATTCAGGCGCTGGAGCAGCGCATTATTACGGAGTGGCTGCCCACCTCGGGCTATGAGTACGGCAACGGCCCGGATGTGGAGATTTATTTTGATCCGACGCCGGAAAACACCCGATATGAGGTCTGGATTCCGGTCGTTAAGCAAAACGGTTGATAAGATGCTAGGCACAGACTGTCAAAGAAGTGAATTTCGTAAAGCGAAGCACCGGGGGAAAAGTGTGAAAGGACGGCTTCGCTGGTCGCAGCGGGTATACCATCCGCCCG
>JAEWRN010000002.1 GCA_023460035.1 Bacillota bacterium
TGGTACGCATTTGGAAGCCCTGCTTTCCTGATTTCATTTTTGTTAATAAAATCATAGCAGCATTTCCTTTGCTACCAAGGCTTTATTCAGTTTTTATTACCCACACAAACTACCGAAGAGCCAAAAATTTTTACCGGGTGGGCCACGGGTAATTGACAAAACTTGGATGCCGTGCTACATTGGTATTAAACAAGTAAACAATATGGTAATTTGTTCACAAGAGGGCGTTACAATGAAAGAGAAAATTATGGCGGCGGCCATTTTGCTGTTTTCAAAATACGGGTATAAAAAAACCACGGTTGAGGATATTGCCGGCGCGCTGCAGATGACCAAGGGCAGCATTTACCGCTATTTTGCAAACAAAGAGGACCTCTACCACCAGGCGGTCAGCCAGCTATTGAACGAATTGCGCAGCTTTGTTGAAAAAAGCATCCAGGCGGATGCCGACCCGCTGCAAAAGCTGCTGCACATGGCCGAAGTGGCCATTCACTACCCCGAAACGAACCCCGATTTTTGCGCAATCGTGCTGGCGGACCCCGCTATTTTTTCGCTTAGCCCCGGCAAAGACCATTACCGGGCGGCCAACGGCCCGGCAGAAGAGCTGCTGCACGCGGTTTTAAACGACGGCATTGCGGCGGGGGTTTTTCGCGACCTCAACATCGACTATACGACCGAGCTGTTATACTCCATTTACATGATGCACCTGATTAAAATTTACGGCAACGGCGAGGGCCAGCGCGGGTTTGCTGTGTACCTGCACAGCATGGACCTTTTGTTAAACGGGCTAAAAAAGTGACCTTTTGAACAGGCACTTTTGAAAATAAAATAAGGGAGGATTTTTTTATGACAAGCGCATCGATTCAGGCTTTGGACGGGCTGCGTGACCTGTCGACACTAAAGTGGTATGTTATCCCCCTGCTCTCCCTCGTTTTTTATGTGTACACGAAGGAGATTCACCTTGCGCGCAAAACCGCCAACTGGGACCCCATTTTTGCAGGCCTTACCGTGTTTGGGCTGGACTTTTTTAACGAGAGCTGGAACGGCTGGGTGCTGGCAATCAGCGGGCGCAGCGCCGTGTGGACGACCCCGGGCGACACCGCCCTGCGCACCACCGTGGGCTGGAACATTGAAATCATGTTCATGTTCGCCATTCTGGGCATCATTTTCTATTACTCTTTGCCGGAGGACAAAAACAAAAAAGTCTTGGGCATTAGCCAAAAATGGCTGTCTGCAGTCATTTACACCGCACTGTGCGTATTCATTGAATGCATGCTGAACAAGGCCGGCCTGCTGGTTTGGGAGTATGCGTGGTGGAACCGCACCTTTGCCGGTGTGTGGCTGATTTACCTGCTGGGCTATTTTATTTTCTTTGTGGGGGCCATTGTCATCATCGGCCTGAAAACCACGAAACAAAAGCTGACGATGCTGGGCATTATTTATGCCGTGCCTATTTTAATAAACCTGTTTGGCTTTGGCATTATGGGCTGGAACTACTAAACCCGGCCCCCCGGCTGTGCCGGCCCGCGTAAAACGGCGGGCAACGCCGCAGGCGGCAACCAAAACCACCGGCGCCGCGCAACCACGGCAAAAGGCGCTTAACACCGCCTTTGCCCGCCAGTTTTTTTAACCTTTACCCGGCGCCGTTTTGGCACCGCCGCCCTTTTACACAAAAAACCGCCGCAACGGCTGTTGCGGCGGTTTTAGTGTTTTTCAAACTATGGTTTTTTAAGCGGCCTCTTCTTGCAGGGCTGCCGCATGGCGGCGGCCAGCGTAGCGGTGCAGCACCGACAGTGCGGGCAACGCCAGCACACACACGCCAGCCCCCAGCGCAAACACAATGGCAAAGCTGCCGGTAAAGTCGTACAAATACGGCAGCAGCGCCCCGGCAAATGCCGCTATTACGGCACTCAGCGACTGGTAGCGGCTGACCTTCGGCTTGTAATACTCTTTGCCGTACAAATCCAGCAACAGCAAGGCGGGCACGGTGGTGCCCATGGCGTACACCGTGCCAAACAGCAATGCCGCCACATACAGCACCGGCAGCATGCCGGTGGCAAACGCCAGCAGCAGCAGGGCACAGCCCACTACCGCAACCAGCAATTTGACTGCGCGGTAGATGCCAATGCGGTCTGCCAACACGCCAATCGACAGCTTGCCCACCACATTGCCCAGCATCGTCAGGCTGGCCAGGGTAGCCCCTACTTCCAGCGAGTAGTGCAGCGACTGCGCGTAGATGGGCATCTGGTTGCTAAGGCCCGCAAACGACACGACCCCAATCAGCGTGGCCGCACACAGCGGGAACACCCAGCCTGCGACCCCTGCGGCGTTTTTACCCTCTTGCAGCTGGGCACGGGCCGCGGCCTCCTGCGCACGCACGGCATCAAGGTCTTGCTTTGGCGCAGCCCGTAAAAACAGTAGTGCGGGTATTACTGCAACCATAAAACCCGCAATGCTTGTAATGACCGTTGCCGTGCGCCAGCCATACCGGCTGACAAGGGCGGAGCAGATTTGCCCGTATCCCGCCCCCGCAATGCCGGAGGCCGACATGGCAAGGCCAATGAGCAGCCCGTTGTTTTTAGAAAACCAGTTGTTGATGACAATGGGCAGCATAACCAGCACAAAGCTAACCCCAATGCCGGAAAATATCGCAGAAAAATACCACTGCCACAGGCTGTTAAAGCAGCTCATCAGCCCAAAGGCAACTGCGGAAACTGCGCTGACAAAAGTGATCACTATTTTGGCGTTGTGCTCAAAAAACAGCTTTGTCAGCACCCCACAGGCCACCGCTGCTGTCAGTGAACGGATGAGGTAGTACAGCGACAAATCCCCCGCCCGAAACCCAAACTCGGCAATAACCGCCGAAAACAATATACCGGTACAGTTTACTAATATCCCAAGCAGCCCTGCCTCAATACAGAGCAACGAAATAAAAACCGCCCCCGCGCGGTATTTAACAAAAAAAGCCTTCACCTGTTTCCTCCTCGCAGCTGCAGCTGTTTTTACAGTTGTTCTTAACTTACGTGAAAAATAGGGGTAAAGTCAATAGAAATAACTGGTAAAACTGTTACATAAATGGCCTGTTTTTTGCCCGGCAGCGGTATACTTTGTACCAGCGGGCGAAAAACGGGCCGTCCGCAGCTTTTTACTGCACTATTTTAAAAAGTGAAAAACCGCTTTGCGCCGCGCTTTTAGGGCATTTTTCGCTTTGTTTCGGCTGTTTTTGGGGTTGCAGTCGCCGGTTTTGTGGGGCCGCATTTCCCTTTTATAAGGGTAAAAAATAAACCCGTTTTAGGGCCGCCCTGCCGGGCTTTGCGGTATGCACCGCGGCTATACTGTACCGGTTTAAAGGCATCCACCGGGCCTTCTTTATACTAAAACAGGGGCCGCTTGCTGCGGCCCCTGTTTGCGGCATTTGCCGCGGGTTTGCTTATTCTACCTCCATCTCCAGCAGCAGGCCGCTGAGGGCTTTGCCGTGTGCATCCAGCGCCAGCGACCGGGTAACCCCGCCGCCCAGCGTGCCGGTGAGCACAAAGTTTAGCGCCGCAAGCTTTGGCAGCTCGTACCGCTCGGCCCCGGTAGCACCCAGCGGCGCAAACAGCGCTAATACCTTTTCGGCCGTGACGGCCTTTTGCAGCGTCTCATAATCGCCCGCGCGGTTTGCGATAACCGAAATGGTAGAAATATTGCCCTTGTCCCCCGTGCGGGAGTGGGCCAACTCAAACAATTTCATACGGTTCTCCTTTCAGCCCGTGGAGTATGACCTGTACCTCTTGCTGCGGCAACAACACCGACGCGACCGACACCACACTGGTCACCCGGCTGCGCGCGCCGCCGCCACCGGCAGGGCCGTTGACGTACAGCGCTTCCACCTCGCGGCCAATCGCGGCGGCGGTCTCTTCGTCTGCCGTGCGTGCCGCCACCCTAAGGCGTACCTCTGCCAGCTGTGCGGGTGCAAATACCCCGGCGGCGGGCCCGTACAGGCTGTTGACACCCAACAGGTCAAACCGCACTTCGCGCAGCGCAAGGCCCAGCAGCGTAAACCGGTGGCGCAGCACGGTTTCGGCAAGCTGGGCGCGCCGGGTGCAGTTGTGCCCGCCATAGCTGATCTCCCCCTCGCCAATATACCCGTCGCGGTAGCCGACGCTGGTTTTTAAAAGGCCGGTCTTGGGCCGCCCCGTCGCACCGCGCACCAACACCTTTTCGCCCTGCTGCTGTACCGTGATACCGGTAAAGTCGGCGACAACGTCCGGCGTCAGGTATTCGGCGGGGTTTTGAATTTCATACAGCAGCTGTTCTTTTACCGTCGCCTCGTTCAGCAAACCGCCGGTGCCGGGCAGTTTTTCCAGCAGCAGGTCGCCGTTTTCGCTGAAGGTCAAAATGGGGAAGCCCAAATTCCACAATTCCGGCACGTCCTTTTCGCCGGGGTCGGCAAAATAGCCGCCGGTCACCTGTCCCGCACACTCCAACAGATGGCCCGCCACAATGGTTTTGCCCAAAAAATCGGCGTCATCATATGATTTTTGAAATTCGGCCATCAGCGGCCCGCTGACAAGGCAGGGGTCTGCCACGCGGCCGGTAATCACGATGTCGGCCCCACCGGCAAGCGCCGCCGAAATGCCCTTGGCCCCAAGGTAAGCGTTGGCCGAAACCACGCTGTTCCCCAGTGTGCGCAGCGGCGCGCCGGTCTCCATCAGCGGCAAATCGCCGTAGTCGTTTAGCCGCTCTAACACATCGTCGCCCAGCACCGCAGTTACTTTTAAATGCAGGCCCTCCTGCTTTGCCATCTGCCGCACCTTTTCGGCGGCGGCCAGCGGGTTTGCCGCGCCCATATTGGTGATAATCTTCACCGGGTGCTCGCGCAATAGCGGCAGCACCTTTTGCATGCGGTATTCCAGCAACGGGTTATACCCCTTTGCCGGGTCGGCCAGTTTTTCTTTTTGCGCCAGCGCAATGGTGCGCTCGGCAAGGCATTCAAAAATCACATAATCGGCATTGCCGCGGCAGATGCTGTCCAGCGCCGGCTCTATGCGGTCGCCGGCATACCCTGCCCCGGCTGCAATGCGGATACTTTTCACGTAAGCTCGCCCTCTTTTTTTGCTCTTTTGGGCCTTGGCCCTGTTTGCATTATAAAGACGGGCAAGATATAATACAAATCAATAGTTTTTATAATTATTATAATTTTAATTGATATTAAGAGGGCTTATGCTGAATTTCAATTTGGAATATTACCGCGCCTTTTATTCTGTGGCCCAGCTTGGCAGCATTTCAAAAGCGGCCGAGGCATTGTGCCTGTCGCAACCCGCCGTCACCCGCTCGATACAAAAGCTGGAACAGCAGCTTGCCCAGCCCTTATTTACCCGCACGGCAAAGGGCATGCGGCTGACCGCCGGGGGCACTGTGCTGTTCAGCCATATTGCAGTGGCCTTTGCCGAGCTATTGGCAGGCGAACAGGCACTGGCAGACCGCACGGCGTACGACGAGGGCGAATTGCAGATTGGTGCCACCGAAACGGCGCTGTACCACTTTTTGCTGCCCAAAATTGAGGCGTATGCGGCACAGCACCCCCGGCTGAAAATTCACCTTACCGGCAGTGCCACACCACAAATTTTGCAATTGCTGCGCGAGGGCAAGGCCGATTTTGCGGTGGCGGTGTCACCAGTGCAAGACATTGCAGGCCTGCAACTGACAAGGGTGCGCAGCTTTCGGGACGTGGTGGTGGCCACCGGCGCGTTTGCCGCACTGCGCGGTGTGCCGGTTACCCCCGAGCAGCTTTGCGGCTACCCGGTGGTGGCGGTGGAGCAAGGCACCAGCGCACGCAGCCAGTTAGACCTCTGGTTTGAGCAGCAGGGGGTATTTTTTACACCGGAATACAGTGTGCAAACCAGCACTTTAATTTTGCCGTTTGTACAGCACAACCTTGCGGTCGGTGTGTTGCCAGAGCTGTTTGCCGCCGCGCCGCTGCGCGATGGCACGGTGTTTGAGGTGGCGCTTACCCCGCCGCTGCCCGCGCGCGATATTGTTATTTTGCACCGCACCGACACTCTGCCCAGCGCGGCGGCGCAACAGTTTATTGACTTTTTATGCACCCCCTAGGCCATGCTGCGAAAGGCCCGGCGTTATACCGTTGCGGTTTGCGGGGCACGCCGCCCGGCAAACAGGGCCACACCCGCCTACGGTTTGCCCCGCCGGGCTTGTGGCCGGTTTCTGTTAACGCAAAAAGCGTGCCCACCGGTACTGCCGGTGGGCACGCTTTTTTTTATTTTACTTTTTGGCCATCGGCTTTAGCGGTTAATCGAAGCCGCCATGCGGTGGTAGGTGTGCCGCACGCCGCGGATGGCCACCGAGTAGGCCATAATGTTTTCTGGCAGTGCCATGCCGGGGTAGCCGGTGTCGCCGATGTGGTGCATGTCGGTGCCGGTCATTTTGCACAGCAGCGCAATTTCGCGAATGGTCGCGGTGTCGGCCCCCTCTTGCGAGGTGCCGATGGCCGTGATGGTCAGCGCGCCCAGCGCATGCGCATAGCTGACCAGCGTGCGCACATACTCCATTGTAATGCCCGGCACCGTGCCGGGGGCGGGCAGCAAAATGACATCGGCCCCCGCCTGCACAAAGCTTGCGATATCCTCTTTCGTGATGATGTGCTCACCCTGCTCGGCAAGGATACCCGCCGCGTGCATTTTGCCCGCCGCCAGTATTAGCCGGTCGCCCACCGCCGCGCGGATCGATTTTAGTGAATTGGTAATTGCTTCGTTGCTGATGCCGTTGCCGGGGTTGCCGGTCAGCACGACCATGCTGACCCCCATGTCGGCGGCCAATACCGCATTTTCAGGCGTGGCCCGCCGCCCGGCAGACATCGCCCACAGCGTGTCGTCGCTGGTTGTGGCCGCGCCGGGCTGCACCGGCTCCAGGTTAATACCCACCGGGCGCCCGGTAAGGCGCCGCAGCTCGCGCACCGTGTCGGCGGGGGCCACCTTTGCGGGCAGGCCGTGTACCACCGGGGCCTCTACGTCAAACATGTTCAGCAATAAAATATCCGCGCCCATGGCACTGACAAACTCGGCATTGGTCACATCCACCAGCAGCGGCATGGTCAAACCGATGCATTCGCAGGCCAGCACCCGGCCCTCGCTTGCGGCAATGCTGGCAAGCAAATCACGGCTGTTGAACCGCTCAAAATCAGAGGCAACACAGTCTAGCATTCTTTTTACCATACAAAAGCTCCTTTGCGCGGGGCCCGCCGGGCCCTGCTGTTTTGCGGCGCACCGGCCGTGGTTTATTTTACACCGCTTTGTGCGGTGCAGGGTCACGGTGTTTCAAACTGCGCAAGGTTGTCTTTGGTGACCGTCGTGTAATTCAGCCACACATATTTGCCGTCGGTAAGGGGCACTTCGGTCGACGGGTCCTGCCCTTCGGCCAGCGCACAGGACAGTTTCAGCATCATTTGGGCCTGCCCGGCACTGTCATTTTGCACCGTGCCTTTCAGCGTGCCGTCCGCCAGCGCTTCAAGGGCGGGCGGGGTGGCGTCCACCCCCACAATAAACGGCATCGTGTCGGCGGTCAACCCCGCGCTGGTGCAGGCGTCGATGGCGCCCAGCGCCATGTCGTCGTTGTTGGCAAACACCACTTCAATGCCGTCGCCAAATTTCGCAAACCACTGCTGCATCAGGGTCGATGCCTGCCCGCGCTGCCAGTCGGCGGTGTCACTGGCCAGCTTTTCTGTCTGAATACCCGCCAGCGACAGCGCTTTGATGCTGTACTCGGTGCGCAGCAGCGCATCCTGATGGCCGGGCTCGCCCTCCAGCATCACATACTGCAGCACGCCGTCGCCGTTGCGGTCCAGCGCGGCGGTGTCCGCCTGCCACGCGTCGCGCACAATGCCGCCCTGCAACTCGCCCGCAGCCGCGGCTTTCAGCCCCACATAGTAAGCGCCTTCCCAACGGGCAAGGTCCTCTTCTACCGGCTCGCGGTTAAAAAAGAGCACCGGCACGCCCGCGGCCTGCGCTTTGTCGATGATGACGGCCGCCGCCGTGCGGTCAACCAGGTTGACGCAGATGATGTCGTACCCCTGTGAGAGAAACCGGTCCACCTGCTCGTTTTGCGTTGCCTGGCTGTTGCGCCCGTCGGCAATATTGAGGTTGATTTTTAAATTGCGGCTTTGCTCTTCTTCTTTGGCGTACTGCTCCAGGCTTTGCACCACGGTAGAAATAAAGGTGTCGTCCTGCCGGTAAATCGCAACGCCAATGCGAATGGTCGTTGTTTTCTGCTTGCCGCCGCAACCGGCAAGGCCAAGGGTCAGCAGCAGCACCAATGCCAGTGCCAGCCCCGCAAGGGTTCGATGTTTCATAAAACCTCCTTCTGCGCGCCCGGTGCGTCCGGCCTTACCGGGTCACCGGGAACAGCAGTTTCTGGTTGTCTGCGTCGTCCATATTCTGCCGGTCCACAAGGTAATATTGCAGTGTTTGAATTTCTGTCGCGGGCTTTTTTTGCACCGCCTTCACCGTCGCTTCCACCGCAAGGTACCCCGCGGCAAACTCGTTTTGTGCGGCAATGGTGTCAATGCTGCCCTGGTCCAGGCTGGCAATAATGGTATTCGTCGCCCCGGTACCATACAGCAGCGGCGGGTTTTCGGTATTTTCGGCCACGCGGGCCGCCTGCTCGGTGGCGGCGGTATCAAACGCTAAAATGGCCGCCGGGTGCTGGGTGGCAATGGCCTTTGTGATGAGCGCCGTGAGGTCTTGCCCCGCCGAAAGGGTGTAGCGGTACACATTGCAGCCCGCCGCCTTTAACAGTCGTTCGGCACCGTCTACCCGTGCCGAAACCCCGCTGCTGCCGGGCGCGCTGTCCAGCAGCACCACGTCGTCCCCCGCGGCAAGGCGGCCCAGCGCCCTGCCCGCCAGCGCTTCGCCCATTTTGCGGTTATCCACCGAAATACAGGCCGTCGCGCCGCTTTGCGTCATGTCGGATTCCATCGTCACCACCACCGCTTTTGCGGCGGCGTCCCGCACCTGCTGCTCCATCTGCTGCGGGGCGGCGGGCACCAGCACAACCCCCTCGGCCCCGCCGTCCACCTCGCGGGCAAGCAGGTCTTTTTGCTCTGTTACACTGTCCGGGCTGCTGAGTGTCAAAAAGCGCAGCTCGGCGCCAAGGTCGGCGGCGGCCTGCTCCATGCCCTGGCGCGCCGTGGCCCAGCTGGTGCTGTCCGCCTCGCGGATGATGACCGAAATTTCGATGAGCTGTTTGCTTTGCCAAAAGTACGGGTTGTCAAACGCCACCAGTGAAAACAGCACCCCAAGGCCCAGCACCAACAGCGTAATCATTTGAAGGATGTTTTTGCGCTTCACGCTTCACCCTCCTTTCGGTACTGCGCCGCTTCGGCCTCGGTCACGGCGGGCAGGCGGATCTGCACCGTCGTGCCGGCGTCCGGCTCGCTTTGAATACTTAGCCCGTACGCTTCGCCAAAGGTCAGCCTGATGCGCTGGTGCACATTGTACAGCCCGATGCCCGAGCCCTTGGTGTGCGGCCCGTCGTAGCGCTTATCCAGCAGGCGGTTTAGCGTCTGCTGCGTCATGCCGGGGCCGTTGTCGGTGATCTCAATCAGCACGTCGCCCCCCTCGCGGAAAGCGTGGATTTTAATTTCGCCCTCCCCGTCGGCATAGGCCATGCCGTGGTAGATGGCGTTTTCTAAAATGGGCTGCACAATCAGCTTAATGGTGTACAGCTGCCGCACGTCGTCATCGGCGGTGATGCTGGCGGTAAACTTGTTTTTATACCGCATTTTTTGAATGGTCAAATAGTGGCCCGCGTGCTCCAGCTCGTCGGCAATGGGGATGATGTTGCTGCCGCGGCTGAGCGAAATGCGGAAAAACCGCGCCAGCGACGTGACCATGATGACCGCTTCGTCGGTGCGGCCGTTTTCGGTCATCCAGATTACCGAGTCGAGCGTGTTGTACAAAAAGTGCGGGTTGATCTGGCTTTGCAGCACGTCCAGCTCACTTCGTCGCTTTTGCTCCTCCTGCTCGATAATATCGTCCATCAAGTGCTGCAGCGTGGAGACCATCGAGCGGATGGAATGGCTTAGATGCTCGATTTCGTACGGGCCGCTCACCTCAAACTCAACCTGCTTTTTGCCCTTTTCCAGCTCTTTCACCGCGCGGTCCAGCTCTTTGATGGGCACCGAAATGCGCTCGGACAGATGCAGGTTGACGAAGATTAATAGAAAAATAGAAAACAGCACGACAAACATAAAGAACAGCAGCAGCTGGGCATAGTTGTCCCAGATGTTGTCCGCAGGCACGACACCGACGATCTTCCACCCAGTGTAGCCGACGGTTTTTACCGTCACCTGCCGGCGCTCGCCGCCAAACTGCTCGGTGTGGCTGCCGTCTTTATACCCGGCGGCGGCAAGGTTGTTCTCCTGCTGCAGGCCGGCGTAAATCAGCTGCTGGCGGGGGTGGTAAATAATTTCGCCGTCGCCGCTGATGAGGTATAAGTACCCGGAGGACGGCAGTTCGACATCCTTGCAGATCTGCTCGATGCCGCCAAAGCTCATGTCCACCAGCAGCACACCGCTTTCAATCGAGCCCGCGCGCGTCAATTCTACCTGGCGGCTAAGCGAGACGACCCAGCGGTATTTGTAGTCGGGGTCCTCGAACAGGTTTTCCACATGCGGGGTTGAAAAATGCAGGTTTTCAATCTGCTCTACCGCCGTGCTGAACCACCCCTGCTCGCGGGCCAACACCCCGTGTTTCAGCGCGGCAAACGGCGTTGCCGAAACCAGCGTGCCGTCGTTTGCAAACACCGCAATCGACACGAGCGAGCTGCGGTTGTTTTCGTACAACAGGCCCATCGCGTCGTCTAAGCTGTCCTGCTCTAGGTCGGTGTTTTTGATGACGCTGTAATACATGGTGTCCGACACCCGCATCATGCCGCGCAGGTACGAGTCTAAATTCAAATTCACCTGGTCCAGCACCAGCTGGCTGCTGGCCGCAAGCTGGGCGTTGTTGGTGGACGAAAAGCGCAAAAACAGCGTGATGCCCATAAACACCATGCCCACGACCGCCGCGGCGGTGAACGAGAGGGACAAGATGAACTGGATGCTGGATTTGCGGTAGAATTCGCGCCAGCGGGCCATCAGCCTGCCGATCAGCTTTCGCATGACACCCCTCCCTTTTCGCGTTACCGCGTGCGGAATTTGGTAGGCGACACCCCAAAGTGCCGCTTAAACACATAGCTGAAATAATTGGGGTCCCGGTAGCCCACCTTTTCGGCGATCAGGTAGGTTTTTTCTTCGGTGTCGCGCAGCAGCGCGGCGGCCTGCTCCATGCGCTCCACCGTCACACTGGCGGTAAAGCTCATACCGGTTTCGCGTTTAAACAGGGTCGAAAAATAAGCCGGGCTTAAATGCAAATGCTCGCACAGCATTTCAACCGAAAGGTCGCTTTCGGCGTAGTGCTCGGCAATAAAGGCGCGCGCTTTTTCTACCGTGCGCCCGGCAGAATCGCTGCGCTGGCGGCCAACATAGTCGCGGATGCGCATGCAATGTTCAAAATACCATGCCCCCAGCTCACCGGTAGAGCCAAAATCGGTAATCTGCACCGCGCCGGTAAAGCCGGGGCCAAAAATCTCTTCCGGCTCGGCGCCGCGGGTCAGCTTTAACAGGCAGGTGATCAGCTGCAAAAAATACAGCTGGCACTGCGACAGCGCAAGCCCCGCGTCGCGGATTTTTGCCATCAGCCGCTCGACCACCGTGCGCACCTCTTCCTCGGTGCCCAGCTTGACCGCGCTCACCAGCTCGCGCTCGTCGTTTTCGTCAAACGACAGGTGGCTGGTGCTGTCCGGCTCAAGGTCGCCAATGTAAATGGCGCGCCCGGCACCCACCAGCAGCCGGTAGTCCAGCGCGCTGCGCGCGCCGGCCAGTGCCTGCGGCAGCGCCGCCGGGGTGTCGCACGGCTCGCCAATGCCCACCGTGAGGGTGAGGTTTAAATAGCTTTTGGCCAGCTTGCACACGCGGTTGACGTCCTCGATAAACCGGTAAACCGAAAACCCGGCCGCGTCGCACCCCACCAGCAGGGCCACCGCGTCGCTGTACAAAAAGCTTTTTACCGTGCACCCGTGCCGCGGCAGCTCGTCGTCAAACAGCTGCCGCACCGAAAGCAATAGCAACGCCCGCTGCGCGCTGTCCAGCTCGCAATGGGTCAGCGCCACCACCCAGCGCTCGCCGGTCAGCTCCAGCTCCAGCTGGGCGGCCCGGCCTGCAATCTGCGCGGGGGGCACCCGGCCCTCAAGCAAATGGGTAAAAAACAGTTCGCGCAGCACCGGCAGGCTTTCGGCATAGCGGGTGCGCAGCGTTTCCATGTCTTGCAGCGCGGCGCGCTCGGTGTCCAGCTGCCCGCGCAGCCGCTGCAACACGGCCGTCAGCTCGGCGGCGTTGATGGGCTTTAAAATGTATTCCGACACATTCATCTGAATGGCCTGTTTTGCGTATTCAAACTCGTCAAAGCCCGAAAAAATCACAAATTTAGACGCCGGCAGCCGCACGGTTAAAATGCGGCAAAGCTCCAGCCCGTCCATAAACGGCATTTTAATGTCGGTCAGCACAATGTCCGGCTTCAGCTGGTCGGCAAGCTCCAGTGCGTCCTGCCCGTTTTCGGCTTCGCCCACCAGCTCTAAATCCAGGCTTGCCCAGTCCATCTTTCGGCTGATGCCGACCCGGATATCCTCTTCATCATCCACAAGTAAAACACGGTAGGTCGCCACGGGCAAACCCTCCTTTTCCTGCTAAGCGTAGTATACCATAAAATGCCGCGCGCGGCACAGCCGCGGGTGAAAAACCGGGCGCGCCCTTTTGCAAAGGCGCGCCCGAAAAAACTGCTGTTTTGGGTTATTTTTTGACGAGGTATTTGCGCATGTCCAGCGCGCAGGCAAACAGGATGATGCCGCCCTTGATGAGGTATTGCAGGTTCGGGTCGATGGACATCATGCTGAGGCCGATGAAGATGAGGCGCAGCATCAGCACGCCCACGATGATGCCGCGGATTTTACCAATACCACCGACAAACGACACGCCGCCGATGACACAGGCCGCGATGGCGTCCAGCTCGTAGTTAAAGCCGGTGTTGGCGGTGTTGGAGCCGATGCGCGCGCCCTCGATAAAGCCGGTGAAGCCGTACATGGCACCGGCCAGCGCAAACACAGCCAGTGTGGTGACAAATACGTTGACGCCCGAAACGCGGGCGGCCTCTTCGTTAGAGCCCAGCGCAAACATGTTTTTGCCAAAGGTGGTCTTGTTCCACACAAACCACATAATGGCGGTCAGCAGCACGGCAAACCACACGTAGTTCGGGATGGCGGTGCCGCCGATGGACAAAATAGAACCTTTGACAAAGTTGGTGTAAGAGGCGTCGAGGTTAGAGATTGCCATGCCTTTGTTGTTGCCCATCTGCACATACAACAGCAGCAGGGTGTACACAATCAGCTGGGTGCCCAGTGTGACGATGAACGGGTGCAGCTTGAACTTTGCCACAAAAAAGCCGTTGAACGAGCCCAGCAGCGCGCCGATAATCATGGCGATTGGGATGACCGCAAAGATGGGCAGCGTGCCGAGTTCGGGCCACATTTTATTGGCAAGGTTTGCGACACTTTGCAGCAATGATGCCGAAATACAGGCGGTCAGGCCGACAATGCGCCCAGCCGAAAGGTCGGTACCGGTGAGCACGATGGTGCCCGCGATGCCCAGTGCCGCCGGCAGGTAAGCCGCTGTCTGCGAAATGATGTTGATGATTGACGCCGGCTGGATAAACCGGGGGTTTGAAATTGCAATGTAAATGATGGCGATCGCCATTAAGATGAACAGGGCGTTGTTCAGCAGCAGGTCTCCCACCTGCTTTGCGTCCCACGTTTTTTTGGCGATAATCTTGGACTCTTTGTTCATGGGTCATTCCTCCCCTTACACGTATTTGGCAGCCAGCGTCAGAATTTCTTCCTGGCTGGTCTCTTTTGCGTTGACCTCACCGGCGACCCTGCCGCCGGACATCACGAGGATGCGATCACAGACCCCCAGCAGCTCGGGCATCTCGGAGGATACCATCACGACGCCCTTGCCCTCTTTGGCAAGGTCGATGATCAGCTGGTAGATCTCGTATTTTGCGCCCACGTCGATGCCGCGGGTCGGCTCGTCCAACAGCAGAACCTCCGGCTTTGTCAGCAGCCAGCGGCCAATGATGACCTTTTGCTGGTTGCCGCCCGAAAGCGAGCGGATCTGCGTTTTTTGGCTGGGGGTTTTGATGTGCATGGCCTGAATGGCCCAGTCGGTGTCCTTTTCCATCTTTTTGTCGCTCAGCGCAATGCCAAACGACAGGTAGTTTTTGAGGTTCGAAATTACCGTGTTGTCGCGGATATCCCGAATGCCGAAAATACCGGTGGCGCGCCGCTCTTCGGTCAGCAGGGCAAACCCGTGCCGAATGGCTTCTCGCGGGGACTTGTTGTGAATTTCCTTGCCGTGCAGCTTGATGGTGCCGCCGCCGCGCGTCATCGCGCCAAACACGTTTTCCAACACTTCGGTGCGGCCGGAGCCATCCAGCCCGGCAATGCCCAAAATCTCACCGCGGCGCAGCTCAAACGAGGCGTCTTTCAGCCGCGTGTAGCGCCCGGAAATATGGTCGACCTCTAAAATCACTTCACCCGGCTCGTTTTCTTTCGGGGGGAAGCGGTTGGTCAGCTCACGGCCAACCATCAGCCGGATGATGACGTCCATCGTCAGCTCTTTTGCGGGCTTGGTGGCGACCCAGGTACCGTCACGCATGATGGTCACTTCGTCCGAAATGCGCAGGATTTCCTCCATCTTATGGCTGATGTAGATGATACCGCAGCCCTTGTCCCGCAGCATGTTGATGATGCGGAACAGATGCTCGACCTCCGTCTCGGTCAGCGAAGAGGTGGGCTCGTCAAACACGATGATCTTCGAGTCGTACGAAACCGCCTTTGCGATTTCGACCATCTGCCGCTGCGAGACCGGCAGGGTCGACATAATGGCGCGGGGGTCTACCGTGACGCCCAGCTTGTCAAAAATTTCTTTGGTGCGCTGGCGCATTTTGCGCTCGTCCACCATAATGCCGCCCGTTTTGGGGTAACGGCCCAGCCACAGGTTGTCCTGCACGCTGCGGGTCAGCGCCTGATTCAGCTCCTGGTGCACCATGGCGACGCCGTTTTCCAGCGCGTCCTTTGAGCTTTTAAAGTTGACCTCTTTGCCGTCCAGTATTACGGTGCCGGTATCCCTGTTATAAATGCCAAACAGGCATTTCATCAGCGTGGATTTGCCGGCGCCGTTTTCACCCATCAGCGCGTGCACCGTGCCGGGGCGCACCGTCAGCGAAACTTTGTCCAGCGCCTTGACACCGGGAAACTCCTTGCTGATATCTTTCATTTCCAAAAGTGCTGGCTGATCCATATGCATCCTCCTCTTGCCCTTTTTTCTTGCCGGGGGCTGCGGGCCATAAACCACCACGGCGCCGGCCGCGTTTTACAGCGGCCGGCGCGGCGGCGGGTACGGCGGGAGCGGGGCTGCCTTTTGGCAGCCCCGCTCACCCGTTGTTTCATCAGGTTAGGGCGATTCTGCGGTAATTATTTATCTGCCGCGAATGATCAGCCCGTGTACACACCATAAGGCACGCGGATTTTTGCAACGCCTTCGTCAACGTTGAAGCTGCTGGTGTTGTCCATCAGCGCAGCGCCGGTTTTCACGTTGCCTACCAGAGTGACAATGGTTTTCGCCATGCCCTCGGCATCCTGCATGATGGTACCGGTCATTTTGCCCTCTTGGATCAGCTGCTTTGCGGAGTCAACTGCGTCCACGCCGAACACGGGGATGGTCTTGCCGTCCTTGCCGGTGCCGAGGTTGTAGCCTGCGGTCTGCAGCGAGGAGATAGCGCCCTGTGCCATGTCGTCGTTGTTGGCGATGACCATTTCAATCATGTTGCCGTTGGCTTCCGAGTACTCAGCCAGAATGGTGTCCATGTAGTTGGTAGCTGCTGCTGCCGACCAAGAACCGTTCTGGTCAACGAGGTACTTCGAAGCGTTGTTTGCATCGTAGAATGCGAGCTCTGCTTTGCCGGCTGCGACGAGTGCCTTGTCGGCATCCTCGACGGAGTACTGGGTGCGGTATTCGGCCTCTTTGTTGCCTTCCTGACCTTTGAACATCACATAGCTGATGACGCCGTCGCCGTTCAGGTCAACTGCATCGTAGTTCGCCAGCAGGTAATCGGCAATCATGGTGCCCTGCATATGGCCGGCTTCGGCGGCGTCGGTGCCGACGAATGCGCATTTGTCATAGCTCTTGACCACGTCGTCGGTGACTTCGCGGTTGAAGAAGATGATGGGGATACCAGCGGCTTTCGCAGCGTCAACCGCGTTCTGCGCGGCATCGGGCGAAGAGGTCTCAACAATGTTGACGACCAGCAGGTTTGCGCCGTTGGTGATGGCGGTGTTGATCTGGTCGGTCTGCTGGGCCTGGTTGCCAGCGCCGTCGTAGTTGTTAAAGGTGACGCCCAGTGCGTTCAGTTGCTCGTCCATCTTGTTGCGCACGCTGGAAATGTAGACGTCCGAATAGTTGTAATAGAATACCGCGACGTTCAGGTCGCTGGTTGCTGCGGCGGTGCTGGAAGCGGGGGTCGAAGCAGTGCTGGCCGCTGCCGAGCTGCTGGAGCCGCAGCCTGCAAGCGTTGCAAGCATCAGAACTGCTGCTACGATGATAGCAAGTTTTTTCTTCATCTTTTTTCTTTCCTCCTAAATCGATAAGTGGCTGGCCGCCCGGTTGGGGCAGCTTGTTTGGAACAACCTTGTTCCTTGACTGATTTTATTGTACCGGGCTTTGTACCAAAAGACGATAGAAAATTCTTTGCACTTCTAGGAAAAAACTTTGCTCCTTTGGCGTGTTGTACGCAAAAAAATGTCATTAATTAGAAATTGTGCACAAAGGCCCGGCTAACACCCCACCGCGGGCAACTGCTTTTTGCCCTCCTTTCTCTCTTCCGCCGGTATGGGGTAAAACTCTGTTTTCATACTCCGCTTTGTATTGCATTGTGCGGTTATTACAGCGTGCCGCACGGCGGCTGTTTTTTGTTTTGTGCTGCATGTGCGTGGCCGCCGGGTGTAAAGGCCGCTGCTTTATAATAGGTACGGCAACCGCTGCCCTTTATTAAGTATTAAGGTATCGCCGGCCATAGCGGCGCGGGGTACGGGGCGATGCTGCCATAACGCACAGCGGCGGGTGGGCAGCGCAGGCGGCAACCGCTTTCGTGCCGGGGGCGTGCAGGTAAACCCGCTGCCACCCATGGTCGCCGTACTTGCCGCAGGCGTGGGGCGCTGCCCCACGCGCCGGCTGCCGCCCATTGTGGCTGTGGCTGGTCGCAATCAACGGGCTTTGCCCTGTATATTCCATATTATATATTACCTATTGTACATAAAAAGCACATTTTTTGTCGTTTTTCTTCCGCTTTGCTGCAAAATGGCCCTGCCCCCGTGCGCGGCCCTAGTACTGCCGGGCAGCAAAAAAGCACAGCGGCGGCTGCCGCTGTGCCCGGTGTTTTGTTTGGGTTATTGGGTTGTTCCCTTTTGTTTTAAGCATGCGCGCTGCGCCTGCCGGGTTTGCCTTTTTGGGGCCCCTGCCCGCTGCCCCCTTTTGCCGGAGGATACACTGCCTGTTATAAACATCTTTTATACGGGGCGTTTTTAGGTTATCCGGTGGCCCGTGCCCCATCCACACATTTGGTTCAGCACCGGTATCAGCGACTTGCCTCTCCCTGAAAGGGAATATTCCACCTTGGGGGGTATTTGCGGGTACTCTGTGCGGATGACCAACTGGTCTGCTTCCATTTCTTTCAGCGTATTGCTCAGCGTTTTATAGGTAATTGTCCCAATGCAGCGCTTCAACTCGTTAAACCGTATCACCGGTTTATATTCAGAAAGCCAGTACAGGATTATCATTTTATATTTACCACCAATTACCGACAGCGTATAACCAAACCCGGTATCCTTTATGTCTACTCCTGTCGGGCTGCATTCTTCAATTGCCATCTTACACTCTCCCAAAGTATAGTATCAGTCTTACAAGTGCGTACTTGACTAATTATAGATATACGGTATTCTTGTTTCAGTGTCAACGAAAAGGAGTATAAAAATGACGGAAAAACAAAAAATGCTGGCGGGCCGCCTGTACACCGCAGATGACAGCGAACTGGTACAGCTGCGCCAGGCTGCCAAAAAGCTGACCCGGCTGTTTAACCAAACCACAGAGGACGAACCCGAAAAAAGAATTGCCTGCCTGAAAGAGCTGTTCGGTGCTACCGGCAAAACCCTATGGGTAGAGCCGACCTTTCACTGCGATTATGGGTGTAATATCACTGTGGGCGAAAATTTTTATGCTAATTATGACTGCATTATCCTTGATGTCTGCCCCGTGACGATTGGTGCCAATGTCTTTTTTGCGCCGCGCGTTTGTATTTATACCGCCGCACACCCAATTGATGCCGACGTGCGGGCAAGCGGGCTTGAATACGGCAAGCCCGTCACCATTGGCGACAATGTGTGGGTATGCGGGGGTGTGGTCATTAACCCCGGTGTCACCATTGGCAGCAATGTCGTCATTGGGTCCGGTGCGGTGGTGACAAAGGACATCCCCAGCGGGGTAATTGCCGCCGGGAACCCCTGCAGGGTGTTGCGCCCCATTACGCAGGCAGACGCCGCCTACTGGGCCCAAAAACAAAAAGAATATTTAAGTGAGGCATTTTAATGAGCAAGAAAATTTTATTGCTTACGGGCAGCCCGCGCCGGGGCGGCAACAGCGACCTGCTGGCAGACGCCTTTCGTAAGGGCGCACAAAACGCCGGCCACACCGTGGTGAAATATGAAGCTGGCCTTAAAAGAATCACGGGGTGTAAAGCCTGCAACCGTTGTTATTCAAATGGCGAAGCCTGTGTTTTGGGGGACGATTTTAATACCCTTGCCCCATTGATGCAACAAAGTGAGCTTTTGGTACTTGCCACCCCTTTGTACTGGTTTAATTTCCCCGCACAGCTGAAAGCCGCGTTGGACAAAATGTACGCCTTGTTGGTTGGCGGCAGAGAAAGTGCAATTCGGGCAAGCATTTTGCTTGCCTGCGCAGAAACTGAAACAGAAGCCGATTTTGCCGGTCTGGTAAAAACTTACGAGTTGATTGCTGGTTACCAGCACTGGGCAAATGCCGGGCAGCTGCTGGTACCCGGTGTTGTAGAAAAGGGTGATATTTTAAAAACCGACGCACTGAACCAGGCAGAGGCCCTTGGGTTTTCACTGAAATAGTCCTTTTATGCTGTTTTGGGGCACCCATTCAAGAGCAAGAGGCACAGCGGCGGCTGCCGCTGTGCCTCTTGCTCTTGAATGTTTTGTAGCCAAAAACAGGGCATAGCCCTGCGCGCCCGTGCTGCCGTACCTATTTATAACAGGGCGGCTTACACCTCTTTTTTAAAATACTCAATCCCCATCAGCACCAGGCCAAGTGCGAACAGCAAAAAGGCGGCGAAAAGGGGCATCCCCATATGGTATTCTGCCACCGTCGTCCAAAAGCGGCCGGGCGGGGTGTCCCAGCTTAACACCAAATTGTTGCTTATAAAAAATAAAAGCCCCATTGCCCACAGTGTGCCAAGCAGGGATAAAAAACCGCCAATCAATACCTTTTTCATTTCACTTCACTTCCCCTTTTATTCTTAAACTAAGGTGTCTCTGCTTTGCCTTTTTATTTCATGCTTTGCAATTGTATGTTATGGTTTGTCTTTTTACCGGCACGGTGCCACCCGGGCCCCGCCGCCCTTTATTCTGCGCCGCCTGTTTTGCACATGGTGCGAAACACCTCGCAATAGCGCAAAAAGCCCTCTTCGCCCACAATATAAATGTTGGGCAGGTAGGCAAGCCTTTTTTGGGCATAGGCAATGCGCTGCAAACCGCTGTCAATTGCCGTGTGGTTGCTAAGCGCCACCGTTACCCCGCGCCGCTTTGCCAGCGCGGTAAACCGCCGCAGCGATTGCAGGTATTGCGGCACCAGCGCCGCATCGCGCGGCGGGGTGGTGCCGCCCCAAAGCGCGGCTTTGTAGGTTTTGCCGTTTTCGGTCACATCAAACAGGTAGCTTAAACAGCCGGGCGTGTGCCCGGGGGTGCTGACGACCTCAATCTCTTTTTCGCCTAGCACAAGCCGCTCTCCATCCTGTAAGTAGTGGTCAATCTCGTAATCCTTCCACGTTTCGGGGCGGGCCGGCTTTGCAGGGCAATCGCGCCAAAAGCAGTCATCCACCTGCGAAAGGCAGGTTTCCACCCCGTACTGCCGCACCAGCCATTTACCGCAGCCGGTGTGGTCCACATGGCCGTGGGTCAGCACCAGCTTTTTTAAATCGGCCGGGCGCCAGCCCACGTCCACAATCGCCGCGATGATGGCGTCAAACGCCTGCTTTGCGGGCCAGATGGCGTCGATGACGATTAGCCCCGCCTGCGTGCGCAGCACAAAGCAGTTGGTCTCGCGCTGGGCCACAATCAGCAGGTCGTCAAAAATCAACGCATGGGTAAAAAAGGTCATATCCTCCATTGCGCGTATCGTCTCGCGGGTGACGGCGGGCAGGTTTGGTAAATTCATTGATTCATTTCTCCTCTGTACAAAATTAATTTGTTGCTTGTACAGAGGCCGTGCGGTTTTTGGCGGGCATGGTATCACTCCCGGTCTATTGCCGTATAGTTTGCCGCGCTTTGGCGGCGCGGCCTTGTTTATCATACCACCCGGCAGGCCAAAAAGAAAGGCGGCCGGGTTGCCGTTTGGGCGGGTGCGCTTGCGGGGCGGCCTTTATCTGCCACGCGGCACGGCGGCGCGGCACCCTGCCCCCCTGCCATACAAAAGGCCCGCCGGGGCTTGCCGGCAGGCCTTTTGTGTCCACTTTATTCTATTTGCCCGCTTTGGGGCGCGGGCGGCAACGCCACACTTTGCTTATTGCTGCGAAGCCTGTTTGCGCTTGCGGGGCTTGTACACAAAATAATAGATGGCAAGCGGCCACCACAGCAGGGCAAAAATGGGGTACACCGCCCAGATGACCTGCGGGGTAGTGGCGAAGTCGAGCCAGATGAAAAAGGCCGCGCTAAGCCCTGCCCCGCACACCGCAAATGCCAAAGATTGCCCGCGCCCCGCAAAGGCGACGCCAAGCGGCCACCACAAAAGCGCATACGCCGTGCAAAGCGCCCACGGGAAGCCGGTAAAAAGAAACCCGTTTAACAGCACGTAGTACAAAATGCCCACCCCGGCCAGCACCGCAGCATAGGGTGCCTTGCACACCTTTTCACCAGCGAAAACACACACCGGCCATAAAATAAGCGGGTAAACCGTAAACAGTACCCAAAGGGTGCCCGGCAGATGAATCAGGTTATCGGCGGCGCAAAAAGCAAAAATGTAAAGCGCGCCCAAAACTGAAAAAGCCTTTTGAGTTTTGGGGTTGCCCAAAAACACGCCGAGCGGCCACAGCGATGCCGCAAAAATGACATAGTGAAACCACAGGATACCCGGCGTGGTGATTTCATTTACGATGGCCGCAAAGCCGCTGAGCAAAAGAAACCCGATTACCGAAAACGGCTTTGCCCCCCTTGCCCCAAAAAACAGGGCAAGCGGCCACCACAGCACCGCAAAGGTGGGGTATAAAAACCACGGTGTGGCAGGGGTGGTCAGGTAATTGGTCAAAAAAAGCAGCGCGATAATCGCAAGGCTGCCCGCAACCGAAAGCGCTTTGGGCTTTGGGCCCAAAATTACGCCCATTGGCCACCACAGCACGGCAAAAATGGGGTAGATGGCCCACGGGAAGCGCGCGCCGCTGAACAGGTTAACCAGCGCGAAGAAAAGGATGATCAGTGCGCTGCCCACCAGCGAAAAACTGGCCGCGTACCGGTGGTTGCTTGTTGTTTGCTTAGTCATGGGTTTCATCCTCCCTGTTTTTTTGGCGCAGCCTGTAAAAATACACCGAGACCGGCCACCAGATGACGGCGAAGGCGGGGTAGACAAACCAGATGGTTTGGGGCGTGTAATACAGGTTCATAAACAACACCAGCGCAATGATGAGGCCCGCCCCGGCCACCGAATACGGAAACGCCATTTTGCGCCCGGTTTTTTGCCGCTCCCACAGCGCAAACAGCGACAGCGGCCACCACAAAATTGCAAACAGCGGGTAGACGAACCAGATGACGTTGGGCGCATAATAAAAATTGATAAAGACAAAAAACGCAGTCAGCAAAAGGCTGCCCCAAATAGAAAAGGAAAACGAGAACCCCAAATTTTTGCTTTGGGCAAGCTGCGCGGTGTTTACCAGTTCCTCTTGAATTTCCTCAATATCGCCAATGTCCTCCATTGCTTTTTGCTGCGCTTCTTCTTGGGTCATGCCCTGCGCGGTGAGGTCGGCCACCTTTTCATTGAGGTTTTGGCAGATCTCCTGCATGATTTCGGTTTTGCGGCTGCTGTCGGGGATGTCCCGAAAGAGTTTATTGATGTGCGTCTCAATGTTACTCATGCTTGGCCCTCCATAAAAATATCGATAATATTGCGCGCAGAATACCAGTCGTCGATTTCTTGTTTCAGGTATTCCCTGCCGGCATCGGTGATGCTGTAATAGCGGCGCCGGCCCCCGTTGGACACGCTGCCAAGATAAGACGTGATGTACGACTTTTTTTCGAGCCGCTGCACGACCGCATACAGTGTGGCCTCTTTAATTTGAAATTCGTCTTGGGTGCGGCTTGCAATTTCTTTCGATATTTCATACCCATAGCGGTCTTTTTCAGAAATGAGCCGCAGAATAATTGCATCCAGGTGCCCCCGGATAATATCGCTGCTGATCAACGAAACACCTCCCCCGAACAGTTTTCTGGGTTTTGTATATTACTCTGTCAAATAGAGCTCTATCTGACAGAGGTATCATAGCATAAACTATTCTATCTGTCAAAGTAATTTTTTAAAAATTTTTTGGGGCCTTTTGCGGCCCGCTGTTTCGCGCCAAAGCCACGCTTTGTAAAAGGGGTGCGGGGGCTTTGTGCTAAGCCCTCTTTTTGCCTATGCTGCAAATTGGGGTCGGTGCTGCCGCGGGGGCTATATGGCCGGGCCCCTGCCTTGTTTCTGTTTACAGTGGGTAGTATTGTGCCGGGCGGGGGGTAACTGGGGCTGCTTGTTGCACCCGTGGTTGCTTATGTTGTGTACAACCGGCCGCACTTGGTATCGCCGGCTGTGTCTGGTGCTGCCCGCGGTGCCCCGCGCGGGGGTACCAGTTGGGCCCTGTGCTGCCTGCTGTGTTTTGTGGTGCCGATGCTTTGTGCTGCCGGGTTGTACCCGGTATTGCCGGTTGTTCGCCGCGCAGGCGGGTATGCCCATTGTTGCCCTTTATGCCCGGTGGGCTACCCCTGCCCTTATGCCCCTGTACGGCCGTGCCCTGTCTTTACAGCTGTTCCCTGCACGGGCGGGCGCTGTGCAGGCTTTGTGAAATTCCGCTTTGTCTTTGTGAAATTCCGCTTTGTATTGTTTTAAGGGTTTATGCCATATTCTGTATTTCCCGTATCGCCGCCGCCCCTTGTGTGCTGCCCGCCCTAAAGCCGCTTGTGGCCCCTTGCACGCACGCCGCCCCGGGCTGTTTTATGCCGCCCCTGGCCGCCTGCTACATACAGCCGTCGCACAGTTTGCTTCCTTAAAAGCATAAAAATCGGGGTTTTACTTGTATATTTCATATATTATATTACTGATTGTACATATAATTCGCATTTTGACTGTTTTTCTTCGCTTTTTCTGCAATCCGGCTATTTGGGGCCGTGCGCAGGGTTATGCTGCCGGGCAACGCCAAAACCATGTTTTTATATCATTGCATGGCTCCCTTACAGGCTCCACACTAATTTTGGAAAATTTAAAAAATGTATACGTAAAGTTCTCAATAAAATAAAAAATCGCCGACTGACATCGACGATTTTTGAATGCACTAGTTATCTCTCTATCTTTTTCTCATCATTTGCTGGCAACTATATTCATACGCGTCTCACTTTGACTTAACCAGAAGTGTCTTCTCTCGCCCCAAGGGCCTCTACCATATCGTTTCGGAGCGAGGTCTTTGCAAGAATATTTAATTCATCAAATGGCGCTACATTGCAGCCATCAAGATAATTTGCCACTCTTATAGATGCTCTTGAGATATTGTTGACAGCCGATTCCATTTCTCTGTTATCCATACTTATATCCGCATTTACGTTTTGCTTATACCCATTATTATATATAACTTTTCGCTTATAGGTTTCATGCCGATTAAGTTGTGGCCAAAAATATGATACGTTTACCGTTACTTGAGGAAAAGTTCTTGTGCACATATTTTCGCCTGAAAACGCGATGAAACCTTGAACTGTTTCTTTGGGATATAATTCAAATGTAGAAGCAAATAAATCATCGAGCTTCAATTCACAATTTTCACCGTTATTCTCAATAGACTCAACAGAAATTTTTATTTCTTTAGCCGCATTTTCTCCAGTGTTTTCAATAGTTAAAAACAAAAGACCCTTTACTGAAATTAAACTCATACTAAATGCTGGTGCCATACTTTCAAGATGCTGTTTATTTATTTGCTGATTTTGCCAAAGAGCTAATGCTCCCAGGGAGACTGTACCAATAAAGGCTTCAAATCCTGCAATATATGCAAGTACATCCCCGGCAGACCATTCAGCCGTCAATAAACTAACACTACTATCAAACTTAAAAAGAATATGGACTAAAAAAAGAGGCATGCCAAAAAGAAGAAAAACTAGAACCCCAAAGGCAACCTTGTGCTTTTTTACCCATGTAAAAACTTTTTCCATGGTTTTTTCCTCCCCTGTTCTATGCTGTGATTATATTATATCAATAATTCAAAGTAAAACAAAACAGCTTTGGCAAATTGCCAAAGCTGTTTATTGGTGCGAGTGTTCTTACGGCATTTATTTAAAAAACTAATAATATCAAGGGTTGCATAGCAATCGAAGAGCAGTATTTACATTAAAAATCAAAGAATTAGTGGCGCTTTAATGGGCATTCCACTGTTGGAGTGTCCATTGTTAAGTAAGAATATAAAATATGCGCTTTAACGCGCATATTTTATAATAAGTCCCAATTTTGCGCATAATATAATAAAACATCACTAATTACGCATAACAACAAAATATATCCTTATAAGCGCATATTTTGTTGACGAGTTTCCAAAAGAAGGTTATAATCAATAGCAGAGGTGGTTTCCATGTTCTTTTCCTTTGATTACAATCCATTTGTTGCAATAATCGGAGATATCAAAAGTTCAAAGCAATTAGAAGACAGACGTGCTGTGCAGATACATCTTAAAGAAGTATTGGATGCAATAAATAATGAGTACCAAGATGACATTGCTTCAAAATTCATGATAACCCTTGGCGATGAGTTTCAAGGACTTTTAAAAACAGGTTCCTCTGCGATATTCATTATTGACAAAATTGAAAGAGAAATGTATCCAATTAAATTACGGTTTGGCCTTGGCGTTGGAGAAATAACCACAGATATCAATTCTAATATGCCGTTGGGAGCTGATGGACCAGCTTATTATAAAGCAAGAAAAATAATCGATGAACTAAAGGCATCTGAAAAAAAGAAAATGGAATCAAAGGTGAATGTTAAAATTGAAGTACAAGGTAATTCTGATATTTCCGAATTAATCAATACCATTTTTTCATTACTAACGACGATAAAAGAGGCATGGACATCTCGTCAAGTCCAAATCATCAATTCTTATTTAGAAACTGATGGTACACAAGAGGATACAGCAAAAAAACTAAACATAAATCAATCTAATGTCCAAAAAGCATTATCTTCTGCAAATTATTATACTTATCGAAAAGCTATAGAAACCATTGCGAAAGTTCTATCGGACATAAAGGAGGATAATGGTGTATAAAAATTTATTGATCCTCTTTGTACTTCTTCATGTGCTCGGAGATTTTTATCTCCAAACCGATATAATTTCTGAGCAAAAAATTTCTAAGTACAAGTATGTTTTTTTTCATAGTATCATATATGCTGCCGTATTTTGTGTGGGCACTATAGTAATATGGTCTTTGCAAATTGCTATAGCAATTTTGGTCTTATCAGTTTTACACTTTATGATCGATTCGATTAAGTATCTCTATATTAAATATTTTAATCACGTTTCAGAGTCAATTGTTTATTGCACTGATCAATGTGTACACATTTTGTCAATAATAATTACAGTAGTAATTTTTAAATACTGCAATTACAATATAGCATTTTTACCTGAAGCAAACAGTTTTCTAAGTATCTTTATTAATAACAGCCTGGCCTCCTTAAGATGGGCCTGTATTATTTTGATTGTTTGTAAGCCTGCTAATATCACAATAAAGAAGATGTTATCCAAATACAAGCCAAGTAGCAAAGATGAAAATGATGATAATACCATCAAAAATGTTGGGGCATTTATTGGAACACTTGAAAGAATTATCATTGTACTGCTACTGGGTGTAAATCAATATGCTACCATAGGGTTGGTATTAACCGCGAAATCAGTTGCCCGATATGATAAAATATCTAAAGATCCACCATTTGCTGAATATTATTTGCTTGGCACATTGTTAAGCACGTTACTTGTGCTTCTTACATATTTACTGTTATGCAAATAAGGAAGTGGACAATCGAGAGTAATTTAAAGAAAACAAGAAAAGAAAGCAGGGTCGCCAATTTTGGCGACCCTGCTTTTTTGGTTGCGGAGGCAGGATTTGAACCTACGACCTTCGGGTTATGAGCCCGACGAGCTACCGGACTGCTCCACTCCGCGATATTGTGCCCCGCTTTTTGAGGGCTTAATTATAATACCACATGCCCCTTTTATTGTCAAGTAGTTTTTCTGTTTGCCGCACACTTAGGCCACCGCCTGCCATGGCAACACCTTGCTGCTTTTGCCGTAAAAGCCAACACTGTGCCGCCCCTGCCGCGCGGTTTTGCCGCCGGCAAACAACCTGGTTGTGGTTGGGGGCCGGTGGCCTGCCAAAGCAGGTTGAGCGGTCTTTTTTTATACAACTCGTACTATACCAGTAAAATATGTCACATTTAATATGTTTTTATTTGGTTTCTTGCGCTTTTTTGTGACAAATTTGCCGCTGCCGGCTATTGTGGGCACCGGCCGCCACCGTGCACCCGCGTTGCTTTTGCCCCTGTGCTGCACACCGTACCCGCACCCGGCCGGCCACCGCCCGGCAAGTTCAGGCGCGGCCATACAGCTTTGTAAAATCCGCCATTTCTTTGGCAAGGGCCGGGGTCAGATACGACGCCGAAAGCCGCCACGCCCAGTTGCCGCCAATGGTGGCCGGGGTGTTGATGCGCGCTTCGCCCCCAAGGCCCAGCCAGTCCTGCATGGGGATGACCGCCAGCGCCGCCGCACTGCCAAACGCGGCGCGCAAAAATGCCCATACCCCCTGCCGGGTACTTTGCCCCGTGCAGCCAAGGTACTGCTTTGCCAGCCGCACGTCGTCGCGCCGGCCGCTGCAAAGCCAGCCCGCCGTGGTGTCGTTGTCGTGCGTGCCGGTGTACACCACACAGTTTTCGGGGTAGGTGTAGGGCCGGTAATCATGCTCTTCCCGCGTGTCAAACGCAAACTGTAGCACCTTCATGCCGGGGTAGCCGCTCTCGCGCAGCAGGGCCTGCACCTGCGGGGTTAAAAAGCCCAAATCCTCGGCAACAATGGGCGCGTTGCCAAACCGCGCCTGCAACGCGTGAATGAACGCCATGCCGGGGCCGGGCAGCCAGCTGCCGCGGCGGGCCGTGCCCGCGCTGAACGGGATGGCGTAATAGCTTTCAAACCCTCTGAAATGGTCAACCCGCACCGCGTCAAACAGGGTAAATGCCGCCTGCATGCGCTGCAGCCACCACGCAAAGCCGGTGCTTTCGTGTGCAGGCCAATCGTACAGCGGGTTGCCCCAAAGCTGCCCGTCGGTCGCAAAGGCATCGGGCGGGCAGCCCGCAACCGCGGTGGGCCAGCCCGCGTCGTCCAAACAAAATAGCTCACGATTTGCCCACACGTCCGCCGAATCCAGCGCCACGTAAATGGGCAGATCACCCAAAATCTCGACCCCGTTGTCGTTCGCGTATTGTTTCAGCGCCGCCCATTGCGTATACGCTTGATACTGCACAAAGGCGTGAAAGCGTTGTTCTTCTGCGCAAAGCTTTTGCGCCTGTTGCAGTGCATCCTTTTCCCGCAGGCGCAGCGGGGCCGGCCATTTTTGCCACGACAGCCCACCCTGTGCCTGTTTGATGGCCATGTACAGCGTGTAATCGCCCAGCCAGCTTTGCTGCTGCTCGCAAAAAGCATTTAGCCCGGCCATTTGCCCCTGTTTGCAAAAGGCGGCATACGCCTGCCGCAACAGCGGCATGCGCTTTTCAAACAGCGCCATATAGCTTACCCGCGCGTCTGCCTGCTGGGGGAAAGCGGCCTCGCACTGCTGCGCCGTCAGCAGGCCCTGCTCGCACAGGGCGTCCAAGTCGATAAAATAGGGGTTCAGCGCAAAGGCCGAAAAGCTTTGGTAGGGGCTGTCGGCAAAGCTGGTGGCCCCCAGCGGCAGCACCTGCCACACCGCCTGGCGCGCCGCGGCAAGAAAATCTACCCACTCAAATGCCGCGCAGCCAAATGTGCCGATGCCATACGGCCCCGGCAGGCTGAACACCGGCAGCAGTACCCCGCTTCTTCTCATCCTGTCCACCCCTTTTTACTGCGCAAAAAACGGGGCCTGCGCCCCGTGTGGCATGTATGGGCAGCAAAGCCGCCCGCTGCCCTGCCCTTTGCCGCTTTGCGCTTACCATGTTTTGCTGTAATAGCCCCGCGCCTCATCGTACCGGTAGCCGTTTGCCAGCAGCACCCCGCAAGAAGCTAAATTTGCTTCGTCCGGCTGCACAATAATCTGCTTTGCCCCGGTTTCGCGGCGCACAGTGCTTGTCAGCAGCGCAACGAGCCGTTTGCCAAGGCCCTGCCCCAAAAGCGCGGGCTCGCCGATTAAATAATCAATGGAGTATAGCTGCCCCGGGGCATCGACCTTGTACCAGTCCTCCAGCGCTTTTGCATCCCAGCAATCATAATACTGGCAAAAGCCGGCCGGCTTGCCGGCAAGCCGGGCAATATAGTGGTGCAGCCAGCAAAACTCGCCGCCGCGCCCGCGCAGCTCTGCCAGCCAGTTGTCGGTGTCCTCGTACCACTTTAACACATGGGGCCGGCGCAGCCATGTTTCCAGCAAGGGTAGGTCCTCATCCGTTAGGGGGTGTAATGTCAGCTTTGGCTGCTGCATAATATCCTCCTTTGTGGCAAACCGTTTTTGCTTGCCCCGGCATTTGTGCCGGGCAACACCTTTGCGGCGGCGTTTGCCGCCCTTTGTTATGCCCAGTATACCCGATTGCAATGCCTTGTGCAAACCCCCGCTTTTTGTCGCGCTAGGTTTTCAACAACCTGTGCTACCGCTGGTGGAAAACTGCCGCACACCGGGCCGCTTTGCCGGCCCAAACGGCTGCCGCATCTTTTTTATACACAAGTAAAAACGGAAGCAAGGCAAGTGCCCCTTCTGTTTTTTGCGCGGGCTTATCCCCTTTTTACCACACGCGGCTGCCCCTGTGCAACTGCGGCGGCAAGGTTGCTATGCCAGCACCGCCATGGCAAAGCCAATGGTGGAAACCAAATTACAAATACAGTGAAACGCGATGCTGATATAGATATTTTTTTGTTTATACGCGACATAGGCGACCGGCACAAACAGCGCAATGCGAAACAGGTTGTTAAACGGCAGCCAAAAATGGTACAAAGAAAACAAGACGGCAATCAATACCGGGGCCGCGGCGCCTTGTTTTTTATAGTGAGAGGTCAAATACCCCCTGAAAAACAACTCTTCGGTGACGGGCGCTACCACGACGTTGAACAGCCCGTAGTAGATACAGGTAAAAATTAACACCGGCCTTGAAAAGGTTTTTAAATAGGTGTAATTTGCCCAGTCAAAGCCTGCCGGCAGCCGGCTTAGCACCGCGGCCCGCGCCCCGGCAAAAAACTGGTTTTCAACCGGTAGCCAAAAGGCAGAAAGCAGCCCCGCCAGCCCAAAAAACAAAAGCGCAATGACCACCGTTTGCAAAACCGGCGCGCTGCCCTGCCCTGCAAACGCACTTTGCAGCGAACAGGTGCCGGTCTCTTTTTTGCTGGCGGATAAAATGGCCCCCAGCTCGATGGGCACTAACGTAAAGGTGCCCACAAGGCAAAACAGCAGAAGGTGTGGCAGCGGCCAGTAAAAGCCCAGCAGCAGATAACTAAGGCTGATCGCCGCCGCCGGGGTAACAATGCGCAGTAACAGCCCTTTGGTACTGATTGTGTTCATTCTGTCATCCTTTATTCGGGTTGAAATTAAAGCGCACCCTGATTATAAATACTATACTCTATAAAATTACCCTGTTTTGCATGGCCGCATCGCCTGGCGTTTTTGTTTGTATCCTGTACCGCGTGCCCTGCTGTGCGCGGGGTAGCTGGGTATATGGCCGCCGGGTTTTCAATAAAAACAGGCAGTGCCGGTGGAAAAGTACACTGCCCTGCGTGGACACCTGCCCTTTACCCCATGTTTTGGGGTTATTTTCTGCCCCAGAATTTACTTGGCACGGCAACCTGAAACGCCCGTTGCCGCTGCCTGATAAATGCGGCGTACAGCAAATTTTTTTGCCCTGCGTTTTGCCACCCAGTTTGTGCCGACGGTCGCCACGTACCCGGTGGTTTTATCTTACCATAAAAGCAGGCAAATCTGTATACAAAAAAAGCGGGAAACCCAAAGGTTCCCCGCTTTTGGTGAGCCACCGGAGATTCGAACTCCGGACCCATTGCTTAAAAGGCAATTGCTCTGCCGACTGAGCTAGTGGCTCGTTTGTTTTTGCGTAATTTGACGCTTAATTATTATAACAACCCTGTAACAGAATGTCAATACTCTGCGGGGCGAAAAACCAATTTGTTTTGCCCCTTTTGACCGCCGTGCACAAAAAAAACAAGGCGCTGCATTGGCAGCGCCTTGTTTGTCATTTTTTACCTGTTATTTTATTTGTTCGGGCGCAGCTCGGCTTTGCCGCCCATGTAGGGGCGCAGAACCTCAGGGATGCGCACACTGCCGTCGGCCTGCAGGTTGTTTTCCAGCAGGGCAATCAGCATGCGGGGGGGCGCCACGGCGGTGTTGTTCAACGTGTGGGGCAAATAGTTGCCGTCCTCGCCCTTGATGCGGATTTTCAGGCGGCGGGCCTGTGCGTCGCCGAGGTTCGAGCAGCTGCACACCTCAAAATACTTCTGCTGGCGGGGGCTCCACGCCTCAATGTCGCAGCTTTTCACCTTTAAGTCGGCAAGGTCGCCCGAGCAGCATTCCAGCTGGCGCACCGGGATATCCATGCTGCGGAACAGCTCGACGCTGTTTCTCCACAGCTTGTCGTACCAGGCCATGCTCTCTTCGGGCTTGCAGACGACAATCATCTCCTGCTTTTCAAACTGGTGAATGCGGTACACACCGCGCTCCTCCAGCCCGTGGGCACCCTTTTCTTTGCGGAAGCACGGGCTGTAGCTGGTCAGCGTCAGCGGCAGCTGCTCTTCGGGTACCATCTGGTCAACAAACCGGCCGATCATCGTGTGCTCCGACGTGCCGATTAAATACAGGTCCTCGCCCTCAATCTTGTACATCATCGCGTCCATTTCGGGGAAGCTCATGACCCCCTGCACCACCGAGCCGTGCATCATGAACGGGGGGATGACATAGGTAAAGCCCTTTTTGTCGATCATAAAATCGCGCGCATAGGCCAGCACAGCCTCGTGCAGGCGGGCAATGTCGCCAATCAGGTAGTAAAACCCGTTGCCAGCCACACGGCGGGCGCTGTCAAGGTCAATGCCGCCAAGGCTTTCCATAATTTCGGTGTGATACGGGATTTCAAAATCCGGCACGACGGGCTCGCCAAAGCGCTCTACCTCCACGTTGTGGCTGTCATCCGGCCCAATGGGCACACTGGCATCGATGATGTTCGGGATATTCATCATGATGGTGCGGATTTTTTCTTCCAGCTCTGCTTCCTGCTCTTCCAGCTCTTTCAAGCGGTCCGCCTGGGCAGAAACCTGCTTTTTCACCTCTTCGGCCTCGTCACGCTTGCCCTGCCCCATTAAACCACCAATGGTTTTGGACAGGCGGTTGCGCTCTGCGCGCAGCGCCCCGGCCTCGGTGATGGCGGCGCGGTTTTCCACGTCCAGCGCAATCACTTCGTCCACCAGGGGCAATTTATGCTCTTGAAATTTCTTTTTGATGTTCTCCTTGACGAGTTCCGGGTTTTCCCGGACAAATTTGATGTCCAGCATTAGTTTCTTTTCTCCTTTTCATAGTTCCCCAGCAGGTTGGCAAACGCGCGCAGCTGGTCGTCACTGTAGAAATGCACGGAAAGTGTCCCTTTTCCCTCTTTATACTTTACGCCGACTTCGGTGCCAAGCGCCTCTTGCAGCGAAAGCTCTACTTCACAGGGCAGCGCCGGGCGCGGTTCGGCGGCCCGCTCTTTGTGCGGGCGGCTCATCTGCCGGCAAAGCGCCTCGGTCTGGCGCACGTTCAGGTTTTTTTGCAGCACGGTTTTTGCCACATCAACGCGGGCGTTATCCCCCTCGATGGACAAAATGGCGCGCGCGTGCCCCGCGCTAAGCTTGCCGCCGCGCAGGTATTGCAGCACTTCGGCGGGCAATGCGAGCAACCGCAGCGCATTGGCCACCGCCGGGCGGCTTTTTGCCACCCGCTGGGCGGCCTGCTCTTGCGTTAAGCCACAGCTTTCAATCAGCTGCTGGTAGCCGAATGCCTCTTCGACGGGGTTTAAATCCTCACGCTGCAGGTTTTCAATCAGTGCCAGCTCCATCGCCTCGGCGTCGCTTACCTCCCGCACCACCGCGGGGATTTCGGTCAGCCCCGCTTCCCGCGCCGCGCGCCAGCGCCGCTCGCCCGCGATAATCTGGTAGCCGCCCGCGGGGTTGGGCCGCACCGTGATGGGCTGCAGCACCCCGTGCTGCTGGATGGACTGCGCCAGCTCTGCCAGGCTTTCGGGTGCAAAGTGCTTGCGAGGCTGTGCTTTATCCGGCTCAATCTCCGCAAGGGGCAGTGCAGAGGGTTTTGTCCCCGTTGCACTGTCCGATTCGACAAACAGCGAATCTAAACCGCGGCCAAGGCCGCCTTTTTTTGCCGCCATATGATACCTCCTTCTGTTTTGTGCCCGCGCAGCCGGTACCCCGGCGCGGCACATAACCGGTTTACCGGTTGTTTTTCAGCAGTTCTGCCGCAAGCTCGGCGTAAGCCGTTGCCCCGCGGGAAGCGCCGTCGTAGTAATTGACCGGCGCGCCGAAGCTGGGGGCCTCTGAAAGGCGCACATTGCGGGGAATGACCGCTTTATAGACCTTGTTCGGGAAGTATTTTTTGACCTCTGCCACGACTTGCAGCGTTAAATTTAACCTGCCGTCATACATGGTCAGCAAAACGCCCTCCACCTCAAGGTACCGGTTATACATATTTTTGACCGTGCGCACGGTGTTCATCAGCTCGGACAGGCCCTCCAGCGCAAAAAATTCACACTGGATGGGCACGAGCACCGTGTCGCAGGCGCACAGCCCGTTGATGGTCAACAAATCCAGCGCGGGCGGGCAGTCGATAAAAACAAAATCGTAATTCTTTGCAACGGTGGCCAGCCCCTCGCGCAGCCGGGCCTCGCGCCGCTCCATTGAAACCAGCTCAATGGCGGCGCCGGACAGCTGAATTTTAGAGGGAATGAGGTCGACCTTGTACTGCGTTTTGATGATGCAGTCCGCCGCCGGGCATTCGCCGATCAGCAGTTGGTAGACGCTGTTTTCAACCTTGCGCTTTGAAACCCCAAAACCGCTGGTGCTGTTGCCCTGCGGGTCAAGGTCTACCAAAAGCACCCGCTTGCCCGTGGCTGCCACCGCCGCCGACAGATTGACCGCCGTGGTGGTTTTGCCCACACCGCCTTTTTGGTTTGCAATCGCAATCACCTTACTCAAACGACCATCAGCTCCCCTTTTATTGTGTTGTTTGCCGCCGCAGGCGCAATGGGCCGCAAAACTGCCGTTTTGCGACCTGTATGGCTATTATAGCACATGGTTTTGCCCCGGCAAAGGGATTTACTTCATCTTTTGGGCTTTTCTTTTGTTTTTTTGCCGTTTTAATGCGGTTTGCCTTGTAAAATTTTCGTTTTGTGGGCGGCAGTACTTTTTGTGGGGTTGGGGCCGCTGTGCTTTCAGCTGTGCCGGTTGCGTAAAGGGGTTGTTGCCGTGCGTTTTATGGGGCCTTTTACCCTTTTATTCTGCCGGGCCGCGCCGGGTGGTGGGGTGGCCGGCAGAAAACCCGCTACACGGTGTTCAACAACAATACCCCTTTGCCGCTGCACCCTATAGCAAAGCCGGTATGCTTTGTTGTAAGACCGGATTTGACGGACTGCCGCTGGTGATTGGCGGGCAGGTGAGTTTAACGGTGCCCGGTGTTGGTACGGCATTTTTTCTGGCTTTGCTGTTTCCCTTGGGCTGTGATGCCGTTAGCCTGCGCACGAGATTTTTGTTTTTTTATTTGTAAGTTACGGCAGGGGGTATTGCACTTCACCACATTGTTTACCGGCGCATTTGCCCGCCTGCCGGTGGCGTGTTTTGGGGCTTGGCTGCTGTGCCACATGTTTCACGTGAAACATCGTTTTGTTTTGGGGGGTGGCTTGGGCAATGTTTCACGTGAAACATTGCGCTCTTGGTTTTTCTGTTTTTTGTTTCACGTGAAACACTGGTACCTCTTCACTGCCCGCTTGAGGTAATGTTTGCCCTTTTGCCCTACCCCCGCAAGTTACCCCCGTCACCTCTGATTTTAGTTTTACCCTGCCCTTTGCAGGATAAGCAGGGCGCCGCAGACCCGCCCCGTTGTTGTACTAAAAACCCGCTGCGGGTTGCCCCTGTTTTTTACACCTGTTTTATGGGGGCATTGCCCGGCGCGCTTATTGGTGCTTTACCGCGGCACCCCTATTACTTGCGTTGCAACGTAAAAGGTAACCCACCCTTTTGTGCTTACTGTTTTGTGTGGGTGCTTGTCGCAATTTTGCCTGTTTCATTTACACCGCCCACATGCTACCCCGCGTGGGGCTTTGCAAGAGTGCCCACTTTACCGGCATGCCTTTTTGCTTTCTCGCGCCGCCGTAAGGTCTGCCTTTGTGCATCGCTTGGTACCCTTTGGCCGACAGGGTGGCACTTTGGTATAAACTGCTTTGCACCCCGCATCTGCCCGCCACCCCGTAATGGCTTTCGCCGTTCACCCGCCGGGGCATGCTCCCCTTACTTTATGGGCGCCGCTTAAAAACTTTGCCCGCTTGCCCCGGTTCACCTGTGGTTTGTGTCTGCCGGCTGGCGCAGGCAGTATTTGTGTGGCTTTTCTTTTTTAACGCGGGGTGCACGCTGTGAAAAATAGCGCAGAAAAACAAGCCCCGATGCGCCAAAGCTGCCTTGCCTTTGCAGGTACCCCCCCCGCCGCGCGGCCCCCTTGGCACTGCCCAGCCGCAACATAACGGGGGCTTTTTGTTTTTTATAACGACACTTGCCAGCGCGCTAGGTATATGCTTGCCCCGGCGCTTGCCCGCGGGCAACGTTAAAATGTGGGGGTGCGACTTTTGCCCTTTGCGGTGGGGTTTGCGGCACTTCTTTTTTTGCCGCCCTACCGGCTGGCCGTTACCCCAGTGCAAAAAATGAAATTACTCTTACCCCGTTTGCACGCCCGACCATACCACCGCCGGCATTGCACCCCTGCTTGCGGCGCCGACGGCCATTGCAACTGACCCTGCTTTTTTGCGGGCCACCCGTTTCAACAACTCGCCGCTGCCAAGTGGCGGCCAAAAGCCGCGCCGGCGGGTGCCCCGGCTTTTGGTGCAAAACAGTGCCGCCGCCATAAAAAAGCAGTTGTTTTTCTGCAAGCGCATTTTCCACCAGCGGCACCTAAGGTTGTGGAAAAACAGGCACAACCAACCCCCGTGTGCGCGGCCTGTACACGGCAATCTTTTGCCCCTGCCTTACGTCGCCTTTTGTAAAAACACCCCATACTACGCCGGCCGCCCGGTTGTTTTACATCTGCAACTTTTTCCACATTCTTAGCCACATTGTGTTGAAACTCTGGGCCGCCAAGGCACCACTAAGGCCAGCCGCAAACTGCCGGCATAGCGCAGCGCAAAAATCTATTACGGCACGCCGCGTGCCAACTAAATTAAAACACATGTAACCACCCCCCTTTGGGTGGCCGCTGCTTTGTCCCGAAGCGCTTGCAACCCACCGCACAGCATTATAAAAGCTGCCAGAAAATAAGGGGGTTTTCTGGCGGGTACGCCGCCGCGCAGCATGCCCGGGCACCGGGGGGTATTTTCCCCTTTGGCACAGGGGCAATGTTGAAAACTTTTTTATGCCGGTTGTTATTGCCCCCTTTTTTACAACCGCGCCGGCGAGGCTCCAACCGCCTATGTTGGGGTGGGGCACACCGCCACCCCAACATGGGCAAACCACTACCATGCAGGGCAGCAGATAAGGTGCCAAAGTGGACAAAAAAGTTTTCAACACCACAACCGCTGATTGTTTAAAACCGGGCCCAAAACAGCCTGTTTTAGTTTTAACAGCCCCCATAAACGTAAAACGAAATACCTGCTTTTTGGCTTTGCAATGCGGTTTTTTTAAGGTTTCTAAACTAATTGCAGCCCTTTGGCTGCAAGGCCCAAATTGCGGGGTTTCAAAAAAGTTTTCAACATTCCACAGCCCGCCCGTGGAAAAACAGCGGCCACACACCCCGCCTTTTTGCCCCGCGCTGCCCACCCAAAAAACGGCCCGCGGCCACCAAAAAGCACGGCAAAATCGTGCCGCTATTCGGTATCGCCGCACCCGCTGCTTTTTGCAGTATTTCGTTTTACGGCCCCTGTTTTCAACAAAGCAAGGGCGGCCTGTTGAAAACTTTCTGCTTCAACAGGCCGCCCTTTTTCTAGGTTTTTATCGCCCCGTATTACAGGGGGGCTTTTGCTATTTTACCGCCGTTGCGCGGGTAGACCGCCGGGGTGGGTGCCGTCTTGCGCAGCACAATCAAACTGTGCTGTTCGCCGCCGGGCAAATCTGCACTGCGCAGCTCTACCAAGCTGCCGCCCAGCTTTGCGATGGCGGGCAACGCCTCTTGCAATTCCTCTTGCGCGGTTTCGCCTTTCATCGCAATAAAATAGCCGCCCACCCGCACCAGCGGCAGGCAATACTCCGCCAGCTTGTTCAGCCGCGCCACCGCGCGGGCCGTCGCAACATCAAAGCTTTCGCGCCACTGCTTGCGGGCAGCTTCTTCCGCACGCTCTTTTAAAAAGTCTGCCTTTAGCCCCAGCTCGCCGCACAGGTAACGCAAAAATTCTACCCGCTTGCCGGTCGGCTCTAACAGCGTCAACTGTAACTCTGGTTTATACAGTTTTGCCACCACACCGGGGAAACCTGCCCCGGTGCCCACGTCTACCAGCTTGCCGGCAACCTCCGGCTGGGCAGCCAGCAACAGCGAATCCAGAAAATGTTTCATTTCAATGCCTTCGGGGTCGGTGATTGCGGTCAGGTTCACCTTTTCGTTGTAATCCACCAGCAGGGCGGCATACCGGTCCAGTGCGTCGGCAATGCCCTCTACCGCAAGGCCGCGCGCGGCGGCGGCGGCGATCAGCCGCTGTTTATTGATCATCGGTGTGTTTTCTCCCCTCTTTTGCGCGCCATGCGGCAAGCTCTACCGACAGCACGGCAATGTCCGCCGGGTTCACCCCGGGGATGCGGGCGGCCTGCCCCAAATTTGCGGGCTGGATTTTTGCCAGCTTTTCGCGCGCTTCCAGCCGGATACCGGTGATGTTGTCGTAGGCAAACCCGGCCGGTATTTTGACCGACTCCTGCTTTTGCAGCGACTGTATTTTTTGCTGCTGGCGGCGGATATACCCCTCGTACTTCACTTCAGTCTCCAGCTGGGCGGCGACATGCAGGTTGACCCCCGGCCCCGGGCCGATGAGCGAGACGAGGTCGGTGTAGCTGATGGCCGGGCGGCGCAGCAGCTCCAGCGCGCTGGCACCGCTGATAAGCGGCGGCTCGCCGCGGGCGGCCAACAAGTCGTTTGCTTCTGCCGGGCGCAGCACCCTTGCGGCAAGGCGGGTCAGCTCTGCCTTGCGGGCGTCGGTGTCGGCGGTAAACTGCGCCCAGCGCGCGTCGCTCACAAGGCCAATCTCACGCCCAAGCGGGGTCAGGCGCTCGTCGGCATTGTCCTGCCGCAGGGTCAGCCGGTATTCGCTGCGGCTCGTCATCATGCGGTAGGGGTCCAGCACACCCTTGGTCACAAGGTCGTCGATCAGCGTGCCGATGTAGCTGGAAGAGCGCGCAAGTTCTACCGGAGGTTTGCCCTGCACAAAACGCGCGGCGTTGATGCCGGCAATCAGACCCTGGGCGGCGGCCTCCTCGTAACCGGAGGTACCGTTGAACTGCCCCGCGCCGTAAAGACCCGGCACAGTTTTAAACACCAGCGAGGCATCCAGCTGCTGCGGGTCGCAGCAGTCATACTCAATCGCGTAGGCCGGGCGCATAATTTCAATCTGCTCCAGCCCGGGGATGGTGCGGTAAAAGGCGTTTTGCACCTCTTCGGGCAGCGAGCTGCTCATGCCCTGCAAATACATCTCGTCGGTAAACTCGCCGCAGGGCTCTACAAAAATCTGGTGGCGGGGCTTATCGCGAAACCGCATCACCTTATCTTCAATGCTGGGGCAGTAGCGCGGGCCAATGCCCTCTATTTTGCCGCCGTACAGCGGCGAGCGGCCGATGTTGTCCAAAATAATGCGGTGGGTCTCCTCGTTGGTGTAGGTGATGTGGCAGACCATTTTATTTTTGGCGCCGCCCGGCGTCATAAAGCTAAACGGCACAACCGGTTCGTCGCCGCGCTGCACCTCCATTTTTTCAAAGTTGATGCTGCGGCGGTTGGCGCGGGCGGGGGTACCGGTTTTAAAGCGGCGCAGCACAATGCCCAGCGCGCGCAGGCTGTCGCTAAGGCCCACGGCGGCGTGCTGGCCGTCCGGCCCGCTGGCATAGCTGGCTTCACCCACATAAATTTTGCCCGCAAGGTAGGTGCCGGTGGCAAGCACCACCGCGCCTGCGGTGTACGCGGCCCCCAGCCGGGTGACGACCCCGGTCACCTTGCCGTTTTGCGACAGCAGGCCGGTGATCTCCGCCTGTTTGAGCTGCAAATTTTCGGTGCGCTCAATCAGCAGTTTCATATATTCGTGGTAGCGCTGGCGGTCACTTTGCACCCGCAGCGAGTGCACGGCCGGGCCCTTGCCCAAATTCAGCATGCGGCTTTGCAAAAAGGTGGCGTCGGCGGCAATGCCCATCACCCCGCCCAGCGCATCCACTTCGCGCACCAAATGGCCTTTGGCCGTGCCGCCAATCGACGGGTTGCAGGGCATATTGCCCACCCCGTCAAGGCTCATCGTAAACAGCGCCGTGCGGCAGCCCAGCTTTGCGGCCGCCACAGCAGCCTCAATGCCGGCATGCCCGGCACCCACCACAATCACATCATATTGTTCCAGAAGATCCAACGTCCCCGCCTCGCTTTTCTGTTTGGCCCGAAAGCGGCCCAAAAATCCACCAGTGCGCCGCAGTTTTCAACACAAACACCCCGTGCCGGTGGAAAACTGCGGCGCACCCTTTTTTATTTGCCCACGCAGAACCGTGAAAACACATCGTCAATGACCGCGTCGCTGGCGCGCTCGCCGGTCAGCTCGTACAGCGCATCCAGCGCGTCATCTACACAAACCGAAACCGCGTCCAGCGCAAACCCCGCCTGCTGCGCCCCCTGCGCTTCGGCGAGCGCCTGCTGCGCGCGCACCGCCGCGGCGCGCTGCCGCTCGTTTGCCAGCAGCGCGGCGTCCGGGTCCACATGGGATGTCTCGATTAAATCCAGTATAGCCTGCCGCAGCCGGGGCGAAAAACCCTCTTCTTTGGCACTCAGTTCCACCACCGCGTGAAAACAGGGCGCTATGGCGGCAACATCGGCTGCGCGGGGCAGGTCGGTTTTGTTGCATACCGCAATCGCCAGCCGCCCGCGGCAACGCTGCGCCAGGGCAAGGTCGTCGCCGGTCAGCGGGCGGGAGGCATCGAACACCGCCAAAATTAAATTTGCTTCCTCCAGCTTTTGCTGGCTGCGGCGGATGCCCTCGGCCTCCACCGGGTCCTGCGTGTCGCGCAGGCCGGCGGTATCGGCCAGCAACAGCGTGGTGCCCGCAAGTGAAATATCCTGCTCCACCACGTCGCGCGTCGTGCCGGCAATGGGGGTGACAATCGCTTTTTCAAACCCGCTCATCAGGTTCAGCAGCGTGCTTTTGCCCACGTTGGGGCTGCCCACAATGGCGGTGCGCACCCCGCGGCGCAAAATGCTGCCGCTCTCGTAATTTGCAAGCAGCTCTTCCAGCTCGCCGCGCGCGGCGGCAAGAGTGGCGGCAAGGGCAGTATCAGACAGCTCTTCCACGTCTTCTTCCGGGTAATCGGTATAGGCAGCAATGTGCCCGGCAAGGGCGGTCAGCTGCCCCGCCACCCCGTTGATTTTGCGGTAAAGTGCGCCCTGCATGGCGGCGGCGGCGGCGCGGGTACCCGCTTCGCCGGTGGCTTCAATCATCTCCATCACCGCTTCGGCCTGCGTGAGTGAAATGCGGCCGTTTAAAAAGGCACGGCGGGTAAATTCGCCCGCGGCGGCCGGGGCCGCGCCCGCGTCATAGCAGGCGGCAAGCAGTTCTTTGGTAATGGCTTCGCCGCCGTGCACCGAAAGCTCTACCACCTCTTCGCCGGTATAACTTTTGGGCGCGCGGAAACAAAGGGCCACCGCTTCGTCCATGCGGCGGCCGCCGCGCGAAAAGCTGCCGTAAAATGCGGTGTACCCCTTTGCCGCGGCTAAGCTGCGGCGGGGGTTTGCCGGGGTAAAAACCGCAGCGGCGACCGCGTAGGCCGCGGGGCCCGAAATGCGAACGCAAGAAATGCCCGCGCGCCCGGCCGCAGTGGCAATGGCGGCAATCGTCTCTTGGTGCTGCATCGTGTTTTCCCTCCCAAACAAAATGGCGGCCGGGGCCCCCGCATCAAACGGGGGCGATCCCTGACCGCCCGGTTTTTGTGCTCGTTTACAGCTCGATTTTGCCGTACAGTGGCAAATCGAAGCTGTCGTCAATGCCCTCGGTGCGCGGCGCGGCCTCGGCAGCACCATCGGCTTTGGGCTGCGGGCGCGGGGGTGCTTCCCTGCGCGGTGCGCGCTCGGCATTGTTGCCATGGCCACCCTTGCCGCCCCTGCGGGGTGCGCGGCTGTGGTCGCGGTCGCCGCGCGGCTTGTCCTGCTGGGCATTCGCCGCAGTGGACCGCACGACTACCCGGCGGGCTGCACCCTCCCCGGTGGATTCGCTGACAAGGTCCTGCATCTCGCTGATGGTCGAGTGGATGATGCGCCGCTCGTAGGGGTTCATCGGCTCAAACATATAGCTGCGGCCGGTTTTTTGTACCTTGGCGCCGACGCGCTTTGCCAGTGAGGCAAGGTCCTTTTCGCGCTTGGCGCGGTAGCCCGCGACATCAAGACCAATCTTTTCATAATCGCCCTCACCGCGGTTGGCGGCAAGGCTGACAAGGTAGCTCAGCGCTTCCATTGTCTCGCCGCGGCGGCCGATTAACACCCCAACGCTGGGGCCTTCAACCTTCAAAATGGTGGCGCCGCCCACTTTAACCGGGGTCACGGTCAAATCCTTTGCGCCCATGCCCGCGGCAACGGTGGTAAAAAACTGTACCGCAAGTTCAATTTTTTCACCGGTTGCCGGCTCTTCCGGCAGGTCCTCCTGCACGGCGGCAGGGGTGGCGGGGGCTTGTGGGGCTTTCGGTGCAGGTGCAGGGGCCGCTTCTTCGCGGGGCTGTGCTTTGGGTGCATCGGGTACCGGCTGCTCTTTTTTTGCTGTGCCCGCCGGGGTATGCTCCTTCTGCTCCTGCTCCAAAGTGATTTTTACCTTGGCAGGGGTGGAGGAAAAGAACCGGCGGGAAGGCATCTCCAGTACTTCAACCGTGATCTCGTCGCTCGAAAAGCCATATTCGGCGCAGGCCTGTTCAATGGCCTGTTCGACCGTTTTCCCGGTTACGATCCATTCGCTCATGGTCGTTGCTCCTCTCTATTTTCACCGTTACCAGGGGCAACGGGTTTATTCATCCTCGAGATGTTGCTTTTCGCTCTCTTCTTTTTCCTGCTCCAGCAATGCTTCCGTCGCGTCTTTTGACGCGGCTTTCTTTTTGCCTTTTTTGCTGCCCTTCGCCAGCTCTTCCTGCTGGGCGGCAAGCTCTTCCGCGGTCAGCGGGGCGGTGCGCTCGTCGGCATACAGGGCGGCGTCCAGCTCGCGGGCACGCTGCAGGCGCAGGCTTGCCATCTCCGACTCGGTGACGTCTTTTTTCATCTCTTCGCCGCTGTCGGTTTTAACGGTGACCTGCTTTTTCGCCTTTTTGGCTTTGCGCTTCTCTTCGATCTCATCCGCAATCTGCTGTTTCATCTTTTCAGGGTCGTAGATTTTGCGGGCCACAAGGCTCTCAACAATCATCAACAGGTTCGACACGGTGTAGTACAGGCTGAAGCCGACCGGCACGGTAAAGCCGACGAAAATAAACATCGCGCTCATGATCCACGGGGTGTACTTCATGCTGCCCTGCAGCTGCTGGCCGCTGGTTTTCTGCACAATAATCTGGCTGCCGATCATCGTGAGCACCGACAGCACCGGGAAGACCAGCGTCTGCCAGCCGGCAAGGCTGATGGTCGGCATGGCAACGAGGTTCAGGTTACCCCAAAACACGTTAAAGCCCTTGATGAGACCCACGGCCTGCTCGCCCAGCGCGCCAATGACGCCGCTGTTGCCGGCCAGTACCGCGCCAATGATTTTGCTCTGCTGTGCATACCCGCCAGCAATATTGCCTGCGGTTGCGGCGGCGGTCAGCAAATCGGTGGAAATATGCAAAATATAGGTCAGCGGGCGGTAAACGACCTCAATGATGCCGAACAGAACAACCATGTTCAGCACCATCGGCAGGCAGCCGGCAGTCGGCGAATAGCCGTACTCCTCCTGCATCTTCATCATTTCTTCCTGCTGGCGCTTTTGATCCTTGGCATATTTCTTCTGGATCTCCTGGATCATCGGCTGGTAAGCCGCCATGCGGGCGGTGGATTTTTGCTGTTTGATGCGCAGGGGGAACATCAGCAAACGCAGCACCAAGGTAAACAGCACCAGCGACAGGCCGTAGTCACTGACGATGTATTTGTAGATGAACTCCATGACATACCCAAGAGGGCCGCCTAAAATACCAAAAAAACTCGACATATTGACATCCTCACTGCCGCGGCAGGCGCGGCCTGATAGTGTAAAGCAAAAACGGCCAACTTGCCGCCTTTGCCGCGCCCTAGTGGCGCTTTTCTAGGTTTCGCTCGTCGCTGCGCCAACGGCCCTTTTCCGGTACGGGGTCATAACCGCGGCGCCCAAACGGGTTGCAGCGCAGAATACGCCAAATGCTCAGCAGACCGCCCTTTAAAATGCCGTGGCGCTCCACTGCCTCCATCGCGTATTCGCTGCAGGTGGGTAAAAACCTGCAATTGTTGCCGAGCGAAGGAGAGATGTACTTTTTGTAGCCCCGCAGCAGGGCAAGCACCAGTTTTTTCATGGCACCAGCAGCCCCGCTGCCGCAAGATGCGCGTGCATCGCCTGTGCGACCTTTTGCATCTTGACCTTTGTTGTTGCGGTACGGGCAACAAAGACGATGTCGACATTTTTTGTTTTGTCGACCCCGGCGGCATAATACGCCTCGCGGATGACCCGCCGCGCGCGCACACGCTGTACCGCGCCGCCGATTTTTTTACTGGTCGTGATCCCAAGGCGCACCCCGCCGTTTCTGCGGGGCAGCACATAGGTGATGACAAACGGGCTGACGTAGGATTTTCCCCTGCGGTAGGTGCGGGCAAAATCCCCATTGCGAGTGATCGAACGGTAGCGCAAATTTCAGCCCCCCCATACTGCGTTTTCCCGCTTAAGACAAAAAGGCCACCTGCGGCGGCCCTTTTGGGGTGGGGAAGACGGGCGACCGCCAATTCCCGTTGAATCAGACGGCAAGCTTTGCACGGCCTTTGGTGCGGCGCGCGGCGATGACCTTGCGGCCACTCTTGCTCTTCATTCTGCTGAGAAAGCCATGCTCACGGGTGCGCTGGCGTTTCTTGGGCTGGAAAGTTCTTTTCATGTTTTGTTCCTCCAATCAAGGTCTGCCCTGGCGGGCGTTATGTGTACGCCGGTCTTGGGGCGTTACATCGCAGTTACACTACATTTTGCCAAACTTACAAAATGCATAGCCTTGCAAAATAAAAGTATATCCTAAACTTCTTTGTGCTGTCAATACTTTTTGCAGTTTCTGTGGGCAGCGGCGGCGGTAAAAAAGCCAAAAAGTGCCCTTGCCGGCCTTTGCGACACCCCGCGGGCGGCCCTGTGCTTTGCCGCCGCGCTCCTTCCCCTTATATATAGAAGTTATTTGTCTATATTATACTATTGATAAAAGTGCCTTGTGGTAGTTGTATGGCGGCAAAATTTATGCTATAATTGCAAAAACAGGACAACTGCCCGCGCGGGCCGGCACCACGGTGCCCGGCGGGCAGAAAAACGGTTTTTAGGTTTTTTGGGGGTGCGTCGTACAGTTTGGCGCAGAATTACTTAAAAACCTGTTTTTTTTTGTTTTTCCGGTCACCGGCTTTGCATGCGGCGGCCGTTTCGTTGCCTCCTGCCCCGGGAAACAATTTACATTTTGGGAGTGTGTCTGACAACTATGGATTCGTTTGACGAGGTATTTGCCGCTGTAAAAAATTACTGCAAAGAGCGGCTGGTGGATGCCACATACAACTTGTTTATCGACGGGCTGGAGCCGCTGTCGTTCGAAAACGGCATCGTCTCTATTTCTGTGCGCAGTGACTTTATCAAGGGCATGGTGCAAGAGCGCTATGCCGATTTGCTGAGAGAGGCGTTCAGCACAATTCTTGGTTTTGAAGTCGGCATGGAGTTTAAGGTGCCCGAGCCCACAAAGCCGGAGGCGCAGACCGCGGTGCCCACCGGCAGCTACGCGTTCACCTTTGAAAACTTTATTGTGGGCAGCACGAACAAATTTGCCCACGCGGCGGCGCAGGCCGTTGCGGCAAACCCGTCCGGCGCGTACAACCCGCTGTTCATCTATGGCGATTCCGGCCTTGGCAAAACGCATCTGCTGAACGCCATCCGGCTGGAGATTGCCAAAAACCGCCCGGATTTCAACATTGTTTACGTGGACGGTGAAGCCTTTACCAACGAGATCATCAGCGCCATCCAAAACAACTCGACCGCCGAGTTTCACCAAAAATACCGCGCGGCCGACGTGCTGCTGGTCGACGACATTCAGTTTATCGGCGGCAAAGAGTCGACACAGGAAGAATTCTTCCACACCTTCAACACGCTGTACAATGCGGGCAAGCAGATTGTGCTGGCCAGTGACCGCCCGCCGAAAGAGATTAAAAGCCTGCAAGACCGGCTGCGCACCCGGATGGAATGGGGCCTGACCGCCGACATTCAGCCGCCGGATTTTGAGACCCGTGTCGCCATCATCCGCCGCAAGGCCGACCTTTTGGGGCTCGACATCCCGAACGACGTGGCCGAGTTTATTGCAAACCATTTAAAAAACAACATCCGCCAGCTAGAGGGCGCGGTGAAAAAGCTGAACGCCTACCGCCTGCTGGAGGGCATTCAGCCGGTCATCGGCGCGGCGCAGAACGCCATTAAAGATATTTTAAACGAAAACCAGCCCGTGCCGGTCACGATTGAAAAGATCATCAGCGAGGTGGCCCGCACCTACAATATCACCCCGGCGGACATTCGCAGCCGCAAACGCAGCAGCAATATCTCGTCGGCCCGCAAAACCGCGATGTATGTGGTGCACGAAATCACCGGCATGACAATGCAGGACATCGGCAAAGAGTTTGGCGGGCGCGACCACTCCACCGTCGTCTACTCGATTTCCGAAGTCGAAAAGAAGCTCACGACCGACCCCCGCTTCCATGAGATTGTCGAGGATATCGTCAAAAACGCACGGGTGTAAGCCCCCGAAAAAAGGCCCCTCTTTTTCCACAACGCTTTTAACATTCAACAGAAAGTTTTCCACAGGGGTATGCCGCAAAAAGATGGATTGTTGAAACTCACAAATTATCCACAGCGCCTTTCACGACAAAAAAACAACCGTTTGGTGTTGTGCCGTGCGGGCTTGCGGCATCTTTTCCACAAATTCACAGCCCCTATGACTACTTCTATTTCCAACTTCTCAAATACAGCGGTTTTTCCGTTTTTTTTGAAAACCCGGTACGGCCGGGCATCTCGAATCTGATGGGGGAATGATCATGAAACTAGAATGCGACAAAACAAGCCTTGCCGAGGCAATCCTCGGCGTCTCCCGCGCGGTCACAATGCGCAGCAGCGTGCCGGCGCTGGAAGGGATCCTGTTTAAGGCGGAGGGCAGCAAGCTCACCCTCATCGGCTACGACCTTGAAATGGGCATCACTACCGGGATCGACGCGCGCATCCGCGACGAGGGGTCGGTGGTCTTAAGCGCAAAGCTCGTCGGCGACATGATTCGCCGCCTGCCGTCGGACACGGTGGAAATCGACTGCACCGAAACGCTGGTCACCACCATCAAGGGCGGCATTACCGAGTACAACATCACCGGTATTTCCGCCACAGACTACCCCGAACTGCCGGCCGCCGCCTTCTCTCAACCAGAGGTTGAGGGCCGCGGTGCGCTGCCCACGACGATGATGGACGCAGTGACGCTGAAGGAAATGATTGAGACCACAATTTATGCAGTTTCGCAGGACGATAAAAAGCCGGCCAACAACGGCGAAAAGTTTGTTCTCGGTAACAATAAGCTCACACTGGTCGCGCTGGACGGGTTTCGGCTTGCCATCTGCGAGCGCCCGGTCAAGACCGACCATGAGGTCGAAATTGTCATCCCTGCAAAGACACTTTCAGAGGTTGCGCGGCTCATCGGCGATTCCGACGAAGAAATCGGCATCAGCGCAAACAAGCGCTATGTCGTCTTTTCCATCGGCGGGTATACGATTGTCAGCCGCCTGCTGGACGATGCGTTTCTGGATTACCGCAAAACCATCAACCCCGGCTACCTCACCCGCGTGATTGTGGAGGTACGGGATTTTTCGGCCGCGATTGAGCGCGCGAGCCTGATTATCACCGAGCGGCTGAAAAACCCGCTGCGGGTCACCTTTGACGAGGCGCTGACCGTGCGCTGCCAGACCGAGCTTGGCAAGGTGATGGACAGCATCCCCTGCGAATTTGAGGGAGAACACATGGAAGTCGGTTTCAATAACCGGTATCTGCTCGACGCGCTGCGCAATTCCGGCTGCGACAAGGTGGCGTTTGAGCTGAACGGCCCGCTGTCCCCCGTAAAGGTGCTGCCGGTGGAGGGCAATGAATTTATCTTCCTTGTGATGCCGGTACGTTTTAAAAACGACTAGGAGGCCGCCATGGCACTGGAAACCATTCAAATTAAAACCGAGTTTATTAAACTGGACTCGCTGCTAAAATTCGCCAACATTCTGTCCACCGGGGGCGAGGCCAAAATGGCCATTCAAAACGGCGCTGTTACCGTGAACGGCGAAGTTTGCACCCAGCGCGGCAAAAAAATACGGCCCGGCGACCGCGTCAAAATTGAAAATTTTGAGCTGGAGGTCACACCCGCGTGATCTTACAGGAGCACGCCGTGCAGCATTACCGCAATATCGAGCAGGCGTCGTTTCGGCCCGGCCCGCACCTCACGGTGATCTGCGGTAAAAACGGGCAGGGCAAAACCAACCTGCTGGAAAGTGTGTGGCTGCTGTGCGGGGCCAAAAGCTTCCGCGGCGGCAAAGACATGCACCTTGTGCAGTGCGGGCAGCCCTATGCGGTACTGGAAGCCACGGCAAAGCAGGACAGCGGCGAAGAAGACAGGTTTCGGCTTGTCATCGGCGGCGAGGGCTGCGAGGAAGCCGGGGTGAAGCCCGGGCGCACCGCAAAGCTGAACGGCGCCGATTTTGGCCGCGCCACCAACCTTGCCGGGCATTTTTACGCCGTGGTGTTCTCCCCCGCGCATCTAGACTTAGTCAAGGGCAGCCCGGAGGGGCGGCGTCGGTTTGTCGATGCCGCGCTGTGCCAGCTGTACCCCGGGTACCTTGCGGTGCTGCGAAGGTACACGCGGGCGGTGGCCCAAAAAAATGCGCTGCTGCGTGACGCGCGCCGGTTTGCCGGCGTGGACGAGCTGATTGCCCCGTTTGACGAGGAGATGGCAAGAGCCGGGTTTGAAATCATTGCGCGGCGCACGGCGTATCTTGCGCAGTTGTTTGCCGAGGCCAGCGCGGTGTACGACAGCATTTCGGCTGGCAGCGAGCCGTGTGCGTTTACTTACCTGCCCACGGCGGCAGATGAAGAAACGCTGCGGCACATGGTGCGCGCAGCCCGCGCGGCGGATTTGCACGCGGGCTGTTGTACCGTGGGCCCGCACCGCGAGGATATTGCCATTACGGTGGCCGGGCAGGACGCCCGCGCCTTTGCCAGCCAGGGCCAGCAACGCAGCGCGGCGCTGGCGCTAAAGCTGGCCGAAGCGGGGCTGATACGGCAGGTGACCGGCACCGAGCCGGTGATGCTGCTTGACGATGTGCTAAGTGAGCTGGACGCGGTGCGCCGCGACTTTTTACTGCGCAAGATAGAGGGCCGGCAGGTACTGCTGACCAGCTGCGACGCGGCGGCGTTTCACGACACGCCCGGCGCAATTTACGAAATGGAGGCCGGGCGGCTGCGCGCGGTCAAGCACGAGGACTAGGGGGACGCTATGTATCTGCATCTCGGCACCGACACCATTATTCGCACCAAAGATATTTTGGGCATTTTTGATCTCGACAGCTCGACGATTTCAAAGCGCACCCGCGATTTGCTGCGCCGCGCCGAGGTAGAGGGCCGCGTGGTGAATGTCAGCGGCGAACTGCCCAAAAGCTTTATCGTAATGGCAGGCCGCAGGCCGACCATTTATATTTCGCAGATTTCGGCCGGCACGCTGAAAAAGCGCTCGGGCTATATCGACGATATTAAAAATATCTGATCATTTGCAGTAAGTTCTAGGCAGGATGGGCCCATGGGCCCTCGACAGGAGGAAAGCACAGGTTATGGCAGAAAACGAAAACAAGGTCATGCACGAGTATGATGGCACACAAATTCAAGTCCTGGAAGGGCTGGAAGCGGTGCGCAAACGCCCGGGTATGTACATTGGCACCACCGGCCCCCGCGGGCTGCATCATCTGGTGTACGAAATTGTCGACAATGCGATCGACGAGGCGCTTGCCGGGTACTGTGACCATATCGAGGTCACCATCAAAAAAGACAATGTCATTGAGGTCAGCGACAACGGCCGCGGCATCCCGGTCGGCATTCAGCCGAAAATGGGCATCCCCGCGGTCACGGTCGTGTTTACCATCCTGCACGCAGGCGGTAAGTTTGGCGGCGATAATTCAGGGTATAAAGTGGCGGGCGGCCTGCACGGCGTGGGCGCCAGCGTGGTCAACGCACTGTCCGAATGGCTGACCGTAAGGGTGCGCCACGACGGCAAAGAGTACGAGCAAAGCTTCCACCGCGGCAAAGAGGACGCGCCGCTGCGCGAAATTGGCACCACGACCGGCAACGGCACTACCGTTGTATTTAAGCCGGACGCAGAGATTTTTGAAGTTTTGGAATACAACTACGAAACCCTGCTCACCCGCCTGCGCGAAGAGGCTTTTTTAAACGCCGGCGTGCGCATTACGCTGACCGACGAGCGCGGCGAAGAAGAAATGAAAGAGAGCATGTGCTACGAGGGCGGCATCCGCAGCTTTGTCGAGCACATCCACACCCGCCGCCAGATGGAAGTGCTGCACCCCAGTGTCATTTATTTTCAGGGCCAGCAGGGCGACATTGTGGCCGAGGTGGCGCTGCAGTACAACAGCAGCTATAACGAGCTGATTTTGTCGTTTGCGAACAACGTCAACACGCCGGACGGCGGTACCCACGAAGAGGGCTTTAAGCTGGCCCTCACCCGCGTGTTCAATGACTTTGGGCGCGAAAAGGGCTATTTAAAAGACAAGGACGCCAACCTTTCGGGCACCGACGTACGCGAGGGGCTGACGGCCGTCATCAGCGTCAAGCTGACCGACGCACAGTTTGAGGGCCAGACCAAGGCAAAGCTGGGCAACACCGAAGTGCGCGGGCTGATGTCGAGCCTTGTGTACGAAAAGCTGAAAGAGTTTTTTGAAGAAAACCCCGGCGTCGCGAAAGCCGTGTTTGAAAAAGCGACGCAGGCGGCCCGTGCCCGCGAAGCGGCAAAGCGCGCGCGTGAGCTGGTGCGCCGCAAATCGGCGCTCGAATCCAGCCGTATGCCCGGCAAGTTGGCCGACTGCCGCGAAAAAGACCCCTCGAAAACCGAAATCTACATCGTCGAGGGTGATTCTGCAGGCGGCAGCGCCAAAATGGGGCGCGACTCCAACATACAGGCCATTTTGCCGCTGTGGGGCAAAATGCTCAACGTAGAAAAGGCCCGGCTGGACCGCGTGTACGGCAACGAAAAAATGATGCCGGTCGTCACGGCGCTGGGCTGCGGCATCGGCGAGGAATTTGACTTGTCGAAGCTGCGTTACCACAAGGTGTTCATCATGGCCGATGCCGATGTCGACGGCTCGCACATCTGCACGCTGATGCTCACCTTCTTCTTCCGTTTCATGCGGCCGCTGATCGACGGCGGGCATGTGTATATCGCACAGCCCCCGCTGTTCAAGCTGGCAAAGGGCCAGCAGGTCAAATACGCGTACAACGAGGCAGAGCTTTCGGCTATGTCGGCAGAGATGGGCCAGGGCACCAAGGTCAACCGCTATAAGGGCCTTGGCGAGATGAACCCCGAACAGCTTTGGGAAACGACGATGAACCCGGATAACCGCGTGATTGTGCAGATCTCGATTGAGGACGCCGAGCGGGCGGACGAGACGTTTACCATTTTAATGGGCGACAAGGTGGAGCCGCGGCGTGAATTTATTGAAAAGAACGCGCGGTATGCAAACCTCGATATCTGATGGCGGCCGGTTTGCTTGCCGGCATGATTTTTCAAACGGAACAGAAGGATGGCTGAAATGATAGATAATTCGATCAACGAAGGTACCAAGCTGATTGTACGCGACATCAAAGAGGAGATGGAGAGCGCCTTCATCGACTATTCCATGTCGGTCATTACAGCGCGTGCGCTGCCCGATGTGCGTGACGGCCTGAAACCCGTGCACCGGCGCATCCTGTACACGATGCACGAGCGCGGCAACGACCCCTCGCACCCCTACCGCAAGTCGGCGGACACCGTGGGCTCGGTGCTGGGCTCGTACCACCCGCACGGCGACGCGTCGGTGTATGACGCCATGGTGCGCCTTGCGCAGGATTTTTCGCTGCGCTACCCGCTGGTAGACGGCCAGGGCAACTTTGGTTCGGTGGACGGCGACCCCCCTGCCGCCTACCGTTATACCGAGGCCCGCATGAGCAAAATGGCCGTGGACCTGATGACCGACATTGAAAAAGAAACCGTGGACTTTGTGCCAAACTTCGACGAGTCGAAGCAGGAGCCCTCGGTGCTGCCCAGCCGCATCCCCAACCTGCTGGTCAACGGCAGCACGGGCATTGCCGTCGGCATGGCGACGAACATCCCCCCGCACAACCTGTGTGAGGTGATTGACGGCATTGTGTGCATGATTGACAACGGTGTCGAAAACGTGGAGCTGCCCGATTTGATGGAGCACATCAAAGGGCCGGACTTCCCCACCGGCGGCATCATCATGGGCCGCAGCGGCATCCGCGCCGCTTACGCCACCGGCCGCGGCAAAATCACGCTGCGCGGCCGCGCTGAAATTGAAGAAAAGGCCAACGGCCGTTTCCAGATTATTATCACCGAAATCCCCTACATGGTCAACAAGGCCCGCATGCTGGAAAATATTGCGAACCTCGTCAAAGACAAGCGCATCGAGGGCATCAGTGATTTGAACGACGAATCAAACCGCCATGGCATGCGCGTGGTGGTAGAGCTGAAACGCGACGCCAACCCGCAGGTGGTGCTGAACCAGCTGTACACCTATACCCAGCTGCAGGACACCGTGGGTGTGATTATGCTGGCGCTGGACGGCGGCCAGCCGAAGGTCATGACGCTGAAAACGATGCTGGAAAAATACATCGAGTTTCAAAGCGAGGTCGTGCGCCGGCGCACCATGTTTGATCTGCGCAAGGCAGAAGAGCGTGCCCATATTTTAGAGGGCCTCAAACGCGCCACCGATATTGTGGACGAGATTATTACCACCATCCGCGCCTGCAAGGGCGGCAAGGCGGAGGCAAAGGCCGCCATTATGGACGCGTTTGCGTTTGACGACATTCAGGCGACTGCCATCGTCAATTTCCAGCTGGGCCAGCTGGCCGGCCTTGAAATTTTGAAAATCGAAAAAGAGCTGGGCGAACTGCATGCCAAAATAGACGGCTGGCGCGAAATTTTGGCCGACGAGGCCAAGGTGCTGCAAATTGTCAAAACCGAGCTGCTTGCCATGCGTGACAAGTACGGCGACGAGCGCCGCACCGAAATTGCCACCGTGTCGGGCGAAGTGGATATTGAGGATTTGATCCCGGAGGAAGACTGCATTTATGTGCTGACCCATTACGGCTACATCAAACGGCAGCCGGCAGACGCCTACCACAGCCAAAAGCGCGGTGGCCGCGGCATCACCGGCCTCACCCGGCGCGACGAGGACTTTGTGGAAGAGCTGTTCATCGGCTCGACCCACGACTATATTTTGTTTGTCAGTGATCTTGGCCGGGTGTACCGCGTCAAGGGGTACGAGATCCCGGAGGGCAGCCGTACCTCGAAGGGGGTCAACATCGTCAACCTGCTGCCGCTTTCGCCGGATGAAAAGGTGAACACGATGCTGCGCGTTTCGGCACAGAGTGACGAGGGCTACCTTGTGATGGTGACGAAAAACGGCATCATCAAGCGCACCGAGCTTGAAAAATACCGCAACATCCGCAAAAACGGCCTGATTGCCATTTCGATGGACGACGACGACCGCCTTGCATGGACGCGCATCACCTCCGGCACCGACGAGCTGATTGTCGCCACCCACGCGGGTATGGCCATCCGGTTTGCCGAAGAGGACGCCCGCCCGTTGGGCCGCACCGCGCGCGGTGTGAAAGCAATTACACTGGCCGATGGTGACAGCGTGGTGGGCATGGCGGTTGTGCGTGACGGCGGCGAACTGCTGACCATCACCGAAGAGGGCCAGGGCCGCCGCACCCCGGTGGAAGAATACCGCAACCAGTACCGCGGCGGCAAGGGCATTCGCAACTACAACGGCAAGGGCGGCGGCGTGGCCGGCGTCAAGGTCGTGGACGCGCAGGACGACATCATGCTCATCTCGCTTGAGGGTATTATTATCCGTATGCATGTAGAGGATATTGCGGTGCAAAGCCGCTATGCCGGCGGCGTGCGGGTCATGCGCCTTGGCGAGGGCGATAAGGTTGTCACGGTGGCCCGTACCCCGCGCGGCGAGGACGAAGAGGACACCGCCGCACCCGGCGAAGAGGGCGACGAGGACCTGCAGCAGGAAGAAAGCGAAAAAAGTAGTGAAGAATGAGTGATTTTCACACAATATTAACAGAAAATCCCTATAATGGTGCGTATTGGGCTGTTGCTGTTCGGCAGCCTTTTGGGCATAAAAAAGGCAGTGTAAAAATCTTGCCGGGGGGCCCGGACAAAAATAAAGGGAGTAATGAATTTTTATGAAAATCAAAACCAATCGCCTGATCGCATCCGGGCTGCTGAGCCTTGTCTTTATCCTGGAGATGTTTGTAATGCGCGGCCTGTTTGAGCAGGTCGGCACATCCAGCCTTGCCGTTGGCCACCTGTTTGTGGTGTACGGCGCATTTCTGGTGCCCGTTTTTGCCATATTGATCGGCAACCCGGTGTTTGAAAAAGCCGGCGCAAAGTATGCGGTCGTGTACAGCGCAGTGCTGTATGTCTGCGTCAGCATTTTGATGTACAGCCCGGCCAATACCCTTTACAATGCGGGCCTTGGCACCGTGCTGGGCACGACGAGCTCCACCAGCACCACCGCCGGCTACTTTATTCTTGCCGCAAAGGTTGTGCTCATCATCGCCGCGCTGGTAATTGCCACGGTTGAGCCGAAGGAAAAGGCAGTGGAAGAGGCAAGCATTCTGGAGGAAACCGCAGAGCCGCAGAGCAGCATGGAAGCGCCGAAGCCCGAAGAAGTTGAATTGCCGGACAGCACGGAAGAAAACAGCCTGTAAGCAAAATTTTAAATGCCCCACACGGGGTTCAAAAAAGGGCGGCGGTTTGCCGCCCCTTTTTTTGTGCCCGCCGTGCGGGGGCATTTTACAGGGCGGCGGTGGCAGCAAAACACCCGCCGCAAAAAGCGCTGCGGCGGGTGTCATAGGTTTTTTATTTTGTTTAGTCCCAGTATTCGGTCACCAGTGTGGCGGCCCACTCTTCGTTCGGCGCAAGCTGTGCTGCCGGGGCAAAAGTTTCCCACGCGGCGCCGCTTTGCGCGACGTCCGGCAGGCTGTGCCAGGGCTCAATGCACACAAGGTGGCCCGGCGCTGCGGGCGGGCTCCACAGCAGGCAATAGGGGTATCCGTCAATGTGGCAAACCACCCGGCGGGCGGTGCCGCGCTCGCAAAGCGAAACCGTTGTGGGGGCCGGGTTCATCATCAAAAAAGGCCCTTTTGCAAAGGTGTCGCCCGCCAGCGGAATCTCGCGAATTTCTGTTTCACCGGTGGGGTAATTTTGTAAGTCTGCCGCAGGCTGCGGGCGGTCAAAGCGCAGTTCATAATCGGTCAGTGGTTTTGTGCTGTCAAACGGGCAGCGAAAGCCGGGGTGAAAGCCAAGGCCAAAGCGCAGCAGCCCGTTGCCGGGGTTTTGCACGCGCAGCGTGTGGTGCACCGTGTTCTGCCGCAAAACAAAGGTGCTTTGCAGCAAAAAATCAAACGGGTAAACGGCACGGGTCTCTTCGTCCGGGCAAAGCTGAAACACCAGCGTGTCGGCGGTCTTTGACACCAGCCGGTGCTGTTTGTCGCGCGCAAAGCCGTGCTGCAAACCGCAGGGGTAGTCCCTGCCCTGCCAGCTGCGGGTGCTGTGCGGCAGCGGCCCGGTATAGGGGAATAAAATGGGTGCGTGCCGCGGCCAGACGCCAGGGTCGGCCTGCCACAAAAATTCGTGCCCGTTTGTTGCTTTGACACTCACCGCCTCCGCGCCGGCAGTGCTTACCGTCAGCGTAAGCCATTCGTTTTGTATCGTGTATTCCATGGATGCTCCTTGTTGCCGCCGGAAAATCAAAGCAGAAAAACGGCATACTATCAATTATAAAACAGAGTACCGGTTTTTCCAGTCAGAATATTTCACCTAAAACGGGCAAAAGATTGCGGGGCAGATTGCACAAATTGTGCCCTATATGCTAACATGAAGAAAAAGCGGACGGCGAAAGCCCCCGCAAACAGGGAGGAAACACAGATGGTCAACCGCCAGCAGATGATTCTGCTGCAGCTTTCAATGGCAAAAGGGCCGGTCACATCCGACCAGCTTGCCCAAATGCTGGAATGCAGCAGCCGCACAGTCAAGGCAGAAATGACGGCAGTTGCCGAAGTGTTGGCAAAAAACGGCGCAAAGCTGATTTCAAAGCGCAATCAGGGTTATTCGATTGAGGTGCAGGACGTGGACGCCTACCGCTCGCTGTACGAGCTGCTCAGCCTGAAAGCCGTCAACCTGACGCTTGCAAACTCCAACGAAGAATCCCGCCTGTTGTACCTTGCGCGCAAGCTGGTCGCATCGCCCCGCGGGGTCAAAGCCGAAGAACTGGCCGAAGAGCTGTACCTGTCCCGTTCGGCACTGCGCGAGCCGCTGCGCCGCGCGTGTATTTTTTGCGAGAGCTTCCATTTAAAAACCCGGTATGCCGCCGGGCAGGGCATCCGGGTCAACGGCCCCGAGCATTTGATTCGCATTGCCATGACCGAGCTGTTTGAATTGCATTTTCACAAGGCAAGGCTGGACGCAACCGACCAGGAATATGCGCAGTGGATTGGCTGCGAATACGAGGAGCGGCAGAATATCCGACATACCTTTTTAAAGGTGCTGCGCGAAAGCGGGTATTCGCTGCGCGACAGTGTCACCCAGCGCATTGCGATGTATTTGATCATTGCCCGCAACCGCACCCGTGGGGGGCTGTATGTCGATTTGCCCCCCACCTGGATGCAGGAGCTGCACCCCACCCCCGTATATGCAGTGGCCCGTACCATTTATGCCACACTTGCCGAGCAGTTTGACGGATACCGCATGAATACGGCCGAAACCGCGTTTTTGGCCATTTATATTTTGTCAAACTTGGATGTGGACCTGACGCGCGATTTGCGCGGTACCGCCCCGTTTTTGTATGAGGATTGCTGTGCAGCCGCAGATCAGATGCTGCTGCGGGTGCAACGCGAGACCGGCACCGATTTTGCGCCGCTGCCCGGTGCCGTGCCAATTTTACAGCAGCTGGTGCTGCCTCTGCTTGCGAGCGTCCGGTATGGTATGGACGGTTACCAGCATTTTGACTACAGTTACGAAAAAGAATTTTTAAAAAGCCCGCTGTGTGTGCAGTATGCGCGCTATATGGCGGCAGCGTTGACCGAAACTACCGGTTGCCGTGTTTCGCAGACCGATATTTCCATCTTGTCCTGCTATGTCTGCGCGCTGCTGAACCAGGTAAAATACGACATCAAACCGCTGCGCATTTTGACCACCCATTTTATTGGCACCCAGTTTGCCCGCATGCAGGCCAAAGACCTGCAAAAACGATACCCGGACCTGATTGAGTCGATCACCGGCATGGAGTTGTATGAAATTCGCGGCACCGACCCCAAGGATTACGATGTGGTGCTGGTGGGCAACGGCTCGGCCGGGCAGGGGCTGTTTGGGTACAACTATCCGTACCCTGCTTCCCTGCTGCTGATGACCCAGCAGGGGCGGGACTATAACCGCATTCACAACGATGTGCTGATCAATGCCTACCAGTTGCCCGAATTGGTGCAAAACCCCGAGAGGATACGCGTCATACAGGACTTTCGTTTTTTGTCACCCGAGCAGTTTTTTCAGTTTATCAGCCTGCGCCACGCAAAGGATGAAGCGGCCCGAAACCGGATGGAAACAGACCTCACCCAGCAGGAAGCACAGTACTCCCTTGTAAAAAATGAATGTGTTGTGGTGTTTGGGCAGGCAGCAGCCTGCCGGCATGAATGCATGGAACTCTACGTTTTGCATAAAAAAAGCCAGTGGAATACAGAAAGAGTGAAATATATCTTATTTGTCTGCATGGATTGTGTAGATTCGTTGCAGAAAGTGAAAGCATTAGAGACCGTGTTGAGCGAACTCACAAATAATCAAGAAAAAACTGAACAATTTGCACAAAACCCGGTAGAGGCGCTGCACAGCTTACTGAGACAATCCTTGCAAACTGAATAAAAATAGTAGCGCTTACTCGTGAAGTTGACGAGTAAGTGCTTTATTTTTTCACTTATTCATAAAGACAACAAAATATTTCACTTTTAGTTAGAAAAAAGTAAAGTTGTCGTGTTTAAAAAATAGACATAAAATGTGATTGACTTGAACGAGTAATCGTGCAAACAAACAAAAGGAGATCGTTATGCTTAAAGTTTTTCTATCCTCCCACGGCACCATGGCAAGCGGCATTCGTAAATCCCTGAGTATCCTGATGGGGGAATGTGAGAACCTGACGGTATTTAATGCCTATATCGACGAGACCAGCGTGCAGCAGCACCTGGACGACTTTTATAAAACGGTTGGCGCAGACGACGAGGTGCTGTTGTGCAGCGATTTGTACGGCGGCAGCGTCAACCAGGTGATGTGCACCTACCTGGACCGGCCGAACACCCGCCTTGTTGCGGGCGTGAACCTGATTTTCATGATGGATGTACTGGGCGAAACGAGCATCAGCGACACAAGGCTGGACGAGATTATTGACGAGAGCCGCGAGTTTTTGCGCCGGGTCGACCTTACAAAGCTGGATACCCAGCCGTCTGCCGATGCGGAAGGCGATTTTTTCTAAGCAGTTTCGAGCAAAAGAAAGGACGGTAAAACGTTATGATTAAATGGGCACGGTTGGACGAGCGCATGATTCACGGGCAGGTTGCCACAAAGTGGAGCCGCACGCTGGGCGTAGACCGCATTATTGTGGCGGACGACGTTGCCGCAGGCAGCGAGATTATGCAGAAATCACTGATGATGGCAGCCCCCGCCACCTGCAAAACAGCCATTGTCTCGGTAGAAAAGGGCATTGCGCTGTGCAACGACCCCCGTGCCGCCGCGCTGAAAATCCTGCTGATTGTCAGCACGCCGGAAAATTTGCTGCGTATCGCAAAAGAAGTGAAAGACATTCCGCAGATCAACGTCGGCAACTATGGCCGCATCGCCCCCAAAAAGGGCACCGAGCAGCGCCACACCTACACGAAAAACCTGTATGCCTATGACGAAGAAGCCGCCATTTTAAAAGAAATCGTGGCGACCGGTATCCCCTGCAACGTCCAGACCATCCCGGATGACGTGCCGCAGGAGCTTTCCAAGGTTCTTGGGTGAGTGGAGTTCCATTCATTAGAACATAAATAAGGAGGAGTTTGTCAATGTCAATTACCGCCGCAATTGCCTGCGCGCTGGTATACTGGATCATTCAGGTGCTTGATCCGTATATGCTGTCGTGGCAGTGCCTCAACCGCCCCATCGTCGTGGGCCCCATCATCGGCCTGGTATTGGGTGACCTGCACACCGGTATCACCATGGGTGCTTCGCTGGAAGCAATCTTCATGGGTATTTCCGCCGTGGGTGGCTCTATCCCGTCCGACACGTTGTCCGGCACCATCATCTCTGTCTCATATGCCATTCTGGTCGGGGGCCAGGGTGCCACCGAGACCGGCCTTGCTCTGGCATTGTCGATCGGCACCGTTATGGCGTCGTTCAACAACATGCTGATGGCTGTCTGGTCTGCAATGGCTGCATTCTGGGAAAAGGTTGCCGCCGAGTGCAAGCCCCGCAAGTTTATGTTCCTCAGCATTCTGGTCAACATCATCGCCTCGCTGCCGGGCGCCATCATCATTTTCTTCGGTGTGGCTTTTGGTATTGACGGGCTGAACGCGGCCCTGTCCGCGCTGCCCGCATGGGTGATGACCGGCCTTGGCGCGGCGGGCACCATGATGACCGCCGTCGGCTTTGGCATCCTGCTGTCCATGATTTGGTCGGCAGACATTGCAGTTTTCTATTTTGTCGGCTTTATTCTGGCAAAAAGCCTGCAGCTCAGCAGCCTTGGCATCGCCGTGATCGGCGCCGCAATTGCGCTGACGATTTTCTTTATTGAAAAGAACATTGTCGACGCCAAAAAAGGCATGGTCAAGGTAGAGGCTGCCGCAGACGCAAAACCAGCAAACAGTGAGGAGGATTTCTTCTGATGGAAAAGAAAGTAATCAGCGCAGAGGAAAATAAAATCCTCAAAAAAATGTTCTGGCGCAGCCATATGGTGTTTGCAAACTTCAACATGACCAAGATGGAAGCGAACGGCTTCACCATGACCATGTCGCCCGCAGTAGAAAGCATCTACAAGGACGACATGGAGGGCAAAAAGGCGGCTTATGCCCGCCACCAGGCCTTCTTCAACACCCACGCAGTTGCGTTTAACTTTATTGCCGGCCTGACCTACGCGCTGGAAAAAGACGCAAAAGACGGCAAGGTGCCGGGCGAAACCATCGACGCCATCAAGGCTTCGCTGATGGGCCCGACCGCCGGTATGTTTGACTCCATCTTCTTCAACTGCCTGCGCGTTATCGGTGCCGGTATCGCCATCGGCCTGTGCGCACAGGGCAATATCCTTGGCACCCTGATCTTCATCCTGCTGTACGGCGTTTCGCAGTCGGTGCTGAAATACATCCTGCTGAAACTCGGCTACACGCTGGGCACCAGCTTCATCGACAGCGTGTTCAACAGCGGCCTGATGGGCATTGCCACCCGCAGCGCCTCTATTTTGGGCCTTATCATGGTGGGTGCCATGACGGCCGTGACCGTCGGCTTCCCGCTGAACTGGACAATCAACATCGGCCAGACCAGCGTCGTGGTGGCAGATTTGTTTAACAACATCTACCCCGGCATCCTCAGTGTGGGCCTTGTGCTGCTGATGATGAAGCTGATTAAAAAGGGCCGCCGCCCGACCCAGCTCATCATCGGGCTGATCGTGGTTGCTCTGCTGGGTGCGTTTATCGGCATTTTCTAAAAAGGGGTTTCCGCCTCTTTTCCTCAAACAGCAGCTTCGCTGATACAGGAAGGTCCGGTGGAGCTGCGGGCACGCAGCTTCACCGGGCCTTTTTTTACGGCGGCATTGCCGCACCACCCCACCACAGAAAGGACAGGGCTTTTTATGACACTCCGGGATTTGATGATGCTGTACGGCGTCACGCTGGGCAAACGGCGCACCAAACGGGAAAAATACCTGTTTGCAAAACAAATAGGCGAGGCCTTTCCTCCACTGGGGTTCCCGGTGCAGGTGCAGCAGCTGAACGAGCGGGTTTTTCAGGTAGAAAACCTGATTGCGGGCGACCTTACCACGGCAGAGGTGGTGTTTGTGACGCCGTTTGACACCCCCGCCAAAACCGTTTACCCGGCAAATTACTACCCGTTTCACCCCGAGCTGACGGTGCGCGAAAACCGGCGCGACATTATAGTGCAGTTTTTGCTGGCACTGGTGCTGTTGCTGGCAGCCACCCTTGCACTGCGGCTGGGGCTTGCCACGGCCGCGTTGGCGCCGCGCGTTACCGCCTTTGTGGCGGCCGGCGCGCTGGCGCTGGCCGGGGTGTGGCGGCTGTTCAGCCACTCGAACCCCTATAACTTTAACCGCGCCTCCGCCAGCATTGCCGTGATGGCAAAGCTGGCAGAAGAGCTGCACGGCAACAACAAAGTGGCGTTTGCCTTTTGCGACCGCTCTGCCACCACCTACGAGGGGTATAAGCTGCTGGCAAAAAACCTTGCGGGCCCCTCTGCCGTTATTCTGCTGGACTGTATTGCAGAGGGCGAAAAGCTGGCGCTGGCGCACAGCAAATTTTCAGCCGCGCGGGCAGACCAGCTTATCGCCCTGCTGGGCGACACGCCGGTGCTGCGGCGCAGCTATGAGGAAAACGAGCTCGGGCGCAACGTGCTGTCCATCTTCCCCACCGGGTTGATGCTGACCAGCGGCAGCGTGCAGCAGGGCGAATTTGTGGTGCAGCACACCGGTACCAAACACGACGTGGGGCTGAACTTACCAAGGCTCGAACAAATCAAGCAGGCACTAGCCGCCTTTGCGCGCGCAAAAAAGGCGCCGCAGCAGGTGGCAGAAACAACACAGGAGCAACAAATAACATGAAAATCAAATCGAATCGTATTATGATGCAGGACGGTGAAAAGGCCGGTGTTTTGACGATTGAAAACGGCAAGATCACCGCATTTGATGAAAACGGCACCGCGCCGGACGCCGAGGACTTTGGCAACCAGCGCATTATCCCCGGTATTTTTGACACCCACAACCACGGCACCTGCGGTTTTGGCATGCTGGGGGGCGAAGCGAGCCACGAGCAGCGGGTCGCTTCGGTGAAGGGCTATTTAAAAGGCCTTGCCAGCCAGGGCACGGTCAACATCTTCCCTACCGTGATGGACGTGGAGGGTATTCGCGCTGTCGTAGAGGTGGCAAAGCAGGGCAACCAGGGCGGCGCGACCATTTTGGGTATTCACAGCGAGGGCCCGTGGCTGAACCGCACCGGTGAAAAGGGCATCCGCACCGGCTGGCCCGACGTCAGCATGGACACCGCAAAGGCCATGGTGCAGGCAGGCGAAGGCCTGCTGCGCCTTGTGGCGCTGGCGCCCGAGATCCCCGGCATCGAGCCGATTATGGAATATTTCCTTTCGCAGGGTGTCACGCTGGCCGCCGCGCACAGCGACAACAACTACCAGCAGGCGACTGCCGCTTATGCAAAGGGCATCACCGTCGCCACCCACACCGGCAACGTGATGACCGACATGCACCACCGCGACGTGGGTGGCCTTGGCGCCGCACTGCTGAACGACAACGTGCAGTGCGAAGTGATCTGCGACGGCATGCACATCTGCAACGAGATGCTGCAAATTTATTTCCGCGTCAAAAACCCGTCGCAATTTATGATGGTCAGCGACTGCACGCCACTGTCCGGCGCGCCGACCGGCGAGTACACCGGCTTTATGGAGGGTATGACGATGATTGTCACCCCCGAGGGCTTTGTGCTTACCGATACCGGCCGCCTGATGGGCTCCAGCCAGCCGGTGCTGTTTGACATCGGCAACCTGGTCGAAAAGGTCGGCCTGCCGCTGCAGACCTGCCTTGAAATGGCCTGCCTGAACCCCTGCAAAAAGTACGGTTTTGCAGACAGTAAGGGCTCGCTGGCCGTGGGTAAGGACGCCGACCTTGTGGTCATCAGCGACGACTACAAGGCACAGGTCACCTTTGCCGAGGGCCGCCGTGTGTATGACCGTGCTGCAGAGGGCGCCATTTTTAACAAGGAGTTTTTAAAAGCAAATTCATGAGCAAGAAAAAACTGATCGTTGTAGCCGATGACTTCGGCTTTAGTGAAGCGTATAATTATGGTGTCGTCAAAGGCTACCGTGACGGCATCGTCACCACCCTGTCGCTGATGAGCAACATGGCGGCCGCCCCCCACGCGGTGGCGCTGCGCAACCGCGAATGCCCCACTGCCCCGCTGGCCCAGCACACAAACTTTGTGCAGTACCGCCCCGTCAGCGACCCGGCAAGCATCCCCACGCTGGTGGACGGTGAGGGCAAATTTTACCGCAGCTACGACTGGCGCGGCGAAGACCCGAACGACCCGAAGTGCAAGGGCACCGTGTACCCCAGTTATGCGGATTTTTACACCGAGACCATGGCGCAGCTGGACCGCCACAAACAGCTGACCGGCAGCTACCCCAACCATTTCGAGGGGCACAGCGCCATGACAAAGCCCATGATGCAGGCCTTTATGGATATCGGCGCAAAGCTGGGCATCCACAACATGGCGCAGCCGTTTGTAGAGACCGACAAGATGCGGGTCGCGTTTGAGCTGTTTACCCAAAACCCATCCGCCATTGAGATTTTAAACCGCGGCAGCCAGCCGGAGGATTGGTTTGAAGACCGTTTTGGCCTGCTGGACAGCCCGCACGAAATCAATGTGCTGCATTTCCACCCCGGGTATCTCGACGCCTACCTGCTGGACAACACCTCGCTGACCACCCCGCGTTGCCGCGACCTTGCAACGCTGTGCGACCCGCGGGTGCGCGCCTGGCTGGATGACCACGAGATTGAACTGACTGATTTCAGCGCCGTTTACCGCTGAAACCGGCTGTAAAGGAGAGGACCGCATGCTTTTTATCATTTTTGCCGTTGTGGTGGCCCTGTTGCTGGTGGTGCTGCAATTTAAACAGTACCGCAGCTTTCAACAACAGCTGGCCGAGCACCAGCAGCAGACTGGCGAAATACCGCAGGCCACTGTGTTTCCGGCGCTGCGCCGGGTGTCGCTGCTGGGGCCGGTTGTCATCTGTGTGGTGGTCGCAGTGGTCATTGTGCTGCGCCCCGCGCTGGTCAACGACCCGCAGGCCTACCTTGTGCTGCTGCTTATTTTGGGCATTCTGTTTTCGGGCAGCAGCATCACCGGCAACATGACCCAGCGGCTGTATTACACCCCGACCGGCTTTTTTATCAAAGAGCGCTTTGTGGCCTATACCGACCTGAAGCGGCTGGTGCACGGGGGTGGGCGCAAGGCCGACAGCATCGAGCTGCGCGACGGCACCACCTACCGCCTGCCTCGCCGCCAGTTGCAGGCGCTGGAAGAATTGAAAGAGCAAAAGGTCTTTCGCCTTGCAGGCAAAAAAAAGGGCTGACCGCCCCGCCTTATGGTGTGGGGGTGAAAGCATAGAAGTACAGTACACTCCAAACAAGACGCAGAAACAGCCCGCATGCCGCCGCATGTGGGCTGTTTCTGTGCCAAAAGGTGCATACCGGCCGGTATTGTGGTAAGATAAGGGCAAACAAGGCCCGGTTGGCGCGGGCTAAAAAACAGGCTGCGCGAAGGGTGTAAAAATGTAGTTTTTTGTAGTAATTCCGCGCCGTTTGCCCTTCCTGTAGCAAAGGGCCCCACGCACGGTTACAACCGACAAGAAGAAAGGGAGCGAGCCGTATGAAAAAGCTAATTACTATTCTGTTTTGCCTTTTGGCCGCAGCCGCCTTTACCGCCTGCAACAGCACCAGCGCCTCGGGCAGCGGGCAGCTGCCAAACCCCATTGTGGAGTATGAAACGCTGGCCGACGCCGCTAAAGTTACCGGGTTTGAGCTTGCGGTGCCGGGTTCGGTTGACGGGTATGACACCCGCACGGTACAGGTGGTTGGCGGCGAAATGATGCAGGTCACCTATACGAGCGGCGAACAAAAGCTGCTCATTCGCAAAGCCGCAGGGGGAGACGACATCAGCGGCGACTATAACACCTACGCCGAAACCAATACCGTCGCCGCCGGCAGCCTGTCGGTTTTAATGAAGGGCGAAAACGGTATGGTCAGCGTTGCCACCTGGACAGACGGCGGCAACACCTTTGCCATAGACGCGCAAGACGTGCCGCTGACCACCGATGCGGCCAGCGCGCTGGCCCGGCAAATACAATAAAAACAAGCAAAACAGGCCCCGCGGGCATACCCCCGCAGGGCCTGTTTTGCTGTCTTGTGTGCCCCAAACACCCGGGTGCTGTGCCCGGCGGGGGTGCTGTTACGCCGCGGGCAGCCCTGCTGTTTTGCGGTGCCGGGCGCATGTGTTTTGCCCGTTTGCAGGTGCCCGCGCCGCGGCAAAACCCCCACAAAAACGACAGAAGAAACTGAAAAAGAATAATAAAATATCGAAAAACAATAAAAAACACTTGAAATTCAATAACCACTATGGTATACTCTGGGGCAGAAACTGGGGTGAAAGAATGAAGAAAAAACGTTTGGCCTGTTTTGCGCTGTGTGCCGGTGCCATGGTGCTGTTTGCGGGCGGGCGGCTGCCGTGTGAAGCGGCACAGTACGCAGGTAGTCGTGAATGCTTTTTTTTGAAAGAGGGGGCCGCCGCCGTGGGCAGTGTGTTTGAGCGCATGGGCATCCGGCACGGGCCTGCCGCTGTGGTACTGCAAAACGGCCGGCCGGTCGTTGTCTACTGTGGCCGCCGCCACAACAATGCCCCGCAGCAGGGGCAAAAAAAGGAGGAGTTTGGCCTGTGTGGAATCATAACCGGTCTTTGATGCTGTCCCGCATTGCGGTGGGGGTGTTCAGCGCGCTGCTGGTGGCGCTGGTGTTTGGCGCGCTGCCGCTGACACAGTTTTTGCTGCGCATCATCGACGCCCCCATTGCCCGCGGGCAGCAGGCCCTTGCGGTCACGCTGTTTTTGCTGACCGAATACGCGTCGGTGCTGCCGGCCGGGCTGCTGCTGTTTGAGCTGAACGGCCTTTTACAGCGCATCGGCAACGGCGCGGTGTTTGAGCCGCGCAATGAAACCGCGCTGCGCCGTATCAGCTGGTGCTGTATTTTTGAAGCAGTGGTGTGTGTGGCAAGCGCGCTGTACTACCTGCCGTTTTTGCTGGTGGCAGTGGCCGCCGGCTTTATGGCGCTCATCGTACGGGTCATTAAAAATGTGTTTGCCGAAGCCATTGTGCTGAAAACCGAGCAGGAATTTACCATTTAAGGGGGCGGGGACATGCCGATCATTGTTAATCTGGACGTCATGATGGCCCGCCGCAAAATTTCGGCGGGAGAACTTGCCGAGCGGGTGGGAATCACCCCGGCCAATCTTTCTATTTTAAAAAACAACAAAGCGCGCGCCGTGCGGTTTTCCACACTGGAAGCCCTGTGCCGCGAGCTGGGCTGCCAGCCCGGCGACCTGTTTGAATATCAGCAGGGAGAAGAGGGCGAAACCGCCCCCCTGCCAGAATAAAAAAGTGTGGTGTAAAAAATGAATCAACTGTCACAACCGCCTTCGGCGCAAGCCGCAGGGCCAGTGCCGACTGCGCCCCAAATGCCGCCGCCCCCACAAAAAAACCATTACGATACCGCCGATGCCAAAGCCGCCCTGCTGGCCTTTGTGCTGGGGTATTTGTTTTTGCGGCTCATCGGCCTGCTGGCACTGGGTGCCGGGGTCACATTGTTTGCGCTTTGCTATGCCGGGTGTGTGCTGGCCTATGCCGCGGCCTGCGGTATAAAGCCCAGCCGCGCGTCATGGGGCTGGCTTGCATTTTTGCTTGCCATGGCCAGCTTGTTTTTTGTGGGTATCCCGGCGGCGCTGGCACTGCCCGCCCTGCTTTTTTTGGCGGCCATTGCCGTGTACTGGGCCATGACGGTGTTTGGTGCCCGCACGGGTGGCAGGCTGGACGCGGGGGTACTGCGCGACGGCTGGCGCGGTTTTGTTGAGCTGCCATTTGGTAGCTTTGGCGCCCTGCCCGGCGCGCTGGGTGCGGCGGCAGGCCGCAGGGCGGCCGGGGACACGCAAAAAAAGCACCGGCCCATGGCGGGTGTCTGGGCCGGTATTGCACTGACGGTGGTGCTGCTGCCGGTGGTGGTGGCGCTGCTGGCCGGGGCAGACGATGCGTTTGCCACCCTGCTGCAAAGCTTTGCGCTGCGGCTAAAATTTGACCTCACGCCGCTGATTACGAGGCTGATTTTTGCGGTGCCGGTGTCATTTTACCTGTTTGGGCTGTTTTACGGTGCCCGGCACAAAAAGGGGGTGCCCGTACAGGGCGGCAAGGCGGCGGCAAAAAAGCTGTCGTTTGCGGCGCTCGGCATCCCGGCGGCAGTGCTGGTGGCGGTGTACCTGCTGTTTTTTGTCAACCAGCTGCCGTATTTTATCTCGGCGTTTTGGGGCCGCCTGCCCGCCACGGGCGGCATGACCTATGCGCAGTATGCGCGGCACGGCTTTTTTGAGCTGCTTTGGGTCGCGGTAATCAACCTTGCGCTGCTGGGGTTTGGCAAGGCGTTTGTCGCCCGCGGCGGTGCGGTGCGGCGGGTGGTCAGTGTGCTGCTTTGCATGGCAACGGCGCTAATGCTGTCAATTGCCGGCTCCAAAATGGCGCTGTATATCACGGCGTACGGCGCCACCCGCAAACGGGTGTGGGCAAGCTGGGCCATGGTGCTGGTGGCGGTTTGCATCGTGCTGTTTTTGCTGGATGAATTCAAGCAGTTTTCGCTGGTGCGGGTACTGGCGCTGTGTTTTTGCGGGTGGTTTTTTGTGCTGTGCGCCGCCAACACCGACGCGCCTATTTTGCAGGCAAACTACGCCGCGTGGCAGGCCGGCACGATTGAAAACGTGGGCTGGGGCGACGGGGAGACCATGATGAAGGCCACGGTGCTGCGCCGCATTGCAGACGACCCCGGTACCCCGCAGGACGTGCAGCAGCAGGTGCAGCAATGGCTGAAGCTTGCCGGCCAGCAGGCCGAATATCAAAACAGCAGCAATGACCTGCCGTTTACCGGCTTTACGCTGCGCGGCGCGCTGGCGCAGGCCGCGGCAGAAAGCGCGCAGTAAAAAAGCCTTACCGCAAAATAAAAAACAAAGGCCCGGCGTCTGCGGTTTTGCCGCAGGCACCGGGCCAGTTTTTGTAATGTAAAACAAATAGCCATAAGGCGGCGCGGGCAAAGCACGGCCTACAGCGGCTGGTAAAACAGCCCGTGCTGCGTGCAGTACCACAGCAACAGCCCGTGCCCGTACCGGTGAATGCGCTGCTGCAAATTCCATTCGGGGTACTGCTTGTACACCGCAATGCTGCCGCCGGTGGCAAAGGCGATAAACGAGATATAGTGGTGCTTTTCCATCGGGTGATCGCTGGTGATAAACCAGTCGTCCTCGGTCAGCTCTACCGCCAGTCGCTCGCCCTCCCCCGCCTTTTGCGGGGTTTGCGCCGCCAGCTTTTTGCCGCAGCAGCTCACCTCGGCATTTCCGGTGCACAGCGAAATGTTGTGGCAGGTGGGGCAAACGTAGTATTTGGTGTTTTTCATGTTCCCTCCCACAAAGTCATTGGGCGCAAGCGTGCCGTTAATCAGGCTTTGGGCGTCGACCCCCAGCAGGTCGGAGATGGCCGGGATCATCGAAATATCCGGGCAGCCTGCGCCGCGTTCCCATTTCGAAACGGCCTTGTCGCTGACATGCAACAGGTCGGCCAGTTGTTTTTGGGTCAAGTTGCGTTCTAACCGCAATGCACGAATAATCGCGCCGACACCTTCGTTTAACAAGGCGCAGCCCCCCTTTCTACTGCCATTGTAGCGAAAAACGGGGCATTTTGCAATCTACGCTGCGTCGAGTTTACTCTGCCGCCCGCCAGTAGCGGCTGCCGTCTGCGGTGCGGCACAAAAAGCCCTCGTCCACCAGCTCGCGCCGCAGCACAAAATAATCGCCAAAGGTGTGCCAGGCATCACAGATGGCATTCACCTGTTTTTCGGTGTAGTCTTGCCCCGGCGCAAACTTTTCGGCCAGCAACGCCAGCAGGGCCCGGCGCACTGCGTGCTTTTGCGGCAGGCACGTCAGCCGGCCGTCGTCGTCTAAAAAGGGCGCAAGAGAGTCCTTGGTCGTCATACGGGTTCACCCCCCGCCAGTTTTTCGGCCCACAGCTCGTGCAGCACGGCAATGTCCTCGGCAAATTCCCGCTCGGTCTGCGTTTCTTTTTGCTCCAGCTCTTCCAGCACCTCTAACGCAAAGGCGGCGGGGCCATACTGCGCCCAGGCATCGCGCATTGCGGGCTCGGGGCAGCTGCCAATATTACAGGCAAAGGCAAACCGGTTTTTTGCCCCCTGCAACTCGGTGGTGGCACGCAGCCACGCGCTGCCTGCGGGTGCGCAGCAAATGCGGTATACCCCGCCGCGCAGCGGCTGTGCTTTGTATTGCTGGCGCAATTTTCGTTTTTGGGCGGCATCCATGTCTTTTCACCTGCTTTGTATTTTTTGTGGGGTCAACCCCGCAAAAAAGCATACCGCGCGGCGGTCACCAGCGCAACCGACGCAGCGTAGAGGGTGCACACAAAAATTTTTGTACCGCTGCCAAATGATTGTAAAAATTACCCAAGAACTGGTATACTAAAAACAATAACAAACCGGATTTTTAAGGGTGTGGTGCGGTTGAAAAAGACGAAATGGGTGCGGTTTTTGCCGGTGGTGGCCCTGCTGGCATTGCTGCTGTGCCTGCCGGTGCAGGCGGCCGGCGCGCCGCGCGCCGTGCTGAATGCGAAAGACGGCGTGGTGCGCATTTTTTGCAGGGTGGGCGACGACGTCTACAGTGGCAGCGGCTTTTTGATTGCCAATAGCGACAGTGGCGCCTTGGTGGTGACGAATTACCATGTGGTAGAAGGCGCCTCTCGCATCGTGCTGTTATACGACGGCAATGGCCCGGTGGAACTTAATGTGGTGGCAATTGCAGAGGACCGCGACCTTTGCCTGCTGCGCGCGCCGAATGCACTGCCGGGTATGACACCGCTGGCACTGGCGGGCACGGTGCAAATTGGCGAAGCCGTGTACGCACTGGGCTACCCCGGCGGCAGTGATGTTTTTAGCGACGATTTGGCGCTGACCAAAGACGAAATGGCGCTGACCGGCGGCCTTGTCAGTGCGCTGCCCCGCTCGCACCAGGTGGGCGATTTAAGCCATGAAGTGCAGCTGGTACAGATCAGTGCCGACATCAACCCCGGCAATTCCGGCGGGCCGCTGCTCAACGAGGGCGGCAAGGTGATCGGGGTCAACACGATGGGTGTGAATGATGATGCCATCGCGGGCATCAACGCGGCCGTGCATGTCACCGAGCTGCGCGCCTTTTTGCGAGAAAATAAAATACAGTATTTAACCACCACAGATAGTGATTTTACCTGGTCGGTTTTAGGGGTTTTGGCCGTGGTATCGGCCCTGCTGGGGCTGGCCATTTGGGTGGCAAGAAGAGACGAAAAGCGCAAGGCCCCCCCTGCCTCACACCCCCCCTTGGTGACGGAGGCCCCGGCAGAAGCCGGCGTGCCACAAAGCCCACGGGTGCCCGCCCCCACAGCAGAGCCCCCCGCCGGGCCGCCGCAGCCATTTGCAACGGTGGCGCTGCCCGGTATGGAACTGCCGGGGCAGGCAGTACCCACTGGGGGCCCCACCCCTGCGCCGGCGATGGCAGAGCCAAACGCAAGCGAACAGCTGGAGGGCCAGCTTGGCCTGTTTGAAGCAGCAACGGCACCACAGCCTGAAACCGCTGTTGCCGCGGCGGTGGCCAGCGCCGCTACTTCGGCACCGGTGCCGCCGGCAATGGGGCAAGAACTACCGCCGCCCGCGCCCCCTTTGCCGGCAGATGCTACCTTGGGGCCCCCACAGGGCCCCCCGGTACCACAGCAGGCCGCACCACCGGCAGAGGACCTGCTGGTGGCACCTATGCCCCCCACACTGGGGGTCGATGCGCCGGCAGCAACCGCAGACGGGTTTGCGCCGGGCTATGTGCAGGCCCCCGGCTTTACTGCCCCGCTGCCAACGCCGCTGCCATACGACGCACAGGGGCAGACGGTGGCGGCCCCGGCAGCCAAAAAGCCGTTGAGCCGGGGCAAAAAAGGTCTATTGGTTGCCGCCGCCTCGGTTGGTTTGCTGCTGCTGATTGTGTTGTTTAGCGGTATTTTTATCACCCAAAAGCTGAACACCGCCCTTGCAGAAAAAAATTATGTGGCCGTGCTGGACATTTACCAAGAAAACCCTTGGGCCACCCTTTGGGCAGACAAACGCCAAAAGCCCTATTGCGAGGGCATGCTGCTGCTGAAAAAGGGCAAGTACGCGGCGGGGTTGAAACAGCTGCAGGGGCTAAACGGGTATGCCGATTCAGATAAGGCGGAAATTTATGTGCGGGCGATAAACCGGGCTTCCCCCCGCCGGCAATACATTGAATTCAACAGCCTTGGGGATTATTTAGACAGTGCACAGCGCGCCGCGCACGCCGCAGAAAAATGTTATTATGAAGCGGAAAGCTACCTGCAGCAGGGCGATTTTACAAATGCAGAGGTTTACCTTGAAAACGTGCTGGGCACTTACAAAAACGCGGCAAAGTATAAAAAGCTCATTCAGCAGGCGAAACACATTGACAGCCCGCCCGAATGTTATGCCTTTTCACAGAGCTGCTACGATATGGGGTTTAACCTGCCGCCGGAAATCGGGCAGGATAAGCTGCAATATTTCATGGAAGGAGACTGGATCGCACAAAATGGGTGGGAATACTTTAGCCTGCATGACAACCAGTGGGACACAAACATGAAGTTTAAAAGTAGCCTTGGCAGCTTCTACATTCATGATTTTGGCTTTTTTAATGAAGAAGAAGGCGGCACCCCGCTTGTGGAAGTCGAAATCGTCAACTACAAAGAAATCATTCTGCACTACTGGGGTTACACAAGGTATCTGTACCGCACATGAGCATACATAAAATCATATAAAGAGGCCCGGGGCAACCGTTGTTGCCCCGGGCCTCTTTATATAGGGCACCACTGCCACAGCAGACGGGTTTTATAGGCGGGCACCGCGGCGGCCCCACCCCCAAAAACCACCCTTGTCGCCACAAAGCCGGCCTGCAAAGCGAGTATGGCGCCGGCTGTTTTGATGCAACCCCCCTGCCCCGTGGCAGTGCCGCGTTTTTTTTACCGGGGGGTATCCCGGCAGGTTGATTTTAAGCAGAAAGGGCCCCTTCAGTGGCCGGTTTTGCCCCCGGTTGCTGCGCAGTGTTAAAAAGCACAATTTATTTTGATGAATTTCAGATAAACGATTGTGAACATACGCCATGTGTAAAAACGGTTTTGTCCGTTATAATTTATAAAACATTCGAGTACTTTCATGGAACAAGGAAGAAGCAAATGACACAGAGCATGAAGAAAGTTAATGTGCTCAAAAAATAACAGGTGCGGGGCTGCTGTGGCGGCGCAGCCGGTGAAAAGAGTGCCTGCGCCGGCACCCGGGGGTGCCATACGCCTTTTCACTATAACGGTATTTAATAGAAACGCATCGATTTGTTTTGAAAGGCATCGGGTCTTTTATATGACGCAGGTTGAGGGCGACTTTTGTTTTCAGCAGCACAGCCTGCGGGCAGAAAAGAAAACGCTTAAAAAAACGAAAAAGGTTACAAATGTGCACGCACCGGTGGTGATTCGCGCAGGCTGGCAATTCACCGCCGCGGCAAAGCTAGTGGGCGGCACCGCTGCAAATGCCGTGTTTTTACCGCGGGCTATTTCAGCGCTATGCAAACGAAACAACGCCGATATAAAGGAGAATGGACATGAAGGTTGAAGGCACTGTTATTATGGCACGCTGTGCAAACAAACAAGCCCCCTATGGCATGCGGTTACAAAAAAACGGAAGCGGCTGGGTTTGCACCTGGACGTTTGCGATGAAAGAAGCAGCCGCTAAACGGGAAGGCTATACAGGCACCACGGTAAAGGGTGAAATCGCGCTTGGGGCAGAATATCCCGGTTGCCCCCACTGTGGGGCGGGCGGCTTTGTGCAGTGCGGTAAATGCGGCAAGATCAGCTGTTTCAGGCACGAGCAAAAAAGTGCGGTCTGCCCCCATTGCGGCAATAAAATGGAAAACTTTTCGCATGACGGCAATTTTGATGAGATCAAGGGAGATGCATATTAATGAAGTGCCAAAGCTGCAAGGCCGAATTTGCCCCGCCGGCAGGCAGCAGCCTGTCAAATTGTCCCTTTTGCGGTAAGCCGCTGGTAAAGCCGGCCCCCCAAAAAAACAAAACCTTTGCCGAAACCTTGGGGTTGATTGCGGTGGAGCAAGGGGAAAACGTATTGCAGGACGAACGGCTGATGCGGCTTTTTACCGATTATATGCCGGCCGGCAAGGGCGAGCTTCATTTCCTGCGCAGCGCGTTTGAGTGCGGTGTACCCCAAAAGCTTGCCGCGGCCTGTGGCAAGCCGGGCGAAGAGCAGCAAATCGTCATGGCGCGGTGTGTCAAACAGCTGATGGACATCAATATCGCTGAAAAAATAGCAGAGGACTATTTATGGGTACTCGCCGGGGCAATGGGTTGGGCAGGCAGGCCCCGGCCGGAAGACCAGGTGCCCGCACCGCAGCCGGCCGGCAGTGCCAATATCGAAGAGGTCTATCAACAGGGCGAGCGGCTTTGGGAAATGCAAGACTACAAAAACGCCGTAAGCTGCTTTGCCGAAGGGGCTCGGCTGGGGCACGCACCGTCACAAAACCGGTTAGCCTCTGCCTATTCTGGTGGGCGGGGCGTTGCGGCAGATAGTGCCGAAGCCTTTGTGTGGAGAAAAAAAGCAGCGGAGCAGGGATACGCCCCGGCACAATGCGTACTGGGCTATGCCTACCAACAGGGCGATGGTGTCACAAAGGATGAGACAAAAGCTTTTTACTGGTATCAAAAAGCAGCGGAACAGGGCGACGCTGCCGGGCAGTATGATTTGGGCAATGCCTATGAAAAAGGCCGTGGTGTCACGAAGGACGATGCAAAAGCCCTTTACTGGTACCAAAAAGCGGCAGAGCAAGGTAATGTGCTGGGGCAGCTCAGCGTGGCGGGGGCCTACCATTATGGCCGGGGTGTGGTGCCGGATACACAAAAAGCAAAATACTGGTACCAAAAGGCGGCGGAGCAAGGAGACAGCTTTGCCAAAATTATGCTGGCAAGGTTATAAAGGGGGCGCAGAATGATAAAGTGTGAGTGTTGTCAGGCAGAATTTATGCCGCCGGCAGGCAGCAGCCTGTCAAATTGCCCCTTTTGCGGTAAGCCGCTGGTAAAGCCGGCTGTAAAAAAGTGTAAAACATTTGCGCAAACCCTTGAAGCCATTGCAGCTGCACATGGAACAGAGATATTACATGACGAGCGGCTGGCCAGGCTTTTTACCGATTATATGCCTGCGGGGAAAAGTGAGCTTCATTTCCTGCGCAGCGCCTTTGAATGTGGGGTTCCCGAAAAGCTTGCCGCCGCCTGTGGCAGGCCGGGCAACGAACAACAGCTTGCAATGAAGCGGTGCACGAAGCTGCTTACCGATATCAATATGGCCCCAACAATCGCCGAGGATTATTTATGGACATTGGCGGCGGCAATGGGCTGGGAGAGACAGCCCGAACAACCACCGGCGCAGCCTAGCCCAAAAGCAGAGGATCTCTATCAGCAGGGGGAAGCGCTTTGGAACAATAACGACTACCCCGGTGCCGCGGCCTGTTATAGCAAGGCCGCCCAAATGGGGCATGCACAGGCACAGCGCGATTTAGGCTATTGCTACGAAAACGGAAAAGGTGTGGAACAAAGTTCGGTAACAGCGGTTAGCTGGTACCAAAAAGCGGCGAGCCTTGGCAACAGCTCGGCACAAAATAGCCTGGGGTATGCCTACGAATGGGGCCGGGGTATTGCGAAGGATACCGGTAAATCTTTTTATTGGTATCAAAAATCAGCAGAACAAGGCAACAGTACAGGGCAAAACAACTTAGCCTATGCCTATTATAACGGCATCGGCGTGGCACGCGATGATGACAAGGCTTTTTACTGGTACCAAAAAGCAGCCGGGCAGGGCAACGTGACGGCACAAAACAATTTGGGTGATTGTTATGATTGGGGCCGGGGCGTGGCAAAGGATTATGGCAAGTCTTTTTACTGGTACCAAAAAGCGGCCGAACAGGGCCACGCGTCGGGGCAAAACAACCTCGCTTACGCGTATTACAACGGCAGGGGTATAACGCAAAATTACGAAAGGGCTTTTTACTGGTACCAAAAAGCCGCCGAGCAAGGTAATGCATCGGCACAAAACAATTTGGGCGATTGCTATGATATGGGGAGCGGCACCGCACAGGACTATAACAAGGCTTTTTACTGGTATCAAAAAGCAGCGGAAAACGGTAATGCCTCGGGGCAAAATAACCTTGCTTATGCCTATGACAATGGTCGCGGCGTCGCACAGAACTACGAAAAGTCTTTTTACTGGTACCAGAAAGCGGCCGAGCAGGGCCATGCGTCGGGGCAAAACAACCTCGCTTACGCTTATTCGAATGGCCGGGGCATAACGCAAAATTACGAAAAGGCTTTTTACTGGTACGAAAAAGCAGCCGGGCAGGGCAACGCCTCCGCCCAAAGCGGCCTGGGTGATTGTTATGACATGGGGCACGGCGTGGCACAGGATTATAAAAAGTCTATTTATTGGTACGAAAAAGCGGCCGAACAGGGCGATGCTTCGGGGCAAAACAACCTCGCTTACGCTTATTCGAATGGCCGGGGCATAACGCAAAATTACGACAAAGCTTTTTATTGGTACGAAAAAGCAGCCGAGCAGGGCAACTCCGCGGGGCAAAACAATTTGGGGTATGCCTATGAGAACGGTCAGGGTGTCGCACAGGATTACGAAAAGGCTTTTTACTGGTATCAAAAAGCTGCGGCACAGGGCAACACTTCAGGGCAAAACAACCTCGGCGATTGTTATGACATGGGCCACGGTGTGCCGCAGGACTATGAAAAATCTTTTTATTGGTACGAAAAAGCAGCCGAGTGCGGCAACACTTCCGCCCAGAAAAACCTGGGATATGCATATGAAAACGGGCGTGGCGTAAAACAGAACTATGAAAAAGCTGTTTACTGGTACGACAAAGCGGCCCGAAAGGGCAACGCCACCGCCCAGAACAATCTGGCTTATGCGTATCAGCATGGGCGCGGCGTAGCGAAGAGCGTTGAGGCTGCTGTTTACTGGTACGACAAAGCAGCGAAAAATGGCAATGAAGCTGCAAAAAAAGCACTGTCGAAGCTGTAAAGGGGTGTGGGATGATGAGATGCGAATATTGTCAGGCAGAAGAGGTACCGCTGCCCGGCCCCATCCCAACGCCGGTTTTTGATGCTGGGCAGGCAGCCGAAGAGGCATTTCAGCAAGGAGAAAAGTACTGGAACGCCAAGGATTATCAACGGGCTTTAGATTTTTATGCAGACGCGCTCGGGCAGGGGCACGCTTCGGCTCAAAACAGAGTAGGAGAAGCGTTTACCCAAGGCAAAGGCGTAGCAAAGGATGATAAACAGGCTTTTGAATGCTACCAAAAGGCGGCGGAACAGGGCCATGCACGCGCACAATTTAATTTGGGAAAAGCCTATGATAAGGGCCGCGGCGTAGTGCAGAATTATGAAAAAGCTTTTGAGTGGTATCAAAAATCTGCACACCAGAAAGACCCTTTTGGTCAAGTCAATCTGGGCCTGGCCTACAGCGAGGGCAAAGGCGTGCTGCAGGATGATGAGCAGGCCTTTTACTGGTATCAAAAAGCGGCCGAACAGGGAGATGTTTTTGGTCAATGCAATTTGGGCAACTGTTACTATAATGGCTGGGGCGTGACAGAGAACCATGAACAGGCTTTTGCTTGGTACCGAAAAGCCGCCGAACAGGGCGACGACTTAGGGCAATGTATTGTGGGCAGCCTTTATTACTATGGCGACGGCGTGACACAGGACTATGAACAGGCCTTTTACTGGTGCCAAAAAGCGGCCGAACAGGGCAATGCACAGGCGCAAAGCATGACAGGAAATGCCTATCAGCTGGGCAACGGTGTGGCGCAGGATGATAGCAAGGCCTTTTATTGGTACCAAAAAGCTGCAAAAAAGGGTAATGCGGCGGCACAGTATGGTTTAGGCAATGCTTATCACCTTGGGCAAGGTGTTACAAAAAATCGGCAAAAGGCACTTTACTGGTACGAAAAAGCGGCGGTACAGGAAAATCGGCTTGCCGTAGAGGCCTTAAAAAAGCTAAAAAAACCATTGGAAAATCTTTTTACATAGGAGGTAAAAAATGAGGTATCTCAAAGAGGGCGAACTCATCGACATCGAAGAGGGCGGCCAGTGCAAGGTGCTCAGGGTCAGCCCCAATAAGCTGTTTTTCGGCGAGGGCGGCCAGGGTGTGGCGTACAAAGTGGAGTATATGGACAAAGTGTACGCACTGAAATGGTATAAACCCGATGCCATTCGCAACCCGGAAGAGTTTCGGGACAATCTGGCTGAAAACATATCCATTGACATCCCCAGTGACAAATTTGTCTGGCCCAAATTTCTCACCAAAAGCAAAGACGGCACATTTGGGTATTTAATGGACGTTTTCCCTTCGGAATATACCTCTTTTACCAAAATCCTGATCAAACCCCAGGAGGCAAGGTTTCCCAGCATGGAAGCCACCGTCAACGCATGCCTCAACATCATCATCGCGTTTCGAGATCTGCACCGTGCGGGCAGAAGCTACCAGGACCTGAATGACGGCGGCTTTGTGATTCGGCTTTCAGACGGCGACGTGATGATTTGCGATTGCGACAATGTGGCGCCGGACGGTGTGAGCCTTGGCATTGCGGGCAAACCCGGTTATATGGCACCCGAAATTGTTGCCGGGCGCGGCAAGGTGCGGCCCAGCATGTTGACAGATAGTTACTCGCTGGCCAATGTGCTGTTTCGCCTGCTGATGCGGGGTGACCCGCTGGCCGGTGCGCTGGATTCAGCCAAGGTTTGCCTGACAGAAAAGGCAGAAATGGAGCTGTATGGCACGCACCCGGTGTTTGTGTATGACCCTGACGATAACACCAACCGCCCGGTGCGCGGCGTACACGACAATGTAATTAACGCGTGGCGGCTTTACCCCGATTTTATCAAACAGGCATTTATCGATGCCTTTACCGTCTGCATAAAGGACCCGGACCGCCGCAAGGCGGAAAACGTGTGGCTAAAGCTGTTCGTGCGGCTGAAAAGCGAGATTATTCAGTGCCAGGGCTGCGGAACGCGCGGGTACGCCGGTATTTTTAAGCAAACAGAAAACGCCCTTATTTGCCCCGGCTGCGGCCATTCTCACCCGCTGCCAAAGACCATCGCGCCAAACGGGTATCCGGTGTTGCTCTTCCCCGGCGTGAAGCTGCTCAAGGGGCATACCGACAACAAAAGCGGCAGCTTTGACAGCGAGGATTATCTTGTGCAAACCGGCGTTGTGGTGCAAAACCCCAAGGACCCGGGCCGCTGGGGGATTCGAAACCTTTCCAGTAGCCCGTGGGGTGTCAAAGAGCCCGGTGCAGACGGGAGGCGCGAGCTGGAGCCGGGTAAGACCATTGCCATTGAGCAGGGGTTGGAACTCACCTTTTCAAATGGGGTCACAGTGAAAATAGAGTAGGCATTTTGCAGGAGACTTTTCCGCCCTTAACTAGAAAAAAGTCAATTTACAGAAATGGAGATAGTAATCATGCCGGAAACAACAGAAAAAACGTTTGGAAGCGACTTCGTGCCCATTGCCCGGCGGCAACTGCCCATGTTTTTCATGATCGACACTTCAGGCAGTATGGACGGCGCGAAGATTGGCACTATTGATACCACTATGAGGGAGCTATTGCCCGAGCTGGTTGGCATGGGAGAAGCGGACGCAGATATTCGCATTGCCATACTGACCTTTTCCAGTGGCTGCGAGTGGATGACTACGGCCCCGCAGCAGCTGGAGGATATTGTCTGGCGAAAGCCGACGGCAGACGGCCTGACGGATTTGGGCGACGCCTGCAAAGAGCTTTCTAAAAAAATGTCCCGCAAGGAATTTCTTGCAAGCCCCGGCTCTACCTTTGCGCCGATTGTCATTTTGCTCACCGACGGCGAACCGACCGATAACTATAAGCAGGGGCTGGAGGTGCTTTGGGCCAACAACTGGTTTAAAAATGCCATTAAGCTGGCGCTGCCCATCGGCAGTGGCGTCACAAAAGAAGGGCGGGACGTGCTGGCTGAATTTACCGGTAACCCCGAGGCGGTGCTGAAAAACGTCAACAGTGCGGCGCAGCTTAAAAAAATGCTGAAAATGGTTTCGGTCACATCGGCCACCATTGGCAGCCGCAGCAGCATCAACCCGGAAACCGAAGAAGAAAACGGCAACGTTGAAAACCCGCAGGAGGGATCTTCTGCAAAAATGACGGCACTTCTTGATGAAATTAAAACGGTGGAGGATGATTCATCCTGGTCGGCCCCGAGCGATGGTGTGGATATGAGCGCCGTTGGTTACGAGGACGATGAATGGTAAACCGAAAGGAGCAAGAGCCCATGTTTGACAGCTTTGCGCTTTCCGTGCGCGGTTCAAGCCATATCAGGGAGAATATTGCCCGGCAGGATAATACCGGTACGGATACGGACCCCGCGGGCTGGGCGATTGCGGCGGTGTCGGACGGCCACGGCGGGGATGATTACTTCCGCAGTCATATCGGCTCCCGCTTTGCGGTGGAAAGTGCCATGAATTCCATAAAAGAATGCCTTACAGAAAAGAAAATGGTCCTCGACACCCTGCGCGAGGGCGAAAATGCACGTGAAAAGTTTTTTCGGCGTCTGGCAAGCAGCATCCTGACCGGTTGGCGAGCGTACGTCGATTGTTTTGAAGAAGCGGTGAAAACATATGAGCCCTCGCCACAAGCAGCCGTAGTAGAGTTTGACTTTGGCACGCTGACCATTCAGCAGCAGTTGCCGGGTGGTGAGGATGCGTTTGTACAGGATGGCATCAGCCTTGCGTGGGAGGAAGCGTGGTGTGCAGAGCATGAAGTAAAGCGCAGTGAAACCCGCCCCGAACGGCTGTATGGCTGTACCCTTTTGGTTGCGGTGATGGCGCCGGAGTTCTGTTTTTCGTTGCAAATCGGCGATGGCTGTTGTGTGTCGGCTTATGCAGACGGCCACACGGAGATGATGATCCCGGTGGAAGAAGAGCATACCACCAACATTACAGACTCGCTTTGCGAAGCGCGTGCGCTGGAAAAATTTAAGCACACCCTGCTGCTTGCGGCAGAAGAAAAAGAGGGCTTGGCACAAGCGCCCCAGCAAACTGAAAAAACGGCTGAAGCGCCGGAGGCCGCCCCCAAAAAAGCCGAAGTGCCAAAAACAGAAGCCACGGAGAACGTGACACCGGAAAACGAGGTGCCGGCGGTGCCCCAAGATACGGTGCCCGCGCAAGAGCCGAAAGAAAAGAGCGGCACCCCGTTTGCGGCCTTGCCGGTGGGGATTCTGCTTTCAAGCGACGGGCTGTTTAACTCCTGCAATACGGCGGAGGACTTTTTGCAGTTTAACCGTGCCGTGCTGGCCCGCATGCAGCCCGACGGGCGGGATGCTTTTGCCGGCGAGCTGGCAGAACATTTAGCTTTGCGCAGCAAAAAAGGCAGCGCCGATGATATCTCGATGGCGATTTTGTTTCGCTCTGATATGGATTATGATGCCATGCGCAGATGAGCGGCCGTTTTTTTGGTCTGCTGCGGGGGAAGGTTTTGGGCAACAGCAATGAAACAATATTATTTTGCCGGGCTTGCCCCAGAAGAGCAAAATGCCTACCGCCGGCTGGCACAGGGCCTTGCGCAGCACCGGCCCCAAATTGAGGCGGGGGCTCTGGCCGGGGGTGCCGGTGCCGCCGTCCGTGTAATGGACGCAGTGCTTAGGGATAACCCCCAGCTGTGCTTTTGCGGCATAACCGGTGCGGGGCTTCTGCTTTCACCCCAAGGAATTTCCTTTCACCCCAAATGGCTTTATACGCCAGAGGAGACGCAGCAGCTTCAAATTGACCTGAAAGCGGCGGCAAATAAGATCCTCGCACCGCTTCTCGCCTGCAAAGGCGATTATGAAAAAGAAAAACGGCTGCACGACTATTTTGTGCGCACCCTTCGTTATCAGGATTGCGCAAGGGAGGGCAGTATCGGCCACCACGAAGCCCACACCATAATCGGGCCGCTGCTGCGCAACACCGGTGTCTGCGAGGGGTATGCCAAAGCAATGACGCTGCTGCTGCGCCGCGCGGGGGTGGCTGCAATTTGTGTGCGCGGCAAGGCTGCCCTTGACGGCGTGCAGGAGCCTCATTCGTGGAACTGCGTGTGGGTCGATGGGGCACCCTGTCATCTGGATGTCACATGGGACAACACGGTTGCGCAGCAAGGCGGTGCGGTGCGGTACGATTATCTGAATTTGACCGACGCTGAAATTTCGCTAGACCATTTTGACTACGAAGCCCCCGCATGTACGCAGCAGCAGCACGGCTATTTCCGCCGTGAGGGGCTGGAAGTGCAGGGCAAGGAAAGCCTGCGTGCCCTTTTAAAGCAGGCGGTGCTCAGCGGGGCAAGTGCGCTCACCTTTAAAGTTCTGCCGGGCAAAACAGGGTACCCGGCCAATTTAGAAGCCGTGGTAAAAAATGCAGTTGAACTGGCGGGTATCCGCCGTTGCAGCATTTCAGTAAACCCCGGCCAGCACGTTGTCATGTTGGCCGGTATGACGAATTGACGCGGGCGCATTGCCTTGAAACGGTTAAAAAACGGTGCGGCTACGCGCAAAAAAGGCGCAGGGCAAAGGCAACGGGCCCGGCAAAGCGGGGCCCGGCCGGCGAAGGAGGAATGGTTATGAAAAAGTTCGGCGTCACCTATTTTTTCGATTTTCTGGGCGCGTTGCTTCGTGCGCATAACCTGCCTATGGCAATATATCTTTTGCTTAACACCTTTTTGGGCATTGGCATCTTGTCAAGCCTCGCGGTGTCCTTTTTTGCGGTCAACGGTACCGAGGCCTTTATCGCAGGCGTCGTGCTGTACTTCATCATGCAGATGGTCATTTACTCCCCGCTTGGCGAGGGCTTTTTGCGTGGCCAGCTGGGGGCGTGCCGCCTGCCCGCAGAGGTGGCACAGCGCATCGACCCGTTGTTTGCAAAGGTGGTGGAACGTGCCCAAAAAGTCAACCCTCATCTTGACGACAAGATCACCCTTTTTTTAAAAGAAGATGACAGCGTAAACGCCGCAGCCGTGGGGCGGCGTACTGTTATATTGAACACCGGGGCACTTTCGCTGCCCAATGACCAGCTTGCGGGGATTTTGACCCATGAAATGGGGCATATTTCCCACAAGGACACCGATTTACTGCTGGCGGTCACCATTGGCAACGGCGTAGTGGCACTTGCTTTTGGCGCAATACAGCTGTTTGTCAGTCTGCTCAATATGCTTGTGGGTTTTTTGTCGCGCTTTCACAGCATCCTGGCGCTGGTGGGCATGCTGTTTTCGCTGGCGGCGCAGTTGTTTGCCTTTCTTTTAAACCTGTTTCAGCAATTCTGGACATTTTTGGGCAGCCTTGCCACAAAGTATTCCGGCCGAAAGCAAGAGCTTCGGGCAGATGAGTTTGCGGTCAACTGCGGTGCCGGCAAGGGCCTCTCCCGCGTACTTACGACGTTTTTAGAAGAAGAAGATGCGCAAATTAGGCCGGCTGCCGGGCTTTTGGCAAGGTTTACCGCCACCCATCCCGAGCTGCGTGCACGGTTGATGGCCCTGGCGGATTTGGGCGTGCCCATCGAACGCCCCGAGCTGCTGGTCAACCCCTAAAACAGCAGCCGCCCCCCGGGGTGGTGTGTGAAAGTGATTGTTAAAAAAGACTGACTGGAGGTGCCTGCCTTGCCGGATCAATTCCCCGCCCTGCAAAATACCCCGCGCCCCCCGCTTGCCCGCAGCGAAGAACAGCTTGCCCAGGCCATTGGGTTTGCAGATCAGTTCATCAACCGAAACTATTTGATTGGCCTTACCGGGTGGCCGCTTGCGCCGGTGCCAAACGAGCTGAAGCGCGCCGGCGGTATTCGCCTGTACCAAATCAACAAGCTGGTTTTCGACGCGCGGGAGACAGTCAATGGCAAGCTGGTGACAGTTTACAATGCGCTTTCCAGCATTGGCAGCTCGGTGCTGCTGGTTGCCGACAGCGACGGCGTTAAGGTGGATTATTATCTTGGTATTCGTTCGAATACCGATGCCTCCATGGCGGGGAATATCCTTGAAAAAACACTTTTGGGCAACTTCCCCGGCAGCAATATTGAGGCACTGCGCAATGACCGTATTGAGGCTTTGATGCAGGGGGTAACGCGGGCCACGGGCAATGCCGGCAAATCGGTGACGGCGGTGTCCATCGTGCCGTCAGAGCGGGCGGACGGCACTGCCGCGCTGGACACCCAAAGCATGGAAACTTTTTTGGACACCATGGCAGGGTCAATCTATACCGCCGTGATCATTGCGGAACCCGTGAGCAAAGATGTGCTGCTGGAGAGAAAACTGGCGCTGGAGCGCATGCACACAGCGCTTTCGCCCCACATGTCGGCAACATTGAGCTATGGCGAAAACGAGGCCCAAAGCGTTACGGAAGGGGTTTCCCGGTCGACCACCTCCACACTGGGGGAAAGCCGCTCAAAGGCATTTGGCGGCGGCCAGAGCCAGGGCCAAAGCCAAAGCAGCCAAAATGCGGGTTTGTTTGGCGGGTCGGGCAGCACGGGGACCAGCTATACCTCAAGCTCAAGCTGGACAAATTCACTGGCCTCCTCTTCTTCTACGTCGCAGACACAGGGGACCTCCTCTTCCACTACCGGCAGCAACGGGACCTCGAAAAGTATGCAGGTGACCCGCAAAAACAAGACGATTGAAGGCATGATGGAACACATCGAGCGCCAGCTGGGGCGTATCAAGCGGTGCGAAGCCTTTGGCCTATGGGAATGTGCGGCCTATTTTATTTCGCAGGACCCACAGACCACGGTGATTGCCGCCAATACCTACCGCTCTATGATGAGCGGCGAAAATTCCGATGTGGAAAATGCGTTTGTCAACTCATGGACCCCCCGCACGGGTGCCGGCACCGGCGACCTGCTGGAGTATATGCGGGTCTGTGCCCACCCGTCAATCATCATTTCTGACCCGGTGACCCGCGAGCGGCAAACGGTAAGCCCCGCCAGCCTTGTGAGCGGCGGCGAACTACCTCTGATTTTAGGGCTGCCCAAGCGGTCGGTGACCGGGCTGACCACGGTGCGCATGGCAGAGTTTGGGCGAAACGTGTTTACCTTAACGCCCCCGCCCAAAGCAGGCGGGGAGAACCGCATGATACAGCTGGGCAATATCCGGCATATGGGCATTACGGAAAAAACCCCGTTGCAGCTTTCGGCAGAAAGCCTGACTTCCCACTGCTTTCTCTGCGGCTCTACCGGCTCGGGCAAATCAAATACCGTCTACCTGATGCTGGAAGAGCTTGGCCGGTGCGGCGTAAAGTTTCTCGTTGTCGAGCCCGCCAAAGGCGAATACCGGCGCGAATTTGGCGGCATGAAAGGTGTCAATATTTATACTACAAACCCCGGCTGCTTTGCCATGCTGCAGTTGAACCCGTTTCAGTTCCCGCAAGGCACGCATGTGCTGGAACACCTGGACCGCCTGATTGAAATTTTTGGTGCCTGCTGGCCCATGTTTGGCGCAATGCCCGCAATTTTGAAACAAGGGCTGGAACGCATTTACCAGAATCACGGCTGGGATTTGGTGAATTCTGTGCGGGTGAACGCCGCCGGCAGCCCCTTCCCCACCTTTGCGGACCTTTTAAAAACCTTACCCGCCGTCATCAAAGACGCAGGGTATTCCGGCGACACGACCAGCGAATACACCGGGGCACTGGTGACGCGCATCCGCTCGCTGACAAACGGCATCCCCGGGCAAATTTTTTGCAGCGGGCTCTCGGTGCCCAACCGCATGCTGTTTGACGAAAATACAATCATTGACCTAAGCCGAATCGGGTCCTCTGAAACAAAATCACTGATTATGGGCATTTTGATTCTGCGGCTCAACGAATACCGTGCGGCCACGGCAAAGGGCTCTAACAAAGCGCTTTGCCATGTGACGGTGCTGGAGGAAGCGCACAACATACTCAAGCGGGTGTCCACCGCGCAAAGCCAGGATACAGCCAATGTGGCGGGCAAAGCGGTGGAAATGCTGGCGGCGTCCATTGCCGAAATGCGCACCTATGGCGAGGGCTTTTTGATTGTGGACCAATCCCCCGGCGCGGTGGATGAGGCCGCCATTAAAAACACGAACACGAAAATCATCATGCGGCTGCCGGATAAGGCCGATTGCGAAACTGTCGGCCGTGCAGCCTCAATGAGTGACGACCAGATTCGCGAGCTGTCGCGCCTGCCAATGGGCTGCGCGGTGGTGTATCAGGGCAACTGGCTTGAACCGGTAATGGCGCGGGTGAAAAAGTCCTCCGGGGCATACGGCGCAGAGGATGCGCTGACCAGCTTTGAACAAATTAGAAAAGCCCGCGGTAAGCTTTTAGCCGAGCTTTACCGCCAACACGATGCCCAAAACTATCATATCGAAAGTTTTGCGGCGGTCTGTGCCGGCGAGCAGCTCAACGCGTTTAAACAGGGGGAACTGCTGGGCATGCTGGTGCCGTTGCTCAAAGAGTTGGAGCAATCCGGTAAAAAGGCAGAAGTGCTGGAAAACGCCACGGCCCGCATTTGTAACTGTTTGAGTATGTTTGATATGTATCCTGTCGCGGTGGACAAAACCGCGATGGAGCGCCCGGTGCCAGACAAAACGCTTGCCAGGCTGCGCAATTGGTTTGACCTGCTGGCCGGTCATCTGCCCGATTATGTAGATTTGGGCGGGGATCAAAAAATCGCTGCCCGGGCCACAACCAATTTGCTGGGTTACATGGGAAATTCGGGGCTGCCGGACAGCCCCAAATATCGAATTATTGCGCGCGCGCTGGCGGCGCCGGAAAAGCAGTAAAGAGGCCCAATACAAAAAATGGAGGAAAACCCAATGCCAATTCTACCGCCCTGCCCCCTGACCATTGCACAGCTGACAGCCTGTGCGGTGAAAGTTCTGCGAAAATACGACATTCTTGTCAACGAAGAAAATGAGATGCTGTTTGGCATCGATTACCTTGGCATCAAGAAGGGGGCCCCCAGGCTTTATTATGACGGCGGGCCGCATGCGGTCTTTTTAAAAAATGAGGGGCAGACAGTAATTTGTGACCACATCAACCCCGGGGTGCGTGAGCGGTTGTTGGGGCTGAAAGAAGTGCTTTTTGCCGAAATACCCCCCCATGCAGAGGATAGCGACCCCGAAATTGACGAAACGTACCAGGTTGAGGTGCTGGCCTGCACAGGGGTGACAGAATTGGCTGATGCGCTGATACAGCTTAGCGAAGCACAGCAAAACACGAAAGAAAGCAATTGCTGACCGATTGGAGCGTACCCAGATGACCACGCTTGAAATCATTTATAACCCCTATCGTGAGGTTTCCCGCATGATGGCGGATGGCCAGCCGGTTTCAGAGCACGGAGAGCTGGCGCGGTATCAGGCAGAGCCTTTTTATAGCTGGTGCGGTGAAATACTCGATGTCATTGCCCGTCAGGTAAACGATTCGTTTCTCCTCGCCCTTACAGCCCCCAAAATTGAGCGCGAAATACTTTCTGCCTTGGCAAAGCACCACCCCGATTGCGCCGAGGTTGTGGCAAAGCCCTTTGCGGTGAATATCCCCGCGCAAAAAAGGGTCGACGCGCTTTTTTCTGCCACGGGGCAAAAGCAGCAAGTTTCAATTTATCTTTTAACCCCGCCCGGCAAGGAAGCCCTTTGCGGTGAGATCAAACGCTTTACCACCCCCGGCGAACAAGAGGGCCGGGCCATGGACACCTCATACCAAAATGTAAAAATATCTGTTTATAAGGGCGCGCCCCCTGCAAACGCGCTGCCGGAACACACCCTTTGCGTATGGCTTTCCGACAGCTTTCAAGAAGAACGGCAGATTCCCTCCCTTGTGTTTTTTCAGGGGCGGGCACCGGCGGTGTTGTCGGTTTCGCTTACCGGCAGCACGGGGTTTGACCATTTAAACGGCAGGCTGTATTCGTATCGCTGTGAACCGGGCAAGCTAAACAAGGTGCTGCTGAGCTTTTTGGAATATGCCTGCATCATCCCGCTGTTTAAACAAAAAATACCGGCGCAGCTGCCCGAAAAGCTGTTCGGGGTCGATGCCATTGAGCCTGTTGTCAGGGTGTCGGGGCCGGCCACACTGGAAACAGGAAAAAGTGAAAAACTCACCGTTTCGGTAGCCCCCGGCGGCAGTGCCGTCCCCCAGCTTTGTTACCGCTGCGCGCCACAGGGCATCGTGCAGTGTACCGGCGGCGTGATACAGGGGGTCACTGCGGGGGATGCAGTGGTTGACGCTTATGTAAGCGGCTCACCGGAACCGTGCTCCCGCTTTTCCGTGCGGGTATACCGCCGCAACCGGATTCAAAAATTCACGCTGTGCGAAGAAACGCTGGAGCTGCCCACCGGCATAGAGACCGAGCTGCAATTTGAATGGTACCCCGCCGACGCAGACAACACGGGGGACATCCGCTGGGGCTGCTCCCCTGCCCTGTGCCAGGTCCGTGCGGTGCGCAACGGGGTCGTGATGATTTGCGGTGAAAGGCCGGGCGAAGGGGTTTTGTCTGTTTTTGCCGAAGGGGTGAGCGCCTCTCTGCGGGTAAAAGTTCGCCCCGTTATCACAGCCATTCGCCTTTCCGCCGGGCAAATCCAACTGCGAATCGGCCAGGATGCGGGGTTGTCTTACCAATTTGCCCCGGCGGATGCCATGTTGCCGGACATTGCGGTCACCGTTGCCGACCCCAGTGTAGTGCAATACCAAAACGGCAGGGTGATGCCCCGCCGCGTGGGCGAGACCGACATCATATTTCAGTGCCCCCAAAACGGGGTGCGTGCGGTCTGCCGGGTAACGGTCACGCCGTCAAATGGCGAAAGAGGCGGGCTGTCAAAAGCAATCAAAACATTGTTGGGGGGAATTTAAATGCCGTATGATCAAAACGACCAGGAGGAAGAAGAGCGCGAGTGGATGGAGCAAAACGGGCAGGCTGAGGGTGAGGGCACCGATAGCGACGCAGAGCAGAGCGAGCCGGAGGAAAGTGGATTTTTGGGCGCAGAGGAAATGACGGCCGAAGAACAGGCGGACCGTGAATGGTTTGGCGACACCCCCGACACCCGCGACGAGGAAGAAATAAAGGCGGATCAGGAGCGAGAAGAGAGCGGATGGTTCAACGAGGAAGAAGGCACCGAAGAGGAGCAGACGGAGCGAGAGGAGGAGGAGGAAAAAGAGCAGGAATTTAAACGGTGGGGCATGGACCAGCACCTTGCAAATGAAGATGAGCAGTATTTGCGCGAGCAGGAAGAACAGGAAGCAGAGCAGCGCGAGAAAGAGGATCGTGTAACGGCCGACCGCGAAGCCTGGTAATGGGCTGATAAAACAACAGTGTAAACAAAAACAGGGAGGAATAAGAACATGTTAGAATATTCAAAAGAATTGGCCGAAAGAATTGGCGAGTATCTTCAAAATCAGGGTTGGCACTGCGAATTTAATGAGGATACCGGAATTTATACCTTTGGGCTGAATTTGCGCAATAAAATGAAAACGATTCGCATGTATATCGGGGTGCGGGTAGGCGGTTTTTCTGTCTATGGCGTTTCGCTGGTCAATGCAGACGAAGAGAATATCGGTAAAGTCATGGAGTATTTCACACGGGTAAACTACGGCTTGAAATACGGTAACTTTGAGATAGACTTGCGGGATTACGAAGTGCGGTTCAAGTGCGCACATTTCTGCGGCGATGAGCTGCCCTCAATGGATGAAGTGGAAACGAGCATTGATATGCCGTATTTTATGTGGAGCCAATACGGCGACGGGTATTTGAGCATGCTGTTTTCAGATGAGTCACCCGAGGAGGCCGTGGAGAAAGCAGAAACAACGCAAGACGAAGAGGCGCCCCAAGACGAAGACGCAGAGCAGGGTGAAGAAACCGCCTCAACCGAAAAATAGTGCCGTTTAAAATGTAGTGGCCCCGGTTTTGCAAAATGCAGCGGGCTGTGCCACACAGCGGCAAAAAACAAAAAAGCCTGCATGGCGCAGGGCAGCTGCATTGGCGGCCCGGCAATAAAAAGTATAAAATGCGTTTCTGGGCGAAAGAAACGCATTTTTAAATTGCTTGCAATAAACCGCCCAATGGAGTTTAAAAGAAAAGCCGGCCCGTGCGGGATGCGGTTTAGCGGGCCGCCGGCTAAAAAGGCCCGCAAGAAAACCCTCATAAAAAACGCCCCATTTTATAAAAAAGCCAAGGCAAATAATGCGCGCCGCAGCGCGGTACATTTTTATTTCTGCGGCACGGCGGCAGGCAGACAGAATACGGGGCCCCATTGCCACGGTGTCACAATGCTGTAATGTTTGCGTAAAAGCCCCAGCTTTGCTTTGACTTTTAGAATACGACACATTAAAATAATAAAATGGGCAGTTATAAAACATTATGAGGAATTCGCCATGTACACAGCATTTTTAGTGGATGATAATGCACTGATTTTGGAAGAAATGGCCCTCTCTGTCCCGTGGATGGAGAATGGGTTTGAAGTCATTGGCCGTTGTTCCGACCCCGTGACGGCCCTGGAGCAGATTCTTGCAAAAATGCCCGATGTGGTGTTCTGTGATTTAAAAATGCCGCGGATGGACGGAAACCAGTTGGTTCTTGCAGCAAGAGCGCGCGGCTATAACGGCCAGTTTGTGATGATCAGCGCGTACGATACCTTTGAGGATGTACGCGCTTTTTTTCAGCAGGAGGGCTTTGATTATCTGCTCAAACCGGCGCGAAACGACGAGATACAGCTTGTGCTGGAGCGGCTTGCAAAAAGGCTGGCCGCAAAAAAGGCGCAGGCCCCGTGCGAGGGGGAAACGTTGTCTGCAAACCCCGCGTTTATCAGCCTGGTCGGGTATTTAAATGCCCATTACAGTGAAAAAATCACGCTGGACGAGCTGAGTATCCGGTTCAACCTCAGCAAAAGCTACATCTGCAACCTGTTTACAAAGCATTATAATACCACGCTGACCTGCTTTGTCACCGAGCTGCGGATGAAGGCGGCTGCGACGTTGTTACAGGACAAAACGCGCCTGCTGAAAGAAGTTGCTTTTTTGTGCGGCTATTCCAGCTATGTGCATTTTTTTAAAGTGTTCCGGGAGTATTATGGCGTCTCCCCCAAACAGATGCGGGCAGGGGGAGAATAATATGAAAAAAAGGATTTTCGCACTTCTGCTGGCGGTTACGCTGCTTTTTTCCGGCTGCGCCTTGGGGCAAAACAAAAAAAAATCCGTGCGCATTGCAGTGCCGTCGTCGCCCTATATACAAGACATCAACAGCAACTACTACAAGCAGTGGCTTGAAGAAAAAACCGGTGTTTCCATTGAATTTATCCCTGTCCGGCAGCAGCGCAGCCAAGAGTATCTGTCCGCGCTTTTTGCCAGCCAGGACGCGGATATCGACGCGGTTTTTTTTGGTGGCGGCACCGGCTTTACGCTGCAAAAAGAGCAGCTGGAACAGTATGTCCAGAATAAAAACCTGCTGTTGCTGACCCCCTTTCTGGCAGACGGAACAAACTATGCTTCGCTGCTGAAACAGCCGGGCATCAAGGCTGCGGTTACAGCACAGGACGGCGGAATTTATTTTTTCCCCAACACGTCAAGTTCCCGCACAGAGCAAAACGGGCAGGTGCTTTGGCTGAACTACACCTGGCTGAAGCAGCTGGGGCTGCAAATACCCACGACACCGGGGGAACTAAAAACGGTGCTCACGGCCTTTGCGCAAGACGACCCCAACCAAAATGGCCGTGCGGATGAGCTGCCGCTCGTCGGGTGCCAGCAGGAGTATTCTCTTGAAACCTTTAATTTTTTGCTGAATGCCTTTGTTTATAACGACCCCTACCATTCCCGCGTATATGCAAAAAACGGGGCGTTTTACTTTGCCCCGGTGACCGACGAGTTTCGGCAGGGGCTGGTTTATTGCAGAGAGCTCTATGCGCAGGGGCTTCTTGACGAGCGAAGCTTCACGTACACCCAAAACCAAATCGAGCAGCTTGTCAACAACCCGGAAAGTATTGTGGGGGGCTTTACCGCTTCCTCCATCTCCGAATTGCTTTACCAAAACAACCCGGAAATCATGGCGAATTATATCTGTGTTCCCCCTCTAATTGGCGAAAACGGCCAGCGAAATGCGCTTTACACCGAAAACGAGCCAACCTGCGGCGCGGTAATATTGGTGGGTTCCCAAAGGGCGGACGCCGCGTTTGCGGTGCTGGACACCATGCTTTCAAAGGAAGCTTCGCTGATTGCCGAATACGGCGAAGAGGGTGTGGACTGGGATTATTCAGACGGGACCGACATCAGCATCACCGGCAAACCGGCCACCATCATTACCAAAAGCTATATACGCCAGACACTGCAAAACAAAAATTTTTCACGCCTTGGCCCGTTTTATTTAAGCCCGGACTATATTGACGGCGTAACATGGAACGGCGTGAATTCGGATGCGCGGTATATCGATACGCGCGCAAGCATGAATTACGAGGCGTTTTACCCCAGTGAAAAAGTTGCTTTTCAAACGACCGCGGATACCGCAAAGATCAGAAAATCACTGGATGACTATACCGATGAAATGATTGTGCGGTTTATTACCGGCACTGCCGATGTGTTGGACGACCGCCAGTGGCAGGCTTTTCAAGACAATTGCGAAACACTGGGCGAGGGCAGATTACTTGATTTGTGTGAGGAAAAACCATGATGAAAAAGAGACTGCTTGCGGTGCTGGCAGCTGGCCTGGTGCTGCTGAGCGGCTGCGCACAGCAGGGCGATAAAACCACAAAGGCCATGCAGGAGTGGGTTAAAATGGCACAGCTTTCGGCACATGAAACCCCACAGGAGCTGTACCAAAAGGCGCTGAACGAAGATACGCTGGTGATTTACACTATCACCACCCGCATTACAGAGGTAAAAGAGAGCTTTGAAAAGCAGTACCCCGGGCTGCACGTGGAAATTCGGGATGTGCGCAGCACGGAAGTGGTCGACATGGTGGCTGAAAACGCCGCCTCTGGCCGCAATGAATGCGATATTGTCATCTGCAACGACAACAGCGGCGAGCTTTCTGCAAAGCTGGTGGATACGGGGCTTATTTACCCCTATATTCCGTATGACATCGCCCCAAAATTGAAAGAGGGCCACGGGGAGGACCAGCTGTATTATCTGGATGAAGCACAGATGTTTTTTTACAACAGCGCAATCTATGATGAGGTGCCGATACAAAATATATGGCAGCTGTGCGAGGCGCAATACAAGGGTGAAATTTATATGCCCAGCCCCCTGCGGTCCTTTTCCACCTACGGTTTCTGCGCGATGGTTTTGGCACACCCAAACGAGATGGAGCAGGCCTGGCTGGACTATGCAGGTACCCCGCTGGAAGTGCCCGAAGGCAAAACTGCATCAGAAGTATTTTTTGAGAGGCTGGTGCAGAATGTTCATTTTACCAACAGCAGCGACGAGGTTGCCGAGGCCGTGGGCTCCGCTGCCGGTACCGGGCATTTTGGTCTTGTAATTTCAAGCAAGCAGCGGCTGAATTCGGTGGGCTACCACATGGCGCCGATTTACAAGCTTGACCCGTTTAGCGGCAGCTATGCTTCCACCAGCGCGATGATTGCGGGCGGCGCAAAAAATATCAATTCCGCAAAGCTGTTTATCCGCTGGCTGCTGGGAGAGGCGGATGGAACAGGAGAAGGCTACAAGCCGTACCAAACCGCCGGCACATGGTCGCCGAGGACGGATGTGCCGGATGGAAATGACGTGCCTCTGTCTGAAATTGACCTGCTGTGGCTGGACAAAGAGTACATGAAAGACAACCGCGATGAGATCGACGCGTCCTTTTCCTCTATCTTAAAAACATATGGTGAACAGGAGCAGGCAAATTGAAGCAAGAAGCTTTATACCGCCGATTCAAGCAAACCATTGCACTGCTTTGTGCCGCTATTGTGATTTTATGGGCGGTTTTTTATGTGGCGGTCATAAAAGGGCTGAAAGAAAACGCGCTGAGTACGGTAGAGCAAGTTTCTGAAAACGTGATCTCTTCGCTTGAAAACCGCTTTTTAAGTATTGAAAACATGTCTTATGCCATGGAAAGAGAACCCGCGCTGACACAGATGCTTCAGGCAGAGGACACGATTTCATTTTATGATTTAGCTGCCCAGGCCGCAGTGCAGGTAGAAACCATCACGACGGCGGACAGTGCGGTGAGCAATATCCTGCTCTACGACAAAAATGGCCGCTTTTACCGCTTTAAAGGCGGTATCAGCAATACTGTGCTGCAAAGCATGTTTAAGGAGATTTCGCCGGGTTCGTTGCCCCAAAACCTGACCTGCGTTTCGGACGGGATGTATTATATCGGTTACGCCGGCGGTATTTATGAAAACGGCGAGCTGTTGGGCTGCACGGCGATGCTGTTGGAAGAGACGGAGATCAAACGCATTTTTGACGTATATGACCAGGTGCCAAACCTTGGTATCGCGCTGTTGGCGCGGGGCAAGGTGGTATATTCCAACCGGGAGGATTTTGCGCAGGCGCAGCTTTTATACACAAAAGAGAATGCGGATTTCCATGTGGAAAAGAAAATAGGGTTAACCCCGTTTTCGGTATTTGTTTTTTATGACAACAATTCATCTAATAAGATTAGCATTATTTTTTCTGTCATTATGACGGTGACAGTCGGCCTGCTGTTTGTCATCGTCGTGCGGTTTTTGCAATTCTGGCAAAGGCACTTTTTTAGGCCAATCGGCGGGGTCATTCGTGAGATAGAGCAGTTTGACGGCGAGATGAACCAGGCCCTTGCCTTTACGGGGGAAGCATATTTTGACGGGCTGGTCACAGAATTAAACGGGATGCTTCGGCGGATTGAGGAAAAGGAAGCGGAGCTTGCCAAATCCCGTGAGCTTTTGTATCAGACCGAGCTGCAAAAACAAAGAGCACTGATTGTATCGCTGAAAAAGCAGATCAACGCACATTTTACAGTGAACTCGCTCAACTCGGTGCGCGCACTGATTAAGAAAAAAGAAAACGAGCGGGCAGAAGAAATCTGCGACGGGCTTTCGGGGCTTTTGCAATACGCCAACGCGGGCGATGAGACCATCTCTCTGCTGGACGAATTTGCCGCGCTGGAGCAGTATCTGGCCATTATGCGTGCGCGGTACCCGGGGAAGTTCGTGACGAACCTCGAGTTTGACGACGAGCTGGCGGATGTGCAAATCCCCCGTATGCTGTTGCAGCCCTTGGTTGAAAATGCAATTCTTCACGGCTTTCAAAACCGGGAGGGCGGAACAATTCACCTTCTTTGTGCGTTGCAACCGGATGGGATTCTGCTGCAGGTGGCCGACAATGGCTGCGGTATGGACGAAAAAACGCTGCACGCACTGCGGGGGCGGCTGCAAGACCAGCCCGGGGCAGACATGGCGCAGGGGCTTTCACATGTGGCGTTGCCCAATATTCAAAGGCGTATACAGGCGGATTTCGGGCCCGCATACGGGGTAAAAATCGAATCCATGCAGGGCAAAGGCACAACGGTCACCCTGCTTTTGCCGAGCGACCTGCCCAAATGGTAAACAGTACGCCCTGCGACCACCGTGAGTGTAAACCCACGGTGGTTTTTTGTGAAGATTGTTAATGTTCCTCACAATTCTGTCAATGTGCCCAAACGAAGTTTAGAGGTAAAATGGCAATGGCTCAATTCGGTCAACCGGCACAGGTTCAAAGTAAAAGGCAGACAAGGTGGGGTAGCGGTGTATACGGTTTATGTTGTCGATGACGACCCGTTGATTTTAGATGAAATTGTAACGGCTGTCCCCTGGCTGGATAATGGGTTTGAAGTAATGGGTTATGCATCCTCTTCAACAACGGCGATAGCCGAGATTGAAATGCTGAAGCCGGACGTCGTTTTCAGCGATTTAAAAATGCCCGGCATCAGCGGGTTGGAAATGATCAAGCAGTTAAGCGGCCGCAGGTTGAACTGCGAATATGTCATGCTGAGCGCCTACGGGACTTTTGAGGATTCGCGGGATTTTTTTCGGTTAAACGGGTTTGACTACCTGCTGAAGCCTTTCAGGCAGCAGGAGGTGCAAATGGTGCTGGAGAGGCTTGCGGCAAAGCTTGCCCGGCACCGGCCGCGGCCGGTGGTTTCAAAGATGAACCCGGCTTTTGTGGATTTGACCCGGTATATTGCAAACAATTTCAGCCAAAAACATACGCTGAATTCACTAAGCAAAAAATTTGGCCTTAGCCCACATTACATCTGCAACTTGTTTGCCAAGCACTATAATTCTACCCTGACCCGCTATTTGACCGAGCTTCGCATGAAAGCGTCTTTGCAGATGATGCGCGAAACGGCGCGCCCCTTTAAAGAAGTTGCGATTGAATGCGGCTATGGGGATTATGTTCATTTTTGCAGGGCGTTCAAAGAGTTTTACGGGGCTTCGCCGACAACATATTTGAAAAGCCTGAATGCGCTGCCGGGGCCTGGGGCAAAGGGGCAAAACGAAGCCTTTTAAAATTCTGCCATGGGGCGGCGCAAAGCCTCGGCGGCCTGTTTGTGCGGCGGGCGACGCGGCCCCCGTGAGCAGGCAAAATTTTTTGCACCGCTGCCAAAGGATTGTAAATTTTACCCAAAAACTGATATACTAAACATAAATACCGGGTACAAACCCGGCGAGCAGAGTGAGGGGGTGGTGCGGTTGAAAAAGGCGAAATGGGTGCGGCTTTTGCCGGTGCTTGCCCTGCTGGCGGCGTTGCTGTGCCTGCCGGTGCAGGCGGCCGGTGC
>JAEWRN010000003.1 GCA_023460035.1 Bacillota bacterium
TAGAGGCTTCGGTAGTTTGTGTGGGTAACTTAGCGGCCCGGGAGCAACAGTTGGACGCACGAACAGGACAGCATGACCATGGCGATCATGTTGTCGGTGTTGCGGAAGCCAAACGCAGTGCGAATAAGCAGTTTGATCTTGTTGTTAACAGCCTCCACCCGGGCGTTGGAGAGATGGTGTTTCGCAGCCGCTACAATGGCGTGGAAGTGCCGCTGAATCTTCAAGCGCAGGTCACGAAACACAGGGATTCTGCACCGCTGCGCCCAAGAAATCCACTTATTCAGGGCGGCGACAATCTCGTCTGGACCCGCCTTGAGCGCCAGGCGAAGGTTTTCTTTCAGCAAGTAGGCGCGGTAGAGCCGAGGGTTCGCTTTCGTGAGGAAGTCAAGCTGCGCTTGCTGGTTCTCGGAGAGATGTTCTGGGTTCTTCAGTAACGCATAGCGGAGATTTTTGATACCCTTGGCCAGACTCTTTTCGGGGGCCGCTTCCTCGCCCTTGGCCGGGCGTCCCCGGCCTCGCTTCGGCGCTGTTTTGGCCGTTTCGTGAGCCTCAGCCCACGCTTGGCGGCGCACCTTGTCCAAAGCCTCGGTAGCCCATGAAACGACATGGAACGGATCGACGCAGCGCTCCGCGTTGGGGCAGTATTTCTCCACGCAGGACGCAATCCACCGCGCTCCGTCCGCGCTGACGCACCGGATGGAGGCCCGTTGTTCCGGGCTTAACTGCTCAAAGAACAGGGAGAGAACTTCTTTCCCAAATCCCCTGCCGCACCAGACGACGGAAGCCGTGTCGTGGTTAACAACGACGGTCATGTACTTGTGGCCCTTCTTGTAACTGGTTTCGTCAATACCGATACTTACCAGCCCGTCAAAGCGTGATGTAGCCATGGCTTCCAGCTCTTTGTAGACCCTGCCGCAGAGGTCACCCACTGTGTGCCATTCAATTCGCATGAGCTCCGAAACGACTGTTTTGGAAGCATGGACAGACAACCACGCCACGGTTTCCTCAAAGCTCTTGCAGAACCGGGAGCTGTGCCGGGCCCACGGAACGGAAGACGTGACGACGCCGTGCTTCTTGCAGCTTACGCGAGGCAATTGGGCCTCGACATATACTTGGGCAGCTCCAAGGTCATTGCACCGCCATCGGCGCGTTTTGCACGTTCTGTCGTAGTACTTGGCCTTGCGCCCACAAATTCCGCATCGACCCTGCTCTCTTTTAGGCGGGCGGGCCAGAATCACGATTGCATTGGTCTCGGCTTCCGCAAAAACATCCCTGACAATGATTTTTTCGGTGCCGACTAATGGCTGAATGAGGCCTTTGGTACGCATTTGGAAGCCCTGCTTTCCTGATTTCATTTTTGTTAATAAAATCATAGCAGCATTTCCTTTGCTACCAAGGCTTTATTCAGTTTTTATTACCCACACAAACTACCGAAGAGCCGGTTTTTTTGTGTTTTGCCGGTTTGGGGTGGCAGCCGGGCGGCCGGCTTTGCCGCACGGCCTGCCCCCCGCCTAAAAAGGCCCCATTTGTGGGCACCGCGCACCCCGCGCTGCAAACCAGAAAAGCCGGTACCTTTTGTTTTACCTGGCGCTCGCCGGCGTGGCGGGTATTTTTGCGCTGTGCCCTGCACCATGCCGGGCTAACGCTTTGCAATAAAAACGTCGTTGGTGCGCCGCCAACCGCCGCAAACTAAAAACCGGGCAGCACACCCACCCGAACCTTCCTCGCGCAAAACAGCACAAAGAAACCGCCGCCGGGTACCCGGCGGCGGCTCACTTATTTCATCATCGGACGAAACCCTTTCATCTCTGTGTCGGAATTTCCTTAGGACTCGTTTGCTATGAACTGCTGTGTTTCGTTTCGCGAAACGCATTCGAGATTCCACTTAGAACGATCAAACAAACCTGACGTTCAAACTTCCTCTTCTACAGGTCACATCTATCGGGGTCCGGCACTCTGCGAGGCGGCGGCTCGTCTTCGTCGCTGCGTCTTTTATATCAGCCGACTCTCCCGCCGCAGATCCCGCGGCACGGAGGCGCTTAAAGTTTTATCGAAACTTTCAAAATTACGCTTGCCGAAGCGATGCCGCCCCGCAGACTGAGTTGCCGGGTTCCCCATGGTCACTGCGTTCTACACTGTACACCGGTCTCACCTCTTTCTTTTCGGTCTGGGTTTCCAGCCCCAAACGCACAAATCTTTTTCAAAACCTGTGGTGTATCTGCTTTCTACCCTTCCCTTTGTGTCTTTATTATATGCTTCTCAATAGCAAGTTTCAATTGGCATTTTGTATGGACTTTTGTGCTTTTGCATGTACTATAATACCAATTTGTAACGAAAACATGCCGTATTTTTGTATTTTTTGTAAAATAACGGCAGCTTTGGCGGGCCTTCTCTTCTTTTTTTGCCCCGGCCTTTACATCCGCATTTGTTTTGAAGTACAATCCAAGCAGATACCGCAACCAAAAAGGGGGCTTTTGCATGGAGCTGCTGCTTGACAGCGCAAATTTAAACGAGCTGGCCGACGGCCTGCGGGATTTGCCCGCCGCTGGGGTGACGACCAACCCGACGATTTTAAAAAAAGAGGGCAGGGTAGACCTGCGCGCACACCTCGCGGCAATACGCGGGCTGTGCGGGCAGCACCGCAGCCTGCATGTGCAGGTGGTCGCGGGCGATGCCGCGCAGATGGGTAACGAAGCCCAGCATATTTTAAACACGCTGGGTATGGACACCTATATTAAAGTACCAGTCAGTGAGGCGGGGCTTACCGTCATCGGGCAGCTGGTGCGCACGGGCACCCATGTCACGGCGACCGCCGTGTACACCAGCTTGCAGGGCATGCTGGCCGTGCTGGCCGGGGCCAACTATGTGGCGGTGTACTGTGGCCGCATCGACCGCGCGGGCGGCTCGTCACAGGCAGTGCTGCACGAGATTGCCGATTTTATTCACCGCGGCGGGTTTCACACCCGGCTGCTGGCCGCCAGCTTTCGTGAGCCGCAGGCCATTGCCGACGCGTTTGCGGCAGGGGCCGACAGCGTAACGGCCGCACCCGCCGTGCTGCGCGCCGGGCTTTCGCTGCCCTGCATTGGCGAAGCGACCGCCGCTTTTGGGGCCGACTTTGAAGCCGTATACGGCGCGGGCGCCACGATGCAAAGCCTGTGATGTTATAAAAAACACCCAGGGGCCCATGGGCCCCGCAGAATAAAGGAGGACACTCGCATGAAAATTTTATTGATTGGCGGCACCGGGGTCATCAGCACCGCCATCAGCGAAAAGCTGTTGCAGGACGGGCACGAGCTGTACCTGCTGAACCGGCGCGGCGGCAAAAACCTGCCGCACGGCGCGCACGAGCTGCGCGGCGACATTAACGACGAAGCTGCCGTGGCTGCCCTGCTGGACGGCCTGTCGTTTGACGCGGTGGCCGACTTTATCTGCTTTACGCCCGAGCAGGCCGAGCGCGATTTTAAGCTGTTTGCGGGTAAAACAAAGCAGTATGTGCTGATCAGTTCGGCTTCGGCCTACCAAAAGCCGCTCACCGCGCTGCCCATCACCGAAAGCACGCCGCTGGTCAACCCCTACTGGGATTACTCGCGGTCTAAAGCCGCCGCCGAAGAGCTTTTGCTGCGCCATTTGCGGCACGACGGTTTCCCCGTGACAATCGTGCGGCCCAGCCATACTTACTGTGAGCGCAAGGTGCCCGTGGCGGTGCACGGTGCGGCCGGCAGCTGGCAGGTGCTGGCCCGCATGCTGGCGGGCAAACCGGTCGTGGTGCACGGCGACGGCAGCTCGCTGTGGACGCTGACCCACAGCCGCGACTTTGCCAAGGGCTTTTGCGGGCTGCTGGGCAACCCGCACGCCATTGGGCAGGCGGTGCACATCACGTCGGACGAATCGCTAAGCTGGAACCAGATTTACACCATTCTCGCCGACGCGCTGGGCGTGCCGCTGCGCGCGGTATATGTGCCCAGCACCGTGCTGGCCGAGGCCGGCACCGCGTGGGGGTACGATTTTGAGGGCAACCTGCTGGGTGATAAGGCCGTGAGCGTGGTGTTTGACAACACGAAGCTAAAACGGCTGGTGCCGGGCTTTACCGCGACCACCCGGTTTGACGAGGGCGCGCGCGAGGCGGCAGCCTACCTGCTGGCCCACCCGGAACTTCAGATAGACGACCCGACGTTTGACCGCTTTTGCGACGCGGTGTGCGGCACGATGTCCACCGTGGCCCGGCAGATTGCGGGCAGGGCAAACGAGGCAAGTGAAAACTGACCCTTTAAACAAGCTTTACCCACGCTGTGGCGACCACGGCGCGGGCAGCCCAACAGCGACCCCCGCCGGCAGTTGCAAGCTGGCGGGGGTCGCTGTGTTTCCATTGTTCTATTGTTCCCCGTGCGCCGGGTTGCTGCAACCGGCAAGGCGGGGAGGGGCACAAACAGGGCACAAAGCGCTGCCCGTACCCGCTTTTTTGCCCCGCGTGATGTTATAAAATTTGAAAGCCCGGCTTTTCTTCACCCCCCGCCGCACCGCGGGGTGGGTTACTTTGTTGTTTTAAGTTTTTTGTTTTCCTGCGCTGTATTTTGCATGCTGCAACCGTGCGGCCCCAGCAGGGCGCAGTGCTGTTACAAGGGCTGCCGGGGCCGGGGCTGTTTCAGTGCTGCGCAGGGCGGTGCTTTTCGCGCAGCTCGCCAATGGTGCAGCCGTTGCTTTTTTTGAACACCCGGCAAAAATACGTCGTGTTGGGGTAGCCGGTGCGCGCGGCAATCTCTTTAATCGACAGCGCCGTTTCGCGCGCAAGGCGCTCGGCGGCTTTCATGCGCACCGCGGTGAGGTGCTCGACAAAATTTTCGCCGCGTTGGTGGCGAAACAGCCGGCTGAGGTAAAACGGGCTGATGCCGATATGCTCCGCCACCATATCCAGCGAAAGGTCACTGGCGTAATGCTCGTCAATATACCGCAGCGCCTGCTGTACATACTGCCCCGCGCCGGGCTGGGGCGGCTCGCCCAACAGCCGGGCAAGCTGGTACAGCTTTTCGCGCAATACCGGCGCAAAATCGGCCGCGGCGTCCTGCCGGGCAAGCTCCTGCGCGGCGGTTTCCAGCTGGCGGTGCACACTGTCGGCCCGGCCCTTTTGCTGGGCCAGCTGTGCCGCCACCTGTGCAAACAGCTTTTCGGCAAAGGCGCGGTTACCCTGCAAAAAAGGTTGCAGACGGGCCATTTCGGCGCCGATCTGCTGCAAATTGCCCTCTTGCACCAGGCACCAAAGCAGCTGCGCTTCGGCGCTGCCCGCTTCGGCCTGCCGCGGCGGGCGGTAAAAGGCGACAGCCCCCTGCCCGTGCTGCAACAGCGCCAGCAGGCTTTGCTGGTACGATTCCTGCATCTGGCGAAACTGCCCAAACACACCGCCCACCCCGGCCCGCAACGGCAGTTGCAGGCTGCGGTTCAGCTTGGTCAGCGCCACCTGCACCACGTCGTTCAGCCACGCTTCGCCCCCGCCGCTTTGCCCCGCGGGCACAAACAACAGCAGGCAAAGGTTGGTTTCGGTTACGGTGGCAAGGTAGGTGCAGCTGCCGCCAAACGCGGCGTCCAGCGCGGCGCGCAGCACCTGTTTATCCTGCCCGCGCAACCCGTCGCGGCTGGGGGTCACCGGCACCAGCGCCACAACGGCCCCCGCCGTAAACTGCGCGGCATGCATTTCGCAATAGGCCTCAAAATTGGCAAGCGCCGGCTCGCCGATGAAAATCGAGTACATGATCTCGCTTTCCATCACCGGCTGAATGCGGGTGAACAGCTCGCGTATCTGCCGCTGGCTTTGCGCGTTGGCGCGGGTCTCGTCGATCTGCGCGCACAGCTTTTGAATCGTCGCCACCGTGGTCTCGCGCTTTTCGGGCTTTAAAATATACGCGTCAATTTTAAGGGCAAGCGCGCGCTGCACATAGTCAAACTCGTCGTAGGCGGTGTTGATGATAAACCTTGTGCGCACCCCGCGGCTGCGCAGCAGGTCAATGGCATCGATGCCGCTGATGCCCGGCATATTGATGTCCACAATGGCCATGTCGGGCTGGTGGCGCTGCACCTGGGTCACCAGCTCGGTGCCGTTGCGGGCGGCTGCCACCACGTCAATGTCGCGAAATTCTTTTTGAATCAGCAGCCCCAGGGCCTTCAGCTCAATTTCTTCGTCGTCTGCAAGGACCATCGTATACATTGTTTACCCACCTCACTTTCCCTTTGTGGGTGTTTGCCGCGGCAGCCCGATGTGAATCAGGGTGCGCCCCGGCTTGCTGTCGATCTTAAATTCTACCCCGCCGCCAAAAAACAGCTGCAACCGCAGGTACACATTGCACAGCCCCATGTGCGAATCGTCCTCGGTGCGCTTGTCCAGTGCGGTGCGCAGTGCGGCAAGGGTCTCCTCTTCAAAGCCTTTGCCGTTGTCCTCTACCTCCAGGCAGCAGCGCCCGCCCTGCCCGTACAGGCGCACGGTCACCCGGCCGCCGGTAATCTGCGGGCCCACACCGTAGCTGACCGAATTTTCAACCAGCGGCTGCAAGATCATGCAGGGCACCTGCTGCCCGGCGCACTGCTCGTCCACCTCAAACACAAAATCGATGCGGCTGCCAAAGCGCTGGCGCTGAATATACACATAATTGCGGGTGTTTTCAATCTCGTCGCCCAGCGTCACGGTGCCGGTGACCTTGCGCAGGTTGTAGCGCAAAAACTCGCTGGTCGCCTCCATCAGCTGTGCCGTTTCGGTGGCGTTTTCCATCTGGGCCGTCTGCAAGATCATGTTGAGGGTGTTAAACAAAAAGTGCGGGTTGATACGCGATTGCAGCAGCCGCAGCTGGCTGCTTTGCAACGCGGCGCTGATGCGCAGGTTTTCCACCTCCACCTGCGTGAGCTGTTCGCGCACCCGCGAATCCTGCTCGATTTGCTCCATTTGGGTGTGGATGGTGTCAATCATCTCATTAAACGCGTCGGCAAATACCGACAGCTCGTCGCCGGTGTCGATCTGCACATGCTGCTGCAAAGTGGGGGTGCGGGTCAGCCGGTCGGCAAAGTCGGTCAGCTGGTTCACCGAGTTCGTCATGCCCCGCACGACCTTGCGGTAAAAGCTGAGGCAGACCAGCAGGGCCAGCGCCAGCATGGCCAGCTGAAACACCGTCAGCACCTGCTGCACCCGCTGCATACCGTCTTGCAGCTGCTGTGTTGTCACCAGCTTTGCGGTGTATACCTCTTGAAAGCTTTGGTTGATATACGAAATGGTGTTCTGCGTTTCGTGGTAGCTTGCGGCCAGCGCCGCATTGTCCGCCCCGGCCGAAACCTCACTGCGAAAGTCGGTCAAATCCGCAATCAGCGCGTCGCTTTGGGTGAGGTAGGTGTCAATCATGCAGCACAGGTCCATCACCTCGCGCGAGTACTCTTCGTTCAGCCGGTTTTTCATCTCCTGCACCGCGCCGCGGGTGACGGCACTTTGCGCAAGGTAGCTTTCGTTGCTGGCCGGGCGCAGGTACAGGTAATAGTCGTAGACATTGCGGTTGGTGTTTTCAACGTCGATAAACAGCCCGTTGAGGTCCAGCAATTCGCCAATGGCCCCGCGGTATTGCGCCGACAGCAGCTCGCTGGTAAAAAACGAAACGCCAAAAATTAAGATGACAATGAACAGCATGATGAGATAACCCATCGTGTATTTGCGGCTGATGGACCCGGACGTGAGCTTTTCGAGCAGCTTTTTACCTGCCTTCATAATTGCCCTCCTCATCCAGGTCCGCCGCGGTGATCCAGCGCAAATCAGTGTAAATGCAAGAGGCAGAATAACTGCCCTTTGTGCGGTAACGGTACAGCTCCTGCACACAGGTCGCGCCCATTTCACGGGTCTGCTGGATCATCAGCCCGTCAATCAGCCCGGTCTTGATACCGGCCAGTGCCTCGTCAGAATCGTCAAACCCCAAAATATGCGAAAAGGTATCGGTTTGCGGCGCCAGCTGGCCCAGCGTCTGCGCGCCGGTGCCCTCGATGCAAACCAGCGTGTCGACCTCGGGCGACTGCGCGCGGATGAGCGCATACTTTTGCATCACCGTCAGCGCGTCGTACTCGTCGTACTCCACCCGCACAATTTCAATACCCGGCGTATCTGCCACCGCGTCCTGCAGGCCTTTGAGCCGCAGCTCTAAGTTGGGGTAGCCCGGCGCGCCGGACAGTACCGCCACCTTGGCGCTGCCGCCGGTCACCTCGATGAGGCGCCGGCCCATTTTGCGCCCGGCGTTGTAGTTGTCGGTGCCCACATACAGGTGGGTCCCAAAGGTCGGCACATCGGTGTCGACAAAAACGATCTGCACCCCCTGCTGCCGCGCGTCCTCCAGCGCGTCAAGGTAGCCCTCATCCTCAATGCCCTGCACGATCAGCGCGTCGGTTTGCGCCGCCGTTTGCTGGCGAATGAGGTCGGTCATCTGGTCCACATTGTAATTGAGCTGTGGCAGGTAGATTTTGACGCTGACCGGCAAATCGCCCCCCGCCTCGTTGATGCCGCCCGCGACCATCGTCCAGTACCCGTAGTCGTTGTGCGGCAAAATTGCCGAAATGCGCATGGTCTCGGTGGTTTTGCGCGTCGCTGCGCTGCTGCTGCCGCACCCCGTGCACAGCAGCAATGCCAGCAGCGCCACCCCCAGTGCGGCTGCCCGTTTCATGCTGTTTGCCCCCTTGTATTGCCCTTTGTTTCAATTTTACGAAAAACCCGTCGTATTTGCAAACAGTTTGCAAAATGGGGCGGCGCCTGCACCGGCCGCCGCCCCATTTTGCGGGATGCGAAGAGAGGGGGGGCAACGCGGCCCCGGTTATTTTTTGGCAGAGTATTTGCGCACGTCCAGCGCCACGGCGCCGATGATGATGAGGCCCTTGACGACGTTTTGCCAGTACGGGCTGATGCCGATAAAGGTCAGGCCGTAGCTGATGACGTTGAAGATGATGACACCGGCAAACACACCGCCCACCGTGCCGACACCGCCGGCGATAGAGCAGCCGCCCACGATGCAGGAGGCGATGGCATCCAGCTCGTACGCGTTGCCGTAGGCACTGGTGGCACTGGCGGTGCGCGCGGCCTCCATGCTGCCCGCAAGGCCATACATCGCACCGGCCAGCGAATAGGTGATCATTTGAATTTTAAACACGTTGATGCCCGACACCCGCGCGGCCTCTAAATTGCCACCCACGGCAAAAATCTCTTTGCCAAGGCAGGTTTTGGTTTGCAGCACCCACACGATCAGCATCACGACCAGCGCAATCATCACGATGTACGGCACGCCAAACAAGCTGGCCGAGCCGATGTCGCGAAAGCTCTGTGTCAGGCTGCCCAGCGGCTGCGAGCGGTTGGGCTCCATATTGAAATACAGGCTGGAAAAGCCGAAGATGATCATCTGGCTGCCCAGTGTGGCCAAAAAGGCGGGCACTTTCAGCTTTGCCACGACCCAGCCGTTAAAGCCGCCCAGCACCACGCCGACCAGCATGGCCACCAGCACCGGCACAAAGGCGGGCAGCTCCGGCAGGCCGGGCCAGAATTTTAAGCTGGCCGCCGCCTGCTGTGCCAGCGACGCCGACACCAGCGCGGTGAGGCCCACCATGCGCCCGCCGGAAAGGTCTGCCGAGCCGGACACGATGATGAACATACAGCCCATTGCCACCACGATGCGCACGGCGCTTTGCATTAAAATGTCGCGCGCGACATCCAGCGAGAAAAACCGCGGTGAGATGATGGTGATGATGACGACGAGCGCCACCAAAATCAGGTAAATTGCGTTGTTGATGACAAACTGTTTGGGGTCAAACTTCTTTTTGGTGGTCATTGTACCGCTCCTCCTTCAGGCGCCTTTTGCCAGGTGCTGGCCAGCATCATAATCTGTTCGTCGGTGGCGCTTGCCCCGTCAAGAATACCGGACAAATGCCCTTCGCACATCACCATGATGCGGTCGGACATGCCCATCAGCTCCGGCATTTCAGAGCTGATCATGACGACGCATTTGCCCTCGGCTGCCATCTGCGCCATCAGCGTGTAAATTTCGTATTTGGCACCCACGTCAATGCCGCGGGTCGGCTCGTCCAAAATTAAAATTTCCGGGCCGGTCAGCAGCCAGCGCCCCAGCAACACCTTTTGCTGGTTGCCGCCCGACAGGTTTTGGATGGGCGTTTTGGTGGTCGGCGTTTTAATTGACAGCGAATCGACATACCGCTGGGTGTCCTGCTGGCGCTTTTTTTCGTTTAAAAACAGCTTGCCGCCGGTGTACTGGCGGGTGTGCGCCGTTTGGTTGGCGATGACGGTGTTTTCCAGCACCGACAGCATGGGGATGATGCCGCTGGCGCGCCGCTCTTCGGTCAGCAGCGCCATGCCCTTCTGAATGGCGTCCTGCGCGCAGCTTATGTTTGCGGGCTTGCCGTCGATTTTTACCGTGCCGGACGCGATGGGCCGCAGCCCGAAAATCGATTCCATCAGCTCGGTGCGCTGGGCACCCACCAGCCCGCCAAGGCCCAGAATTTCACCCTTGTGCAGTGTAAAGCTGATGTCCTGAAACGAGTGCGGGTTTGCGCTGGTGAGGTGCTCTACCTCTAAATACGGCGCGCCCACGTTTGGCGTGCGCGGCGGGAAGCGGCTTTCCATCTTGCGGCCCACCATGCGCGCGACGATCAGGTCCTGTGTCAGCTCGGCAGCGGGCCAGCAGCCCACCAGCTGGCCGTCGCGCATGATGGTGACTTCATTCGAAATCTGCAAAATTTCGTCCATCTTGTGCGAGATGTAAATAATGGCAACCCCCTGTGACGTCAGGCGGCGGATGATGCGAAACAGCAGCTCCACTTCGCTTTCGGTCAGCGACGAGGTGGGCTCGTCCATAATAATGACCTTTGCCCCGTACGACACCGCGCGGGCGATCTCCACCAGCTGGCAGTGGGCGGCGGCAAGCTCGCCCATCGAGCGGCGGGGGTCCAGCTGGATTTCCAGCTCGTCAAACAGCGCCTGGGTGTCGGCCTGCATCTTTTTTTCATCCACCCAGTGGATGGGCCCCACCTTTTTGTACGGCACCCGGCCCACCCAGATATTCTCCATAATGTTGCGGGTGCGAATGGGGTGCAGCTCCTGATGGATCATCGCGACCCCTTTGTCCATCGCGTCACGCGCATCGCGCAGCTGTACCTGCTGCCCGCCGACAAAAATACTGCCTTCGTCGGGGTGGTACAGCCCAAACGCGCACTTCATCAGCGTGCTTTTGCCCGCGCCGTTTTCGCCCATCAGCGCGTGCACCGTGCCCTTTTTCACGCTCAGCGACACGTTGTCCAGCGCTTTGACGCCGGGGAAGCTTTTGCTGATGCCTTGCAGCTGTAGAACAATGTCCGCATTGTCCATACTGATCCTCCAATCTGTCACAGGTGCCGGCGGGCACCTGCCGTTGCATTTTTCAAAAAACAGCCGGGCCCGCAAAGCGTGCCCGGCCGTATCAGCCCGCCCCGGGGCGTTGCCCGCCGGGGGGTTACCCGCGCTGCGGGGCTGGGCCTGTTTTACTGCGGATCAATAAGCGGCGTCGTCTGTGTTGTCTTTGGTGATGCCGACATAGTTGATGTAGATGTGGTGGCCTTCCACCGTCACGCCGTCCATGCCAAGGTTCTCCTGCGTCAGCTCTTTGCCCTCGCTCAGCAGCTTCATCAGGTTATAAACCGAGTTGCCCAGAATGACAGGGTTGTTGAGCGCGGTGCACAGCATCGTGCCGTCTTTGATGGCCTCAACGCCGACCTTGGTCGCGTCCACGCCGACGACCGGGATGTAGCTGGCGTCATCTGCAAAGAAGCCGGCGGCTTTCAGTGCTTCGATTGCGCCCAGCGCCATGTCGTCGTTGCAGGCAATGACTGCCTCTACGTCGTCTTTGCGCGCTTGCAGAATAGAGGCCATCTGGTTTTGTGCGTCGGCACGCTGATAGTTGCAGATGGCTTCCTGCACGGCTTCGGTCTCGATGCCGGCGTCGTTCAGTGCCTTAACCGAGTACTCGCTGCGCACGGTGGTGTCATAGTGGCCCTGGATGCCCAGCAGCATGACGTAATTCAGCTTGCCATCGCCATTGCGGTCGGCTTCCGGGTGCTCCTGCCAGTATTTCGCCAGTGCCTCGCCGATGATGGTGCCGGACTGGGTCGCCATCGACGAAACATGGTACACGTTGTCGTACAGTGCAAACTCCTCGTCGGTCGGGCTGTTGCTGTTGGCAAAAATCAGCGTGACGCCCTTGTCTTTTGCCTGCTGAATCAGCTCGGTGATGGCGTTGTTGTTGATGTTATTCAGCACCATGTAGTTAACGCCCTGGGTGTAAAAGTTGTTCATGTTGCTCGTCTGGGTGGCAACATCGTTCTGGCTGTCGGCGTCGATCACCTTGACGGTGCCGTCGGCAGCGGCCGCGTCGTTCAGGGTCTGGCGGGCATTGGCGATAAAGGTATCACCAAAGTTGTACCAGCACACACCGGCAACCGGCTGTGCCGCGGCGGTGGATGCCGCGGTGGACGTTGCGCCCGACGAAGCGGCCGGGGCGCTGCTGCTGCCGCCGCAGGCGGCAAGGCTGAGTACCATGGCGAAGGCCAGCACAAGAGACATTGCTTTTTTCATTGCGATTTTCCTCCTTGAAGTTTCTCCTTTTTACAGAAAGGCCGAATGCCTTTCCTCTACAGGTCTCATTATAGGTGCCCTTGCTATTTCACAAAATTCCAACATTTTGTGAATTTGATACCTTTTTTGCACTGGCAGATACTTTTTTTGCGCTGCGGTACATTTTTTGCACTTTTTGCGCTTTGTATTGTTGAAAAGCCGCCGGGGCAGATGCCCCGGCGGCTTTTTCAATAAGTGTGCGCTGCTTACCTAAGTGTGTACTGCGCTGCAATTACAGTGCCCGCATCACCTGTGCGGCACAAAGCAGCATATCCTCCACCTGCGGGGCATAGCCCAGCCGGTCAAACGTACCGTGAAAAATGCCGCCGTACCGGATGTGCCGCACCGGCACCCCGGCCGCCTGCAAACGGCGGGTATACTCCTCACACTCGGCGTACAAAAAGTCGTACTCCGCCGTCAGCAGCAGGGTTTGGGGCAACCCAGTGCATGGGGCGGCAATCGGGTGCAGGTAGGGCACCCGCGCGTTTTGCCCCGCCGGCAGGTACCACGCGTTTGTCTGGTGTGCCATGCTGCCAATCAGGTGAATCTGCTCGTCAATCAGCGCATCCCCGTGCGGGTTGTGGTACAGCGCTTCGTCAAAAAAGTAATCGCCGTCCTGCGGCCCCTCGCTGCGCGAGAGGGTGGGGTAGATGAGCACCTGACAGCCGACGCGGCCGGCACCCTCGTCGCGGTCGCGCAGCGCGCAGGCCAGCGCAAGGTTGCCCCCGGCAGAATCGCCCATCACGCCGATTTTATCCGGGCTGATGCCAAGCTCTTGCGCCTGCCCGTGCGCCCAGCACAGCGCGGCATAGCAGGCGTCAAACCCGGCGGGGTAGGGGTGCTCGGGCGCCAAGGGGTAATCGACCGCCAGCACGACACCGCCCATCAGCTGGGCCAGCAGCTTGCACTGGTTTTCCACCGTGGGGATGATGCCCGCAAAAAAGCCGCCGCCGTGAAAAAACACGACGCAGGGCCGGTCGGTGCGGGCCGAAAGCTGCTCGTACTGCCACACGGTGACAGGCCCCGCCGGTGTTTGCACACTGCGCCGCAGCGTGCGGATGCCGCAGGAAAGGTCACTGCTGACCCAGCCAAACTGTATTCTCAGCAACTCCAGCGGGGTGAGGCCCTGCGGGTCTTTGGGGCCAAACAAATGCGCTTCGTTTGCCCAAAGCTCGGGGTCAAGGGCGTATTTGTCGCGCAAAAATTCGGCGCGGGTCAGCCCCGCCGCTGCCGCCGTGCGCGGGTCTACCTCTCCCTCGCGGCGGTCGGCACAGCTGCGCAGCTCTACCGGCGTGCCCCGCAACTGCCGCACCACCGCACCCTGCGACAGGCTTTGCACCAAGGCGTCATACTTTGGCCCTTTCATATTTCTTCCCCCTGTTCCTGCTGGTACACCAGCGACGCCTGCCCGTGCTGCACACGCTGCAGCGGGCCAAAGCGCTCAAAAAAGCCGGCCTCTTTGCTGCTGGGCGCAAACCCAAAGCCCGCGGTGTCCGGCTGGGGCACGGCGGTGCCGGCAAGCAATGCGTCGTCCAGCGCCATAAAGTCGTTCAAATACACATCCGGCTGCAACATCACCCCGTTGTGGGCCGGGCAGATAAAGTCGTACTGCGCGCGGCGCGCGGCCAGCTTTTGCAGGTTGGCGCGGTGGGCCGCCACCACACCCGCAAGCGGCCGGTTTTGCGCGCGCACAAACAGCAGCACCTGCCCGGCCTCCAGCTCGTCCCCGGTAAACAGCACCCGGCTGCCGTGGTCTAGCAGGGCAATACTGCTTTCGTGGTGGGCGGGAATGGGCAGCACCTCTACCGTGCGAGAGCCGCCAAGGTCAAACACATCGCCGTCGTGCAGCGGGTGAATGGCGTAGTCGCGGTGGGGCTTTGCCGCGTACCATGCCTCCTGCTGGGGTGAAAACGGCTGTTTTGTGGCCGCTTCACCCTCTGGGGCAAGAAACACCTCTGTCCACCAGCCGTTGCCGCCGCTGTGGTCAAAATGGCCGTGGGTGTTCACGACCAGCACCGGCAAGTCGGTAATCGATTCGACCACCTCGCGCAGGTTGCCCTCGCCGTAGCCGGTGTCGATCAGCAGCGCCTTTTCGCTGCCGACGAGCAGATACATAAAATTTTGCCAGCGGTTGGTGATGGCCCAAAGCCCCTCTTTGATACACCATTTGCCAAACAGCAGGCCCTTTTCGTCAATGTTGTCACTGCGATATCCCATACAAAAGCCGCCTTTCGTCATTGCCCCCGCCGCGTGCCGGCCGGCCCGCCGGGCGGGGTTCTGGCTTCATCCTAACACGGGGCGGGCCATAAGTCGATTTTAAATTTTTGCACTGCAGTTGCCTTAATTTGCACTTTTAGGGCCTGCGGGCGGGCATTACCGCCCCCACACCGGCACCCGGCGCTGCCAACTGCTGTGCCGCGGGTTGCCGTGCCCGTTTTACACCGTTGCGGGATGGTCTGCCACCGGGTCGGCCCTTTTGCGTGAAAAAATATTCTATATTTTTGTATTTTTAGTTTTATTGTTGCATTTTTATATTTATAAGTGTATAATTATGCAAAATACGATGCTGGGGGAACGATGATGGCAGACGCATATGAAACCAAACTGTGGGGCGGGCGTTTCCGTGAAGAAGAGGACACCCTGCTGCGCGACTATGACAGCGCGGGCTGCCACACCGAATGGCTGGTGCAACCGGATGTCACCGGCAGCCTTGCCCATGTCGCGATGCAGGTGAAATGCGGCATGCTGACCGCCGAAGAGGGCGAAACCCTGACGGCGGGCCTGCAAGGCATTTTAAAGGATTTTGAGGCCGGCACCCTGATTTACGGGCCGGAGTATGAAGATGTGCACACCTTTGTGGAGCTGAACCTGATTCGCCGGGTGGGCGACGTGGGCAAAAAGCTGCACACCGCGCGCAGCCGCAACGACCAGACCAATGTGGACATGAAGCTATACGTGCGCGCCAAGGCCGCCGAGGTGGTGGGGCTAATCGATACCTTTGTGGCGACGCTGCAAACGAAGGCCGGCCAAAACCCGTGGCAAATGCCGGGCTATACCCATTTGCAGCGGGCACAGGTGGTGACCTTTAAGCACCACCTGCTGGCCTATGCCGAAATGATGGGCCGCGACAAAAAGCGGCTGCTGGCCGCCATGGACAACATGGGGCAGTCGCCGCTGGGCTGCGGGGCGCTGGCCGGTACCACCCACAGCATCGACCGCGCGTACACCGCCGAGCTGCTGGGCTTTGAGGGCGGGCCCTGCCCCAATTTTTTAGACGGCGTGGCCGACCGCGATTTTGTGCTGGAAACGCTGGCCGCGTTTAGTATTTTAATGATGCACCTGTCGCGGCTGGCCGAAGAGCTGGTGCTTTGGGCCAGTGCCGAGTTTGGCTTTGTGGTGCTAAACGACAAGTGCACGACCGGCTCCAGCATTATGCCGCAAAAGAAAAACGCCGACGGGGCCGAGCTGATTCGCGGGCGCACCGGGCGGGTGTATGGCGATTTGTTTACGCTGCTGGTGGCGATGAAGGGCCTGCCGCTGGCCTATAACAAGGATTTGCAAGAGGACAAAAACGCCTTTGCCGACGCGCTGTGGGTGGTGACCGGCGCGCTGAAGCTGATGGAGCGGATGATTGCCACCCTGACCGCAAAGCCCGAAGTGATGCGCGAAGCCGTGAAAAAGGGCTTTTTAAACGCGACCGAAGTGGCGGATTATTTAGTGAAAAAGGGTGTGCCATTCCGCGATGCCCACGGCATTGTGGGGCAGATTGTGCTGCACTGCGAAGAAGCGGGCAAAGCCATTGAGGCGCTGACCCTGCCCGAGCTGCAAGCCTTTTGCCCGGCCTTTGGCGAGGATATTTTTGACTACATTGCCTACGACACCATTTTAAATAAGGGCATTAAAAGCGAAATGCTGTAAACGGCATCCCTTTCAGTGTATGAATTGGGTGTACCCGGCCCAACCCCCGGCCAGCCAATGCGCCGTACCCAAAACGCACAAAAACCCTGCTGCAAACACTTGCAGCAGGGCTTTTGTGCAACTACTTTTAAAGCTGCCTTAGGCGGCTTTTTTTACTTCTTGTTCTTTGGTTGCGGCCAGCTTTTTAAAGCAGCTTGCCGCCACCAGCACGCCAAGGCAGGTCAGGGCCAGCGCCACAATCAGCTGCAAGCCGTCGGTCAAAAACACAAAATCGGCGGTGATAAAGATTTTTTTGCCGATGCTGATCAGCGCCTGCACCAGCGCCGTAAAGGTGACGACAAGCATCACGCCCATCGGCACATACAGCATCCAGCCAGAGCGGCCGGTCGTGCGCAAAAACACGGCCAGCGCAATCAGCACCAATGCCGCCAGCAGCTGGTTGGCAGAGCCGAACAGCGGCCACACGTTTTTGTACCCGCCAAGGCACAGCAGCCAGCCAAAGCCCAGCGTCAGCACCGTTGCCACATAGCGGTTGGTCAGCAGCTTGCGCACCGGGCCCGCCGCTTCGCCCTCATCGGCCGCAAACAGCTCTTGCAGCGACATGCGGCCAATGCGGGCCACCGAGTCAAGCGAGGTGAGCGCCAGCGCCGAAACGCACATCGTCATAAACGCGATGGCAATGTTTTGCGGCACGCCGAACAGGGTCAAAAAGCCCGCGACCGACGCCGAGAAAATTTGAAACGGCGTGCCCTCCGGCAATACGCCGCCCGTTGCCGCGGCGCCCACGACCACCAGCGCCAAAATGCCCAGCAGCGATTCGACCATCATGGCGCCGTAGCCGACCATCAGCATGTCTTTTTCGTTGCGCACCGTTTTAGACGACGTGCCCGACGACACCAGGCTGTGAAAGCCCGACACCGCACCGCAGGCAATGGTGATGAACAATGTCGGGAACAGCATTTTGCCGCCGACCTCAAACCCGGTGAAGGCCGGCAGGTTCATGGCGGGGCGGGCGACAAACACCCCGGCCACCGCACCGGCAATCATGCCCAGCAGCATAAAGGTGGAAAGGTAATCACGCGGCTGCATCAGCAGCCACATCGGCATGACCGACGCCAAAAACAGGTAGGCCATCACGACGACGATCCACACGTTTTTAGAAAAATACAAGGGGAACGCAATGCCCACCGCAAACATGGCCACCAGCAGCACAATGCCCGCCACCGCCTGCGTTTTGCCGCCGGGCTTGCGGTATTTGATGAACAGGCCAAACACCATGGCCACCACGATGAACAGCATTGAAATTGACGCCGCCGCCGCGGACGGCACAACCTTGGCGCCGTCTGCCGCAAACCCGTTAAAGGTAGACGCCACAATGTCGGTAAACGCCGCAATGACCAGCAGGGTGAACAGCCAGCAGAACAGCAAAAACAGCCGCCGCCCCGTTTTGCCGATGTACTTTTCAATCAGCATGCCCATGGATTTGCCCTCGTTTTTTACCGAGGCATACAGCGCGCCAAAATCCTGCACGGCGCCAAAAAACACGCCGCCCACCAGCACCCAAAGCAGCACCGGCATCCAGCCAAACATGGCCGCCATAATGGGGCCGGTGACCGGCCCTGCGCCGGCAATGGAGGAAAACTGGTGTGCGAATACCGTGAATTTAGAGGAGGGGACATAGTCCTGCCCATCCTCTTTTGCCACCGCAGGGGTGGTTGCGTTGGGGTCTACCCCCCATTTTTTTGCCAGCCACCGGCCATACAGCAGGTAGGCAGACGACAACACCACGATGGCGATGCCGACCAGTGCGAGTCCGTTCATGTTGTTTCTCCTTTCCAAAACACCACAGTTCAGAATACCGGCCTTGCAGCGGGGCAAAAACAAGGGCAAAAAAACAGCCCCCCGTCTTCGCACAGCTTGTTTGCTGCCGAAGACGAAAGGCTGTTGTGCCATCCGCGTTACCACTTCGTTTGTCGCCCGGTTTTGTGGGGCGGCCACTCTGCCTTATCGCACACGGGGGCGCCCCCGCGTGGTAATAAGCCCCCGTTTAACGGTGGGGTGCCGGTGACGCCTACTGTCAAACTTCGGCGCACTGCTCGCAGGGGAGCGAAGCTGGGTTCTCTTTACCGCCTTTCACCCGCCGGCGGCTCTCTGTAAAAAACAAACCCGGTCTCTTATTCCTGCTCACTGCATTTTTTGTATTCTGTTGCGGTGAAGTATAACACCCCGCCATTTCGGTGTCAACGACTTTTCTATTTTTTTCCATTTTGTAAAAATTGCGTGCAAACCGCCCGCCTTGTTTGTGCAATTTACCTATTTTTTAGCGCGTATTCGCCGCCGCTTGCCCGCCCGCGCGGCGGGGTTTGCACTAGGCATCGCACACTAGCCGGGCCAGCAGGTCACCGTCGATATTGCCGCCGGACAGTACCAGCGCCACATTGCGCCCGCCAATTTCGCGCCCGTGCTCGGCAATGGCCGCAACGGTGGTGGCGCTGCCGGCTTCGGCAATCAGCTTTTCTTCCCGCGCCAAAAAGCGCACCGCCTTGGCAATACCCTGCTCGGTCACGGTAAAAAAGGCGTCCACCACGCTGTTTGCCAGCGCATAGCTCAGTGTGCCAACCCCGCCCACCAACGCGTCGCACAGCGTGTCGCCGCTGGGGTATTCGGCATAGCGCCTGCCGTCCTGATACGAGCGCACCATCGCGGGGCAGGCCTCTGTTTGCACGCCAAACACCCGGATGCCCGGCTTTGCCGCTTTGGCCGCCACTGCAATGCCGGTAATCAGCCCGCCGCCGCCCACCGGCACCACAATGGTGTCAATGGCGGGGTTTTGGTCCAGCAGCTCCAGCGCAATGGTGCCCTGCCCGGCATAAATCAGCGGGTCTTCGTCGTAGGCGTCAATATAGGTCATGCGCGCGGCGCGGATGTACTCCATGCCAAGCACATGCGCCTCGTCGTAGCTTTGCCCCATGCGCAGCACCTCGGCGCCAAAATAGCGTATTTTGTCTATTTTGCTTTGCGGGGTGGTGTGCGGCACAATAATCGTCGCCTGGCGGATGCCCAGCAGCCTTGCCGCATAGCTGACCGAGCTGCCGTGGTTGCCGGACGAAATGGCCGCAACGCCGCGCGCCTTTTCCTCTTCGGTCAGGGTGAGCATCTTGTTCAGCGCGCCGCGTATCTTAAAGCTTTTGGCGTGTTGCAGCGACTCTAATTTAAAAAAATACCGGGTGCCCTTGCCGCCAAGGTAAAACGACTGCGCCAGCGGCGTGGGGGCAAGATAGCGCGCCAGCCGCCGCCGGGCGGTGGCAATGTCGGCAAAGGTGAGTGTGGGTTGCATAAACGGCCTCCTTTTTTGTGCGGTGCCCTGCCGGGCAAATAAGACAAAAGCATTGCCGCCGCCCCCTTCTGTCACAGCCCTGACGGGGGTGGTGCGCAATGCTTTTGGTGCGCCACCCGGGGATGGCGCAGGCATTCATTTTTTCTTTTGTCTGTCTTTAAAAGGGCAAACGGGCGCCTTTACGCAAGCGCGTGCAGCACCGCCGCGGTGACCGTGCTGGCCGTGCGGCAGTACTCGGTGATGTCAAACTGCTGCACCACCAGCTTTTCACGCGCGCCCTCGTCGCAGTCGTCGCTCATCGTGCGCAAAATAACAAACGGCAGGTCGTTTTTGGCGGCCACCTGCGCCACGGCGGCGCCTTCCATCTCCACACAGTCGGGCCGGCAGGCCTGCCAGATCTGCTGCTTTAATGCGCTGTCGGCCACAAACCGGTCGCCGGTGGCAATTTTGCCCACGATGTGCCGGATGCCCGCCCCCTCGCACGCGGCCACCGCCGCCCGCACCAGCGCGGGGTCGGCATGGTATTCGCTGACATAGGGGTAGCTTTGGGCAATCATCGGCAGCTCGGCGTCGTGGTAGACCACCGTGTCGCTGATGACAAGGTCGCCCACGCCCACCTTGCCGCTCATGTTGCCGGCAATGCCGGAAAACACCAGCGCCTTTGCGCCAAACACGCTGATGAGCAGCTGGGCCGCCGCCGCCGCGTTGACCTTGCCCATGCCCGCGCAGCACAGGGTGACCTGCCGGTCGCCCATGGTGCCGGTGATGAAATCCACCCCGGCGACGCGCCGGGTCTCTGTTTGCTGCAACTGGTCGGCAAGCAGCTTTACCTCGTCGGGCAGTGCGCCCATAACCCCTATTTTCTGCGGCATGCAGTTCCCCCCATGGGCGCGGCTATCGGCCCGCGCCCGTTGTTTTATTTGTATTGCCGCCCTGCGGGCGGCTTGTGTGCGCGGGTTTTTACACGTTAAAGCGGAACAGCGTCACGTCGCCGTCCTGCATCACGTACTCTTTGCCCTCGCTGCGCACAAGGCCCTTTTCTTTCGCCGCGGCAAGGCTGCCACAGGCCATCAAATCGTCAAACGCCACAATTTCGGCGCGGATGAACCCGCGCTCAAAATCGGTGTGGATTTTGCCGGCTGCCTGCGGGGCCTTGGTGCCCTTGCGGATGGTCCAGGCGCGCACTTCGGGCTCGCCCGCCGTCAAAAACGAAATTAGCCCCAGCAGCTTGTAGCTCTCGCGGATCAGCGAGTCAAGGCCGCTAAGCTGCAAGCCAAGCTCGGCCAAAAATTCGCGTTTTTCCGCCGGGGTCAGGCCCGCAATGTCCTCTTCGGTCTTGGCACAGATGGGCATGCAGCCCGCACCCTCACCTGCGGCAATTTTTTGCACGACGGGGTAATAGGGGTTGGCCTCAATGCCCGCCAGCAGGTCGTCCTCCGACAAGTTGGCCGCATAGATGATGGGCTTTGCCGACATCAGATGCAGGTCGTCAAACAGGGCCTGCTCGTTTTCCTCTTCTACCGGCAGCGTGCGGGCGTTTTTGCCGTCCGACAAATGTGCCAGCAGTTTTTCTAAAAACGCTGCGTCGGCCGCAAGGGTCTTTTCGCCGCTCTTCATAAATTTCTTTGTTTTGTCCAGCCGCCGCTCCACAATTTCAATGTCGGACAAAATCAGCTCGGTGTCAATCGTCTCGATATCGCGCGCCGGGTCCACGCTGCCCTCGACATGGATGATGTCGGTGGAGTCAAAGCTGCGCACCACATGAATGATGGCGTCCACTTCGCGGATATGGCTGAGGAACTTGTTGCCAAGGCCCTCGCCTTTAGAAGCGCCCTTCACCAAGCCCGCGATGTCCACAAACTCGATGGTGGCGGGGGTGTACTTTTTGGGGTGGTACATCTCGGCAAGGCGGTCCAGCCGTTCATCCGGCACCGCAACGACGCCCACGTTGGGCTCGATGGTGCAAAACGGGTAGTTTGCAGACTGTGCGCCCGCGTTGGTGATGGCATTGAATAATGTGGACTTGCCCACGTTGGGCAGCCCGACAATCCCTAATTTCATGGCGTTACTCCTACTGCGCGCGCCTGCCGTTTTGGCTTACCGCGCGCCCTGCTTGTTTTATTTGCGGCACCCTTTGCCGCCCCCTTGCAATGAATCAACAGGTTTATTATAATGCGTGCGCGCAAAAGCCGCAAGGCTTCGCACCCGGTTTGTGCCCCGTCTTTGCACAAAACCGCTTTGGGGCGGCACTTTGGGCGGCAGGCGGCGGGGCCGTGTGCTTTTTTTATTCACACTTTTATTGTATAATGCAGGTAATTATCGTACCAAAATGGCCTTGCGGCCGGAAAGTGTGGCCAACCTTATGGATAAGACAAAAATTCTGATTGTGGATGACGACAAAAACATCTGCGAGCTGTTGCGGCTTTACCTGGAAAAAGAGGGGTACCAGGCGGTGCTGGCCTATAACGGCGAGCAGGCCATTGAAAAGTTCAGCGCCGAAAAGCCGGACCTCACGCTGCTGGACGTGATGATGCCAAAGCTCGACGGCTGGGAGGTGTGCCGCCGCATTCGCGCCACCTCCAAAGCGCCGATTATCATGCTGACGGCAAAGGGCGAGACCTTTGACAAGGTGCTGGGGCTGGAGCTGGGCGCCGACGACTACATTGTAAAGCCGTTTGACACCAAAGAGGTCGTGGCCCGCATCAAGGCCGTGCTGCGCCGGTACGGCGCGGGCTGTGCCGACCCGAAGGAAGAAGCCGAAAACAAGCTGATTGCCTACGACCAGCTGAGTGTGGATTTGACCCGCTACGAATTAAAGGTGCGCGGCAAAGTGGTGGAGGCCCCGCCCAAAGAGCTGGAGCTGCTGTACTACCTTGCCAGCCACCCGAACCGCGTGTTCAACCGCGACCAGCTGCTGGACGAAGTGTGGGGGTTTGAGTATTACGGCGATTCGCGCACCATTGACGTGCATGTGAAACGCCTGCGCGAGAAGCTGGAAGGGGTTTCGGAACAGTGGAGCCTGAAAACCGTGTGGGGCGTTGGGTATAAGTTTGAGGTGAAGGACGACGCATGAACAAAAGCATCAGCGCACGTTATTTTCGCACCACCGCATTTTTGCTGGTGACCAGCATCACGTTTTTGGGTGTGGTGCTGATGTATTTTTGCGTGGGGTATTTTCGCGCGGAAAGTGAAAACACGCTGCTGACCAGTGTGCGCAGCCTGCGGGACAGTTTTTCCACTTTTTCGGTGGAAAAGCTGGAAAAACTGGAAACGCTGCGCTCTGCCCCAAACGCCTCGCAGGCGGTCGAGGTGGTTGCCAACGCGACCGGCAGCATTTTTTTGCTGACCGACAACTACGGCAGCATACTGTACACCTCGGACACCACGGGGGTGGTGAACACCAGCCAGACCGTGAGCACTAAAATACTCAACCGCACCTTTTCAGACGGCGAATATGCCGAGCTGGGTGAACTGTCCGGTATTTACGACCACAGCTATTATTCTGCCGGGTGCCCGCTGATCAACAGTGACCACCAGATCATCGGCTATGTGTTTGCCTCGCGCGACGCCGAGTCGCTGACTGCCTTTTTAGAGAGTATTTTTTCCGCCTTTATCCTGTCGGCGGGCGTGATGCTGCTGCTGTCCAGCATTATTTCCATCGTGCTCACCGGGCGGCTTGTCAACCCGCTGCGGCGCATTACGGCGGCAGCCCGCACGTTTGGTGACGGTGACCTGACCGCCCGCGCCCCCGTGGGCGGCGACGATGAGGTCGCCCAGCTTGCCGTGACCTTTAACGACATGGCCGACAAGCTGGAGGCGGTGGACGCGTCGCGCCAGAGCTTTATGGGCAATATTGCGCACGAGCTGCGCACCCCGATGACGACCATCAAGGGCTTTGTGGACGGCATGCTGGACGGCACGATACCCGACGACCGGCGCGACCACTACCTGCAAATCGTCTCGCAGGAGGTGGGCCGCCTGACCCGGCTGACCCACAGCATGCTGGACATCACAAAGCTGGAAACCGGCGAATATGTGGTGAGCGCGGTGGATTACGACGTGTGGGAAACCGTGAGCACAATTTTGTTTTCGCGCGAACAGCAGTTTATTGAGCACGCCATCCGGCTGACCGGCTTTAACCCGGTCAAGGTGCTGGTGCACGCCGACCCCGACCTTGTGCACCAGGTGCTGTACAACATTGTGGACAACGCGCTGAAATTTACGCCGGACGGCGGCACCATTGATATTTCGGTCACCGAAAACACCAAGCAGGGCTTTGTGACCGTGGCCATTCGCAACACCGGCGAGGGCATACCCGACGACGCGCTGCCGTATGTGTTTGACCGCTTTTACAAGGCGGACAAAAGCCGTGGCCTGCACGCCGAGGGCAGCGGCCTGGGGCTGCATATCTGCAAACAGCTGATTGGCCGCTCTGGCGGCAAGATCTGGGCAGAAAGCACCCCCGGGCAGGACGCAACCTTCCTGTTTACACTGCCGTGCGCAAAGCCCAAACCGCCCGAGCGGCGCTCGGCGTCCCGCGGGGGGCAGGGCACCGGCAAATAGGAAATCGTATCAACAAATTTCCTACTGTTTGGACAAACATTTTTCACAATTCAACGATACACTAAAGTTGTGAAAAAGAAAGTGCCCATCGGCAGGTAAACCCCGGCGCCGACAGGGAGAGCTCTTTGACCGATATTCTAAAAAAGAGGTGTCTGGTTATGACCGATTTTAATAACGATTATACTTCACCCGATCAACGCAAAACGGCCGCGGGCGACCCGCCCGAAACCGGCAGTTCCGGGGCAGATTCCAGCTATCACTACTCCGGCGCGCAGGGCAGCTTTGGCGAACCCAATCAAGGTTCTGCTTCCGCTGGTGATTTTTCTTATGGCAATTCCTCTTATCAGGCCGAGCACGGCAGCGGGCCGATCCCCGAATTTCACTACAATTCGGTGCCGCCGCAAAAGCCCCCCAAAAAGAAAAAGAAGCTCGCGCTTGTCGCCGTGCTGATTTCGGTGGGCATGGTTGCCGTCATCGCGCTTTCGATGGTGGCGGGCGGTATGCTGGTGCAGCACCTTTCTGTCGGCACCGCCGCTTCCAGCAGCGAGTCGCAGCCCGAGCACCTTGTCATCAACTCTTCGCCGCAAACCGACACCAGCGCCACGACCACAAGCGGTGCGCTGACCACGACCCAAATCGCCCAAAAGGCATCGGACAGCGTGGTGGGCATTAACCTGTATTCGTCGCAGCAGGTCGAAAAAGTCGGCGAGGCGTCCGGCATCATTCTGGATACCAATGGCTATGTTATCACCAACGCGCATGTCGTGTCCGACGGGTACGCCGTGACGGTTGTGCTGTCGGACGGCACTGAAAAAAGCGCGACGGTCGTGGGGTATGACACCCGCACCGACCTTGCGGTCGTGAAAATTGACCCGACCGGCCTGACGCTGACCCCGGCCGAATTTGGCGATTCGTCGCAGCTGCTGCTGGGGGACGACGTCGTGGCCATCGGCAATGCCGGCGGCTACTACAACAGCGTGACCAAGGGCATTGTGTCCGGCCTTGACCGTGAGGTTTCGACCAACATTTCGCTGAAGCTCATCCAGACCGACGCCGCCATCAACCCCGGCAACTCCGGCGGCGCACTGCTGAACCAGTACGGCCAGGTTATCGGCATCAACTCCTCTAAAATTGCAAGCTCTGAAATTGATTCGATGGGCTTCGCCATCCCCATCAACGACGCAAAGCCCATCATTGACAGCCTGATCAACTACGGCTATGTAAAAGACCGTGTGGCGCTTGGCGTGACCGTCGTCGCGCTGAACGGCACAAACGGCACGATGATGGGCCTGCCCAGCCAGGGGCTGTACATCACCCAGATTAGCGCCGACAGCGATTTGTACGCGCAGGGCATCACCCGCGGCGATGTGATTTTGACCGCCGGTGACGTGACGCTGACCACCAACAGCGACCTGCTGAAGGAGCTGGAAAATTACAAGCCGGGCGAAACGATTAAACTGACGATTTTAAAGGGCACGGGCGAAACCGTGGAAATTAATGCGACTCTGCACGAAATGACCACCAACAACTGACCGTGCCTCACAAAGAAAGCCAGCCGCAACAACTGTTGCGGCTGGCTTTCTTGTGGCTACCCCATTCACGACACAGGATAGTACCATTCACGATACAACTGATGAAACTCACCGTAGTAATACACCTGGATTTCATAGTAACCCAAAATATCGACCCGTGCAAATATCGTGCCGTTGTCATACATGCCCCTTGCACCTATTTCAAATGTGGGGTAGTTATAAAAAACCGCAAGATTGGTTTCTACAAAATTATCTTTCAAGTTAAAATATTCTCGCCCGTCGCCTGATGTCCATTCCCCCTCCAAAAACTCTGCAAGATGTTCGTTTCTAACTTCATTAGGGATGTTAAACCCATAAGTATCAGAACATTTCTCTGCAAACTCCTGGCAGGATTCTATGGAATTAATTTCACCCAGTTCTTTGATCAATTCCAGATATTCATCCCGGTTTCGATACCCTGCTGGGATTTCTTTCAGATAGCTTTGCGCGCCGGAAAAGTCCCCGTGGGTCAGGTAGTCTCTTGCAATATAATAACAGTCTTCCTCCGCTTTCTCTGTGCGGGCTTTGCTGTCCAAAAAGTCCCCCAGCTTATCAAATTCTTTATACTTTTCAATGGGATCTTTTGCTTTGTCAGCCGTTGCATAGGCAATGGCTTTTGTAGCATCCTTATAGTCACCCAGCGGCGCGAGCATTGCTGCGCCCTCTTCGTATTTGCCCTGCCTCATCAGCATCATGCCGTTGCTGTACGGCTGTTCTGCCTCGTCCCGCACCCGGCCAAGCCACGGGTTCTGGTCGTACAGCGCAACGACCGCGGCATAGTCCTCTGCCGCCACCGCGGTGTCAACCTCATTGAAAATCCGGTAGTAGGTGCCAATACCCACTGCCGCTGTAATGCCCAGCGCCAGCACAAGGCACAACGCAATGGCCGTGACGATGGGCCAGATGCGAATTTTCTTTTTTGGCCGCGGGGCAGCGGGCTGTGCGGGATTGCCCGCAGGCCACACCGGGGGCGGCGGGGCGGGCGGCGCCCAGTTTTGTACCAGCACCGGGCCCGTTTGCGGCGTTGCCGTGGGGGCCGGCGGTACCAGTGGCGCCGCTGCTTGTGCTACCGGCGGCACTACCACCGGGGGTGCCGAGGGGGCCGCCGATACCGGGGATATCCCCGGTGGCACCGGGGCCGATAACGCGGGGGCACTTACCGGTGTTACCGCCGCCGGAATACCCGCAGGCCCAAAACCTGTCTGCCAGCCCTGCGGCGGCATGACGTTCACCCCTTGGGGCGCGACGGCGGGTGGGGCAGGGGGCACCTGCTGCACCGTGGTTGCTTGCGGCGGCACTGCCGCCGCAAAAGCGGCGGGCGATTGCCCAATATTGGCCACTTGCTGGGCTGGGGCCATAGGCGGGGCCTGTGCCGGCACCGGCGCTGCCGGGCCGGGGTAGCCTGCCGCGGCCAGCTGCTGTGCGGCACGCCGCGCGGCGGCCTTTTTTTCGTTTCGAATCAAAAACAACACCAGCACCAGCAACG
>JAEWRN010000004.1 GCA_023460035.1 Bacillota bacterium
GTATCTACAATTTCCAACACGCCGCGATCTAATTTCCCTCGCTGCAACATTCCACATCACCCATACCTATTTTACCGTTTTTAAATGAAAAAGCCCAGCTTTCGCTGGACCTTTTTCGACAGACTGACCTGTAAACTAGTGTTTACAGGTTTTTTTATATGCAACGGTATCCATTTAAAACCGGTTTAAAGTTCCCCCCAATTTACCGGGTTTGCTTTTGTTTTTTACTCGCACATTTACAACATCATTTTATTGTCTCTTCTGCCAGTAGATTTTCTTCATGCCAACTTTTCATTTCGTTTTGCTCTTTATCATAAAATGCTTTGGCCAGTATTCCACGTTGGGGTTTATCTGCAAACGCAAATCTATGTGCATGCCGTATAATTATTTTAATGTACCTTATGTATCACACAATAGTGTTTTCTCTTACCCTCATTATCTATTTCTCATTTTTGCTTTACCATAAACAGCGTGGTATGATAAAGCCAACCTGATTATTTTAGGAGGGCCTTTATGACTGCCGCACAAATTGCCGCCCATATCAATACGCTTGCTGCATTTTGCGGCCCGCGGGACCTGCCGGCCCTGACCACGCAGGCCATTGCCGCGGTGACTGGTAGCCCACAGGCAGATCTGCTGGTGCTGTTTGGCGGCAGTATTCTGTGTGGCGGCGACGTGCTGGCACAGGCCATACGCTGCGGCGCTGCAAAGCATTATATGATAGACGGCGGTGCGGGCCACACCACCGAAAGCCTGCGCCGCGCGGTAAGAGAGGCTTGCCCCAATCTCCTAACTGAGGACCTTACGGAAGCAGAACTTTTCAACCGCTACATCGCCCAAAAATATGGCCTGCAGGTGGCGCTTTTAGAAAAGCAATCTACCAATTGTGGCAACAACGTCACCTTTTGCCTTGATTTGCTGCGACAAAAAGGCGTTGCTCCACAAAACATGATTTTAATACAGGACGCCACCATGCAGCGACGTATGGAAGCCGGGTTTCGCAAGTACCTGCCCCATACCGCCATACTCAACTTTGCCGCCTACCGGGTGGAGGTGTGTGCAGAGGGCGACGAATTGGTGTATAAAACATCCCCTGCCGGCATGTGGCCAATGCAACATTACCTCACATTGCTTTTGGGCGAACTGCCCCGCCTTGCAAACAACGCACAGGGGTACGGCCCCAACGGCAAGGGGTATATTGCCGCGGTAGAACTACCCGCCGATGTACAAACTGCCTTTGACGCACTGCGCACGCAATATCCTGCACTGGTGCGCAGCGCCAACCCCGCCTTTGCGGGTAACGGGCCCGCAATTACCCCCACTATGGGCCCAACCGTATAAGCGCAAAGGGCCCATGTTACAAAACGCCACTAGTGCGGCATTTTCGTTTCGTTAAACTGTACTTATTAAGTATACATTAACCGCTGTTCACTGGGCAGATAGCCAAATTTTGTGCGCCGCAACAATTTTTTCACACATTTTGTATCCATTCGTGGTATGCCTATAGAGAACACAATTAAATAAAAACCGGTACAACTATTTGTACCGGGGTCAAATAAAAGGAGGAATCGCCGTTATGTTTGAACAAATTCATACAGACAACACCTACCTGTGCCTGATTAACGGGCAGTGGGTACCGGGGAAGGAACACGCACCGACTGCCGTGTATCGCCCGGCCGACGGCAGTGCCATGGGGCAGATTCAGGCCCTTTCTAAAGCAGAAGTTGACGAGGCGTTTCGCGCAGCAAAAGAGTCACAGGCCGCTTGGGCCGATACCCCGATCAGCACGCGGGCCGATGTGCTGCACCGCGCCGCAGACCTATTAGAAGAACAGGCCGAAACCATTGCCGAAATTTTATCGGCCGAAATTGCAAAGGATATCGCCTCTGCTCGGTCAGAGGTGCACCGCACGGCTGACTTTATTCGTTTTACTGCCGATGAGGGCAAGCACCTTGAGGGTGAAATGGTGGGGGCGGACCGCTTCCCCGGCTTCCACAAATCCCGCTTTTCCATCGTAACCCGTGTGCCGCTTGGCGTGGTACTGGCGATTTCGCCGTTTAACTACCCGGTCAACCTTTCAGCATCTAAGCTGGCCCCGGCTTTAATGGCCGGCAACAGCGTGGTGCTAAAGCCGCCGACAGCCGGCGCTGTCAGCGCGCTGCACCTGGCCGAAGTATTTCGGGCCGCCGGCCTGCCGGACGGGGTGCTGAACGCCGTCACCGGGCAGGGGTCTGAAATTGGCGACTACCTTGTCACCCACCCGCTGGTCGACTTTATCAGCTTTACCGGCAGCACTGCCGTGGGCAAACACATTGCCAGCGAAGTGGGCATGGTGCCACTGCTGATGGAGCTGGGCGGCAAAGACGCCGCACTGGTGCTGGAGGATGCGGACCTTGATGAGGCCGCACGCGATATTGTCGCCGGTGCTTACAGCTATTCCGGCCAGCGCTGCACCGCTGTGAAACGCGTGCTTGTGCTGGATGCTGTTGCCGACACACTGGTAGAAAAAATTAAAGAGCGTGTGCTTGCCCTAAAGGTGGGCATGCCGCAGGACGCCGTACAGGTGACCCCGCTAATCAACGCAAAGGCAGCCGATTTTGTGCAGGAGCTGATTGACGACGCGATTGAAAAAGGTGCCACGCTGCTGTGTGGCAACCGGCGCGAGGGCAATTTGATGTACCCCACCCTGTTTGACAATGTCACCACCGAGATGCGCCTTGCGTGGGAAGAGCCGTTTGGCCCGGTGCTGCCTATTTTGCGCATCCACAGCGTAGAGGAAGGCATTGATATTGCCAACCGCTCGGAGTACGGGCTACAGGCATCCGTGTTCACAAAAAATATCGACTCTGCCTTTTCGATTGCCGGCAAGCTGGAGGTTGGCACGGTGCACATCAACAACAAGACCGAGCGCGGGCCGGACCATTTCCCGTTCTTGGGGGTCAAGTCCTCCGGCATGGGCACGCAGGGCATCCGGTACAGCCTGGAGGCGATGAGCCGGCCGAAGGTTGTTGTGGTCAACCTAGACAAATAAAGCTTTCTTGTTTTTAGTCAAAAGCAAAAGGGGCAGCGCATGACAGCGCCGCCCCTTTTGCTTTCATTATCAATAGCCACAAAAAAACTGCCGGGCAAATGCCACGGCAGTTTTTAAATCTGTATAAAATTTAGCTGAGCATGTTAATCAGAATACCAGCCGCCACTGCGCTGCCAATAACACCTGCAACGTTCGGGCCCATGGCGTGCATCAGCAGGAAGTTTTCAGGGTTCTCTTTCTGACCGACCTTCTGCGAAACACGCGCGGCCATCGGCACTGCAGAAACACCGGCAGAGCCGATTAGCGGGTTGACCTTGCCGTGCGACAAGAAGCACATCAGCTTGCCAAGCAGCACGCCGCCTGCGGTACCAAACGAGAATGCCAATACGCCAAGCACGATAATAAAGAGGGTCTGCTTGGTAAAGAATGTTTCGGCGTTCGTGGTGCAGCCAACCGAGAAGCCAAGGAAAATCGTGATGATGTTCATCAGCTCGTTGCCGGCTGTTTTACAGATGCGCTCTACCACACCGGATTCTTTCATCAGGTTACCAAGCATCAGCATACCGATTAGCGGTGCCGAAGCGGGCAGAATGAGCGAGATTAGAATAGTGCACATGATTGGGAAAATGATCTTTTCTGTGCGGGATACCGGGCGCAGCTGTGTCATGACAATGCTGCGCTCTTTTTTCGTGGTCAGCAGCTTCATGATGGGCGGCTGTATGACCGGCACCAGTGCCATATAGCTGTAAGCCGCAACGGCAATGGCACCCAGCAGCGCGGGGGCCAGCTTTGTGGTAACATAAATCGCGGTCGGGCCGTCAGCACCGCCGATAATGCCGATGGAAGCGGCTTCTTTTGCGGTAAAGCCCAGCATTTTAGCGCCCCAGTAGGTGGTGAAAATGCCCAGCTGTGCGGCTGCGCCAAGCAGCAGGCTTTTGGGGTTCGAAATCAGCGGGCCAAAGTCTGTCATAGAACCGATGCCAAGGAAAATCAGCGGCGGGTAAATACCCAGCTTTACGCCAAGGTACAGCATATCGGCAAGGCCGCCGTTGTTCAGCACGTTCAAGAAATCCGGGTGCCCTGATTCGGTGAGGAAGTACTCCATATGGATCAGGCCCGAACCGGGCAGGTTCGCCAGCAGCATGCCAAACGCAATTGGCAGCAGCAAAAGCGGCTCAAACTGTTTGACGATCGCGAGGTACAACAGTACGCACGCAATGATGATCATCACCAGGTACCCGGGGTTTTGGATCAGCCCGGCAAAGCCGGACTCCTGCATGATGCCGGTAACGGCATCTAAAAATCCCTGCATAGTAGTTTATCCCCCTTGTGTTGGTTTAAAACGGCTGGGTGTACGAATACACCGCAGCGAGGCCCCACCCGTTTTTGCGGCCGCCCGCACGGGTGATGCTGCGCACTGCCACTGGGCCTTCGGCCACAGCCGTGACAGCGGCACTGATGGCAGCGACCACTTCACCGGGAATACCGGCTTCTACTACAGGTGCCGGGACAGCTGCTGCCGGCGCGGGGGATGCCTTTACGGGGGTAACGTTGGCTTTTCCAGTTGATGCCTGCTTTTTATTTTCGATGCTTTGGAAGATGCGTCCCTGCACCGAAATGATAAGATAAAGCAGGATCAAAATAACAAAAACCAGCACTAAGCCTGTAACTACAACCGTGAGAATGCTTGGTTCCATTCCAGATCCCTCCTTTAGACGATATCTTTTCATATTATACTTGATTTGCCCCTGCGATTCAACAGTAAAATCCCCAAATCGTTAAATTTTTAGCAATAAAATTCGTCGTTTTGACGGGCTGTTTTGCCCAAAACTCTTCGTAACAGGTTCTGTTTTTTATCGTTTTTTGCCTGTTTTCTGCCATTTTTTAGCGATTGCTCTGCCGCGCGCGCAACGTGTTGATTTCCCCCTTTATGGGCATGCCTGTTTTGCATTTTTGCTGTAGTTTTACGGCTAATTTTAAGTTGTACCCGGCACGGCAAGCGGCACTTTTTTGCAGCAGGCCCATTTTTTACAACGCCAAAGCAGCCCGCCTTTAGCCGGTAGTAGCTTAAAAACATACCAAAAAAAGAGCAACTTACCACCTGCACACGCAAACGGTAAGCTGCCCTTTTATTTTAAATTAGGCTTTAGCTGACAAGCTTATATAATGCCCTATCCCCTATCAAAATCAATGCTTGCCAAGGCCGGGGGTCGCATCCACAAACCCCGCTTCCAGCCGCTCGGCCATCGCAAGGCTTTTGCCGGTGCCAATCGCCACACAGTTGATGGGGTCCTCTGCCGCACGCACCTTGATTTTTAGCTTTTCAGACAGGTAGACATCCAACCCGCGCAGCAACGCGCCGCCGCCGGTCATCAGCATACCCTCGGTAAAAATATCGCCCGCAAGCTCCGGCGGGGTGCGCTCCAGCACATTGTGCACCGCCACCGCAAGCTCGTTCATACATTCCTGAATCGGCTCGTACAAATCCTCTGTTTTAATTTCCATCCTGCGCGGCAGGCCGGTCTCGATGCTGCGGCCCTTGATTTCCGTCGTAATTGAAATATTGGCATGCGGGGTACAGCACCCCACCTCACGCTTTAAAATTTCTGCCGACTTTTCACCGATGACCAGCTTAAACCTGCGCTGCATATAGCGCACAATGGCGGCATCCAGCGTGTTGCCCGCCATCTTGACCGAGCTGGACTGCACCTTGCCGCCCATGGAAATAACGGCAATGTCGGTCGTGCCGCCGCCGATATCCACCACCAAGTGACCGCGCGGCTGCATAATGTCAATGCCCGCGCCCAGTGCCGCCGCAATCGGTTCGTCAACCAAGTACACCTTGCGGGCACCGGCCGCCACAACGGCCTCTACCGCGGCATCGCTTTCAATGCCTGAAATCGCCGCCGGCACGCAGACCGCCACGCGGGGCTTTACCACCTGCGAGTGGTACGCTTTCAGCATAAAACGGCGTACAATCTCCCGCGTGAGCACGTGGTCGGAAATTACGCCGTCTTTCAGCGGCCGGGCCGCTATAATATGCGCCGGGGTGCGCCCTACCATTTTGTAGGCCTCATCCCCCACCGCCAGCACCTTGTCGCTGTCGGTATCGACTGCCACGATGGTGGGCTCGTTGAGCACAATGCCCCGACCCTCAACATAAATAATGACAGTCGTTGTGCCAAGGTCAATGCCAATGTCGTTTTGCGCCATGATTTCTGTTCTCCTTTTGTGGATGTTGGAAATTACGGTTTTTGCTTGGGCGTCGCGGCAAACACGATGCCATACACCGCTTTTGCCCCGCCGATTTGAAGCATCTTTGCACATTCTTCCAGTGTTGCGCCGGTGGTAAGGATATCGTCGCAAATAAGGACGTTTGCGCCCTGTAGCTTTTCGCTTGTCACAACCGAGAAAGCACCCAGCAAATTGACCTTGCGCTGCGACAATGGCAACTCGTGTTGCCGCGCTGTTTCATAGTCTTTTTTTAGTATATCACTGCACACCGGGATTGCAAGCGCGAAACCCATAGAATAGGCTAATTTTACCGGCACATCGTACCCTCTGCGGCGAATTTCTGCCGCGGTGGACGGCACGGGCACAATAAAATCAAACGCGCCGGCATCCCACACGCGTAGCACTGCCTGCGCCATCTGCCGGCCATAGGGCTCGGCGAGGTATTCTTTGCCCTCAAATTTCAGCCTTGCCAGCCCCGTCGTAACCGGGGGCTGGTACGCATACACAGCGGCTGCCGCCTGCACAAACCGCAGCTTGCACTGGGCCTCTGCCACCACTTCGCCGCCCACAGGGCGACGGCAAGTTTCCAGCTGCGGCGCACAGCGGCAGCCTGGGGCAAAACCCACCACCGCGCCGCAATAGATACAACGCTTCGGGAACAGCAGATTCTTCACCAAGGCCCCGGCTTTCACGGCAACACCCCCACAGCAGCACTTTGCTAGATAATACTGTCATCCCGCAACAGGTACACAAGGCAGGAATACCGCAGTGTCTTGCGGTCGTTTTCTACCATGGCGTTCAGCACCGCGCGGCTGCCCGCCAGCACCAGCAGGTTTTTGGCGCGCGTGACACCGGTATAAATCAGGTTGCGGTAACACAGCCTGCGCGGGGTATCTGGCGACACCGGCAGCACCACCGCACCAAACTCACTGCCCTGACTTTTGTGAATGGTAATCGCATAGGCAATATCCAGCTCGCGCACGGTTTCACCCGAATAGGTGACCAGCCGGTCGTCAAAGCGCACTTTTACGGTGCCGGCCCGCGGGTCAATGGCTTCAATCACCCCAAGGTCGCCGTTAAACGCACCCACGCCGCCTTCCCCGTCTTCGCGCTCGTATAAAATATCGTAGTTGTTGCGCACCTGCATCACTTTGTCACCCTCGCGGTAGGTAACGCCAAAGCTGGTCATCTGCCGCCTGCCGGGCTGCGGCGGGTTGAGCAGTTGCTGCAGCCGTATATTCAGCGCCACCGTGCCGGCGGGGCCAATTTTACTGGGGCACAGCACCTGAATATCCGCCACCGGGTCAAACCCATAGCTGGCGGGCAGGCGGTTTGAAACAAGGTCGCACACGAGGTCCTGGCAGGCGGCGCTGTCTGCCTGCAAAAAAAAGCAATCACCTTCCCGGTGGTTTTCCTCCGGCTTTTCGCCCGCAACAACGCGGTGTGCCGTGCGCACGATCTGGCTTTGCGCCGCCTGGCGGAAAATTTCAGTCAGCCGCACAATGGGCACAATGCCGGAATCAATAATGTCGCGCAGCACATTGCCCGCACCCACACTGGGCAGCTGGTCCACGTCGCCCACCAGCACAATGCGGCACTGCGGGCGCAGCGCCCGCAGCAGGCTTTCAAACAGTAGAATATCCACCATACTCATTTCGTCAATCACAACGACGTCGCATTTCAGCGGGTTTTGCTCGTTGTGGATGAACCGCATCTGGTCGTTGCCGCTGTAATCCACCTCTAACAGGCGGTGGATGGTGCGCGCTTCGCGCCCGCAAAGCTCGCTCATGCGCTTTGCCGCACGGCCGGTGGGCGCCGCCAAAAACACTTTGTCGGCCTGCTGTTCAAACAGCGCAATCATCGCATTGATGGCCGTCGTTTTGCCGGTGCCCGGCCCGCCGGTCAGCACCATGCAGTTGCGCGAAAGCGCGGTGCGTATCGCCTCCCGCTGGGCGGGGGCATATTGCAGCTGCCCCTCTGCCTGCAGCCGGTCAATCGCTTTATCCAGCCCTTTGGGCTCTACGGTCGGCAGCGCCATCAGCGTTTTTAAATGCCCCGCCACCAGCAGCTCGGCGCGCAGCAGCTCGGGCAGGTATATATAGCGCCGGTCGTCATATTCCAGCGTGCCAAAGGTGCCGTCTTCACAGCCCTGTTGCAGCATGCCCTCTGCCACCTCTTGGGGCACACCCAAAAAGCGGGCCGCCGTGGGCAGCAGCTTTGCCCGTGGCAGGCAGCTGTGGCCATTGCCCGCATTGTGGCGCAGCACAAACGCAATGCCCGCCAGTACCCGCACTTCGGCATCCGCCGCAAAATTCAGGCCCACGGCAATCTGGTCTGCCCGCTCGAACGGCAGGTAAACGGGGTCACCGCACAAAAGGTAAGGGTTTTCGTTTACAAGTGTCAGTGTGGCAGGCCCCAGCACCTTGTACAGTGCAATGGCGGCGGCAGGCGGCAGTTGCAACTGCGACAGGGCGGCAATTGCCTCCCGCACGCCAAACACCCGCCGAAACTCCTCGCTTGCCGCACGGGCTTTGGCGCCCGTCATGCCCTTTACGGTGGCAAGCTGCTCGGGCTGCTGTTCGATGACAAACAGCGTGTCGGGCCCAAAGGCGTCCACAATACGCCGCGCGGTTACCGGGCCAATGCCTGGCAGAACCCCGCTTGCAAGGTAACGCAAAATGGCGGCTTCGTCCTGCGGCAACCGGCAGCTAAAGGTCGCCACGCGAAACTGCGGGCCAAAGCTGGGGTGCGTGACATATTCGCCGCCAAGGTCTACTTCTTCCCCCTCCGCCACACCGGGCATCAGCCCCACGGCGGTCACCAGTTCGCCGCCGGCGTCAAGGTCTACCACGGCAAAGCCGGTATCACTGTTGGCAAACGTAATATGTTCTACCGTGCCGGCCAGCTGTTCCGTGGTGTTCCCCTCCCTTTTCTATTTGTGCGCCGCACAGGGCGCAAGTTTTGCTTTTTGCATGTTATTGTATTATTATAAAGCTGAAACCCTGCTTTGTAAATGCAAAGCAACACCGCACTGCGAGGTACCCCCATGAGAAATTTTCAAAAAGAATTAGACCGTATCCTGCAACAGCTGTCGCAGGGCGCACCCCGCCCAACTTTGCTGCTGCATTGCTGTTGTGCGCCCTGCAGCAGTTATGTGCTGGAATACCTCAGCCAGTTTTTTACCATCACGGTCGATTTTTATAACCCCAACATCGCCCCACAGCAGGAATACACCCACCGTGCAAACGAATTGCAGCGGCTGATTGAAGAAATGCCACTTGGCAGTGCGGTGACTTTTCGCGAGGGCCCGTACGAGCCCGCCGCATTTGCCGCAATTGCAAAGGGGCTGGAAACTTGCCCCGAAGGCGGCGAACGCTGTTTTCGCTGTTACGAGCTGCGCCTGCGGCAGGCGGCAAAGCTGGCAAAGCAGGGCGGCTTTGACTGGTTTACCACAACCCTTTCCATCAGCCCGCTGAAAAACGCGGCAAAGCTGGAGGAAATTGGCGAAGCGCTGGCACAGGAGTACGGCGTGCGTTACCTGCCGTCTGATTTTAAGAAAAAAGAGGGCTACAAACGCAGCATTGCCCTGTCACGCGACTACGGGCTGTACCGGCAGGATTATTGCGGCTGCGCGTTTAGCCGTGCCGCGCGGGAAGAACAAAAAAAACAGCAGGCGGCCGAAGCACAAGAATAACCCGTTTACCCTCTGCCGCTTACACCCTTTCATCGTGTACTTTATAGCCCCCGGTATTGCTTGCCGGGGGCTATATTTTTTGTGTCTTTTCTTTTTTAAGTTTTTTTATTTACTCTCTTGACAACGCTATTGCCGGTTGTTATACTGTGCATACGGTATATATACAGTATGCACGACTAAACGAGGTAATCCATGGACATCATTATCAGCAATTCCAGTGGCAAGCCCATCTACGAGCAGATTACCACTCAGGTCAAAAACAGCATTTTGACCGGGGCACTGCGTGAGGGCGAGGCTTTGCCCAGTATGCGCCTGCTGGCAAAAGATTTGCGGGTGAGTGTAATCACCACAAAGCGCGCCTACGAAGAGCTGGCACGGGAGGGGTTTGTATCCAACGTGCCGGGCAAGGGCTGCTTTGTGGCGGTTAAAAACCCCGCGCTATTGCGCGAAGAGACGCTGCGCCGCACACAGGACATTTTACAGCAGGCGGTAGACATCGCGCTCGGGGGTGGCATTACCCCCGCCGAACTGCACGAACTTCTTGATTTGCTCTACGAAGGAGAATAACGGAATGAAAAACGCAATTGAGGTACAGCACCTTAATAAACAGTTTCCCGGTTTTGCGCTGCAGGACATCAGCTTTACGGTGCCCGGCGGCAGCATTATGGGGTTTGTAGGTGAAAACGGTGCCGGCAAAACTACTACTATTAAGGCACTGCTGGGGCTGATCCAGCCGGACAGTGGCGAAGCGACCCTGCTGGGGCTGCCGCTGGCCGGCAACGAAAAAGAGGTCAAGTCGCAGATTGGTGTCGTATTTGACGAAGCCTATTTTCACGACAACCTGACACTTGGCATTATTGACACCATGATGGCGCATATCTTCGGCTCCCTTTGGGACAAAGCCGAATTTGCGGCACTGTGCGGCCGCTTTGGGCTACCGGCAAAAAAAGCGGTCAAAACCTTTTCGCGCGGCATGAAAATGAAGCTTTCCATTGCCGCCGCCCTTGCCCACCACCCCAAGCTGTTGATTTTGGACGAAGCGACAAGCGGGCTTGACCCCATTGTGCGGGACGAAATACTGGACGTTTTTTATGAGTTTATTCAGGACGAAGAGCACAGCATTCTGTTCTCCTCCCACATTACAAGCGACCTTGAAAAAATTGCCGATTACGTGACCTTTATCCACGAGGGGCGCATTGTTTTTTCAAGGAATAAAGACGTTTTAATTGACGAATACGGCATTGCGCGTTGCACGGCCACACAGTTTGAAACGGTGCAAAGCGGCGATTACCTGCGCCGCCGCACAACCGGCCTTGGCGGCAGGGAGCTGCTGGTAAAGGACCGTGCAGCCTTTCATGCCCTGTACCCGGACATTGTTTTGGACGGGGCAAGCATTGAGGACATTATGCTTTTTTATGTAAAGGGGGAACTGGCATGAGCGGCATTTTATATAAAGACCTGATGAACCTGCGCCGGTACCTGCGCCAGCTGGTGCTTGTGTTTGCGGTGTTGCTTGTTATTTTCAGCTTTTCAGACAGCAATTACGGCTTTATTTCTGCTTATGCCGTGATGCTGAGCATGATGACGGTCATCAGCAGCCTTGCGTATGACGAACAGGCGCATTGGGACAAATACGCGCTGACGATGCCGCTTTCGCGCAAAGCACTGGTCGGCAGCAAATACCTGCTTGGGCTGGTGGTCGCACTGGCGGGCTCGGTTATTGCGCTACTCGTCATTGTTGGGGGGGCGCTGTTTGCAAACCAGAATTTGCTTGAAGGGCTTTCGGTTGTGGCAAGCTGCCTGTGTGTCGCACTGATTATGCTGGCAATTTTGTTGCCCTTTATTTATAAACTGGGGGTAGAAAAAGCGCGCATGATGATGCTTGCCATCTTTTTGCTGCCCACGCTTGCTGTTCTTGGTGCTTCGCGGCTGGGGCTGCAGATGCCGGGCGATTCGTTCTGGCTTGGGGTAGCCATTGCGCTGCCCATTGTCACCATTGCCGGGTATTTTATCTCGTTTTTAGTCTCCGTGCACATCTTCAATAAAAAGGAGCTGTGAGTACTGTGAAGCAAAGCCGTTGCTGCCCCAAATGTGCTTCGCGCAATATCCTGCGCATCCCCGACCACCCCGGCCGCTATGCCAGCGGCAACAACATTTACACCAGCACTTTTACCCTTGCGGGCAAAATACCAGTTATCCGCTATGTCTGTGCCGATTGCGGTTACACCGAAAACTGGGTGGATACCCCCGCCGACCTTGCCGCATTGCGGCGCGCTTTTGGCTGATTGACGCCACGCTGCGCGGGGTATTCCCCATTGACATGATGGGTTTTACTGGCGTATAATGCAGAAAGGCTGCCGCCCGCCACCGGGTTTAGGTGACGGGCGGCTTTTCATTTGAGTAAAGGGGGGCTTTGTGATGCCCGGGGTTAACCACCAACCAATTTGCGAAATCTATGCCGATAATGCGGCCACCACAAAACCCAGCCCTGCTGCGGTTGCGGCAATGACCCGCTGTTTAACAGAGCATTACGGCAACCCGTCCAGCCTGCACCGCTGTGGGCAGGATGCCGCCACAACCCTGTTGCTTGCGCGGGAATCGATTGCCGCCCTGTTGCGGTGCAGCCCGCGCGAGCTTTATTTTACCGCCAGCGGCAGCGAAGCCGACAACCAGGCACTGCGCACCGGTGCTGCCTGGGGTGCCGCGCAAGGCAAACATCACATTGTCAGCACCGCGTTTGAGCACCCTGCGGTGCTGCGCACACTGGAACAGCTGCAAACCGAGGGGTTTGCCGTGACGCTGGTGCCCCCCCGCACGGACGGGCTGATTTACACCGAGGATATCGCCGCAGCATTGCAGCCAGACACCTGCCTTGTAAGCGTGATGCTGGTCAACAACGAAATCGGCACCCTGCAGCCGGTGGCGGACATTGGTGCCTTGTGCCGCGCGCGCGGGGTTTTAATGCACACCGATGCCGTGCAGGCCGTGGGGCAACTCCCCGTCGACCTCGCTGTGCTGCCGGTTGACCTGCTGAGCTTTTCCGGCCATAAGTTCCATGGCCCGCGGGGCGTGGGCGGCCTTTATGTGCGCCGCGGCCTGCCCCCTGCACGGCTGATTTTTGGCGGCGGGCAAGAGCGCGGGGTGCGCGCCGGCACTGAAAACCTGCCTGCCATTGCCGGGATGGAAGCCGCCCTGCAAGAGGCGGTCAGCCGCCTGCCGCAAACCGAACCCGCAATTGCCGCTCTGCGAGAACAGTTGATTGACGGCCTTGCAAAGCTGCCGGGGGCACACCTCACCGGTGACCGCCGGTTGCGCGCAGGCGGTATTGTGCATTTTTGCTTTGAAGGGGCCGAAAGTGAAACCCTGCTCTTGTTGCTGGATGAAATGGGCATCTGCGCCTCTGCGGGCTCTGCCTGTTCTTCCGGCGCGTTGCAGGCCAGCCACGTGCTGCGCAGCATGGGGATACCGGAGCCCCTTGCCCGCGGCGCACTGCGGCTTTCGATTGGCGCTGACACCACCCCAAAACAAATTAATACCATTATTCAGGCAGTGGGCGACGCAGTTGCCCGGCTGCGAAAGGAGAACAGATGAAGCGCGTACTTGTCGCTATGAGCGGCGGTGTCGATTCCAGCGTCGCGGCCTTTTTGCTGCACCAGCAGGGCTACGACTGCATTGGCGTCACCATGAAACTTTATGAAAATGAAACGGTAGGTTGCTCGCGCCAAAAAACGTGCTGCAGCCTGGATGACATCGAGGACGCGCGCAGTGTCTGCGCACGCATCGGTATCCCCTACCATGTGTTTAACTTTACGGCCGATTTTGAGCACGAGGTGATTGACCGGTTTGTCGCCGCGTACGAACACGGCTTTACCCCAAACCCCTGCATCGACTGCAACCGCTATTTAAAGTTTGAGCGGCTGTATCACCGTGCGCGGGAGCTTGGCTGTGATTATATTGCCACCGGGCACTATGGCCGCATTGAGCGGGACGCGGCGACCGGCCGCTGGCTGCTGAAAAAGGGGCCGGACGAGGGCAAAGACCAAAGCTATGTGCTGTATTCGCTGACGCAGGACCAGTTGGAACATACGCTGCTGCCGCTGGGCAATATGAGCAAAGACGAAGTGCGCAAAATTGCCGAAGAGCAGGGCTTTATCAATGCGCGCAAGCACGACAGCCAGGACATCTGCTTTGTGCCGGACGGTGACTATGCCGCATTTTTGCGCCGCCAGACCGGCAAAGACTACCCTGCCGGAAACTTTTTAAATGAGCAGGGCGAAGTGATTGGCCAGCACCGCGGCATCATCCACTACACGGTGGGCCAGCGCCGTGGCATTGGCATTTCTGCGCCGCAGCCGCTTTATGTGACGGCAAAATCTGCACAGGACAATACCGTTACACTGGCCCCCAATGCCGCACTGCTGGCGCGCGGCCTGCTGGCAGACGGCATGAATTTTATTTCCCAACCGGCACTGACGGGCCCCACCGAGGTTTCAGCCCGCATTCGCTACCACCAGCGGGAGGAAGCCGCGACGGTACTGCCCGCGCCGGGCGGCGGCATTTATGTGGTGTTTCGCCACCCGCAGCGCGCCATTGCGCCCGGGCAAGCCGTGGTATTGTACCAGGGCGACACCGTGTTTGGCGGCGGCACCATTTTGCGCGCCATGCTGCCCGCCGAGCTGGCACAGGCCGAAGCCGCATTACAATAGCATCAACGTAAGTAGCCCGCCGGCAATGCCGGCGGGCTACTTACGTTGATTAGCGTTATATCACCATGCGTTTGCGTCAGCTATTCTGTGCACACAGCGCGCGAAACACCTCAAACAAATAATCGTAGGTGCGCGCAAACGACACAAGATCAATATACTCTTCCGGCGTGTGCGCCCCGTCACAGGTCGGCGCCACCGTCATAATATCCATATCCGGGAACTTGCCCTTAAACTCGCCGCATTCCAGCCCGCCATGGGTTGCCTGCAATTCCATCTCGCGGCCAAACATGTCTTTGTAAACCTGCATGCAAAGGGCCCGCAGCGGCGAAGCGGGGTCATACTTCCACCCGCTGAAGCTGATGCCGCGCTTTGCGGTAAAGCCCAGCAGGCCGGCAAGGGCTGTCAGCTCTGCCGCAAGGTTTTCGCCAAGGCTGTCCTCGGCACTGCGCACACAGTCGCACAGGTAAATCTGCTCGGGCGACATCGTCAAAATACCGATATTGCTGGAGCAATGTACCAGCCCTGGCATTTCGCGGCTCATCTGGCGCATACCGTCCGGCAGCAAAAACAAAAACTGCCACAGCGCGGCGCTTTCTGCGTCGCTAAGGGTTTGGGCAGGCAATGCTGCCGCCTCTGCTTCAAAACAAAAGCCGGGGTCACTTGCGGCAAGCTCTGCTTTTATTTTTGCGCCGGCCTGCTGTGCCGCAGCCAGCGCCAGTGCGCCGCTGCCCGCCGGTACCGTAATACTCGCCTGTGCTTCGCTGACGATGGCATTCATCTTCATGCCACCCTCAAACCACGCAATCTGCAAGCTGCCCACGGCGGCAAATATCTCTTGCAGCACCCGCGCCATCAGTTTCAGCGCGTTGCCGCGCCCTTCGCCAATGGTAATGGCAGAATGGCCGCCCAACAGGCCCGAAATGCGCAGCTTTAGCGCTTCGCCCTGTGCCGCCTGCCATTGCGGCTGCTTTGTGAAATCCAGCACAATGCCGCCCGCGCAGGAAACGACGGTCTGGTTGTCGGTGCTGGCGCCGGAATCCATATTGATCATACGGCGGGCCGAAATCCAGTTGGCATCCAGCGCCATTGCCCCCATCAGGCCAATCTCTTCCATTGTGGTAAACACACATTCCAACGGGGGGTGCACATAATCATCCTTCGCCAGAAGCGCCATCATGTAAGCACAGGCAGTGCCATTGTCTGCCCCCAGTGTTGTGCCCTTTGCCTTCAGCTTGCCATCCACAATTTCAAGCTGCAACGGGTCTTTGTCAAAATCATGCTCTACCCCGGGCAGCTTGACGCAAACCATGTCCATATGCCCTTGCAACATCAGCGGGGGAACTTCTTCGCAGCCGGGAGATGCCGGCTTTTTGACGACGACATTATAGGCATCGTCCATTTTTACATCCAGCCCCAGCCCCTTTGCAAAATCGTACACAACTTGCGCAACGGCCTTTTCGTTGCGAGAAGCGCGTGGGATACACGAAATCTCTTCAAAATAGCGCAGTGGTTCTGCGGGTTGTAGCCCTTCGGTCACATACTTCATGGTGTCACGGCCTTTCTGCTTTCACTTTATTTTTATTATACCTGCCTTTTTTGCCGCGCACAACGCAAAAAGAAGTTTTTTGTCGTTTTGTGGCTTATCTGCCCGGTAAAAGCAAAACACCACCGTGACTGCCCTATTGCAATACGGTGGTGTTTTGCTATATTACGCTTTCAAAAGCTATTACAATGCGGCTTTCAGCTGCTCAATACGGTCGGTCTTTTCCCACAGCACGCCAAGGTCCTCGCGGCCCATGTGGCCAAAGGCGGCAAGCTGGCGGTACTGCGGGCGGCGCAGTTGCAGTGCTTTGATGATGCCCGCGGGCGAAAGGTCAAACACCTTTTTCACGGCGTTTGCAATCAGCTCGTCGTCCACCGTGCCGGTGCCAAAGGTGTCCACCAGCACACTCACCGGCTGTGCCACGCCAATGGCATAGGCAAGCTCTACCTCGCACTTTGTGGCAAGCTTTGCGGCAACGATGTTTTTGGCAACCCAGCGCGCCGCATAGGCGGCACTGCGGTCGACCTTTGTGGGGTCTTTGCCGGAAAACGCACCGCCGCCGTGGCGGCCATACCCGCCGTAGGTATCTACAATAATCTTGCGCCCCGTCAGGCCCGAATCGCCCTGCGGGCCGCCAATGACAAACCGGCCGGTGGGGTTAATAAGATATTTTGTGTGTTCATCCAGCAGCTCCGCCGGTACGACCGGGCGGATGACCTTTTCAATGATGTCACTGCGCAGCTTTTCAATTTCCACATCCGGCGCGTGCTGGGTGGACACCACGATCGTGTCGACGCGCACGGGCTTATCGCCGTCGTATTCCACCGTCACCTGGGTCTTGCCATCCGGCCGCAGATAAGTCAGCTCGCGGCTGCGGCGCACCTTGGAAAGGCGCTTTGCCAGCCGGTGTGCCAGTGCAATGGGCAGCGGCATCAGTTCGGGGGTCTCGTCGCAGGCAAACCCAAACATCATGCCCTGGTCGCCCGCACCGCCCACATTGTCGTTGGTGCCAAGGGCAATATCGGCACTCTGCTCGTCAATGTTGGTAATCACCGCGCAGGTGTCGGCGTCAAAACCATATTTTGCGCGGGTGTACCCGATTTCGCGAATCGTCTCGCGCACGATTCGCGGGATATCCACATAGCAGGAGGTCGTCACCTCACCCATCACGTGCACAAGGCCGGTGCTGACCGTCGTCTCGCAGGCGACCCGCCCGTCGGGGTCCTGCTCTAAAATGGCGTCCAGAATCGCGTCGGAAATCTGGTCGCAAATTTTGTCGGGGTGCCCTTCGGTCACCGACTCGGAGGTAAAAAAGCGTTTGGACATTTGTGTTGTACTTCCCTTCCGTTTGCCCCGCGCGCCGCTGCGGCGCGCTGTTGGGGTGCATTGTAATTTAATTGAACAACCACACGCGGGGCACTTCGCTTTCAAACAAAAAGCAGCCCCGGCAACATGCCGGGGCCGCTAAAAAGCTTATCTTCCGGTGTTACCCGCAGGATTTGGCACCTTGCGTAAAACGCAGGTTGTCGGGCTTCACAGGGCCTGTTCCCTCAGCCACTCTTGATAAGTGTTATTCAATTATGCTTTTATTATAATTGACGGCAGCGCTTCTGTCAAGCCAAAAAAGCGTGGTGCTGCGGTCATAAAACCGGACAAAATTACCATATTGTCAAATGCCGGCCCCTGCGCCCGCAAGCTGCGAAAGGTCGTAGGGTGTCTCCTGGTAAACGCAATAGTTTAGCCAGTTGGTAAACAGCAGTGAAGCGTGCCCACGCCAGTTGAGCACCGGCGTTTTTGTGGGGTCGTCATTGGGGAAATAGTGCTCGGGCAGCTCTACCGGCAAGCCTTTTTTGTAGTCGCGCTGGTATTCTTTTGCCAGCGTGTTGCGCCCATATTCGCAGTGCCCGGCAATAAACAATTGCCGGCCGTTGCGGCTGGCCGAAAGGTAGGCCCCCGCCTCTTTTGAGGTGGCAAGCACCTGCAGCTGTGGCGATTGCTCGATGTCGCTTTTGCGCACCTCGGTAAAGCGCGAATGCGGCGCCCAGAAATGGTCGTCAAACCCGCGCAGCAGCGGGTGATCTGCCAAATTGAGCTTGTGGTCATACACGCCGGAAAGCTTCTTTTTTAGCGCATATTTTTGAATGCCGTAGTGGTGGTACAGCGCCGCCTGCGCCCCCCAGCAGATGTACATGGTGGAATACACATGGGTCAGCGACCAGTCCATAATCTGCACCAGCTCGGGCCAGTAATCCACCTCTTCAAACGGCATGCGCTCTACCGGCGCACCGGTGACAATCAGGCCGTCAAAGCGCTTGTCCTTCACTTCTTCAAAGCTTTTATAAAACTTTAATAAGTACTCCAGCGGCGTGTGCTTTGACTTATGGGTCGCCGTGTACAGAAAATTCACTTCAATTTGCAGCGGCGAATTGCTAAGCAGCCGCAGCAACTGTTTTTCGGTTTCATCCTTAGCCGGCATCAAATTCAAAATTAAAATTTGCAGCGGCCGAATATCCTGATGAAGCGCCCTAGAGTGTTCCATCACGAAAATGTTTTCCTTTTCCAGCACTTTTGCGGCAGGCAAGCCCTCTGGTACTGTAATTGGCATAACGATCCCTCCTAGGTGGGTTGTATCTAATTTGTGTTTTCAGGGGCCTGGCAAACAAAAAAGCTGTCAGGCCATGGCCTGACAGCTTGCTGCAAAATCTCTGCATACCCTTTTTACAAAGGCAGAAAATTGGCGAGGCCCGGCCCAACTGTTCTTTTTTTTGCAGCACAACAAAGCATGCCGCACATCATCGGCATACAAGCGCACATCATTTGGCTGCGAACAGAAAGAACGGTCATAGGTTAGGCTCTCCTCTCTTATTATAATTACTTGGATAAATACCCCATTAAAGTTCTATGTTTTACATTATTATGATAATTTTTTTATGTCGCTTTGTCAAGTGTTTTTGTGTGCCGGTCACAAAGCCGGCATAAAATACCCGCATTTACCCGGTAATAGACCCCTGCGGGAACACCAAGTGGCTGATGGGCTTATACACAAAAAAGGTCACCACACTGTTGATGGTTGCTTTCAGCAGGTTAAACGGCACAATGGCAGGCAGCATTAAGTCCAACACGGTTTGCAGCGGGGCACCCAAAAAAATGGGGGTCAGCAGCAGGTTGCAGATGCTCATAATAATGGTCATCGCAATGGTACCGGCGGCCAGCGCAAGCACCGCACCGGTAATATCATGGCGTTTGCGGTAGATTAGCCCTGCCGTCAGAGAAAAAGCACCCGTTGCAAGGAAATGCATTAAAATGCCAATCGGCCCGCTGGCCGCACTGACGGTAAGGCCCTGCAGCACGCTGACAATTGCCGTCAGCGCAAGGCCCGACATTGGCCCAAACAAAAAGGTACCGATTAAAATGGCAATGTCGGCGGGGTCATACTCTAAAAACGGGGCTGCCGGCAGCAGCGGAAAATGAATCAGTGCGACCATAATTACGGCAAGTGCGCTGAGCAGTGCCATGGTGGTGAGTTTGCGAGTTTTGGTGGTTACATTGTAGGTTTGCATAAAAAGGCCTCCTTTATTTGTGTCTGTCGGGGAGGCTGACCGCCGTTTTGTCATCAAAAAAAGCGCCCTTTTTGCCTGTGCAAAAAGGGCGCTATGCAACCAAAACAGCCGCAGTTTCTTTCATCCGGACTTTAACCGTCGGCTCTGGGATCCAACCAGATCAGCGCTTTTTACAGCGGTCGTGGGCTCGTGCGGCTATTGCCGCCATTACCACCGGTGGGGATTTTCACCCCGCCCTGAAACAGACTATAAGTATTATATCTTATTCTTTTGCTTATTGCAAGCCCCACCCAAATTTCACCCCGGTGCGGTTGCACCTGCTGCGACAGTGTGTTACTATGAACAAAAGAATTTTGTGCAAGGGGGCATGCCGCAATGGAGGACCTTACCACGGCAGCGCAGCAGCTGACCGGCAGTGCAAACCCGCTTTGGCAGTGGGTTTTTTGCGGCGCTGTTTTTTTGTTTTTCCTGATTTTCAGTCAGCTTTACCGTTACTACGCCGTCAAGCTGGCCGCAAAGCTGTTCAAGCGCCTGCGCGGCAGCGCGTGGGAGGATTTGCTGCACGCCATTACCGGGCCGGTGGCATCCCTTATTTTTTTGCTGGGGCTTTGTATTACCCTGTGGAACCTGCCTCTTGGCACCACGGCCCTTGCCACTACCCGCAGCCTGACCACCCGTGGGGCAAGGCTTGTCACTCTTGCTTTGCTTGCCTGGGCCGGCTGCGGCATCGTAGACACCACCCCAACCTTTAATTTTAAATTTTTGGGCAGCGCCGAAGCGGTACGCCGTATGCTGCGCCGCGCACTGAAAGTGCTGATTGTCGTGTTTGCCGCACTGGCCGCCATGGGGGAGCTGGGGTTTCAGGTCAGCGGGTTGATTGCCGGGCTGGGGCTTGGCGGCCTGACCGTTTCACTTGCCGCAAAAGACAGCGCGGCCAACCTGTTTGCCGGGCTGGTGCTGCTGGTAGAAAAACCGTTTGCCATTGGTGACTGGATTACCTGCGCCGGTGTGGAAGGCACGGTAGAAGATTTGACCTTTCGCAGCACCAAAATACGCGGGTTAGATAATACGCTGAGCATTGTGCCCAATTCGGTGGTCAGCGCCGGGCTGATTACCAACGGCAGCAGCCGCAAAATGCGCATGGGCCAGTTTACCTTAACGGTCTGCTACGAGACCCCGCACAAAACACTGGAGCTGTTGATGCGCGATTTGCGCGATTTGCTTGCAGCAGACAGCGCACTACATTCTGACACGGTGCTGGTGCGGTTTGTGGGCTTTTCGGCCAGCAGCATGGATATTTTAGTGCGGTACTTCACCAAAAGCGCAGACTACAACGAATCGCTTGCCATCAACGAGCGGCTATACTTTGCCATACTGGATTTAATGGAGCGCCACGGCGTGTCGTTCGCCTTCCCCAGTACCAGTGTTTACCTGCAAAACGCAACACCCCAAACACCGGCAGAAATTCAGCCTACTACTTAATTTTATAAAGCAAGCAGCCCCGCACTTAAACTAAAGTGCGGGGCTGCTTTTCACTGCTTTACAGCCTTGCTTACCGCAATGGCCGCTAGTTTGCCGCAGGCGCGTTTTGCGCCAGCAGGTTGCCCGCCCAATGTAATAAAGCCGGGGTCAGCTCTTCCAGCTTTGGCGCCATGGTAAGCAGGGCTTTTTCACCGGGTGTCAGGTGCGCTTGTAATTCATCTCTGCGCTTGATAAACTGCCCGGTGCGGGCATAACAGGCCGCACGCAGCACAAAAAACGCGCTTTTTTGCAGCGCTGCAAGCACCTCTTCACTGCGCTCGTGCAGGTAATTATGCACACAGGCGTGATAGATATTGCCCGCACCGGTAATAACACTTTGCTGTGCGTCTGCCGGGCCTATCTGCTGTTGCAGCTGTTGCAGGCTGCCCTGCCATGGCACCGTATCCAACAAAAAGGTCAATAAGTCGCCTTTCTCCCACCCCGCAAGCTGCCGGTAGCCGGCAACAAACCCACAGACTAGCGCGCGGTGGGGCAGCTGTGCCAGCAGGGCACGGTACTGTTTTAAATCGTCCATCGTCACTTCGTCCAGCAGCAAAACTACATCAATGTCACTGTGTTCTGTCGCTTCACCACGGCCATAGCTGCCCTGCAGGCCAATAAACCTCACCCGCTTGCCAAACGCAGCCTGTACGGCCATGCAATACTGCTGTTTCCATTCTTCAATTAAAATCGGCACTGGTTGCCTCCTTAGTTAAAATAAAGTCAGCTGCTCTGGCGCCAGCCTGTCTTCAAATGTGCTCAGATAAGTAAAAACTTCATCAGTGTGGTGCAGCACGCCCCGCGCTTCACAGGCGGTATGAAACCGCTTCATCAGCGCCGCATTATGCGGGCTGTTACAGACATATTGGTTGCCAAAGGCACGCTGGTACTGCTGTTTGAGGCCTGGGAAATGCTCATCCAGTTTTTCATAAAAATACTCGCGGTTGCCCTCCCGCAGGGTCAGGCCCATGCTAAAGCACAGGATGCCCCGCACGCCGGCGTCAAAGCACCCCTCTAAAATGCTGTTGACATTTTGCCAGTTGTCATTTAAAAACGGTAAAATGGGGGTCAGCCAGACCACAGTAGGGATGCCTGCCTGCTGCAAAATACGCAGCACTTCAAGCCGCCGCTGGGTATTGCAGACATTCGGCTCTAGTATGCTGCAAAGGCGCTCATCAAAGGTGGTCAGCGTCATCTGCACAACGCACTTGCCTTTGTGCTGCACCCGCTGAAGCAAATCTAAATCGCGCAGCACCCTGTCTGACTTTGTAATGACCGTAAACCCAAAGTCCTGCTGTTCCACCGCTTCTAAACACCCGCGTGTGACGTTATAGGTGAGCTCTGCGGGCTGGTAAGGGTCACACATTGCCCCGGTACCCACCATGCATCGTTGCCGTTTGCTGCGCAGTGCCTGCGCCAGCAACTGGGGCGCGTTGGTTTTTACCTCTACGTCTTCAAAATCGTGCTGCATGTTATAGCATTTGCTGCGTGAGTCGCAGTAGATGCAGCCATGTGTGCAGCCGCGGTAGGGGTTAAGCCCGTTTTTCGCCGACAAAATGCCTTTTGCCTCTTTTTCGTGCATCTGCTTCGCCTCACTTCTTTCAGTCTGGCCCGCCAAAACGGGGCCTTGCCATACCACAGCCGCAAGCCGCGGGCAGCCGCCTGTTTGCACCATTGTGCAAATACCCCTGCCGGTGGGGCCGCGCCATCTGCCGCTGTGGCACGGCAAAATACGGTAGTTACGGGCTGCCGTATTGTTTGATTTTACCATAAAACGCGGTGCAAAAAAAGCCGGCACACCGGTATTTGTGCCCCGGCTGCGGCAAGGTATTTCATCTGCAGCCAAAAAATATCGCACAATTTTCCAGTATCCGCGTTTGTTCGACTTTGTGTGTGCTTTGTGCTACACTAGGCTTGTTATATTACAACTCAGGGGGGAACCTTTATGGGCTTTGAATTGCCGGTATTTCGCGAACCGGATTTTACATTGCCGTTTTTACAGCACGCACCAAACGCCATGTTTTGCCCCGCCCCGCGGGATGGGGCCGCGCCGGACGGGTACCATTCTACCAGTATGTACCCGGAATACTTTAAGGTGGGCGGCAGCTGGCTGCTAGCGCCGGAAAGCCGGATGGACTGCACCGCCGTACTCAAAAACGGCCGCATTGAAATTGTGGAATTTCGCAATTTAAAACAGGATGACCTTGTTGTCACAGGCCGCTCAGAGGATGGCTCTGAGGGGATTTTTTTATGGACGGACGGTTTTTCTGCACCCGGCGGCGGCACACAGGAGGCCTTTGCTTTTCGCCAGGGTCGCTCACGCGAGACCGGCTATTCGCGCGACTACCGCGAATTGCTGCAGCTGCTGCGCTATGAAAAACAGCACGGGCGCATTTTGTGGGTCATGGGCCCCGCCTGCGCGTTTGACGCCGATGCCCGCAGCGCATTTGCGGCACTGGTGCGTGGCGGCTATGTGGGCGGGCTTATGGCGGGTAACGCGCTTGCCACCCACGACCTTGAGGCCGGGTACCTTGGCACCGCGCTGGGGCAGGATGTGCGCACACAGGAATCCCGCGAGGGCGGGCACTACAACCACCTTGACACCATTAATAAAGTGCGGGAATGCGGGTCGATTAGCGCTTTTATTGAGCAGGGGTATGTAAAAGACGGCATTATGTACGAGTGCGTGCAAAATGCCGTACCGTTTGTGCTGGTGGGCTCGGTGCGGGACGATGGCCCCTTGCCGGAGGTCATCCCCAATGTGTACGACGGGCAGGACGCCATGCGCGCGCTGGTGCGCGAGGCGACCACCGTAATCTGCATGGCCACCACACTGCACACCATTGCCACCGGCAACATGACCCCCAGCTACCGGCTGGTAGACGGTGTCGTGCGCCCGCTGTATTTTTACTCGATTGACGTATCTGAATTTTCGGTCAACAAGCTGCGGGACCGCGGCAGCCTTGCCGTGCGCACCATCGTGACCAATGTGCAGGACTTTGTGGGCAAGATTAGCCGGGCACTGTGTGAGGATAAACCAGTATAAAACGGCCGGCCCGTGGCGCTTTGCAAAAAGCAAAAAGCGCACTGCACCCGCCAAAGCATAAAAAATGCACGCCGGTGCTCTGCAGCCAAAACACAAAAAAAGAAATGCAGCAAAATTGCTGCATTTCTTTTTTATTTGAAATCGGTATCACATATGTAATTGTACTGCAATGTTTTGCCGCTTAGCGCTTACTATTGAAAGCCTCTACCCCGGGGTAATGGGCCGAAGCGCCCAGTGCCTCTTCAATGCGCAGCAGGCGGTTGTACTTGGCAACGCGCTCGCTGCGGTTTGGCGCGCCGGTTTTGATCTGGCAGGTATTCAGCGCCACCGCAAGGTCGGCAATCGTCGTATCTTCCGACTCGCCCGAACGGTGCGAAACGACCGCCGTATACCCGGCCTTGTGGGCCATTTTAATAGCTTCCAGCGTCTCGGACACCGAGCCGATCTGGTTGAGCTTAATCAAAATGGAGTTGCCACAGTGGTTTGCAATGCCCTTTGCAAGGCGCTCGGTATTGGTGACAAACAAATCGTCACCCACCAGCTGAATGCGGTCGCCCAGCTCTTTGGTCAGCAGCTGCCAGCCCTCCCAGTCCTCTTCATCCAGGCCGTCCTCAATGGAGTAAATCGGGTATTTATCGACGAGCTTCTTCCAGTGCTGCACCAGCTCTGCCGACGTGAACTTTTGGCCGGATTTCGGCAGCAGGTACTCGCCTTTCTTCGCACCCTTCCACTCGCTGGACGCGGGGTCCATTGCCAGCACAAAATCTTTGCCCGGCTCGTACCCTGCAAGGCGCACCGCCTCAAGGATATATTCAATGGCCTCTTCGTCACTTTCAAGGTTCGGCGCAAAGCCGCCCTCGTCGCCTACCGCAGTGGCAAGCCCCTTGGATTTCAGCAGCGACTGCAGCGAATGGAACACCTCGGTGCACCAGCGCAGGCCCTCGCCAAAGCTGGGCGCGCCCACCGGCATAATCATAAACTCCTGCACGTCAACGGTATTGGCCGCATGGGCACCACCGTTGAGGATGTTCATCATCGGCACCGGCAGCCGGTTACCCGAAACACCGCCCAAAAAGCGGTACAGGGGGATGTCTTGCGATGCTGCGGCCGCACGCGCCGCCGCAATTGAAACCGCCAGAATGGCGTTGGCACCGAAGTTGGACTTGTCTTTCGTGCCGTCTGCCGCGATCATGGCAGCATCCACCGCATAGGTGTCCGCCGCATCCAGCCCGGCCAGTGCTTTATTGATTTTTTCGTTGACATTTTTAACTGCTTTTTGCACGCCCTTGCCGCCAAAGCGTTTTTTGTCGCCGTCGCGCAGCTCCAGTGCTTCAAACTCACCGGTCGAAGCGCCGCTGGGCGCAATGCCGGTTGCAAAGCTGCCATCCGCAAGGTGCACCTCTGCTTCCACGGTGGGGTTGCCGCGCGAGTCGATCACCTCGCGGCCAATGACTTTTACGATTTCTGTATTTATGCTCATAGGATTGCCTCCTGTTCCTGGCCCCTATCAGCGCACTCGGCAGTGTCCGCCGACGCACTGCAAAAGAGCCGAGTTAAATTTTTGGATACCGATTTTTTCGGTTGTTTCTATTGTACACCTAATTTGTTAAATTTTATTGTATTTTCCAAAATTCTACCTGTTTTTTTTAAACAAAGCAAAACGCCCCACATAGAGTGGGTACCAAGACCCCTTACTTAAAAGTGAAAAGGCGGCACCCACAATCTTGAGTACCGCCTTTTCACTTCTTGTTCAGCAGTTTACACCGGCAGATCTCGTTTACAAAACACCGCAACCGCCGCCGCATACAATGCTGCGCCCACAGCATAAAGGCAAAGCATACCGGCAACCGCGCTGCCCTGCCCCTCTAGAAGGCCGATTGGGGCAAACAGCGTGTAGGGGGTGGCGTATTTCAGCACTTCAAACTTATCCCCCACCTGCGACAGCATTTGTACCAGCAAAAACAGCACGCCCAGCCCGGCCCCCACCCCCAGCGAGGTGCGGGAATCGTTAAACAGGCAGGCGGCAAAAAAGCACAGGCCGCCAAGGAACACGTGCAGGCCGTACAGGCCCACGTTCAGCCGCAAAAAAGCGGGGATATCAAGCTGCCCGGGGAACATTGCCTGCGCGGTGGCAATGCACACCAGCAAATTGAGCAGCAAAAGCAGCAGCGTGCCGGTAAGCAGCACCAGTGCCTGCGTGCGCACCAAGCGGCCGCGGCGGTTTGGCGTTGCCAGCAGGTATGCCATAGAGCCGCTTTCCACATAGCGCACCACCAAGCGGTTTGCCAGCATGGCGACAAAAATAAGCGGCATCACGGTCAGCAAAAAACCGTACAAGTAGTTTCCCATAAATTCGCCCAGCGTCGCCCCCACATTCAGCATGCCAAATGCCGCAAACAAGGTGGGCATGCTTTGCGCCATCTGTGCCAGGCTGTCGCCAAGCTTTGGGTCAAACATGGCAATAATCATGGTGGCGTACATGGTAAGCACCGCAAAAAAAATCAGCAGCAGGCGCAGGCCCGCTTTGCTTTCACGCAAAAATAATGTTTTGTTGATCATGCCTTTTGCCCCCCGTTTTCTGCCCCATAATAATGTAAAAACAGCTCTTCCAGCGACTCGCGGTGCAGCTCTAAATCCTTTACCGGGTAAGCCGCCACCTGTTTTAAAAATGCGTCCGGGCTGCCGGTGACGGTAAGCGTTACCGTGTCGCCGTTTACAGTGGCATCCCCACCGGCCCATGCCGCGGCAAAGGCGGTGGCATCTGCCGGCACTGCAAACTGTGTCGCAAAGGTTTTGCGCTTGGTGCGGCGCAGCTCTTCCATCTGCTCTACCGCAACAATGCGCCCGGCGCGAATAATAACCGTGCGGTCGCAGGTGCGCTCTACCTCTTCAAAAATATGCGAGGACATTAAAATGGTCGCGCCGCGCTGTTTTTCCTGTAAAATCAGCTCAATAAAGCGGTTTTGCATCAGCGGGTCCAGCCCGCTGGTCGGCTCGTCCAGCACCAGCAGGCGGGGCGAAGCCATAAAGGCCGCCACAATGCCCACCTTTTGCTTGGTGCCCTTTGACATACGCCCTATTTTCGCATTGGCATCCAGCTCAAACTGCTGCATCAGCTGCTGCGCCCGCGCAAAGCTTTTCAGGCCTTTCATCTGGGCAAGGAAATGCAAAAACGCCGTGCCGGTCATGTCGTTCATAAAGGCCGGTTCACCCGGCAGGTACCCCAGGTCCTTTTGAATCTGCGCCGCCTGTTCAAAACAAGGCAAGCCAAACACCGTCGCGCTGCCCGCATCCGGCTGAATAAAGCCCATCAATTGGCGAATGGTCGTGGTTTTGCCCGCGCCGTTGGGCCCCAAAAAGCCCATTACTTCGCCCTCGTTCACTTCAAAATCCAGCCCAAAAACGCCGCGGCCCCCGCCGTAATCCTTTGTCAGGCCCTTTGTCTCAATGATCTTCATGCAAAAACTCCTCCTTGTAGGCCATGTTTTTAAACAGCACGGTCCACCGCTTATAATCTGCCAGCAGCACTTTAAAATCCACCGGCTGGTTTTGCCGCCGCAACTGCTGCAAATACCCTTCGGTCATCCACACCAGCATGCGCAGCATTTCACCAGGGTCTACCCCGTCTCGAAAACGCGAAAAATCAACATATTTAAAATATTTTCCCACATCCCCCAGCTGTGCCTGCAATTTAGCCGCAAGCTCCGGGTTTAAATGCTCGTCGCGCGCGTCATAAGCGCGAATGGCAAAATCCATTAAATAAGGGTGTTCCGCCACCAGCTTCAGCTTTTTTTGCGCGCCGTATTCCATCAGGTCAAAAAAGTCGTCGATGGCTTCAAAATCATCATTCACAATTGCATCTTGCGTCAGCTGTTCCATGTATTGGTACAGGTAAAGGTAAAGCTCTTTTTTATTGCCAAAATAGTAAAACAGCAGCCCTTTAGAAATTTGCGCTTTGGCCGCAATATCATCGGTTGAAGCGTGTTTGTACTCGTTTTGCGAAAACACCTCCATCGCCGCGTTTAAAATGCGCAGCTGCTTTTCTTTTGGCAGGGTAAAAAAAGCTTCGTTCATTCAGCATCCCCCTTTATTAACCGGTTCGGTCAACCGCATAGTTTTATCATACCGAATTGACTCGTTTTTGCAAGGCCCCCCAAACAAAATTTTGTACCGGCCACAAAACCCATTTTTTGCATTGCGACAGCCGTTTTTTTGTGAGATACTGGGCATAAACTAGAATAATTGTATCAAATGGTAAAGGGGCGACGTGAATGGAAAAAACTTTATTTGAAAACGGAATCGTTATTACGGTAGACGACAATAACACGCTGTACCGCAAAGGCTATGTGCTGGTAGAGGGCAACCGGATTGCGGCCGTGGGCGAGGGCAGCTACCCCGGCGAGCGGGCCGGCCTTACCGTAATAGACGCCGCAGGCAAAGCCATTTTGCCCGGCATTGTAAACGCGCACACCCACGTGGCGGGCAGCCTGTTTAAAGGCCTGCTGGAAGACGACCCCAATGGCTTTTACGGCTTTGCGCTGCCGATGGAGGGCCAGCTGACGCCCGACGACGTTTACCATCTTTCGCTGCTGGGTGCATGGGAGTGCATGCAGGGCGGCGTGACCACCATCAACGAAATTTACCACTATGTGTTGTCGGTGGCCAAAGCCGTGGATGAAATCGGCCTGCGGGCTGTCATCAGCCAAAACATTGTGGACGTGGACATTGGGGCACTGCGCCATAACGACTACACCCGCCACCCTGCAATGGGCGACGCTTTTTTAGAGGACAACATTCGCCTGCTGGAAACCTACCATGGCAAGGATGGCGGGCGCATCACCTGCCGCGTTGGGCCGCATGCCACCGACACCGTTTCGTTTGCGCTGGCACAAAAATGCGCCGCGCTGGGCGAAAAGTACGGTGTCGGCTTTCACACCCATGTCGCACAAAGCGAGCGTGAGGTGGCCTTAGTGCGCGAAAGTTACGGCCTGACCCCCGTGGAATTTTTAAAAGAGACCGGCCTTTTGGGCAAGAACCTGATGGCGGCACACTGCATTTACACGACTGACAGCGATATTAAGCTGCTGGCTGAAAGCGGTGCCCATATGGCCCACTGCACCGAAGGGCTGGGGCGGCACAGCGAATTCCCGCCCACAAAAAAAATGTTTGCCGCCGGGGTGCACCTTGTGCTGGGCACCGACTGGCTGACGATGGACCCCTGGACCAACATGCGCATGGGTATTGCCTTAAACCGCCAGCATGGGGTGGATTTTGAAACCGCCTGTGCGCTGTCGATGCTGCGCCGCTCTACCATTGAGCCGGCACGTGCGCTGGGCCTTGGCGATGCCACCGGCAGCCTTGAAGTGGGCAAACAGGCCGACTTGATTTTAATGGACCTTTCGGGGCCAAACCTCACGCCGCTGTTCCACGACCCGGTGGTGACACTGGTATACAATGCCAACCGCTACGACGTTTGCGACGTGATGGTTGCCGGGCGCTTTACCGTGCGCGAGCGCAAGCTGCAAACGATGAGTGAAACAGAAATTATGGCAAACGGGCAAAAAACTGCCATGCAGGTGTATGAGCGCCACACCGGCACCCGGTTTTAAGCGGTTTTGAACAGATTACAAAAATGCCGTACCTACTGCCTTTGGCAGTACTGGTACGGCATTTTTCTTTATCAAATCAAGCGTTAAACGCTGTTTACAGCTGCACGTCTGCGCTGTACCCGCAGGTATAGCTTTCACCCGGGGCAACACGCACAACGCCGGGCTTTTGGCCCATGGTACCCGCGGCGTCGGGCTCATCTGCCATACCGCACCACGGCTCCAAGCAAACAAACGGGGCCTGCTTGTGCGGCGGCGTCCAGATGCCAAGCGACGAAAACCCGTCAAAGGCAAATTGCAGCGCGCGGCCTGTTTTTTTGCTGTGCAGTAAAAGCCGGCGCGAGCGCACCGGGGTAAAAACCAGCGCGTCGTTGTCGAACAGCGGGTAATCGAGTGCAAGGCGGTTGTTTTGCAGCACCGTGTAAGCCTTGCCGCGCTGCAAAAGGCCCTGCTCGTCTACACGAAAGGCGGCCGGGTTCTCCCCGGCTTCAAACTGCACCTCATAATCGGCAAACTGTTCGCCCTCACCCAGCGGGCAATAAAAAGCGGGGTGCCCGCCAATGCAAAATTCCATCTGCTTTGCATCGTCGTTTTGCACGGTGAAGCGGGTAGAAAACCCGTTTTCGCGCAGCTCGTGCTCCACCGAAAGGGTAAATGCATACGGGTACAGCGCCTTGGTGGCTTCGCTGCTTTGCAGCACAAACCGCACCCGGTTTTCGGCAGCCTCTGCCGCGCGAAACTCGGTGCGGCGGGCAAACCCGTGCCGGGCATAAGTGTAGGGCTGCCCGTCAATGTCGATTTTACCCCCCAGCAATACCCCCACCACGGGGAACAACAGCGGCGCGTGCCCCGTCCAATAGGCTTCATCCCCCTGCCAAAGGTACGGCGTACCGTCTGCCGCCGTGCAGCTGATCAATTCGCCCCCCAATGTCGTGGCCCGCGCGCGCGCCGCGCCGGCTGAAAGCTGATATTCCATAAACTCTGCTCCCTTCTCCTTGCGCCAAAGGCCCGGTGCAAAGACCTGTTTTTCTGTTTTGCCCCGCCGTTTTGACGCCGGCGGGGTGTGTAGTATTATCATAGCAAAAAAGACTTCCCCAAAAGGCTGTTTCTCATACCTGGTTGCTGTTTCAACTTAAGCACTTGAAGTGCCAATAGGTTTGCCCTGCACTTTGCCTTTTTATTTTGCCCGCCGGCGGCATTACCGCAGCAGGTCTTCCAGCAGGCCGCTCAACTGCTGGCGGCGCTTTTGCGTTTCCACCATGTCCGGCATAAAAATGTCGCCGGCAAGCCTGCCCCAGTCTCCCTCTCCGGTACCGTCCGGCAACAGCTCTGCCGGCAGCGAAACGGCCTGCCCATCCTCTGACAGCAGCACCGCCACCCCGTCTTCAATGCGATCAATGGTCCAAAACATCTTGTTTATGCTGCCTCACTTTCTGTTGCCGGGTGCACCGTAATCTCGCCACCCGGCGACACCGAAACCACAATGCTACCATTGTGGTCGGTGCGGTAAATTGCCGCGCCGCTTTGCTGAAACCGCTTTAAAATTTCAGCGTGCGGGTGCCCGTAGCTGTTGTCCAGCCCGCACGAGATGATAATATAACTGGGCTTTACCGCCGCAAGCAGCTTTGCCGTGTTGCTGGTGCTGCTGCCGTGGTGCGCGGCGTGAAACAGCGTTGCGCGCAGGTCTGGCTCTACCGCAAGCAGTTCTTTTTCTACCGCCGCTTCCCCGTCGCCGGTAAACAGGCACGAAAAAGACCCCGCCGTAAATTTAGTGCAAACCGAAAGGTTGTTCGTGTTGTCGGTCTCTACCCCGGCAAGCAGTACCCGCAGCGTGCCATCGCCAATGGCGACCTCCTGCCCGCGCTCTGCCGTCACTACCTTACAGCCGTTTTGCTTTTGTTTTTGCAACTCCTGCAAGGTGCTGGCAAGGATGCTGCTGGTGGGCTCGAACGACAGCTTTGTAAAGTCCGGCAAGATAAATTCATCCACCGTAAAGTTTTGCAATACGGCGGGCATGCCGCCAATGTGATCGGCGTGCGGGTGGGTCATCACCACACACCGCAGCTTTGTGACCCCCGCACTTTTTAAATAGGCCACCAATTGGTCTGCGGTGCCCACGTCGCCCGCGTCAATCAGGCAGTACTCGTCGTTCTGGCGTATCAGTGTGGCATCTGCCTGTCCCACGTCGATAAAATGGATCTCCGTCTGCCCGTCGGTCGTTGCTGCCGGTGCGGGCGCAACGCCCAGCGCCGCCTCGATATCCGCCCAGCGCGGGGTTTGCCAGCCATAGGCCTCCCCCGCCGTAATGACACAACAAAAGACAAAAAACAAAGCCGCAGCCAAAAAGACAATGCGGTTTTGTTTTTTGCGGTTTTTTCTCTGCCGCTGCGTTGCCGCCAAAAAAAGCCCTCCTCGTTTTACCCCGGCCACAAAGCGGCCCGCATCCCCCTGCGGCCCGCCTACAGCGCCATAGAACTCTATTCTTCTTCGCTACCGGTTTGCTCCATCCCGTTTGTAAACATTTCAATAAACTGCTGCCGGCCAATTAGCACGGCACGCGGCTTTGAGCCCTCGTACGGGCCAATGACGTGCAGCTCTTCCATACTGTCCATAATGCGCGCCGCGCGGGCATACCCCAGTTTCAGCTTGCGCTGCAACAGTGAGGTAGACGCCATATTTGCCTCAATAACGGTTTCAATGGCGGTTTGCAGCATTGGGTCATAATCACTGCTCTCCCCGCCGGCACCGCCGTTTTTACCCTTTTCTTCTGTTGTCAGCTTTTCCATATCGGCAATCATGGTCTCATCGTACTGGGCATCGCCGCTCTGCTTCACATAGTCAATCACCGACAAAATTTCGGCATCTTTGACATAGGTGCCCTGGATGCGCAACGGCTTGTTGGCCCCCACCGGCATAAACAGCATATCGCCCATGCCAAGCAGCTTTTCGGCGCCCGCACCGTCTAAAATGGTACGGCTGTCCACCTGACTGGAAACCGCAAACGCAATGCGGCTGGGGATGTTGGCTTTAATTAAACCGGTGATGACATCCACACTGGGGCGCTGGGTGGCAACAATTAAATGCATGCCCGCCGCGCGTGCCTTTTGGGCAATACGGCAGATGTAGTCCTCTACCTCTTTGCCGCAGACCATCATCAAATCCGCCAGCTCGTCAATCACGATGGCGATATAGGGCAGCTTTTCCAGCTCTTCATCGCCCGCGGCAAGCCGGTTGTAGCTTTTAATGTCCCGCACATTGTGCTGGGCAAACAGCTGGTAACGCTTTTCCATTTCAGCCACTGCGCTGCCCAGCGCGCCACTGGCCTTGCGCGGCTCGGTGATGACCGGCATAATCAAATGCGGCACGCCGTTATAATCCGACAGCTCGACGACCTTGGGGTCAATCAGCAGCATTTTTACTTCTTCGGGGCTGCAGCGGTATAAAATGCTGACAATAATGGCGTTGATGCACACCGACTTACCGCTGCCGGTAGAACCCGCAATTAGCAGATGCGGCATTTTGGTGAGGTCCGCCACCTGCACACTGCCCGCAATATCTTTACCCAGTGGGATCACAATGGGGCTTTTGCTGGTTTTAAACTCGGCGGCACTTAAAATGCTGTACATATCCACCGCGCTGGCCTGCTTGTTGGGCACCTCGATGCCCACCGCGGCTTTGCCGGGTATCGGCGCCTCAATGCGCACCCCGGCGGCCGCAAGGTTCAGCGCAATATCGTCTGCAAGGCCGGTAATGCGGCTGATTTTTACGCCGGCGGCGGGCTGCAGCTCGTACCGTGTCACGGCCGGGCCGCAGCTAATATCCATCAGCTTCGTCTGCACGCCAAAGCTGGCAAGGGTATTCACCAAAAGCTCCGCATTGTGGCGCAGCTCGGTTTCGTCCCCGCCCGTCTGCGCCGCCTTGCTGCGCTCAAACAGCGACAGCGGCGGGTAACGGTAAGCCGCATGCCCCGGCGTACCGGGGGTCAGCATTGTCTGGCCAAACGAATCTTCCGACACCCGCACCGGCACGGTGTGCTCGTTTGGTACCTCCGGCGCCACCGGTACTGCGGCGGCAGGCGGTACATCCACCGCCTGCGGGCCAAGGTCAATATCAAACGGGGCGCGCGGGCCCGGCGCTGCTGCCGGCTGCGCCGTTGCAACCGCAGATGCCACCGCAAACGGGGCGCTCATGTTGATGCCCGGCGGGGGCGGCGGCGACCCATAGTCGTGGGGGGCCGGCGGTTCATCGTCCAGCGAAAGGTCAATTTGCGGCTCGTCAAAAATTGAAGCGCCCGGCACCTTGGGGCCGGCACCCAGCGGCACATCAATCTGCGGCTGGCCTGCAAGGGCCTGCTCTTCGGCCTCTATTTCGGCTTGCGCCTCTTCGTATTCCTGCCGGCGGCGCTCTTGCCTTGCCGCGCGGGCGGCGGCGGCACTGCGCTCGTATTCACCCAGTTTTTCTTTAGCGCCCCCGGCCTTGGCCTGTACCGCCCGGTAAATATCCACCGGGGTCGTTGCCGTAAGCAGCATAAAAAATACCACGACCAGCAGCACAATAATCACGTTTGCCGCCGGGCGGCCACAAAAAGCCAGAAGCGGCCAGCCGATAAGGGCTGAAAGCAGCCCGCCGCCGCGCAGCTGCTGCCCCGCCGTGCCCAGTGCAAACAGCGTGTCCCAAAAATGCCCGCCACTTAAATCAAGGCGGGAGAAAATCAGCGCAAGGGCCGTGGCAAAGCAAAGCAGCAGTGCTGCCTCGGTAAACTTTGCCTTTGCCGGGCGCCCTGCCGCAATTAAAAATGCCAGATATAGCACCAGCGCGCCCACCGCATAGGTAACCACGCCAAACAGCCCAAACAGCCAACTGCTAAGCTGGTTCCACAGCGGGGCACCCTTCACAAAGGTCAGTGCAACCAGCACGGCACCAAGGCCGAAGAGTAGAATGCTCCACGACTTATTGATTTCGGGCTGCTTTTGCTTGGGTGGTCTCCCGCGCCGCTTGCCCGCTGTGCTGTTTTTCTGGTTTTTTGCTGCCATTCTTCAAAGCCCTGCCTTACAATTTGTTGTGGGGCAGCCCGCTGTGCGTCATTTGTCACAGTAAACGGGAAACCAGCTCTACAATGTTGCTGCCCCAAATATGCTCTAAAATACCGGCGACGAGCGTCAAAACACCCAAGACACCGGTGTAGTACGAAAACACGATAAACTTGTCGCTGACCACAAGGTAGCGGATGAGGCGAATGCAGAAATACCCCACGACCGCCGCCGTGATGATGCCCACCAGCACCGGGGCCCACTCGATGGCCTGCCCGCTGGAAATAGCGTCCTTTGCCTCAAACACACTGGCGCCCAAAATAGCCGGTATGCCAAGGATAAAGCTGAATTTCACACAAAACTCTTTGGAATACCCCAGCAATAGCCCGCTGGAAATGGTGGAGCCGGAGCGAGAGATACCCGGCATGATGGCCGTACCCTGAAATACCCCGATTACAAGCGCGTCGCGCACCCGCATCTCTTTTGCCGTTTTTTGCCCCTTGGCCGTGCGGGAAGCAAGGAACAGCAGCACTGCCGTCCACAAGAAGCAGAAGCCCTCTACCACAATGTCGTTGTCCTCGGTGATCATCGTCACCCAGTCTTTTAATAGCACAAAGCCCAGCAGCGGCACACAGGCCAAAAACAGCATGTAAATCATACGGCGGTTTTCATCCTGCGTTTTAAAATGGAACTTGCCGGTAAACACTTCGCCCAGCATTTTAAAAAACGCACAAATCAGCTGCCAGATGTCTTTATAATAAACAAGAAATACCGCAAGCAATGTGCCAAGGTGCAGCATCAGGTTAAAAAACAACGCCCCCTGGCCCGAGTTGCCGGTCAAGTGCTGGTACAGTGTCAGGTGCCCGTCACTGGAAACCGGTAAAAACTCGGTCGCCCCCTGAATAATGCCTTGAAAAAGGCCGTCCCATATGGTCATTGTATGTCCTCCGCTTTCTTGATGTCGTGCCGCCCGGCCTGTGAAAACCGTACTAAAAGCGAAGGCGACTTTAGACATCTTATTTTATCACTAAACCCGGTACTTGTAAAATACTTCCTGTTCTGTAACGCGCTGTGTTTGCTTTGCCCCACACTCTTTCGCCTATGCTACCCCGTATGGGGGTCCCGCTGCGCCCGCAGCTTTGTACAGCCCTTGCAAAGCATTTGTAAAACGCTTGTGTTTTGGTACAAATTTCCGTAAAATATTAATGGACCACCATTATATTCTTTTCGTTTTACAAACGGGAAAGGAGTGTTGTTTATGCAGTACAAAGTGGAGGGCACCCCGTTGCCCGTTGTCATCTGTGATTTGCAGGCGGGCGAGCAGATGATTACCGAGCGCGGCAGCATGAGCTGGATGAGCCCCAACATGAAAATGGAAACCACTTCAAACGGCGGCATTGGCAAAGCATTTGGCCGCATGTTCTCCGGCGAATCATTTTTTCAAAACCTCTACACCGCACAAGGGGGGCCGGGCATGATTGCCTTTGCGTCCAGCTTCCCCGGCTCCATCTACGCGTTCAGCATCACCCCCTCTCAACCGATGATCGTACAAAAAAGTGCGTTTCTTGCCAGTGAAGTCGGGGTGGAGCTTTCGGTCTTTTTTCAAAAGAAGCTCGGGGCCGGCCTGTTTGGCGGCGAGGGGTTCATTATGCAAAAGCTGTCCGGCAGCGGCACCGCCTTTGTCGAAATTGACGGCAACGCAATGGAATACACCCTTGCCGCCGGCCAGCAGATTGTCGTAGACACCGGCTACCTTGCCGCGATGGATGCCACCTGCTCGATGGATGTCGTGTCGGTGCCCGGCGTCAAAAACATGCTGTTTGGCGGTGAAGGCGTGTTCAACACCGTCGTTTCCGGCCCCGGCAGGGTAATCTTGCAAACGATGCCCATTTCGGCGGTTGCGGGCTCGCTGCAGCGGTTTTTACCCAGCGCAAAATAAGTACCCAGTGCGGCAGTTTTGCCGCCGGCACGGCATTGGCGCCGTGCCTTTTTTGTTTCTTGCCGCCGCCCGCAACACGTGCACATTGTTACAACGACACCACTTGCCCGTTTTTTTCACATTTTGTCTGTTTTGTGTCTGCTTTGTCCACTGTGTGTTTCATACCCACACACTGCGGGCTTTTTATGGGCAAAACAGCAAAAACGCAGCGGCGCGCCGCGCCTTTTTTCTGCATTTTTCTGCATTTAACGCGCGCATTCGCCAATGTTAATGCGTTGACAATCTGTCACAAAACAGATACTATAAATAAGAGTAAAATAAGGAGATATACGAGGGATTATTTATGGCTAAAAGCATTGCACAAAAAATTATTGCTGCCCACCTCGTGGATGGCGAGATGACCCCCGGCGGGGAAATCGGCCTTCGCATCGACCAGACACTCACGCAGGATGCCACCGGTACCATGGCATACCTTGAGTTTGAGGCAATGGGCATACCCCGCGTAAAAACCGAGCTTTCCGTGGCGTATATCGACCATAATACGCTGCAAAGCGGGTTTGAAAATGCCGACGACCACAATTTTATCCGCACGGTTGCAAAACGCATCGGCGTGCGGTATTCGCGCCCCGGTAATGGCATCTGCCACCAGGTGCACCTTGAGCGTTTCGCCATCCCCGGCAAAACCCTGATTGGCAGCGACAGCCACACCCCCACCGCGGGCGGTATCGGCTGCCTTGCCATCGGCGCGGGCGGGCTGGACGTCGCCGTTGCCATGGGCGGCGGCGCTTACTACATCCCCACCCCCGAAATCATTCATGTCAACCTGACCGGCCACCTTTCGCCGTATGTCAGCGCCAAAGACGTGATTTTAGAGCTGCTGCGCATCCTTTCGGTTAAGGGGGGCGTGGGCAAAATTGTGGAGTACGGCGGCGAGGGCGTAGCGACACTTTCGGTGCCGGAGCGCTCGACCATCACGAACATGGGCGCCGAGCTGGGTGCGACAACCAGTATTTTCCCGTCGGATGAGCAGACCCGCCGCTTTTTGGCGGCGCAGGGGCGTGAGGATGCTTACACCCCACTGCAGGCAGACCCCGACGCGCAGTACAGCCAGGTGATTGACATTGACCTTTCTGCGCTGGTGCCGCTGGCCGCCTGCCCGCACAGCCCCGACAATGTAAAACCGGTGCACACACTGGGCATGATTAAGGTCGACCAGGTTTGCATTGGCAGCTGCACCAATTCCAGCATTACCGACCTGCTGACCGTGGCGCAGATGCTGAAAGGGCGCACCATTGCGCCGGACCTTGAGCTTTCAATCAGCCCGGGCTCAAAGCAGGTACTTGCCATGCTGGCTGCCGACGGCGCGCTGACCGATTTGATCGACGCCGGTGCCCGCATACTGGAATCCGCCTGCGGCCCCTGCATCGGCATGGGCTTTTCGCCCCCCAGTAAGGGCGTTTCGCTGCGCACCTTTAACCGCAACTTTGAGGGCCGCAGCGGCACACAAGATGCCAGCGTATACCTTGTCAGCCCCGAAACCGCGGCCGCCAGTGCACTTGCCGGTTATTTTACCGACCCCACTACCCTGCCGCCGATGCAGCGCCCCGCGCTGCCGGAGCATTACCTGATTCGCGACAACATGATCGAGCTGCCCGCCCCGGCGGACGACTACAAAAGTGTTGAGGTTCTGCGCGGGCCCAACATCAAGCCGCTGCCCAAAGCGCTGAAGCCGGAGGACCACATGGTGTTGCCGGTGCTGCTGAAGGTGGGCGACAACATCACGACCGACCACATTATGCCCGCGGGCGCGAAGGTGCTGCCGTACCGCAGCAACATACCAAAAATCGCGACCTTCTGCTTTGAAAAGAACGACCCCACCTTCCACGACCGTGCGCTTGCCGCAAACGGCGGTGTGATTGTGGGCGGTGCCAACTACGGGCAGGGCTCCAGCCGTGAGCACGCCGCACTGGTGCCGCTGTACCTTGGCATTCGCGCCGTCATTGCCGTCAGTTTTGCCCGCATTCACAAGGCAAACCTTGTGAACGCCGGCATTCTGCCGCTGGAATTTGCCGACGCCACTGATTATGAAAAACTTGCGCAGGGCGATGAAATTGAACTTTCCGGCCTGATCGCGGGGATCCGCGAGGGCACACTGACCCTCGTAAACCGCACTAAAAACGAGCAGTATCAACTGAGCTGCAAGCTGTCTGCCCGCCAGTGTGACATGATTCTGGCCGGCGGCCTGCTGAACTACACGAAACAGAAAAGCGAGGAACAGTGAATGGATGTCTCTTTGGCGCTTGACCACTTTAAGGCCCTGCTTGAAAGCCAGCAGCAGCGCGCGGCCATGATGCGCGCACAGAAAGATTTTGTCGACTATAAGGCACTGCCCACCATTGTCATTGGCATTTGCGGTGGCGACGGCATTGGCCCGGTGATTACTCACGAAGCAGAACGCGTGCTGCGCTTTTTGCTGGCGGGCGAAGTACAGGCCGGTAAAGTGGAGTTTCGGCAGATCGACGGCCTGACCATCGAAAACCGCATTGCCTGCGGCAAAGCGATCCCGGACGACGTGCTGGAAGAGCTGAAAGCCTGCCATGTTATTTTAAAGGGCCCTACCACAACCCCGCGCGCGGGCGACGGCATGCCCAACATTGAAAGTGCCAACGTTGCCATGCGCAAAGCGCTGGACCTGTTTGCCAACGTTCGCCCGGTGCGCATCCCAGAAGAGGGCATCGACTGGACCTTCTTCCGCGAGAACACCGAGGGTGGCTATGCGCTGGGCAGCCAGGGGCTGGAGCTGGACGACGGCGTTGCCATTGACTTTACCGTAACGACTACCGAAGGCTCGCAGCGCATTGCCGAGCTGGCATACGACTTTGCACAAAAAAACGGCAAAAACCGCGTTTCCATCATCACAAAGGCCAATGTCATCAAAACGACCGACGGCAAGTTTTTAAAGCTGTGCCAGGAAATCGGCAAGAACTACCCGGACATCACGACCGACGACTGGTACATCGATATTTTGACTGCAAAGCTGATTGACCCCAAGCGCCGCGGTGATTTTCAGGTTTTGATACTGCCCAACCTGTATGGCGACATCGTCACCGACGAAGCGGCCGAGATGCAGGGTGGCGTTGGCACCGCAGGCAGCGCCAACCTTGGCAAGCGCTACGCGATGTTTGAGGCCATTCACGGCTCGGCCCCGCGCATGGTGGCCGAAGGCCGTGACAAATATGCCGACCCGTGCAGCATGCTGCGCGCCACCGGCATGCTGCTGGCCCATATTGGCTATGCAAAGCAGGCCGCCGCGCTGGAGCATGCGCTGGATATCTGCATGTTCAAAGAGAAAAAACTGACAATTACCGGGCGCAACACCGGCTGTACCTGCGAAGAGTTTGGTAACTATGTCATGCAGACCGTAGAGCAAAACGCTTAACGAATAGCCCCTTCAAAATTTTAGAGAATACAAGGTGACAACACAATGACCAGCCAAAACAAGCCTTCCCTGCCGGTAATTAAACGGCTGCCGCGGTATTACCGCTATCTCGGCGAAATGGAAAAAGAGGGAATTGTTAAGGTGTCCTCTTCTGAACTCGCCCAGGTCATGGGTACAACCGCCTCTCAGGTGCGGCAAGACTTCAACTGCTTCGGCGGCTTTGGCCAGCAGGGCATTGGTTACAATGTCAAACTGCTGCGCGAAGAGCTGGGCAAGTTGATCTTTGCGCGCCAGCCCATCCCCACTATTTTAATTGGCGCGGGCAATTTGGGCCATGCCATGGCAAACTATCTTGTCGAGGACAAACGCGGCTTTGAGCTGCAGGGTGCGTTTGACGTAAAGCCGGAGATGATTGGCCTTACGCTGTGCGGTGTGCTGATTCGCGATATGGGCGAGCTGGGCGCTTTTTGTGCCGAGCACAACCCCCGCGTCGCGGTGATCTGCGTGCCGCGCGACTCTGCCAAAAAAGTGGCGCGCCAGCTGATTGACCTTGGCATCCGTGCTTTCTGGAATTTCAGCCATTATGATTTTTCGATTGATTACCCGGATGTCGTGGTGGAAAACGTCCACCTCAGCGACAGCCTTTCTACCCTGAGCTACGAGGTCAACAACAACTAACCTCTTTTGCAAGGCATTCCCCCGCCCCGCAGCCAGTTTGTGCGGGGCGGTTTTTTTCAATCTGCTTTTACTATCCCAATTTGAAAGAGGAATTTTTGTGGCAAAATTATATTTTCGCTATGGCGCCATGAACAGCGGCAAATCCACCGCGCTGATGCAGGTTGCCCACAATTACGAAGAGCGCGGCATGCGCGTGCTGCTGCTGAAACCCCAAATCGACACCAAGGGCGGTGACAGCGTCATCAGCCGGCTGGGGCTCTCCCGCAGGGTGGATGTCTCGGTGACCCCGCAAATGGACTTATATGCCGCTGTGCAGGGCGATATTGCGATGCACGGCCCGCTTGCCTGCGTGCTGGTGGACGAAAGCCAGTTTCTTTTGCGCGGGCAGGTAGATCAGCTGCTGTATGTCACGGTAAAGCTGCACGTGCCGGTGATTGCGTATGGTCTGCGCGCCGACTTTTTGATGAATGGCTTTGAGGGCAGTATTCGCCTGTTAGAGCTTGCGCATAATATTGAAGAGATGAAGACCATTTGCCGCTGCGGGCACAAGGCGCTGTTTAACGCCCGCAAAATTGGCGGGCAGTTTGTGTTTGAGGGCAGCCAGGTCGCCATTGACGAAGAGGGTGGCGTAAAATACGAAGCCCTTTGCGCCGAATGTTACCTTGCCGAGCGGGACGCCTATTTTGCAAGAAACGGGGGCTGACTGCGCCTTGCAACAGGGGCTTTTGGGGTGTGTTCCACGCCGATAAAGTTTTTTAAAAAAAGCTGAATTTAACCGTTGACAAAGTGCCGTGTTTTTGGTAGAATAAATAACGTCGCCAAGAGAGGTAACAACCTTGTGTGACGGATTTGCGGATGTGGCGGAATTGGCAGACGCGCTAGATTCAGGTTCTAGTGAGGGCAACTTCATATGGGTTCAAGTCCCTTCATCCGCACCAAAAAAGCCATCGACTTCGGTCGGTGGTTTTTTCTTTTTGTCGCTTTTTCATCCCAATTGGGGTGGTATCAATACAAAGAGTATGATATCATCCAGTATAAAGTTGCTTTTATAAAACGGCAAAATTAAAAGGTGGGGCGGGGTATGATGGCACATTTAATTTCTTTTGGGCTGGCATTGGTTGCCGTTTGTTTCCAGCACGTGTTACATGAATTATCCCACGCAGTTGTTGCACGCCCGTTTGGGGTACGAGTGACGCGTATTCAATGGCTGACCTACCATGGCGGGACACGGGTGTTTTATGAGAATGAGCCAGACTTCATATCCGACGATATTAATAATACGTCTGACAGTATCAGTAAAAAGTGGGCTGTCATTGCCAGCGCCGGGTTTCTTACAACGACAACTTTGGGGTACTTCTTTACCGCCGCCTATTTTTTAGTGCCAAACAACACTTTAAAAATTGGTCTATGCTTCTTTTCGATTATTTTTTTATTTGTCGACAGCCTGTATTTTTTGATTGGCAGCATTGGTGATTTTGGTGATGTTGTGGGCATTCGAAAAATTATGAAGCTGCCAAAAAAGCTGACGATTCTAATCTGCACTGTAATATTTTTATTTCATCTGGAAATCATTCTTCGAAGCTTTTACTTCCCTGCTTAAACCCCAGCAGGGGCCATAACCAATGGGTACTAAAACTCACTAAGGCACAGGGCCAAAAGCCTCACTTTGGCCCTGTAATACACAAAACAGCACGGCGCAGGGGGGCAGATATGCTTGCCCTTGCACTGTGCTGTTATTCTTTTAAAATTAATATTCCGGTTACGCCGCAACGGCAGCAACATCCACATGTACACTGTGGGGGATTATCCCCGCGCTACCCTTTGGTAGGTGACATATTGGTAGGTCAGACCATTCTCCTGCTGCGGCGGCAGCGCTTCCGCCACCGCCCATGCGGGGTCTTCGTCCAAATTGGGGAAGGTGCAATCCGCCCCGCCGTCTGCCGCCACCTTGGTGACATGCACCGTTTCACACAGCGGCAAAAAGGCGTTGTAAATACTGGTGCCGCCTATTACAAACACCTCCGCTTTGCCCGCCACCATTGCGGCGGCCTGCGCCACGCTGTGGCAAACCATGGCGTCCGGCACCTGCAACTGCACGTCGCGCGAAAGCACAATGTTGCTGCGCCCTTTCAGCGGCCGGCCGCCGGGGAACGTCTCTAACGTTTTATGCCCGTAAATCACCGTGCCGCCCAGTGTAAGCTGTTTAAACCGCTTTAAATCGGCCGAAATATGGAACAGCAGCGCCCCATTTTTGCCAATGCCCCACTTTTCATCTACTGCTACAATTGCCTGCATTGCCTGCCCCTTTCTTCTTGCCGTTTAAATTGCCACCGGAATGCTGTGGTCGAACGCGTGCGCTTCGTACCCTTTCAGCGAGACGCTGCTCTTGGTGAACGCGTAAAAATCGGTCACCGCAGGGTCCAGCACAAATTCCGGCGCCGCATAGGGGGTGCGCTGCATCAGCTCTTTGACCAGCTCGACATGGCGGTCATAAATATGCGCGTCGGCAATCACGTGCACCAGCTCGCCCGCTTCCAGCCCGGACACCTGCGCAAACATCTTCAGCAGCACCGCGTACTGCATCACGTTCCAGCCGTTGGCCGTCAGCATGTCCTGGCTGCGCTGGTTTAAAATTGCATTCAGCGTATTGCCGCTGACATTGAACGTCACGCTGTAGCAGCAGGGTGCCAGCGCCATTTCGCTTAAATCGTGGTGGTTATACATATTGACTAAAATGCGCCGGGATGCCGGATTGTGGCGCAGATCATACAATGCGCGGTCTACCTGGTCAAACTCGCCGTCCGGGTAATGGTGCTTGACCCCGAGCTGGTAACCATAGGCCTTGCCAATTGACCCCGTCTCGTCGGCCCATTCGTCCCACACATGGCTGCCAAGGTCGTGAATGTTGTTCGATTTTTTCTGCCAGATCCAAAGCAGTTCGTCGACTGCACTTTTTAAATATTGGCGGCGCACTGTTAAAACAGGAAACTCTTTGCGCAGGTCGTACCGGTTTACCACACCAAATAGCTTGATTGTGTGGGCGGGGGTGCCGTCCTCCCACCGGGGGCGCACCGGGCGGTCGGTATCCCATACGCCATCCTCTAATATTTCTTTGCAGTTTTGGATAAAGACCTCATCTGCGTAACTCATGTTTTGCCCTCTCCTTCCCCGGCGGCCAGTGTACATGGCAAAAAACGAATCTGCCATTTGCCGGGCAGTTGAATTTTATCAGTGAAACAAATTAACTATATCATAAATACATGGTATAATAAAGCGAACTTTGCGTTTTGGCCACACCCTGCAACGCTTAAACCACCTGAGAAAGGAGCACACCATGACTTCACGCAAAAAGAGGTCTTTATCCCTTGTGCTTGCCATTTTGGGCATGTTGGCACTTTTCCCGCTGTATATCTTTTTCCACGAAAGCGGGCATGCGCTGGTTGCCCTTGCAAACGGTGCCACTATTACGCGTTTCAGCATTGTAAACGCCTATATGTCTTACGATGGCGGCAACTTTACCCCCGCTGCCACGGCACTTTTAAACATTGCAGGCATGCTGCTGCCGGTGGTGCTGGTACTGCTGTTGTTGCCGTTTTACAACAAAAAGGCAACGGGTGTGTTTTATACTGTTTTTTGCTTTTTTGTATTTGTCATCCCCACGGCCTCTGTTTTGGCATGGGTGTTGGTGCCGCTGCTGGCGGCGGCAGGCACCGCGCCGCAAAGCGATGATGCCACAAAATTCATTGTAAACTCCGGTCTGCCCCCGCTGTTGGTTGCAGCAGGCGGGCTGCTGCTGTTTGGGCTGTTACTGGCGGCGCTTTTTTATAAAAGAGTACCGCAAAATTATTGGAAAACACTGCGCTCGTTTCGGGCCGGGGGCGAAGAGGCTGCCTGACGCCGCGCAGAACCGTTATTTTTGCAATTTGACAAGCCGTGGGCAGCCCCCGCGGCTTGTATTGTTTTGCCCCTTTTGCAGATAAAATCGCTTTAAAAAAAGTTTTTCAGCTTTATTTTTTTATTGCTTGACTTCAAATTTTTATTGATTTAACCTGTGATACACAGTTATCGATAACTTGCATTTTGAAGTATGGGAGAGACAAAAAATGAATCATATGACGTTCTGCGGTACCCATTATGAAATCGGGTATCGCTGGGGCAGCATGCTCCAAAAAAATGGCAAGTTACTGTTACAAACGGTGCCCTTCCCGCTGACGGGTGAACGCCGGGCATTTGCAACCGCCTGCCTGCCTTTTTACGAACAGTTTTACCCCGCCGTATTGCAGGAGTTACAGGGCATTGCAGACGGGCAGGGCTGCAGCTTTGAAGATTTATGCTGTGTATTGTTTAGCATGTACTGCATTTTGCCGCAGGCCGATGCCCATTGCTCGTGCTTTGTTACACAAAGCCAAGACGGCACGCTTTTGGGGCGCAACAGCGACTTTTTTACCGCAATGGAGGAGCTGTATTTAAACGTACAATATCAGCTGGCTGGCCCCGCCTACAGTTTTACCGGCAACACGACCGCTTTTGTGGAGATGGAGGACGGCATGAATTGCCATGGCCTTGCCGTTGGGCTAACCTCTGTGGCACCCGATACCCTTGGGCCGGGGCTGAATGTGGGCATGCTGCTGCGCCTTGCACTTGAGCAGTGCCGCACCACACAAGAGGTAGAACAGCTGCTGCGCACAGTGCCGCGCGCCGGCAGCGGCACCCTGGTTGTAGCAGACAGCGCCGGTGGCGGTGCCCTGTTTGAGTTCAGCAGCAGCGCACTGGCTGTGCAATACCTTGGCAATGACCACCCCGCCGTTTACACCACAAACATGTTTCACACCGACACCATGCGCCCGCACAACCGCCTGCCGCAGGATACCTGGCAGGCACAGGAGCGCTACGACACAATGAAAAGCTATTTTACGGCACACCCCGGCAGCCTGACACCGGGCCGCGCACAAGCCCTTTTGGCGGGCAAAGAGGGGTTTCTTTGCCAATATGACCGCGCTACCGGCAAGGACACCGTTTGGTCGGTACTTTATGCCCCAAAGCAAAAACAAACCTGGCGGGCAGAGGGTAACCCGTCAAGAGTACCCTTTGCCGAAGATTTGCGGGCATTGTAACCACCACAGCTGCTACGGCAGCTTGTCACTTTGCGGCGGCCCGTACGGCGTTTTACTTTTGGGGATTGACTTTTTTTGTTTTGATGCTACCATTAAAACAAAAGCAAAGTACTTTTACAAAAGATGCCGAGGTTTGATATGATGGAAAAACTGGATACCCCAATCACCGAACGCCGCCGCCAGACCCGAAACAGTATTTACCAGTGTCTTTACAATGCCAAAGACCCTCAATCCAAGCAGGAGATCGCGCAGGTTTTAAGCCTCAGCCTGCCCACGGTACACCAGAATATCGGCGAGCTGGTGCATGCCGGGTTAATTCAGCACGGGGGCATGCAGCGCTCTACCGGCGGGCGGCGGGCCGTAGGTTATACCATTACACAGGGCGCGCGGTATGCCATTGGCGTTTCAATTACCGATGACCGGCTGCGGTTCCTTGCCGCTGACCTGCAATTACAGGAGCTTGCCTATAAAAAAACTGCTGAAATTGAGATGCGCCGCGTGCCGGACCTAGGCCTGCTGCTTGCACAGGAGCTGGAGACCTTTATTGACGAAAACAAACTGGAACGCCACAACCTGCTGGGCGTTGGCCTTGCGCTGCCGGGCGTGATTGACGAAGAAAAAAAGCAAATCACCTTCGCCCCTACCTTGCGCATGACTAATATCAGTATTGACGGGCTGACCGCACACCTGCGTTACCCCACCTATGTGGAAAACGACGGCACCAGCGGCGGTTATGCCGAATACTTTTTGCAGCCTGAAAAAACCAGCATGGCCTATTTGTCACTGGAAAACGGTGTCGGCGGGGCGGTACTGCTGAATGGGGCCCCCTATTTTGGCATGCACCACCGCAGCGGTGAATTTGGGCACATGAGCGTCGAGCCCGGCGGGCTGGCCTGCGCCTGCGGTAAAAACGGTTGCTTAGAGTGCTACTGCTCGGCCAAACGCATCAGCACCGACCTTGGCATTACGCTGGAGGACTTTTTTGAGGGGCTGGAGCAGCATAACCACGACTATGAGGCCCTGTGGCAGGACCTGCTGCAACACCTTGCAATCGGCATCAACAACATTCGCATGGCGCTGGACTGTGACGTGGTATTGGGTGGCTTTTTATCCCAGTACATGACAGCTTTTTTGCCAGAGCTGCGCCGGCGCACCGCCGCGCTGAACACGTTTGAGGACAATGCCGATTATATTGACCTTTGCCTTTACCCGCGCAGGGCTGTAATGCTGGGGGTCGCGCTGCACTTTATTCGCGAATTTATCGAAACCATTTAAGCATACTTTTTTAGTAAAAACACCATGCGGTTGCCCGCATGGTGTTTTTTTGCCTTTGGGCCATTTTTAGTTTCTGCCCCGGTCAAAAGACGTGTGTCCGTGTATAAAATGGTAAATATTGTTTTTCTTATTACTTTTTTAAAATCAGTTTGCTAAAGTTACAAAACGCACAGTTTCTTTTTGTATGCTGTTACAAAGTTAACTAATTACAACAAAAAATCGTTGACTTTTTCTGCCACGCACAGTAAGATGAAAGCGCAAACTTTAGTAAAGAAAGTTAACTAAAGTTATTCGCAGGGCAATGGTCACTTATTAAAAGGAGGCAAAGAAAGATGAAAAAATCACTTGCATTGTTCGTTGCATTATTGATGGCGCTTTCCCTTGCAGCCTGCGGCGGCAGTTCTTCTTCTGCTGCAGCGGCATCCTCGGCCCCTGCCGCATCCACCGCTTCGTCGGCAGCTACCACCAGTGGCGGTAAAGTGGGTATCGCAATGCCTACCAAGTCGTTGGAACGTTGGAACCGTGACGGCTCCTTCCTGCAAAAGCAGTTTGAAAGCAAAGGCTGCGAAGTTGAACTGGTTTATTCGGATAACGATGTCAACCAGCAGGTCAACGACATTGAAAACCTGATTGCCGACAAAGTAAACCTGCTTGTCATCGCGGCAATCGACGGCGAAAGCCTGTCCAATGTGCTCGATTCAGCGGACCAGGCAGGGATCCCCGTCATTTCGTATGACCGCCTGATCATGAACACAAAGGCTGTCGACTACTATGTCTCCTTTGATAACTACACCGTTGGCAAACTGCAGGGCCAGTATGTTGTGGATACCCTGAAGCTTGATCTGAAAGACACCTCGAAAACCTACAACATCGAATTCACCGCCGGTGACCCCGCCGACAACAACGCCGGGTTCTTCTTCAATGGCGCGTTTGATGTGCTGAAGCCCTATATCGACGCCGGCATCCTGAAAGTGCCGTCCGGCCAGACCGCTTTTGAGCAGGTTGCCACCGCTTCGTGGTCTACCGACACCGCTATGAGCCGTATGCAGAACATTCTGGGCTCGTACTACTCTGATGGCACCAAACTTGATGTTGCGCTGTGCTCGAACGACTCGACTGCCCTTGGCGTAACACAGGCAATCGCATCCGACTATGCAGGCGGCAACCAGCCCATCATCACCGGGCAGGACGGCGACGAAGCCAACCTCGCCAACATCATTGACGGCAAACAGAGCATGACCGTTTACAAGGCAGTGGCCAACGAAGCCGTTGTGACACTGGACGTTGGCATGGCAATCATGGACGGCAAAATGCCGGACGAAAGCCTGATTTCTTCGGCTGGCTGGAAATTTGATTGCACCTATGACACCAAGAGCTACGACAACAACACCGGTATCATCCCCTCTTATCTGCTGGTCCCGACTGTCGTAACAAAAGACAATATCCAGACCGAACTGGTTGACACCGGTTACTACACGATGGACAGCAACGGTTACCCCAAAGCAGCGGGCTAATGTAAAACCGTAGCAGCCCAAACATCAGTGGCCACACGCACGGATTGGGCGGGGCAAAAGGCCCCGCCCTTTTGGTGCATAAAGCGGTGATGTTTAACCGGCTGTTACCTGCCCCTAACAGCGAAACAGGAGGGCGTTAATTTTGGCTGATCATATTTTGGTGATGAAAAACATCACAAAACTTTTCCCCGGGGTACGCGCGCTGGACAATGTCAACTTAGAGGTAGAACGCGGTGAGGTCCACGCAATTGTGGGCGAAAACGGCGCAGGCAAGTCCACCTTGATGAACGTGCTCAGCGGCACTTTCCCCTTTGGGGACTATGAGGGCGATATTATCTATAACGGCGAGGAATGCCGTTTTAAAAATGTGCGGGACAGCGAAAAGCTTGGCATCGTCATCATCCATCAGGAGCTTGCTCTGGTGCCGGAGCTATCGATTGCAGAAAACATGTTTCTTGGCAACGAGCGGCGGGGCCGCTTTGGGCTTGACTGGGACGAGACGTTCAACCAGGCTGCCACCCATCTGCGTGAGGTGGGGCTGAAAGATGCCCCCACAACGCTGATTAAAGACATCGGCACCGGCAAGCAGCAGCTTGTCGAAATCGCAAAGGCGCTTTCTAAAAACGTAAAGCTGCTGATTTTGGACGAACCTACCTCCTCTTTGAACGAAGAGGATTCTAAAATGCTGCTGGACATGTTATTGCAGTTTAAAACACAGGGCATGACCTCTATTTTAATTTCACACAAATTATCCGAAGTGGCCTATGTGGCCGATAAAATCACTATTTTGCGTGACGGCGCGACAATTGAAACGCTGGATAACAGCGACCACCACATCGACGAAGACCGCATCATCCGCGGCATGGTGGGCCGCGAAATCACCGACCGTTACCCCGCGCGGGAACACCACATCAGCGACGAAGTGGGCCTTGAAGTGCGTGACTGGAGCCTTTGTCACCCTGTGTACACCGACAAATGTGTCGTCAACCATGTTTCTTTTAACGTGCACAAGGGCGAAATTGTTGGGTTTTCCGGCTTGCAGGGCGCCGGCCGCACCGAGCTTGCTATGTCGATTTTCGGCAAAAGCTACGGTGCAAGCATCAGCGGCAAGCTGTTTGTCAACGGCAAAGAAGTGCGCCCCAAAAACGAACGTGAAGCCATTGAGGCCGGTATTGCCTATGTCACCGAGGACCGTAAGGCCAATGGCCTTGTGTTGATTGACACAATTGCCCGCAACAACACCATGGCCCGGCTGGAAAAGGTGTGCAAACGCGGTATTGTGGACGTGGACGAAGAAAACCGTGTTGCCAATGAATACAAAGAGGCGTTGCAAACCAAAACACCCACCGTACAGCAAAAGGTCAGTACTTTATCCGGCGGCAACCAGCAAAAAGTGCTGTTGTCGAAGTGGATGTTTGCCGACCCGGATATTCTGCTGCTCGACGAGCCGACCCGCGGCATTGATGTGGGCGCAAAGTACGAGATTTACTGCATCATGAACGACCTTGTGGCAAAGGGCAAATCCGTCGTGATGATCTCGTCTGAGCTGCCCGAACTGCTGGGCATGTGCGACCGCATTTACGTCATGAACGAAGGCGCCATTGTAGCTGAACTGACCGCGGCAGAAGCGACGCAGGAGAAAATCATGGCCGCAATTCTCCATTCCGACAACAAGGGAAACGAAGAAGATAACAAGGGAGCGTAAACATATGAAAGTATCTGCCTTTCTCAAAAAGTATACGATGACGATTGCCCTCGCCGTGGTGTTCGTCTTCTTCACCGCCCTTACCGGCGGGCGCCTGCTGTATGCGCAGAACATATCCAACCTGCTGTTGCAAAACGCCTACGTTTTGGTGATGGCCTGCGGCATGCTGCTTTGCATTTTGACCGGCGGCAACGTGGACCTTTCGGTCGGCTCTATCTTGTGCCTTGTCGGCGCTGTGGCCGCGCAGTTAATGTCTAAGCTGAACCTGAATGCCTTTTTGACCATTGTCATCTGCATGGTCTTTGCCGTACTCATCGGCATCTGGCAAGGCTTTTGGGTCGGCTATATCCACATTCCCCCGTTCATCTGCACACTGGCCGGCATGTTTTTGTTCCGCGGGCTGGGGCGTGTGGTGCTTGCCTCCAAAACTGTCAACATTTCAAACGACTCGTTTTTGAACACCTTTACTTCTTACATTACAGTACCCGGTATTGATGGCGACTTGCACTGGTCTGCACTGATAACCGGCATTGTTGTTTCGGTTCTTTTGGTGTTGTTTACTATTTTTAGCCGCATTAAAAAAGCTCGCAAAAATTATGAAACAGGCTCTGCCGTCGTGGCGTTTGGTCAAATTGCGGTAATCGACGCACTAATCATTATCTACAGCTGGAAACTGGCCAACTACAAAGGCATTCCCGTCATGTTGCTGTGGATTTTACTGGTCATTTTGATTTATACTTTTATTACGTCAAAAACTGCGTTTGGCCGTTATTTCTACGCAGTGGGCGGCAACGAAAAAGCGACAAAGCTATCCGGCATCGACACCCGCAAGGTCTATTTTGCCGCTTATTGCTCTATGAGCGTGCTGGCAGGTTTTTCAGGCCTGCTGGTTGCCGCGCGCATTGGCTCTGTCAACGGCGACACCGGTATGTCTTACGAGATGGACGCCATCGGCTCCTGCTTCATCGGCGGCGCATCCGCTTATGGCGGCAGCGGCACAATACCCGGTGTCATGATTGGTGCTATTCTGCTGGGCGTTATCAACCAGGGCATGTCAATCTACGGCCTGGATAACAACTGGCAGTATGTCGTAAAAGGCACCGTGTTGCTGATTGCTGTTATTTTTGATGTTGTGTCGAACCACAAGACCGGAAAAGCTTAACCAAAAAACAGGCCGGTGCGCCCCCTGTGCCGGCCAGGGAGGGAACTGTTTTGCTGTATATTGGGATCGACCTTGGCACCTCTGCCGTAAAACTGATTTTAATGGATGAGACAGGGCGTATTCACAACACGGTGTCGCGTGATTACCCCATTGATTACCCGCGGCCCGGCTGGAGTGAACAAAACCCGGAGGACTGGCTGCGTGAGACGCTTGCGGGCATTCAACAGCTGACACAGGGTTGCGACAAAACGCAGGTTGCCGGCATTGGCGCCGGCGGGCAGATGCACGGCCTTGTGGCACTGGATAAAAACGACAGGGTGCTGCGCCCCGCCATTTTGTGGAACGACGGGCGCACCAGCGAAGAAACCGCATGGCTGAATGAGGTAATTGGCCGCGACAAATTGTCGGCCTATACCGCCAATATTGCATTTGCCGGGTTTACCGCGCCCAAGCTGCTGTGGATGAAGTCGCACGAACCAGCGCTGTTTAGCCAGATTGACAAGATCATGCTGCCCAAAGACTACATCAACTACAAACTGACCGGGGTGCACTGCACCGATTATTCCGATGCTTCGGGTATGCTACTTTTAGATGTCAAAAACAAATGCTGGAGCAGTGAAATGCTGGACCTTTGCGGTGTGCCGCAAAGCTGGATGCCACACCTGTACAATAGCTACGAAACTGTTGGCACCCTGACCGCCCCCATGGCGGCCCTGCTGGGCCTGCCCGCCACCGTCAAGGTTGCGGCGGGTGCCGGGGACAACGCCGCTGCCGCCGTGGGCACCGGGGCTGTGGGCCCGGGGCGCTGCAACATCAGCATCGGCACATCGGGCACCATTTTTATTTCAAATAATCAGTTTGGGGTCGACCCGCACAACGCGATGCACTCATTTGCACATGCCGACGGTGGGTACCACCTAATGGGGTGTATTTTATCTGCGGCATCCTGCAACACCTGGTGGCAGAATGCCATCATCGGCACAAACGACTATAAGGGTGAAGAAGCCAAAATACCCAAAGAGCTGCTGGGCAACAACAGTGTGTACTTTTTGCCCTACCTGATGGGCGAGCGCAGCCCGCACAACGACGCCGGTGCCCGTGCCGCCTTTTTGGGCATGACAATGGACACCACCCGGCCTGCTATGACGCTTGCGATGCTGGAGGGTGTGGCTTTTGCCATACGCGATTCGCTGGAGGTAGCACGCAGCCTTGGAATTGCGCCTGCGCGCAGCACCATTTGCGGCGGCGGCGCCAAAAGCGCGCTGTGGCGTGAAATTTTTGCAAATGTGCTAAACATGCAGCTAGACAGCGTAGAAACCGAGGAGGGCCCCGGCTATGGCGGTGCCATGCTGGCGGCCGTTGCCTGCGGGCAGTTTGACAACGTGGCGCAGGCCGCACAAAAGCTGGTAAAGGTGAAAGCCACTACCACCCCCACCCCGGCCCTTGCCGAGCAGTACGAAGCGCGGTACCAGGTGTTCCACCAGCTTTACCCCGTGCTGAAACCGCTATTCCCCGCGATGACGGTGTAAACTTTGCCCGCCGTTTAAGCCGGTGAAAACAGGAAGAAGGGTTTTATATGAAAATTGAACGGGTAACCGATGCCTCTTTTGCCCCCTATGGCAGAATTTGCGACGGGCATACGCTTGCACCATTTCTGCATGCTTTAAACACCGCCACCCCGCTGCCCGCGGGCACCGATTATGTGCCGCAGGAGCCCGCATTGGAAACCTTGCCCGAAGCTGCTGTGCTGGGGCCCGCGCTGTATGGCGGCATGCCGGTGCAATTTGGCTGGTGCAATGGCCACAACACCAAACTGAACTGCCTTGAATACCACCGCGACAGCGAGTTTAACCTTGGCACTGAAGATTTTGTTCTGCTGGTTGCCACCCTTGCCGAAGTAAAAAATGGCAAACTGGACACCGCAAGGGTAAAAGCGTTTTGGGTACCCGCCGGGGTGTTGGTAGAGGTTTATGCCACTACCCTGCACTATGCACCCTGCGAGGCCAGTGCAAAAAAAGGCTTTCGGGTGATGATTGTGCTGCCGCGGGGTACCAACACTGAAAAACCGCAGCTCACAGATACCGCGCCCGAAAACCGGTTGCTATGGGCACAAAACAAATGGCTGCTTGCCCACCCGGATTCTGCCGAAGCAGCCGCCGGCGCATGGATTGGCCTTACCGGTGAGAATATTACCCTCGCCGATACATTGTCCTGATTTTGATAAAACTGGAGGTAATGACTTATGATCGGCAATCTTCCCACTATTGTTCCCGGTATCATCGCTGTTTCACGCGGGTGTTTCCCTGTCAGCTTGGCGCAGCGGCGCCGCAGCGCCATTGTGAAAGCGTTTGGCGAAGGGCTGTACGAATGCCCTATTGCAGTACAGACCGAGCAGGACGCCCACCTTGCAATGAATGACGTAAAAGACCACAACGTCAACGCGCTGATTGTCTACCTTGGCAATTTTGGCCCCGAAACCCCCGAAACCATGCTGGCCGACTGGTTTAACGGGCCCATCATGTATGTCGCAGCCGCAGAGGGCGACGGCGATTTGTACGATGGCCGCGGCGATGCCTTTTGCGGCATGCTGAACTGCAGCTACAACCTGAACCTGCGCCACCGCACCGCTTATATCCCCGAATACCCTGTTGGCACCGCCAGCGAAGTAGCTGAAAAAATCCATGAATTTTTGCCCATTGCCACCGCAATCGTGGGGTTGAAAGGGCTGAAAGTCATCGCGTTTGGCCCGCGCCCCAACGATTTTCTCGCCTGCAATGCCCCCATTAAGGCACTGTACGACATTGGCGTTGCGGTAGAAGAAAACTCTGAGCTGGACCTTTTGGTCGCTTACAACAAGCACAAGGGTGATTCGCGCATCCCGGCTGTCGCAGCAGAAATGGCCGCAGAGCTGGGGGCCAGCAACCCCTATGCCGGAGTGCTGCCCCGCCTTGCCCAATACGAAATTACGCTTGCCGACTGGATAGAAGAGCACAAGGGCACCAGCCGCTATGTTGCATTTGCCAACAAGTGCTGGCCCGCATTTGAAACCGAGTTTGGCTTTGTGCCCTGCTATGTCAACAGCCGGTTCACCGCGCGCGGCATCCCCATCAGCTGCGAGGTTGATATTTACGGCGCATTGAGCGAGTATATCGGTATCTGCGTTTCCGGCCAGCCGGTCACTCTGCTGGACATCAACAACACCGTGCCTGCTTCGATGTACAAAAAGACAATTGAGGGCAAATACGACTTTACGCTGCCGGAAACCTTTATGGGCTTCCACTGCGGCAACACCTGCACCAGCCTGCTGCGCAACCCTCATATGGGCTACCAGCTGATTATGAAGCGCGACCTTGAGCCGGATTTGCCGGAGCCGGACATCACCCGCGGCACCATTGAGGGTGATATCAAAGCGGGTGAAGTGACGATTTACCGCCTGCAAAGCACGGCGGACACTCAGCTGAAAGCCTATATCGCACAGGGTGAAGTGCTGGACGCCCCCACCGAGAGCTTTGGCTCGATTGGCATTTTTGCCATCCCTGAAATGAACCGTTTTTACCGGCATGTGTTGATCCAAAAGCACTTCCCGCATCATGCCGCCGTGGCGTTTGGGCATTACGGCAAAGCGTTTTACGAGATTTTCAAATACCTTGGTATTGCCGATATTTCGTACAACCAGCCTAAAGAGCTGCCCTACCCCACTGAAAACCCCTTTGCATAACGGCAATGGCAAACGAAGAGCTGTTAGAAAAGCTGCCCGCACTGCTACAGGGCTACCGTGCCGAGGTAGAGCAGCAGGCGGCAAAGCGTGGCCCGACCGACGGGCTATTGGGGTTTGGGGATGCACTGCGCAATGATGGCTGTCACGACCGGTTTGCCGAGGCCCTACAGGCCTTAATTGAACAGATGGCTGCCACCCCTGTTTCTCACACACAGGCAGCGAGCGCGCTGCGGATTTTGTGTGAAGCGCCATTGCAATGCCCCGACAACACACCGCAAACGGCTTGCGCCCGTTGGATGTTAGAAGCATCCCAGGCCCTTGCCCTGCCATTGGTGCCGCTGCTGTTGCCGGCCGAAGCACTGCAGCTGTTTCAGTGGTACCGCACTGTTTACCCGCGCAGCAGGCAACTGCCCGCTGAAAAAAAGCTGGCCAAGGCACTGCGCCTGCAGGCCGAAAATAGTTAAAATTTGCGTCCTTTCATAAGCTGCAAACATCCCTTGACAGAAGACGTTTCACCGTCTTCTGTCAGGGGATGTTGCACTTGCATTCATTTTGTCAATGTCTAACCCCCGCGGCCTACTGCAAAAAAACCCCGCGCCAAAGGCGCGGGGTTTTTGCTTGAAACGCTTGGGCCGCTGTAACTTACTGAAGCAGCTGCAGCACGCTCTGGGGCTGCTGGTTCGCCTGGGCAAGCATTGCCTGGGCGGCCTGAGCCAGAACGTTCATTTTGGTGTACTCCATCATTTCCTTCGCCATATCGGTGTCGCGGATACGGCTGTTCGCGCTCGTCATGTTCTCCGAAGCGACATCCAGGTTGTTGATGGTGTGCTCGAGACGGTTCTGCAGGGCGCCAAGATCGGCACGGGTAGCAGAAACGGTGTTGATTGCGCCGCCGCCTTCAGAGTCTTTCAGCAGGCTAAGGGCAGCCACAGCCGAATCCTGGTCAGCAACCGACAGAGTGTCAATGCTAAGGCCCTTGGTGCTCATATCGCCAATCGAAACAGTGACCTGATTGAAGTTCTCGGCAGTGTCGCCAATCTGCAGGGTCAAGCCTTTTTTCAGTACCGAAATGCTGCTAAAGGTGCCGTCAACTTCCGAAGCGTCAACAGCAGCATCATTTGTTGCGGTAAACGTGACAGTGCCGCTGGAATTTGATGCGGTGTAAGCGCCGCCGGCTGCACTCGAAAGTTTCGATGCATTGTAGGCAGTGACAAATTTGCCGGCAATATCCGAAGCGGTGTCACCGGTAGCACCTGCAACGGAATAACTGGTCGAACCAATGGTGAACTGCATGTCGGTGTCCTTGGTCAGCGTGGTCAGGCCGGTCAGGTCCAAAGTGGTTTTAGCGTATACAACACCGTCGCCCTCGCCGGCAGTCGAAGTACCGAATGCGGTGGGTGCGCCGGCAGCAGCCGAGCCCAGCTTGCCGTTCAGCAGCTTAATGCCGTTGAAATTGGTGCTGTCTGCAATGCGGTTGATTTCAGCTTTCAGCGCAGTAACTTCTTTTTCCAAAGATTTGCGGTCCACTAGGGCATCCATCGTGCCGTTGGCAGCTTTGTCGGCCAACTCAACCATACGGTTCAGCATGCTGTGCACTTCGGTCAAAGAACCTTCAGCGGTCTGGATCAGCGAAACGCCGTCCTGGCTGTTGGCGGAAGCGGTCTCAAGACCTTTGATCTGTGCTTTCATTTTCTCACTGATTGCAAGACCGGAAGCGTCATCGCCTGCGCGGTTGATGCGGAAACCGGAAGACAGTTTCTCCAAGCTCTTACCAACCTGTGTATTGTTCATGCCCAACTGACGGTTTGCGTTGACCGCCATGATGTTACTTCTAACAACCATCGCCATAATAAAGAACCTCCTTGTAATTGTCCGCAGCCATCCATGGCCACGTGCGTTTAATCTATCTTCAACCCTTATACCTGCGGGCCCTGCAAGTACCGGGAAGAAAACCATTTATTCAGGTCTTCACTTATCATTTTCGTCGTAGTCTGTTAAAACTAAAGTGCTAGTTGGCTGTATTTATGTTTTTTGTTTTGCTTCTATACAGCCGCTTTTAAATATGTTAAACTGCAAAGTAAGATATGATGAATTTATTCGAGGTGATTTGTCAATGCACCCCTACCGTAATATCATGGAGCTGCTGGTAGAACAACAGTTTGATCTCATGGCCCCGGCCCTGCACTGCTGTACCTGCATTATTTGCCGCAACGACATTATTGCGTATGCGCTTAACCAGTTGCCCCCACACTATGTGGTAACGGAACAGGGGGAGCTTTATTTAAAGGCAATGGCGCTTGACAGCCAGCCCACCACCGATTTGATTACCGCGATTACCCGTGGGGCAAATATCATTGCGGCAAACCCACGCCATGCGCCTCTGCCGGGCCAAGCACAAGCTTTCTCTGCTGATATTTAAGACAAAAAATTTTGCCGTTTATGCAGCCCAAAAGATATTTTATTGTTGCCCTCTCGCAGGCAATGCCAAAAAGTTTTTGTAAACACAAAAAGCAGAAGCCGCGGTTTCAACCCAGCTTCTGCTTTTATTTTTTTGCTGTATTTTGTGTTATGCTTTGCCCTACTTTGGCGCGTGTAAAAGTTCTTCTTTATACGTTTCGTACACCCTAAGTGCCTCGCTCTCGTACTCCATGCCAAAGTAAGAGGGCACCAAATAGGTGAAGATATAATCCACATCCTCCGAACGGCTGACAGCCAAAACCGTTTCGGTGATGATGATGCAGTTCAAAAAGCGCTGATTGACCACATAGTTGGAAGAAAAAATATAGTTATAAAGCACCTTGCGGATCAGCTCTGGGTTAGAAATTTCGACCACAAGGTTCACTGCTTTGCGCAAAAACGCATCCGAAAAGCGGTTGTCCTCCCGAATAATCTCTTCCATCTTAAGCAGGCCATTCTGCCTTGCGGCAAACGCAAGCTCCAGCAAAAGACGAATCGTATACAAGCACTCCTGTTTCCCTTCCCGCGTGCACTGAATGTGTTGTGCAAAATACTCGGTATCCATATCCATACTATGCGCCCTTTCACCACATACGCCCCAGCACCGGTTTGACGGGCTGAGGCGCAGCATTGACTTTTTTTACTTGCCGATTTCCAGCGCTTTAAGCGCCAGAGACTTTACAACCGAAAGCGCCGTGAGGTTTGCCTCATAAGCATTTGATGCCGCCATCAGGTCGACCCGCTCTTCTGTCGTATCCACGTTCGGCATTCGCACATAGCCGTCGTCGTTCGCGTCTGGGTTTGTGGGGTCGTAAACCAGGTTGAAATCTTCGTCGCTGTCTACGATTTTACTGACCCGCACGCCGCCGCCGGTTACCCGCGCCTCTTCGGTTTTCAGCGCGTCCTCAAAATCGACCGCACGCTCTTGATACACCACCTGTTTGCGGCGATACGGCTCACCCGAGGCAGTTCGGGTTGTGCTGGCATTCGCAATGTTCTGCAGGGCAACGTCCATGCGGAAACGTTCTGCTGTCAGCGCAGAGCCCACAATATTCATTGAATCAAGCATTGACATTTCAGTCCCCCCTTATGAAGGCAAAGCCTTACTTCGCCGACTGGTTAAGCACGTATTGCAGGTTACTGAACTGCCGGCTCATTTTTTGGTACAAATAAAGCTGCTGAATGTAGTTTTGGTACAGCTTCATGCTTTCGGTATCGGTGTCCACGTTGTTGCCGTCGGTACGCATCGAGGTGTTGTCCTCGGTGACGATTTTCGCCTTAAAATCATACTTGTCACTCGCGCCCTGCAGCGCATCTTCAAACGTCACCGACTTTGTTTTGTAGCCTGGTGTTTCCACGTTGGCAATGTTGTGCAAAATCATCTTCTGCTGAATCGACAACGCGTCCAGACTGCTTTCCATTGCAGCAAATTGCTTTGAATCCAAAAACATGACAATTGCCTCCCTTACTACTATGCGCCTTTTACGGTAATCGCCGTTTTTTCAGGCTCCGGGTCATCCTGCCCAAGCAGGCGGCCCATCACGACAAAACGATAATTGTGGTTGTCCACCCCGTACTGCACGGTGCAAGTGGACAGGGTGAGAATGTGGTCGTCGTCCCCCACATCCACCCCGTAATCATAAAGTGACTTTTCTTTCGCCGTCGCCGCCAGTGCGGCAATGCCACCGCTGGGCTCCGGTTCAATGTAGTCAAACCCAATATCAGTATAAAACACGGCAAAAATTTCGAACCGCATCGCATCGGTGGGGGTCACAAAGGTAATGACCCTGTTTTCCTGTGCAAAGTCCGGGTCGGTAAAATGATGCAGCTGCGAAAACCGCTTGCCATCCGGGCTGTCTTGCAGATCGCTGTGCCCATAAATAATGGTATTGTGCGAAAGCACGTCCCGCGCACCCACCGAGCACTCGTAATCCACAAAATAGCAGCCGTAAACATCCGCCTGCCGGCGCTCGTTCTGCCGCAGATAAAAATAGTTGTCGTGTGCCTGCAACACGCTGTTGCTGATTTGTGTGCCCGGCACCTGCAGCCAAGCCACGGTGTCCGGATTTTGGCTGATCTCGTAATCCAGCGCTTCCTGTATATCCGCCAGCGTATCTGCTTGCTTATAGACATTCAGCTCCGGCGTACTTTGCTGCGAAGCGCTTTCTGACGACGAAGACACCGTCGGCTTTTCATCCATGAACAACAACACATAGGCAAGTGCCCCGATACAAAGGGCGACCAGCAGGCCTATTGCAAGCTTTTTCATCGACCCGAACCCCCTTTGCCGGTGTTGGGGTTCGCCTTGCTGCCGCTTTCCAGTGAAGTGCCCGCCGACAGCCCGACCTTGTTTTCAGCACCGTCGATGGAGTGGTACTGAGTCAAAATATAGGTTGAGAAATGATCCAGCGTCAGCGCAATTGTGCCCTTGGCATTGCTGTTTACCGCCCCATAATAATCAATACGGTTTCTGTCCTGGTTAAAATAATGCCAATACAGTGCCTGGCTGGCGTATTTTGCGCCAAGGCTTAACCGGAAGGTCGCCGGGCCGGGCAATGAACCGTGATGGTTGAAATAAACATATACCGTGTGGTCTGTCAGGTCTGCATTTGTTGCATACTGGTTGATCAGCGTACTTGCCGCCGCCTCGTCTGGTGAGGTGAACGACATGCGGAAATCATAAATCTCCGTCTGCGGAATCACCCTTGTCAAATCCGATGCTTTAAACTCCAGAGAGTAGTCGTTACCCTGGAAAATAATCGTCTTTTCCGGGTAGTTTTTCAGCTCGGTAAACACGTCTGCCGCCACGCGGGGGTACTGATCAATCATTACTATAATGATATCATCAGAATTCTTAAAGTCAATATCTTCCGCGTGCAGCGGGGTCAGTGTTTTCAGCTGGTCTTCCTCATTGCGGTAGATGGTGACGGTATAGGTTTTTTTGACCGTTTTATCCGGCGAAGTGACCTCGACCGTAATGTCATTTTCGCCGTCTACCAGCGTTTGCGAATAATTGCCGTTGTAGTCGCCAATCTCCTTGCTGCCGTTCAGCACCCGCATTGTGGCAAGCGGGTCTGCCGTCTGCGGCAGGATGTCGACCGAATAGGTGTCCTCGGTGGTCGCGACCGAATACTCGGTCGCCGCAGCCTTAAACGACGGTGTCATGACGCCATCTTTGACAACCAGCGATTTCAGGTCTGCATTCGATGTTTTTTCAACCAGATTGGGGTTGGTAAAATTGATGGAATAGGTCAGCTGCGTTGTGCCGTCCTGTGCCGTGACCACAATGTTCACCTTTTGGTTCACATCAATCAGCTCAATCAAATCAGACGCTTTCCCGCTGTCCACCAAAGTGCCATTGACCATGATAGTGGCGGCCGAATGGTTCGCCGTTGCGGTAATGATGACCCCCTGCGCGTTGTCGTTCACCGTTGCGCTGTACTCCAGCTTATTCGCCACAAATACCGGCGTAAAGTCGCTGGCGTTTTGCACACTGAGGCCTTTCAGGCGGGCATCGCTGCTGGGCATGCCGCGGGTAATCGTGATCTGGTAGGTCTTCTGCGTCGTGCCGTCCTGCGCTGTCACCACCACGCCAAAGGTTTTACTCTCGCCCGCGCCCTTGAGCTTGAATATTTTAGAAGTTGCCCCGCTTGCGACCTTATACGGCAAATATGCCTGTGTCAGGTTGCCCTCTTCTTCAATGCGAATGGTCGAGGTGGTATCGGTTGCGGTCGGGGTAAACGAAACCCCGGTCGTTTCATACGGCACACTGAGCGTATAAGAGGTCTCATCCGGGTGGAACGCAAAGTTTTTGACCGCCGTGCCGTCCTGGTCCTTGATTGCCAATGACTTTAAAGAAGTTTCAGTGCTGGGGCGCGCACGCCGTACCTGCACTTCATACTGCTGCTGTGTTGTGCCATCCTCCGCGGTGACGACCACAATAATAGAGTGATACCCAAGGTTATTCAAGGCTGCGTCTGTCTCATCCAAAATACTGATGCTCGGTGTCTGTGCCCCCGCTTTAAAGTCCCCTTCGCTGAGGTCCAGCAACAGATTATCTGTTGCCACCGCGCGCGAATACACCTGAATATTAGAGGCATTGCCGTCTGTTGGGGTGAGGTTCAGCCGAATTTTACTGGTCGCATACGGAATATCCAGCGTATAACTGCCAACGTCTGTTTTAAAGGTTGGCTGAATGGTCAAAGCCTTGTCGTCGGTATCCGTTACCTTCAGCGCTCTCAGCGAAGCATCGGTGCTGGGGTCCGCACGGTGGATATGCACGGTATACGTGCGGGTACCGGCATCCCCCGCCGCGGCACTGCCATCGGCACTGTACAATTCAGACATCACGGTAAAAGTGACATCCAGCACACCGTTTGCGCTGCTGGGCAGCTGCTTAAAGCGGTCCGGCAGACCATCCAGCCACTGTTTGTTGGTGTCAAACGGGCCACTGGTCGAAAGCTCCGGCGAAATGGTCGGCCCCACCGCATTGTCATCATTTTTTTGTGCCAGTACCCGCAGCTTGCTGGTGGAAAACGGGATTTCGACATTGTATTCCAGCACATCGGGTGAAAAATTCGGCACAAGGTTCCCGGTCATTTTCGTATCCGTGTCATAGTAAATGCCAAGCGATTTCAGTGTCGCGTCCTCGCTGGGCCGGTCACGCACAATGTCCAATTTATAGGTAGAATAATATTCCGCCCGCGGGTCCTGCGAAGGTACCAGCAGGTAAGCGGTCGTCAGCTTATCCACATCGTCAAAGGCAATCATCGCGCTGTTTTCGCCGCTTTTTACCTTAATCGGGTTCGCCTGTGTGTCGTTTAACACCTTGCCGGACGCATCGTACAAGGTAACGGCAATGGGGGTTTCTGCGCCGCGAATGTCGTTCAGCACCGGCTGCAGTGAAATCTGCTTTGACGCGTAGGGCAGATGAATCGTACCGGAAACACCCTGATAGGTGTAGGTGGTAGACGAAAACGGGAAATTGATGATATTACCCGCCTGATCACGAATCGTCAGGCTGCTCAGCTTGCTGTCCTGGCTGGGGTTATTATCGACCATGTTCAGTGTAATCGTTGCCTTAATTTGGCTTTCTTTCGGCACCCCGTTGCGGTCTGGCACATAAAACGTGATGTCCAGTGTCACCGCCGCGGTGGTTTTGTCTACCGGCAGCCGCTGTGCCAGAATAGTCAAATCCACCGTGCCGGATTCAGAACTCTCCGTCTGCCCAAAACGCGGGTTGGTAATCTGCTGGCCCGACACGTAATCCACCGGCTGCGCATCGCCCGTTTGCTGCGTTTGCAGCGCAATGGCACTGGTGTCACCGCTGGCTTTTACAATGGCATATTTGGCAGCACCGTTTTTGGCGCCCATATTCAGCCGCAGTACATATTTATAAGGGCCTTCGGGGTCGCGCTCAAACGATGCGATGTTGCCGCGGTAAGCATCCATCTTTTTGCGCCCGGGCAATGTAGAAGATTCCTGCTCGCCGATGCCAAAATAGCTGGTGACACCGTTTTCCGTCTGGCTGTACTGTGTTACCCCTACCGGCTTGCCGGTGCCGCGCACCGTCAGCTTTTTGGAAACGAGCGGGGTGGTAGTGGACGGTATTGACGTGCCGCCGGACTTGTCGTAAATTACTTTTGCCGTCAGCGTACCGGTGATGTTGTCCTCCTGCGGGGTAATTACCGTCTCTTCCCAGTCCTGGTTTGCACTCGTGATCTGCACGGCACCGGTAAACAATTTCCGGGTGCCTTCATCCAAAGACGAAAGCGTGACCGGGTTTCCCTCAAAGGTCTGGTTTTCATCCGGCGTCCATTCCCATTGAACGCGAAAATCGGCGTTGAACTGGTGGCTGCGCGCACGCAGGTTAAAGTTGTTGGTAATGTAATTCAGCGAATCGCCCGAAGCAAGCGAAATAAACGACGTCTCACGTTCCCCGTCGCTGTCGTTGATCTGCCCCTCAATCAGCTCCATTGCATATTGCGGGGTCATAACATTTAAAAACAGAGTGTTTGATTTTGGCATACGGAAGATTAGTTCAAATGTCGTGCCTTTGCGGATATAATTATCTGCCGGCTTTTTGGTCACTGGTTTTGTGAGGGTGGTGTCCCCGTCAGAAAGGCCATAACGAAAATCAGGGGTGCCGGTATCCTCCTGCGTATTCATGTTGGTGGTGTAATAATCGTAGGTCGATTTCGGGTACATGACAAAATTGATTTTTGAGTTGTCTTTGCCGATGTAAAAGCGCAGCTCTTTGGCTTTGGTGATGTCTTTCGTGACGCTTTCCACAATAATTTCAGCGCCGTTGTAATTGGCAAACACACCGGTGGGGTCTGTTATGTTGCCTTCGGTGCCGGCGTCAGGGTCATTTACCCCGCCCGCAATGACAAAACGTGGCGGCGAAGCAGAGGTTTCTGCCTGAATACATTTAATTGTACATGCACTGTACTGTGTGATGGCGTTTTCTGTCTCCGACGAAATCGTCGTGCCCCAGGTGCCACCGTAGGTACTGCGCTCCACCGCTTCGCCGGCAGCAAGCAGTGCGTAATAGTTACCGGTGATATGGTAGGTATCATGCCCCTCTATCGCACCGGTGCCGGTGCCGGTTTGCGGCACAAAATTCTCCGCAACTTTAATGGTATTATACGGGGCGGGGATGGTGACGCTATCCTTAATCTCATTGCGCAAATCACCGCTTGCACTGACCACGGTAAAAGGCTCGATATTGTCTGACGCGTAACCGGATGGCCGTGTCTCCTTGATGCCAATGCTGCTGCCGGTCAAAATGGTGGCAACCGTAGTATCGCCATTATCGCCGGAGGTAAACCCCAGCGCAACACTTTCCGCCGCATATATTGGATGCAGGGCAAGTAGTACACTGCTTGCAAGCAGAATGAGCGCCGCACCAACTGTTTTTACCCGGACTTTTTTCATTCTGAACCTCTCTATCGCAACGGGGAAACACAAACCCCTGAAATCGCCCTCAAAACTATGGGTTACCTATAATTATCGTCCAAAAACGGCAGAACCCTACTGCAAACAAAAAACAGCCGAACCATTTTCGGCTGTTTTCTGTACTTTTAACCGCATCGCGCCGTGCGGTCTGCTTTAATAAACGTTTCGCGCAAATCGGCGATCATCGGCAGCACCTCTTCAATCGGTGCGGTGTCCTTGTGCAGGTTTGCATCGATAATACGCCGGATAAAATAATCATATAACGCATCCAAAGACTCTGATATCTCATATTTCCGGTCCAGCGTAATTTGCAGATGTGCCAAGATTCGCTGCGCCTTTTGCAATGCCTTGTTGACCTCTTCTGGGTTTTCCTGCACAAGAAATTGCTGCGCCGCGCTGAGTTGCTTAATAATCTCATCATACAGTTTTGTCAGCATCTCGCCCTGTGTCATGGTCATTACCGACTGCTGCTGATACTTCTGGTAGGGGTTCAGCGCCATGTTGTCTCACCTCATCACATTGTTATCGTTGGCCAATCAACTGCTGAACTGCTGTGCCAGCCACGAACTTTGGCTGTTCATATTTGAGATCAGCTCTTCCATTGAGTTGAATTGCTTCCAATAACGTGCCTTTTCCGTTTCGTATTTTGCCTTCAGATCATCCAGCTTATCATCAATTTGTTTGAGTTGATTTGTCAGCGTATTCGTGGTAGCCGAGGCTTTCCCTTTCACACCGGCCAACTGTACCAGCGCGCCCGGCGACCCCGAACTGGTTTTGGCAACGCTGTCTATAATGCTGTTCAGTTTGGCAGCAATACCGTTATCGCTGTCGGTAAACAGGTTTAATATCCCGGCAGAATCGCTCTCAATCATCTTGCGCAGTTGGGTCTCCCCATCACTGGACAGTACCAATTGGCCCTTAGACTCCCATTCCCCAGTATCAATACCAAGGTCATAAATGGCAATGCTGCTGCCATCCGGCCGCTGGTAAAGCGCTGTACGCATCGACTGCAAAAAGCCCTCAATCGTAGTGTCGTTATGCAGTAGTCCCTGTTTGGCTTTTTCTTCCCACAGCTCGATCTCTTTGTCGCTCATTTCTTTCTTTTGGTCATCCGTCAATGGGGAATATTTTTTGTAGTTGGTATCCTCATCCAGATAGTCGTTGAGCGTTTTAATCAGCTTGTTATACTCGTCGATAAAGCCTTTGATTCCATCCACAATCTGGTTCGTATCGCGCGAGACCGCCACGGTTTCAGTCGTGCCGAGGAACAAGTTGCCTTTGGCATCGATTCCTGTTGCACCACTGATGACGCTGCCACTTTCGCTTTTGAACACAAGGTCAGAAGAAGTATACCCCCAACCATCCACCTTTTGCCCGTAAGCATCATACAAAATACCGTCTTCAATATAATTGCCGGCAGCTAGTGTAATTTCATCCCCTGTGGTATTGTAAACCTTACCACTGATGTAGCTTCCAGAGGTTTGCAGTAAATTAAAATCGATCCCATTTGCTGAGAAAACATTACTGCTGCGCTCAGTCAGCAGGCCGTCAATTTTAACAAGCGCATTTTGTCCCTCGCTCAAGGCACTGGTAGCCCCCTGCTCCGCCCCTAATGTCAGCGAAGAGGTACCAAACAGTTGTTTGGTTTGCTCGGCACTGCCAACCTGTATACCAGTGCCGCTGTCGGTCAAAATCAACCGCCCATCTTCAAACTTCAAGTTATCCGTCAGGGTGGCAAGCTGGCCCAGGATCGTGTTACCATCCAATGTACTGCCGTCACTTGCCAAAATGCCGCTTAGGCCCACATCGTTCAACGTGGTTGCCCCAGTTGCAATATTCGTAGCACCCTGAATGCCAAAAAATGCGAGGCCCAAGTCACCGCTTTGCGCTTTTAGTTTGACAACACTTTCTGATGTGTCGGTAAGCGGGTCTACCTTTATCGTGACCGCCGAGCCATTTGCCACGGCAAGGTTGCCATCTGTTGTCAGTTTTATTGCCCCTGTACCAAATTTTGCGTCAAACTGATTGTTCAATTCAGTAATCAATTCATCTTTTGTATACTTACTGCCATCTGTTTTTTTTGTAACTGAAAAACTATAGTTGCTGCCGTTTACCACGAGAGAAAGTTTGCCCTCTGCAACCTCAAATTCGCTGTCGGTTAGCACCGGCGCCCCCGGGATATCACCAGTTGTCAGCGTTGTACTGCGCACCGTATTGCCCGCAGTAAGGTTTGCACTGGTAACACCATCTGTATAACCACTGCCAAACATCGCACTCAGCAGGTTGCCCTCCTGCTGGCTCATCGTGATGTTGCGCCCGGCACCGGATTCCGTCGCTTCGATGGTGAAGGTATCGTCCTGTGTTTTATAGACGACACGCACACCGGCGTCGCTACTGTTGATGGCGTTCATCACTTCTGTCATCGTGGTGCTTTCATTAAATGAAAACTGTTGCCCATTGATTGTAAACTTAAAACTGCTGCCCTGCAGCGCATTGCTAAAATACAAATCTTGCAGTGCACCACCCATACCGATGCGGTTCGACTGGCCATTCTTCACGTCAAATGCAGTCAGTGTCGTTTGGTTTCCACCAATCATCACCTTGCGGCCTGCCGAAACTTTTAACTCAAACGCACCTGTACCCGTGTCCAAAGCCACTTCCACCTGCCCAGCACCATGTGTGTCATTCAACTCACTTTGCAATGTAGTGCCCACCTTTGCAAGGTCCACACTGCCATAAGCATCCGTGATGTCGTGCAGCGAAAGGCTGATATCTTTGGAAAGCCCGTCTAGCGAAACCTGAAATTTAATTGCCGGAACGGGATCCAGCGTCGATTTCAGCACGGTTTGTGTATTTAATGTATTGACCTGAGAGCGACTGCCCGCACTGAGACCCAGCCTCGCCAACGCAAGATCTCCAGACGCAGATGAAACAATGATTGGGCTGGCCGTATCGGCACCGGTAAAACTCAGCGCGCCATTTTCCACTGCTGCACTGACACTTACACCTGCTGCCGTAAACGCACTGTTCAGTGCATTTTCAATTTCTTCGCCAATCTCCTGCTGCCCGGCCGCACCGCTGGAATAGGCCCGCGGTACGTTGACGGTGTTGCCTCCACCATCGGTAGTCTGAGAAACGAACACCGAGCGCAGATCTGCGGTAACTGCCTGCCCACCAACTGTAAGGGAAATCATGTAATTTGCATCCGGCCCCACCTGCTTTTGTATCAGCGCATTGAGCGCGTTTGCATCCATGGTGCCGGCCAATTTGCCGCTGACGGTACTGCCGGAGGTAATGCTGGTACTGGTGGCAAGGCGCCTTACCTGCAAATTTGTATTACCTGCCGCAGCCAAACTGCTGGCCGTCGCTTTAAACGACGTTGCCGTGCTGGCCGCCTTCATAGCGTTAAAAAAGGACTGGTTCATTAAACTGGTGCTGGAACTGGTGCCAAAATAGCTTGTTTGAAACGTATTAATTTTTGAAATAATGTCCCGGTAAATATCCTGCCGCCACTCTGTCTGCTTGTGCAGTGCATTTTGCTTATCTATTTTAGACTGCGTGCCGGAAAGCAGGGCTTTGACCATAGACTCTGTATCTAACCCTGAAGCAAGCCCCGAAAGACCCGCACTGCTGTAAGCACCGGTACTTGTGGTCGAACTGGTTGTGGAAAATTGCACCTCAAAGCGCCTCCTTTTCTTACTTGCCTATATCCACTTTTCGTCTACTTTCTTTAAAACCAAACCTGACGTTTATAAACATAAGTGACAAAGCAAAAATTTCACGATTACAACAGAAGTGCCCCTGCAAAACAGGGGCAACGTTCATACAGACTTTTAATTGGACACACACACCAAAATACCACCCTATTGCGTCTTTTGCCGTTTGCCGCCACCGCACTGGTAAAGGTGCCACCCCGCAGCAAAAGACCGGAACAACGGTTTGCTTTCGTTACGCTTTGCCCAATTTGCCCGGCCCACGCTGGGCAGCCGGAGAAGAAAAACGTGCCGCTTGTGCTGCGGGGCTTCGGTTCGTCGCTTTAATTTTTTTTAAAATCTGTTTTTGCTCGTTGCGCAGCCGAAATGTGGCTTGCATATTGCTTTCTTTCAAGCGAAAGAGAATGGTTTTAATCTGCATACCTGCATCGTAAATTTCTTGCAACTGCGTGGGCAAAGCAGCCCGGTTGCAATCATTTTCTGCCGCGGCAAGTACCATCGCACCACCTTTGCCGCTACACATTCCCTTTATTTTCGCATCCAATGCCTGCATTTGCAGCATTTTCTCTTCTCGCTGCAAAACCAGCGGCTGCAGCTGCTCAAATGGGCAAAACAACATCTCTTCCGTAGACTCTTCAAAAGAGAGCATCAACTGCTTTTTTTCCGCCAAAACGCGCTGTAGCTGTTCAAAGTCAATCATCTGTTTCCCCCTGTTTTTGTATGTTTGCCTCTATGCAAAGCCCGCCTTTTGTATTATCATAAAGGCAGAACATGCACCCAAGGAGGCTTCACCTTGAACGCTACCAGATTCGACCCTAAATTTTCTGCCGTGCTGAAGTCAACCGACGGCAAAATTTTAGAGATTGGCGCCGCACGGGTTTACCCCGAACAGCAGGCTATTGAGTTTTACAGCGAATTTGTGCCGCTGTTTCGCATGGGTACCGCGCTACAGGTTATACAAGTAAAAAATGAGCTTGAAATTCAGGCCTTTCGCGGGGAGGTCTATTTGTCGTCGGCCAATTTGCTGCAACTGGTGGCCCTGACCGACGAAGTATTGCCCGGTGCGCAGGCCGCCTTTTTATACGACACAAAGCTGGACGGCTGCGTGCGCGGCAAACACCTTACCGACCCGCCCAAGCGCAAGCTGTTTGAGCTGCCGCACCGGCGGCTTTTGCGCACCACAGAACAAATGCTGCCCGTTGAGGTACACGCAATTTCTACCGCACAAGTTAAGTTTGACTGCAGTGCAAAGCTGGCACAGGGCCAGCAGGTAACGCTGACCCTGCCCGGCCCGCCCCAAATTGCGGCAGAACCGGTAGTGGTAGAGCAGGCTGTTATTTTTGGGGACAGCGGGCGATACACCTACCGCTGCCATTTTTTGCAGCTGCAGGCCCAAACGCGCCTCGCGCTGGAGCCCTTTGTCGCAAGGCTGGCACAGCTTGAGCTTAAAATGTTCCCGCCCGTGCTTATTGAAGCTTCTTCAACAGAGCTTTGACCGCATCGGCCGAAGCGCCGGCCTGCGCCGCTGTCTTGTTTTCGCACTCGGTTTCGTACAGCTCTTTGCGGTAAACGCGCACATCAGGCGGGGCACTAATCCCTAATTTAATCTTGTCCCCTGATATTTCAGTAATCTTGATCTCAATGCCCCCGTCGATCAAAATCGATTCACCGCGTTTTCTGGTCAGTATCAGCATTCCGGCCCCTCCTTTTTACAAAACAAAGGATGGCGGATGGGAAGCTCGTCCTCCAGCAGCAACTGCGCCGCTTTATGGCTGGCCGGGTTGACAACAAGCGGGCTTTTCAAATTGACGGTAGACTGCTCCAGCGGCTCGCGCAAGGAAGCCAGCAGCCAGCACATATATTCGCCCTCCCCCAGCAGTTCTTCCGCCTCAGGCGGCAACTGCGGGGTGTACTGGCCAACTATATGGCTGGGTTGCACTAAAATAAAGCAAAGCTGCGGGTCCTCTACCGATTGCAGCCATACAAAAAACTCACTGACATCTTCCTGATACAAAAACGCAAAACGGCGGTATTCCTCAAACCCGAAAATCGGGCCGGCAAAGGTAATGATATCGCTTTCTTTGATTTCGATTTCCCCAAAATCACGCGTTTTCAACTTCATAAACTGTTCCGCCTTTCGTTTCTCTAAAGCCCAAAGGCGGCTGTGCGGAAGATCCGCATAGCCGCCTTTTTCTATGCGAGCTTTGCCGTTTTACACGGCCTTATGCGCTGGTTTCGGTATATTCCGGGTCTGCACTGGGCGGAACATAATTCGGCCCTCCCAGATATTCCACTTTTACATCAGGGTATTGTAAAATTTTCATATGAAACTTGCCCGGGATATACTCTATCTGGTTTTTCATGATTTGCCAGTCGGTTTCAACAGAAGCAGGCTCATAATCAGTAGAAAGGTTACCGGGTTCCCAAGAAACATCCGGCCCGGCAGTGGGCAAAAACACCATTGCGGTGTCTGGCTGGTCCATTATTTTTTGCTGAATAATCTGCGCGATTGAAACCCCATCTTCAATACGCTGCATTTCACTTCCCTCTTGCACCGCATCGTCAATCGCCATGCTGGCTGCCTGCCGGCCAAGGTCTGCCGTATACGTCGCAAAGTCTGAACTATTGCGCTGGTTCAAACTTGCCCGCAAGTCAGTCGTATCCAGCCGAACCTTGATATCGTTTGAAGAAAGGGTGAGTTTTGACGGCGTGACCGTCACCTGCTGCCGCGGGTTTTGCGCGCGTTGTACCTGCAAACGGGCAGGCTCTACTTCAAACTCACACTTCATTGGTATTGATGTAATTCTAATCAGCTGCATTAAAAAGCCCCCCCATACACCCAATCAATCTATTCGCAATCAGCGAATATAATCCAAAAGAGAGGATGGCAGTATTTGGCTGCCAAGTTGCAGAATCGCCTTCCAAACATAGTTCGCATCCTGAAGCTTGATTGCCTCATCGGCTGGCTTTGATGAGATCAGTTCAGATTCCATTGCACTCATGTTGTCAACATCATCGGTTAACCGGGTCTGCATTCTTTCCAAAAAGCTGTCACGGGTACCAAGCTCCGTGCGTTGCATCCCCACTTTGTCGGTCAGTTTCACCAGCTTTGTCTGCGCATCTTTCAGCCCGTTTTCATCGTACCCAGAAGAAAGTGAAGTTTCAATTTGGGTCAGTAGATCATACACATTTGACGATACATTGGCACCGTTTTCACCGGTCGTCGCAGCACCATACCCCATCAGCTCCAACCCTGAAAACGAAACCTCAAATGCCGTGCGGCTGTCTGGCATACCCGTGTTTGACACTTTTAACCCAAGGCCGATATCCGCATAAACGCTGCCACTATTCGGCACTACTTTCTTCAAAGAAGGGTCGCTGGGGTCCGGATAAACGTAAGAGCCGCCCTGATAGCTGATCTGATCCACATCAATACCATTGAACTGCAGCTTACCCGATGTTGCATCTACGGTAAACGGTGCTTCACTGTTATTGGTACCTGCAAACAGATATTTGCCGCCAAACTGTGCGTTGGCAAACTGCAAAAGCTGCTCTTTGCAGTTTCCAACCTCTTTTGCAAGAATGTCACGTTTGCTTTGGCCGTAGTTTTCGCTCATGCCGGCGAGCACTTTTTCTTGTAAATTCTCCATGATTGACTGAATCGAATCCATATTGCTGTCGACCGATTTAAATTCTGATACCAAGTCTTTCACAGTGCTCAGCTGCTGCTCACTTTGGTAACGCTCCTCCTGAATATGCATGGCACGGGTGCCATCGGCAACATTTTCTGAAAGCTTTGAAAATTTTAGCCCGGAAGTACTGCGCTCAAGAGAATCCGCCTTTTTGGTCATGCTGTTATTCAATTGCTTCAGGTAATTACGGCTAATCGTACGCTGTGCGATACGCATGTCTGTCACCCTTTCTTGCCATGCCCCGGCAAATTAACGGCCTACTATGCCGGTTTTATTAATCAAAACGTCTAACGCTTCGTCCAATACTGTCATTAAGCGGGACGCTGCTGCTAAAGACTTTTGATACAGCATCATATTGGTCACTTCTTCGTCGACCACAACGCCCGAAACTTCATCGCGACTGCTCTCCAAATTATCAACAATAGAACCACTGGCAGTTTTACGGCTTTCTGCAAAGCTGACATCTTCGCCAAGTGTGGAGGAATAATTTTTTACATAATCCAGAAACGTCCCTTTAAAAACATCGCCGTTGGCATCGAAGCCCTGCGAATCACTGGTGATGGCATTGGCAAAAGCCAGCGCATAATTGCCCACATTGTCGGCATCACCGTCGGTGGTTTTTTGGTAGATAATATAATCGGAATCTGCGGCCCAAGCATCGGAAACAGAAAGATTGTCCGCAGTGATGGAAATATCATTGACAACATGGTATTCACCGTCCGGCCCCACTTGGTCGGAAAGTGCACCCAACAACTGCCGGTATATGGTTTTGCCGTTGCCATCCACTTTTGGGGTACCGTCGGCGTTTGCCTCTGGGATGACATTGTTCGCAACACTGGCTATGGTTTGCGCAAAGGCATTCAGCTTGTCCTGATAATATAAAAAACCGCGCTCGGCACTTTCGCCTGTATTCTGCAAATTGGGGCCGCGGCCATTGATGTAGTCCAGCGACGCTTTGAGCGACCCACTGGCCGTTTTGACATCGCCGTTGCTTGAAATCCATTTCAAGCTGACAACGCCAGTCGTCTCATCTTTTTGCAGCTCCATTGTGTCATATTTGCCACCGGATACCGCTGTCTGCCCGTTCACAGTCACCGTTACCGTACCGTCTGCGTTGTCCTGATATTCAAAATCGCTATACTTTGACAGCTCATCCAAAAGGAGATTACGCTGATCGAGCAGTTCGTTAGGGCCAAAATAAGCGTTGTCTTGTGCATTGCTTGCATCTTCTAAAATCGACTGGTTAATGCCAGCGATTTGCTGCAACTTTTTATTGACCTCCTGCGTAGAAATATCAAGGTCATAAACCTGTTGCCCGCGCGCGCTTTGCAATTTACTGCTGAGCTGCTGCAATGTCTGTGTAAGGCTTTTAAACTCTGTTGCAACAATGTTGGCATGTGTGCTGGAATAAGCGTTGGTCGAAAAGTTTTTCAACGCCGAATTGATATTCAGGATGCAGGCACGCAGCCCATTGTCACTGTTGGGGTTGAACTCATCCAGTGCCGATTGAATATCACTTAAAATATTATCTGACTGGGTGTAATACCCCACGTCGGTATTTTCTTCGCGGTAACGGCGGTCTAGAAACGAATCACGCAACTGTGCAATGCCGGTGATATCCACACCCATGCCGGCAACCCCAATGCGTCCTGAGGTGGAGGCGTAGCGCGAACGGTAAGAATCTGTTGCCACGGCAACCTGAGTAATGCGCTGGCGGGTGTACCCGGCAGAATCCCAGTTCGTGAGGTTCTGACCGGCAATATCAATGCCTTTTTGTGCGGCGGTCAGGCCGCTTTTGGCTGTCTCGAACCCTAAAAAAGTAGGTCGCAGCAACGTAAACCCTCCCGTCTATACTTCTGCTTCAAACATACTCGTGCCATACGGTGTTTGGGACTTACGCCCGCTGGCCTCATAGGCGTTGCTACCCCGCTCGTTTGCGTGGGTAATGCGCAGCCCTTCGCGTGCAAATGCAATTGATTTTGCATTAAAATACTTGATGTCGTCCACCGCTTTGCGAAACCGCACAAACAATGCGGTAAGCAGTTCGCGGTCTTCGCCCTGCACCTCGTTTAAAATCTCGGCAAAGGTAAGGCCCTCCACCCCCGCGCTGCGCTGTTCTTCCTCGCGCTGCGCTTCCATGCGGGCAAGGCGCATGTTGACTGCCTGCTGGCTTGCAATCGCGTGGTCCATCCGTTTCGCGTCATACGAAAGCAGAGAGGCATATTTTTCATCTTCACCGGCAGCAGCCTGCTCGAGAAATTCGACATACTGCTGCATAAACACACAAAAAGCACCGCTGTTTTTCATGAGGCTCGCCCCTTTTTATGATTCCACGCCGAACCAGCGCTTCATAATCGCATTCGCAATATCGCTGGTTGCAACACGGTAGCTCTTGTTTTGCACCGCATCCCGCAGGGCTTCAATTTTTTCAGCCGACGCGGGCTCGTGAATCTCGGAAACAATCGCATCGGTAATCTGCCGAAGGCCCGCCTTGCGCGCGCCCTCTGCGCTGATTTCCACTTGGTCGGTATGTTCGGCCGCGGCAGCGCGTGCCGTTGTGCTTTCTGCCGGGCGGGCTGCCGTAGAAGACTGGGGCGATGAAATTTTTTCCACTGTCTTATTATAAGCGTTAAACGCTGCAGCCGGATTGATTTTCATATAAATCCTCCGTTTTGTCATAGAACTCAAAAAATACTTCTCTATCCTCTTTTTCGTTCAAAATGCTGAATACTAAAGCCCTCTGCTTCCATTTTTAACAAAATTTGCAATTGCTTGCTTGCTATGCCCCGCTGTTGTTTGTATAATAATAACAGTTTTGTCAGTTCTGGTCAAAAAAGGAGCAACGAGATTTATGGGTAAGATCCTCTGCGTTTCCAATCAAAAAGGCGGGGTGGGTAAAACCACCACCACCAATGCTTTAGCGATGGGGCTGCGCAGAATGGGCCACCGGGTACTCTGCGTTGATTTCGACCCACAGGGCAACCTTTCGTTCAGCCTGGCAGCCGATGCCCGCGTTGAGCTGCAGACGTCTATTTACCATGTGCTGAAAGGTGAACTGCGCGCCATTCAAACCATTCAACACACCCCGCTGTGCGATGTGATACCGGCCAATATGCTGCTGAGCGGCATTGACCTTGAATTCACCGGCAAGGGGCGCGAATACCTGCTGCGCGACAGCCTGCGGCCAATACGCGGCATGTACGACTATATTTTGATTGACTCGCCCCCCGCGCTGGGCATTTTAACGGTAAACGCGTTCACCGCCGCCGACTGGGTGTTGATGCCGGTTTTGTCCGACCTGTACAGCCTGCAGGGCATTGTGCAGCTGAACGAAACCCTGCAGGCCGTGCGCAGCAAAAGCAACCCGGACGTAAAGGTTGCGGGCATTCTGCTGACCCGTTTTAACCCGCGAGAGTGCATCAGCAGCGTGATTCGCGAAACCTCTGCCGACATTGCACGGGAGCTCAACATCCCGTTGCTCGATACCTGCATCCACACCGGTGTGGCACTGACCCGCGCACAGATTATGAGGGCAGATATGACCGCGATGGCCCCAAACAGCAGGGCTGTCCAAGACTACGCTGACCTGCTGGATGAATTGTTCCGTCGGGAGGTGCTTTAACTATGGCTGGCCAAAAGCCGGAATTCAATAAGGATTATGTGTTCAACCTGATCATGCCCTCTGCGCCCGTGCAGCCGCAGCCACCGGTAGAAGCCGCGCCCGCACCGCCCCAGACAGCCGAACCAAAACCAGCAGAAGAAAATGACACCTTAAGCCTGCTGCGCAAGCGCTTGCTGACCCAGCCGGACGGTATGCGCCTTGGCACCCCAAAAGAAATGGTGCTTGTCAACCTTGCCGAACAACTGGTGGCCGACCGGCTGGATGCCGTATTTGAAAAATTTAATTGCTGCCGCTGCAATAAATGCAAACAGGACGCCGCCGCACTGGCACTGAATATGTTGCCGGCGCGCTATGTGGTCGCCGCACCGGACGAAATACCCGCCCTGCTGGAACAATGCCCCACAAAGGATGTTTCCGCCGCATTGATTAAGGCTATTTTGCAGGTGAAAAACCACCCGATGCATTAGCCGCCTAAATTGGAACAACCCCACCTTGCAAAGCTTTTTGCAGGGTGTTTTTTTATGCCTGCGTGTTGTGCCGGCGGCCTTTTACCGGCATAAAAAACGCCGAAAGGTCTACCCGAGGGCGGGCAGACCTTTCGGCTGATAGCAGACGCAAGATCTATTCAAAATCCGCCTTCAAGACCCTGCAACTACAATATTCGCCACAAAGCAGGCGAACACAAGGCCTAGTAAAACAGCAGGTAAAAAACTGTGAAATCGTCACTATTTTTCACTATTTTCAGGCGATAATTCCGTGATTTTATCGAAACCATACCGCAAAAAACATTTATTTGCAGTAAAGTTTTGGGTTTTTATTGCAAAGCCATGTCAGTTACCGGCAGCCTGCAGCTTGCCCCAGGTACGGTCTACTTCCTCCACACAGGCAATATAGGTCTCCCGCAGCACTTGTTCCGGCAGCTGCAATGCCGCCGCACGGGTGCCAACACTTGCCCAGTCTGCCTGCTCGTAGCCCACCATCAGCTGGTAAAGGTCGCCGCAGGGGCCGCTGCCCTCTAACAAGCCGTCCTTAATAGGCTGTGCAATGGGCAGCTCTGCCAACGCCGCCGACAGCGGCACTTCCATCAGGGTGCCGAGGGTCGAGAACATACCAAGCAAATAGGCCTCCGCCGGGGTAATGGGCAGCGCGCCGGTCTGCTTTGCAAGCTGCATACAAAAATTACCGCGCAAGAACGACAGGCGAATCAGCTCGTCCTGCCTGCCATTGCTGCCCTGGCGGAAGCTGAGCAGGTAGACCCACTGTTTGAGCTGGTGCAGCCCCAGCACCACCAGTGCCTGCTGTACCGAAGTGACCCGGTTGGGCAGCGCAAAATACGCCGAGTTGACGAGGCGGATGAGCGAAAACGCCAGTGTGACATCGCGGGAGATAATCTTGCTGATCTCGTCAATATCCGGCTCCTCTTTTGTCGCCTCCACCATCAGCTGGAAAAAGTTGCTCTGCATATGGTCCATGCGGTAAACGCGCGACTCTTTGGGTTGCGAGACAAAATTGCCCTGCACATAATCGCAGCCAAGGGCCAGCGCGCGCTCTAACAACTGCTGGTTTTTTACATTGTAGGCAATGATCTTTTTATCAAGGCTGTGTGCAACCTTGATGATGTTTTCAAGCGAAGCGCTTTCGTGGGCAAAATCAACCTTGATAAAATCAAGGATATCCATAATGCCAAAATAGCGCGGCGAAAATTCAAACCCTTTGAGGGCAATGCGGTAGCCCTGCTTTTTAAAGCGGTAAATACACCGCTGCGCCACCGGGTGCAGAATGCTGTTCTCTTCAATTTGAATCACAAGCGACTGGGGCAAAAACAGCTTGGGCACATTGCGCATCAGCAAATTGGGGGTAAAGGTGAGGTAAGCCGTGTGCCCGCCCAAAATTTTTTCGTCGCTGATCTGGGTCAGCACCTGTTCTATCGCATCCGCCACCTGCATATCCTGCTGGCTATACAGCGATTTTTCGTCCTGCCGATATAAAATTTCGTACGCGACCACCTGTTGCTCTTTATCCAGAATCGCCTGTCTTACAATATAGGTGTCCATAAGTACCCCTCCTCCTACAGGAAACGGTCTTGGTTTAACCCCGCAGTCCATCAAGCCGTGCACGGCGGGCCGACGTGGAGCATTGCAATAATTTGTCAGGGTGTGACCCAACGTATTTCTATCGTATCCCCCTCCTGCAACGCATCAAGGTACGAGGCCGTGCTGCCGTTGCGCCGCAATAAAATTTGTCCTTGCGGCTTGGTAGGGTCAATATCCACATAATTAAACAGGTCAAAAAACAGGTGCGGGCTGCCGTCCGGTTTGGGCCGCAGCTGCACATTGCGCCCGTTGAGCACAATTGTTTTTACCAGTACGGGGCCATTTTCTGCCGCTGCCGGCACCGCTGTTTCTTTTCCGGCCGGCGCGACACCGGCCACACTTTGCGGTGCAGGCAGCACCGCCGTTTTTTGCGGCTGCGGCTCTTGTTGATGCACCACTGTTTGGGGCTCAGCCGTTTGCGGCCCAGCCGCAGTCTGCGCTGGAGCGGTCGGCGGGGCCGCAACCTTTTTCTTCGGTGCGGCAGCTTGATTTTTTACCGCTTTGGTCTTTTTTACGGTACGCTGTTTTGCCGCCGGTTTTGCCGGTGCCGGGGTGGTTTTTGCATTTTTTGCTTTTGCTTCACCCGGCGGGGCCAGCCGGTCACCGGGGGCAAGCAGCTGCTGTGGGCCGCTGCAGGGCCTGCCGTTGATTTCGATCTGCGGCAAATCGCCATCCCAGCCGACATCTGCCAGCAGTTGCCCCACCGTCGCAATTTGCACGGTGCGCACGCGGTCTGCACGGCCAATGGGGGTATCCCCCTGCGCGGGCTGGTCGTTGACCCACCCGCGGCTGCCTGCCGCCACCATTTGCCCAAACAGCTCCACTTCAAATGCCTGCCATGGGGCCGCCACCTCACACAGCAGCGGGGCGGCGTTTTGGCCGTCCTGCGCGGGCTCAAAGGTAATTTCATCCCCCGGCTTCAGCGGGGCCGAAAGCCCGGCCAGCACGCCGTTCACTTCTACCTTAGCAAGGGTGGGCAGTTCGCCGCGCACCATTCTGCGCTCGCCGTTATACTCAAATACAACACTCTCTCCACTGCGGGCCATAATCTGGCTGTACTGGTACCCGCCGCGCAGCAGTGCTTCCATCACATTCATGGCACCCGCACCAATCAACTGCAGCTTTGTGCCGTTCAACGTCACCGCAAAGCCTTCGCCGCCGCCCGCCGTAATTGCCGTTACCGCAATACCGATAGGGGTGGCGTATTCAGCCTGCAAATACTGCTCGTCGGCCAGCACCATGCGTTTCATATAGTTGCTGCCGCCCACCGCGACCCGTTTTTCATCCACGCCCAATACCTTTGCCACCAGCGCACAAAGGCCGGGGGTGCGGCTGCCGCCACCCACAAGAAACACCGCTTTGGGGGTGTTGCCGCCGCCTGCCTGCCGAATGCCGGCCGCAATGCTTTGCGCCAGCTCTTCTACTGCCGGGGTAATTTTAGCGGCAAGCTCATCGGTTGAAATTTCATATTCAAAGCCTAGCACGTCGTGGTAGGGCAACAGCTTGCCCGGCTGCGAAAGCTGCAGCTTCATCTGCTCCGCCGCCGTAAAATCCACCAGCAATTCTTGCATAATGCGCTCGGTAATCTCATCGCCCGCCACCGTTGCCATGGTGTAGCCGCTTACCGTGCCGCCGTCTGCCACCGCAATATCCGACGTGCCCGCGCCCACATCCACCAGCGCAAGGTTTAACAGCCGCAGCTCCTGCGGCACCACCGCGTTCATTGCAGCAATGGGCTCCAGCGTCATGCTGGCGATGGAAAGACCAATGCCCGACATTGTCGCGTACAGGCTTTCCACCACTTCGCTGGGCAAAAAGGTGGCAATCAGCTCTACCGCCGCCTCTTTGCCGCGGTGCCCCACAAGGGTAGAAAACGAAAAGCCGTCCAGCTGGTAGCCCACGACAGAATGCCCCACACAGCAAAACTCTGCGGTCTGCTGGCCGTCCAGTGTTTGTGCCAGCTGTTCATACGCCTGCTGTACCGCACCGGCTTCGAGCTGCAATAGCTCCCGTGTCGTCACCGGCCGGCGCTCGTCTAATTTCATGGCAAACCCGGCGCGCTCGGTTTTCAGCACACGGCCTGCCGCCGCGACATGTACTTCGCGCAGCGTAATGCCAAGGCCCTGCTCCATGCGCTGCTTTACCTGCCCCGCAATGCGGGCCGTCTGTTCAATGTTTTGTATCTGGCCGTCCACCACGGCGCGCTGCGAATGTTCCGCAGTCTCGACCCGCAGCACCTGCAACAGGCCTTCCGTCACGCGCCCCACAACACCAATGACACTGCGTGTACCGATGTCCAGCACAAAAATCAGTTCATTTTCCCTCATCCGACGCTCCAAATCCCTTTCTGCGGCCGCGGTATTAATTGCCCCGGGTGCGGCGAATTTGCTTTTGCTGCTCGCGGAATAAAAACGCGCACAGGCTTTGGTCGACCCGCGGCGTGACATCCAGCAGCTCCGCGCCGTAATCCACCCTGCCCTCTGCACGGGGAATCACCCGCACCACACGAACATTGATTGTCTCCATCTGGTTGTTGTGCAGCGTCATGCGCAATTTGGCTTCCTGCCCGCTTTGCAACTCTTTTTCGCTGGTGAACATCATGCCGCACAGGCTCATATTGCGCACGCGTATCTTTATTTCGCCCTCGTGCACCTCGCCGGTTTCATCCTCCGCCGGCACAATTAGCAGTGCGCTGTGGTCGATATCCAACCTGAAAAAGCGCCTTTTTTCATATTCGGCAAAATCCACAAGCTCTACAAGGCGCAAAAAATATTCATTTGAAACATATACCCTGCCGGAAAGCACCTGCAACTCTTTCGTGTGCTCCGCATTGTGAATAATCAGTTTCACTGGGGTGCCCAGCCCCAGAATCGGCATCTGGCCGCCTGGGTTTCCAATTTCAACCTGCCCGGCCTGCTGTGTTGCAATATGCCCCGTGGCCAGCAGGCGGTTATCCATTGTTTTCACTTCGCAAGCCGCGCCAATTTGTTTTTTCACACCCATTCCCCCTCTGTTCTTCCGTCACGCGCCTGCTCAATCGCGGTCTTTTTCGCCTGCCTGCTCCTGCGGCGGGGTCGTTTTCCCGTTTTTCAATTCGCTTGCCGTGCGCAGCAACTGCGCATACAGGGCCGCAACCACTTCGTACAACTCCGGCGGGATATTGCTGCCCACCTCCAGCATACAAAGAAGCGAAGCCGCACTGTCATCGCGAAACACCGGGATGCCCCGCTGCTCTGCAATTTCAATAATGCGCCCCGCAATATCCCCGTACCCCGACGCAATGACAATGGGAGCAAGGTCCTCTTCGGTGTTATATTTTAACGCGACCGCCTTCTGGTCTTTATACTGTGACATCGACACCCGTCCTTTTATACGGTAGCGAGCGAAATACGTCCATCAAAGAACGCGGGCGCTCTAACCGCTGTACGCTGATATCGCCAAAATGATACCCTGTCTGCCCCGCACAGGCACGCAGTTTTTCTACCTGTGCCTGATACAGTGCGGCATATGCCGGCGGGCAAAACAGCGAGAGGTCAATTTCCTGCCCGCGGCAGAACAGTTCCAGCTCAAAGCGCCCCATACCGCCGATGTCGAACACCAGCAGAAAATGGGTCGCCCTGCCCTTTGTTTTATTGCCGGTGCGGTCGTCCTCTTCCCCGTTCGGGTTTACCCATATTTCGGCGAACGCCTGCAAATCTTCGTACCGCACCGGCACCACAAAGTGCAAAAGCGGGGTAAAGTTGCAGGGCGACGACAGCAGACTGTGGATGATCTTTTCCATCTTGTCGGCATTCAGCGCCATCAGCTCCGGGTTCTCGGCCTGCCGTTTCAGTATCTGGGTCAGCACCTTCATCACATCCGAATTACCCATCTGCTGGCGGTCGGCTTTGCTGAGATAATCGGTCAATGCAGCCGTGAACTGTTCGCGGGCGCGGTCGCCGTGCAACTGGGCAAGCACCCGCATCATGGCTTCTTGCAAAAAGTCTGCGTTATCATTATACCGCGACAAATTGTAGATTACCATCTTCACAACTTTTTCTGTTCTCGGCCCAAACAAAATGCTGTCCTGCACCTGCGCCATCAGCTCCATCGTCTGCTGGCGCAGGCCCGCAAAACCGGCCACGGCGCCCTGCTGCTGGTACTGGTTTGCCAGCTCGGCCAAATTTGCCGAAAGCGTTTTGCTGGACGCCACTTCTGCCGACAAAAAGGTGAGGCTGTTTGACACCGATCCCAGGGTTTCGCGGCGGGTCAGGGCCAGGGTCAGCGCCTTCAAAAAACCAACCTCCGCCTGCCGCAACTCGGTTTGTTCCGGGTTTTGCTCCAACGCATCGCGCAGCTGGTCAAACAGCGGGCCCTTAAATAAAGTCGATGCCTGTTCCTGCTTTTGCAGCTCCTCCGCAATCTGCCCGGGCGAAACCAGCAGCTGGTCAAACAGCTGCTCAATCTCTTGCGTAAACGGGTTGTTGTTGGCCGGCAGCAGCTTAATAAATGCTTCCATCGACGAAATGTTCTTTAAAAAGTGCACCGTCACCGACGGGTCCTTTAACAAACGCAGCAACAGGGCAGATGTATCCTCCTGCTGCTGGTTCATGCCGTTATTCTGGCCAAGCAGCTCTGGTTGGGCGCTGGGCTTATTCACCCTTGTGGCATCCTGCAATGGAAATTGCGACGAAAGCTCCACATTGCGTTTTGTCTCGGGCGTTTGGGTTTTATTGATCAGTGGGGCTGTTACTTTTAAAATATCCGCCATTTGCAGCCTCCGCCGGGGCAATGCCCGCAGCGTCCATCCTCCCCGCTTTATATAAAATCAACTTTATTATAATTCTATTATAATTATCGCACAAAATAACGCGAACACAACTACCAAACCATTTAGTTTCCGCCTAATGTGACGAGTAACTCTTTAGAAGCAATTTTCAGAAAAGCCCAAAAATCAATGTAGAAAAACAGTAGGTGAGCAATATGGCAATTGACCCCAGCATGGAGCCCATGCTCGAAATGTTTATTTATGAAACCACAACCCTGCTTGACCAGTTGGATGAGATTCTGCTTGAGTCTGAAAAATCCAAAAATCTCAGCAGCGACAACATCAACGAAATTTTTCGCGTGATGCACACCATCAAAGGCTCTTCCGCCATGATGGACCTTGGCAGCATTTCTACCCTTGCCCACGCGGTGGAGGATGTCTTTTTCATCATCCGCGAGGACCCCACCCGGCTGGAGCCTGTCAGCGAAGCACTGTTTGATTTGGTGTTTCAGGCATCCGACTTTTTAAAAGCCGAAGTGGAATCGGTACAAAACACCGGCGAAGCGACGCAGGACCCCGGTGCCATGATTGCCGAGCTGGAAAAGCTGGCAGCCATTATGCGCGGTGAAGCCGTTGCCCCGGCCGCGGCAGCGCCCGCAGCGGATACGGCCCTTGCGGCAACCGAAGCTGTAAGTACCGGCACACCGGATGCAAGCGATAAGCCCGGCAAGGTGCGCGTATTTTTTGAAGAGGGCTGCCAGATGGAGAACATTCGTTCTTTCATGCTGCTGACCCAGCTGCACGACGTGTGTGACCGGGTGGATTCTGACCCGGCACACCCCGAAAAGGATTCTTCGCTGAGTGCCGAAATTGTCAAAAACGGATTTACCGTCTTGTTTTGGCCGGTTTCTGCCGCCGACGATGTGCTGCGCGTGGTAGAAAGCTCGGTCAATATTAAAACTTACGAGCTGCTGGATGAAGAGCCCGCACCAGCCCACGCGGCTGCCACTGCAACCGGGGCAAAGCCCACCGTTGCCGCCGCTGCAAAAGCAGCCGCAACCGAAGCGGCTGCACCCGCCGCAATGCCCGGCAAAGCAAAGCAAAACCTGCTCAGTGTCAACCAGGTAAAGCTGGACCAGCTTTTAGACTTGGTGGGCGAACTGGTGACTACCGAATCCATGGTGATTGGCAGCCCCGATTTGCGCGGGCTTGCACTGGACAACTTTAACAAGTCATCGCGCGAGCTGCGCAAGCTGACCGACGAATTGCAGGACGTTGTGATGTCGATTCGCATGGTGCCGCTGTCCGGCGTGTTTCAGCGCATGAACCGCGTTGTGCGCGACATGTGCAAAAAGCTGGGCAAAGAGGTAGATCTCATCACCGAGGGCGGCGATACCGAGGTCGACAAGACCATCAATGAGATCATTGGCGACCCGTTCCTGCACATGATTCGCAACTCGATGGACCACGCGATTGAATCGCCGGAAGAGCGCGTTGCAATGGGCAAGCCGGAGCACGGGCAGATTACGATTTCGGCCAAGAATGCCGGCGGCGAAATTGTGATTACCATTGCCGACGACGGCCGCGGGCTGGACAAGACCGGTATTCTGCGCAAAGCGCGTGAAAACGGCATTCTGACAAAGCCGGAAGAGGAATACACCGAAAAAGAAATTTACCACATGATTATGCTGCCCGGTTTTTCGACCAACAAGGAGGTCACCGAGTTTTCCGGCCGCGGCGTCGGCATGGACGTTGTGCGCAAAAACATCGAGCGGGTGGGCGGCACACTGTCGATTGAAAGCACCCCGGGTGAGGGCACCACATTTATCATCAGCATCCCGCTGACACTGGCAATCCTCAACGGCATGGCACTTTCGGTGGGCAGTTCTACCTTCACCCTGCCCATCACCTCCATTCGCCAGTCGTTTAAGCTGGGCAACGAGCAAAAGCTGATTTACAACACCGACGGCTCTGAAATGATTTTGATGCGCGGTGAATGCTACCCGTTGATTCGCCTGCATGAGGTCTTCCACCTGGAGACCCCCATCACCGAGCTTTCGGACGGCATTTTAATCCAGATTGAAAGCGGCGAGCGCATTGCCTGCGTATTTGCCGACGAACTGGTTGGCGAGCGGCAGATCGTCGTCAAGCCGTTCCCGCCGTTCCTTGGTAAATACGAAATCAAAAAGAGCGGGCTTTCGGGCTGTTCCATCCTGGGGGATGGCAGCATCAGCCTGATTCTGGATGCCAACAGCCTGATGAAGGCAAACCTGTAAAACGGGAAGGGAGCTTCGGATATGAGCGAATTTGAGATGGACACAACCACCGAGCAGGAAGATGACCTGAGCGGCCGGTTTTTGACTTTTTATGTGGGCGACACCATTTACGGGGTCGAACTTTTGCACGTCATCGAAATTGTCAGCGTACAGCCTGCCACCCATGTGCCGGGCCTGCCCGCCTATTTTAAGGGCCTGATTAACCTGCGCGGCAAAGTGGTGCCTGTGGTGGATATCCGCCTGAAGCTGGGGCTGGAAGAGCGCGCTTACGACGACAAGACCTGCTGCATTATTGTGACGATGCAGGACATGCAGGTGGGCCTGATTGTGGACTGTGTGGACGAGGCAATCACTGTCAACAGCGACCAAAGCAGTGCCCCACCCGTGGCAAGCGGCAAAAGTGCGCGCAAATACATTTCGTCTGTTGCCACGATTGGCGAAAAGATTATTTTAAACCTGGACTGCGAAAAATTCTTTCAGGACGACCTGCACCTTTGATCAAGCGGGCCGTGCCGGAAAAGGAGCAATTGATTGTTTACCCAAACCCCCACCCCGGAACCCGTATTCCCGCTGTCGCCCCAGCTTGTGCGGCTGACAGATGAAGAGTTTTTGACCCTGAGCAACTATGTAAAAGACCATTACGGCATCAACCTCACCAAAAAACGCGGGCTGATTGAGGGGCGGCTGAACCAGGAGCTGCGCCGCCGTGGGTTTAAAACCTTCAGCGACTATTTTAAAGTGCTGTTTGCCGATAAAACCGGCAACGAAATGATTACGCTGCTCAACCGCCTGACCACCAACCTGTCTTATTTTATGCGTGAAAACGAGCATTTTAACTTTTTGATGAAGCAGGCGCTGCCTGCCTTTGAAAAGACGCACGCCACACACGAGCTGCGCATTTGGAGCGCCGGCTGCTCTACCGGGCAGGAAGCGTACAACACGGCGATGGTCATCAACGAGTATTTTGGTGCCCGCAAATCGCTGTGGAAAGTTAAAATTCTGGCGACCGACCTTTCCCGCCAGGTACTTGCAAAAGCGGAAAAAGGGGTGTATACTCCCGAAGAGCTGAAAGACCTGCCCGCCGCGTGGCGCACAAAGTATCTGATACCGGCCGAGGGCGGCAATTTTCAAATTGCGCCCGCGCTGCGCGCCGAAGTGGAGTTTAAACCGGGCAACCTGATGGAGCCGTTTCAGTTTCCGCGCCCGTTTGACTTGATTTTCTGCCGCAACGTGATGATTTACTTTGACGGCCCCACCAAGGCAAAGCTGGTTAAAAAGTTTTATGACTGCACTGCCGACGGCGGTTACCTGTTTATTGGTCATTCTGAAAGCATTTTGGGTACCGGCACTCAGTATGGCTATATACAGCCCGCTGTATACCAAAGGAAAGGATAACCTTGCATGTCTGCCATGAAAAAAATCAGGCTGCTGATTGTGGACGATTCGGTCTTTTTTCGCACCGCGCTGGAAAAAGCACTAAAAACAGATGACCGCGTAGAAGTAATTGGCACCGCCGTAGATACAAACGATGCCATGGCTAAAATTGAAAAGCTGGAACCGGATGTCGTAACGCTGGATGTGGAAATGCCCGGCATGAGCGGCATTGATTTTCTCAAACAGTTGATGCCAAAGCACCCGACCCCGGTTGTCGTGGTCAGCTCGCTGCCCATCCGGGTGCTGGACGCATTGGATGCCGGTGCTGTGGACTTTGTGCGCAAACCGCAAATTCAGTCTTCCAGCGACATGAAATTTTTTCTCTCTGAACTGTCGGTCAAAATCCGCATCGCGTCCGCCGCGCAGGCCGGCAGGCTGCAACGCCCAGCGGCCCCGCGCCCTGCGGCGCCGCTGCCTGCACAAAAGCTGTCGCTGAACAGCAGCGCCTGCCGCAACTGCTTAATTGCAATTGGCGCTTCTACCGGCGGCACCGAAGCAATTTTAGAGGTGGTGCGCGACCTGCCTGCCACGACCCCCGGCATTGTGGTCGTACAGCATATGCCGCCGGTTTTTACCAAGCTGTATGCCGAGCGCCTTGACCGCACCTGCCATATGTCGGTCAAAGAGGCCGAAGACGGCGACCGGGTAGAGCCGGGCAAAATTATCATTGGGGCGGGCGGCTTTCATTTGCGTGTCATGAAAGACCGGCAGGGCTTTTATGTCAAAAGTGAACCGGGGCCAAAGGTCAGCGGCCATTGCCCGTCGGTCGATGTGTTGTTTGAATCGGTCTCCGCGCTGGGTGGTGCCGAAACAATGGGTATTTTGCTCACCGGCATGGGTGCCGACGGTGCCGGCGGGCTGCTGAAAATGCGCAAAGCAGGCAGTTATACCGTTGGGCAGGACAAAGACAGCTGTGTTGTGTATGGCATGCCCATGGTGGCCTTTAACATTGGTGCCGTTACAAAGCAGCTGCCTATACAGGAAATTGGCGCTGAGATTATTCGGCACATCAACGACCAGGATTGCTGCACCCGGTAAAAAGCAGCCGCCTGCAAAATGGTAAACGCATAGCCCACAGAGAGAGTTCGCCTTTCTCTGCGGGCTATTTTTCTGCTTGCTTTTTCACCAGACCCATTCGCCTTTGCTTGCCGATTTGATGCGCATGGACCCATCCTCCGCGCTGAAAAACAGCGTGCGGCCATAGTCCTTGCCGGTGTCGTCCGCCACAATGGGGATTGACAGCTTACCCAGCGTTTCGCGCACGGCATCAATGTTGCGTTTGCCAATATTGGCAATGGCGCTGTTGTTCAGCGCGGGGAACATCTGCGCACCGCCCGCAATTTTGGCCTTTAACCGGCGCGGGCTGGCCCCGGCGGCCTCCAGCTTTTTTACAAGCGCGACAATTGCCGTGTCGGCAAACCGGTGCTCTTGCCCCCCGTTGGGGTTTAAGCTGCTGGAGGGCAGCATAATATGGGACAGCCCCGCAGTTTTGGTCATGCTGTCGTACAGGCAAATACCCACGCAGGACCCCAGCGCGTAAGTGACTAAAACATCCGGCGACTGTGCAATGTTAAGGTCTGAAATACCAACCGTAATCAAATTGCTCATATTTCTATCCCCAAGTTCGTCATGATTTTCCCCAGCGAATCGACATCGGGGATCAACAGGATATGACTTGGGGCATGCAGATCCTGACCACTGAATTCGTCCTCAATAAAAATAATTTTGTCGCTGATATTCGCGTAATGGATGCTGGGCACGCTGAGAATGGCCCCCAGCATGTCAATGCTCATTGCCGGCACCGAAATATTGATGGACAGGTCGGTCATGGTGGAGATGGCATTGATGTAAGATGCCGCCATGATGTTGGCGACCTCCTGCAATGCCGAGTATCCCATCTCGTCGATATCCTCAAAGCTTTTAATGTCTTCGCCCAGCAGGGCATTCAGCGTCATGTGGGCAAAATTTTGGTGCAGCAGAAACATAATCATGCCGTTCACATCGCCGTCCAGCGCCAAAAGCAGCCCCACAATCATGGTTTCCGGCCCGCCCAGCTGCTCTACCACATCACCGTAGTCCAGAATACTGACCTTCGGCACGGAAATATTCACCGGGCTTGTCAACATAGAAGCCAGTGATGACGCCGCATTGCCCGAACCGATATTGCCAATCTCACGCAGAACGTCCATCTGCATATCATTTAAGTTATCATAGGTATTCAAAGCCACCGGTAACTACCTCCCCTGGGTATCTAATATTAGCGCAGATTATTGATGATCTCTTCAATGTTGTCCGCTGTTTGTACTATTTTTGCATTCATCTGAAACGCGCGCTGCGATTCAATTACATTGACCATTTCGTCTGCAAGGTTGACCTGCGATTGTTCCAGTGTGCCGGTGAGAATCTGTGCCTTTGCCGCATCCTGTTTCAGCGCTTTCGCCTGCCCGGAAGTAGTACTCTCTTTAAAGCAGCTGTCCGAGGTGGGCTGCAGTGCATAGGGGTTTGCAAAGGTGTAAACGCCTATTTTTTCATTCAGCCCGCTCAGGTCAAACGGGTCAGTGTCTGACGTGCGTGTCAGCTGAATCGCTTTCCCGCGGCGGTCCAGCACATGCGAGCCGTCCTGTGTCACCAGATACCCCTTTTTGCCCTCCATGCTAATGTCAAACTGGCCGTTGCGGGTATACTCTATCGTGCCGTCGCTGCGCAGCACCGAAAAAAAGCCGTCCCCGCTGAGGGCAAAGTCAAGGTCAATCCCGGTTTGCTGCATTGAGCCCTGGTCTAAGACCAACTGGGCGTCCTCGGCCTTTACCCCGTGCCCCACATAAAAGTCTTCGGTATTGTTCACCGCCATGCGGGTGGAAAGCAGTTCTGAAAATGAGGTGCGGGAAGATTTAAAGCCCACCGTGCTGACATTTGCGATTTGGTGTGAAACCTGGTTCATCTCCTCTTGAAAGGCAACCATGCCCGAAACGCCGTTGTAAAAGGCCACGTTCATTTTTTCTCACCCTTTCTATGCTGTCACAGCGCCGCAATCTGCGCCGCTGCTTTTTGGTCAATGCCGTCAATGATTTGCAGTGCCGAGCTGCTGGCCTGCAAGGCGCGCTGCGCCTCCATGACCAGCGTGTACTCACGGTTGAGGTCGATATTGGAATTTTCAAGCACACCCTGGCGCACCAGCGTGCTGGTTGTGTTGAGGTTTGCCTGCATGTCCTCTGTCGTATAAAGGCCGTTTGCCTGCTGCGAAATTTTTGCATCTTCCGGCGGAATCGTGACAAGCAGTTTATCTACATATTTCCCCTTGCTGTTATAAACGCTGCCGTCTGCATCCACAGTAAATTTACTGTCGCCCACCTGAATCGCACCCTTTTGACCCAGCACAACCCCCACACCCGAAAGCACAAGGCGGCCGGTGGCATCCAGTTCAAAGTCGCCGTTTCTCGTCAGGTACGTCTGCCCCGCATTGCCGTCGGCATCCTCGGCCTGTACGTTAAAAAAGCCCTCACCTTCCAGTGCAAGGTCCATCGGGCGGCCCGTCTCTTCCAGCGAACTGGGGTCAAAACGGGTCGGCACCTCAGAGACGACCTGAATTTGCGCGGTAGACCCGATGTGCTCGGTGTTGCTGCCCTCCAGCCGGGTCATCAGCTCCTGTTCAAACGTGCTGCTGACCACCCTGCTGGCCCGGTAACCAGGCGTTTCCGAATTGGCGATATTGTTGGTCAAAACATTGATTTTGCGCTGCTGCATCAAAACACCGGACGCAGCCGTATAAAACCCTCTGAGCATCTCGTTTCACCCTTTCATGTATGCGGTCAGTTTTTCCCTTAATTTTTGTACCAGCTTGCGGTTTACCTGCCCAATGCGCTGTTCGCTGACCCCCATAACCTGCCCAATTTCTTTCATTGTCAGGTTTTCATAGTAATACAGCGACAGCACGGTGCGCTCCTGCTCACTCAGCTCTTCAATTGCTTCGGTAAGCATGCGGCGCAGCTCGTCTTCGTCAAAGCTGTCCTCCGGGTCCAGCTCGCCGCCGCCCCAGGGCCAAAACGAGTTGTGCACCTGTGACGGTGCCCCCAGTAGCGATTCATACGAATACATCGTCTCGCCGGACACCTCGTACACTTGCTGGTCAAGCTCCTGCGGGGTCATTTGCAGCCTGCCCGCCATTTCCTCACGGGTCGGCTCGCGCCCCAGCTCCACCGTCATTTCGTCCTGCATCCGGTTCATCTGAATGCCCATGCGGCGCACCCTGCGGGGCAACCAGTCCTGCTTGCGCACATAGTCAATCACCGCGCCGCGCACCTTTGTGAAGGCATAGGTCGAAAATTTTACGCCCTGCTCCGGGTCAAACCGTTCCAAGCTGTCAATAATGGCGATGACACCCTGATTGACCATTTCTTCAATCGAAGCGTATTTATGAAACGTGCTGTTCATTTTGACCGCGACTGATTTTGCAATATAGCTGTAATGCAGCACCAAACGGTTGCGCAGCTCTTGCGAGCCGGTGCGTTTGTATTCTTGCATCAGCAAATCCAGTTCTTCCGGGGTCACAGTCTGTTCTTTCAGTTCTGTCGGCATAAAAACCCGTATGCCTCCCTTCTGTAACAATTCAGCTCACCGCAATATTACCGAGCGCCTGTATTTTAATATCCGAATCGATTTCGTTGAAGGACAACACCACCGCGCGCAAAAAGAACTGGTCGACGAGCTTTTTAAAATATACCCGCACAATGGGCGATGTCAGAATGACCGGCACCTGCACAATGTCCTTGACCTTTTCAATCTCGCGCGTCGTGGCCGAAATAATGCTTTGTATCGTCTGCGGCTCGAGTGCAAGGTACGACCCGCTGTCCAGCTTTTTCACCGACGCCATAATCTGGTTTTCAATGTTGGCATCGAGGCTGATGACCTTCAGCTGCCCTACCTCGGCAAAGCGCCGGGTAATCGTGCGCTTGAGCGCCTGCCGCACATATTCGGTCAGCATGTCGATGTCCTTGACTGTGGTACCGTAATCCGCCATGGTTTCCAATATCGTCTCCACATCGCGGATAGGCACCCCCTCGCGCAGCAGGTTGCATAGCACCTTTTGCAGCGTGCTTACCGTAACAATGGCCGGCACCGTGTCGTTGACCAGCGTCTCATTGGTCTTGCGCAGGTTGGTCAGCATATTGCCAACCTCCTGCCGGTTCAGCATTTCATAGGCATGCGACTTAATAACCTCCGACAGGTGGGTCATAATGACCGACGTCGGGTCAATCAGCGTATAGCCCGCAAGCTCGGCTTTCACACGGCGATCCTCGCTGATCCACTTTGCGGGGATGCCAAACGCCGGTTCGACGGTCTCAATGCCCTCTATCGTGTCATTCGCAGGGTCCGGTGCAAGGGCAAGATAATGGTCTACCAGCACTTCGCCTTCCGCCACCTGCTCGCCCTTGATGCTGATGGCATACTGGTTGGGGTTCAGCTGGCTGCTGTCTTTCAGGCGCACCGACGGGAACACGACGCCCATCTCCACCGCGAACTGTTTGCGAAACATCACCACACGGTCTACAAAGCTGCCGCCGCTTGCTTCGTCCACCAGCGGAATCAGGCTGTAGCCGAACTCCATTGAAATCTGGTCGATGTTCAGCAGATTATACACATTGTCGATATTTTTGTAATAATCCGCTTCGCTGGTAACTTCCTCGGTGATGGGCGGGCCCTCGGTCGCCACCGGCACCGCAGCGGCCGAGCGCCGCATCAGTATCACGCCCAGCCCGATCAGCAGCCCGGCCATGGTAAGCACCTGCGGCACGGGGAACCCGATGAGGGTGAGCACCAGCATGGCCAGCCCGGCCATAATCAGCACCATGGGCTGCGAAAGGAACTGCTTTGCGACATCCTCGTTCAGGTTGTTTTCCGATGCCGAGCGGGTCACAATCATACCGGTCGCCACCGAAATGAGCAGCGCGGGGATCTGCGACATCAGGCCGTCGCCCACCGTGGCGGTAGAATAGATGTTCATGATTTCAGAAAAGGTGCCGACATTGGTGACAAAGCCGATGACAATGCCGCCGACAAGGTTGATAAAGGTGACGACCAATGACATGATGGCGTCGCCTTTGACAAACTTGGAAGCACCGTCCATTGCGCCAAAGAAATCTGCTTCGCGTTGAATTTTACTGCGGCGCATGCGGGCGGTTTCCTCATCAATGAGGCCGGAGCTCAAATCTGCGTCAATGGCCATCTGCTTGCCGGGCATGGCGTCGAGCGTAAACCGGGCCGAAACCTCGGCAACACGCTCAGAACCTTTGGTAATAACGATAAATTGCACTAAAACAATGATGAGAAAAATGACAAGACCGACGATGACATTGCCCTGAATTACAAACTCACCAAAGGTTTTGACCACTTCGCCGGCATAGCCGCCGTTGGTCAGGATTTTACGGGTGGACGAGACGTTTAGCGCAAGGCGCAGCAAGGTCGTGATCAAAAGAAGAGACGGGTAGACTGAAAACTCGAGAGATTCACGAATATACATGGTAGTGAGCAGGATGACGAACGAAATCGCAAGGTTCGCGATGAACATAAAGTCCAGCATCCAGGTCGGCAGTGGAATGATCAATAAGAAAATGACCGCCACCACAAAGGCCGACACCATATTGTTAAACAGTTTCAATCTACTTCAAATCCTTTTTCTTCAAACTGTATACAAAGGCCAGCAATTCGGCAACCGGCTGGTAAAAACGATCCGGTATCTCCCCATCCAGGTCCACCGCCTCATAAAGGCCACGTGCAAGCGGGCGGTTTTCGGTGACAAAGACACCGTTTTCTTCTGCCACCGCCACAATGCGCAGTGCAAGGCTGTCGGCACCCTTCGCCACCACGACCGGCGCATTGTTCTTTTTGGGGTCGTATTGAATGGCGACTGCAAAGTGAGTCGGGTTACGAATGACCACATCGGCCGAGGGTACTTTTTGCATCATGCGCCGGCGGGCCTGCGCCTGCTGCCGCTCTCGGATTTTACCCTTAATCTGCGGGTTACCTTCAAGCTGCTTGTACTCTTCTTTGATCTCCTGCTTGGTCATACGCAAGTTTTTTTCGTAGTCCCACCACTGGTACAGGTAGTCGGCTGCCGCCACGAACGCCATGACAATCGCCGCTGTTTTGGCAAGGCCTAAAATCACATTGCCCACATAAGCCATCGTTTGGGCCGCTTCAAAATCCATCAGGCGGGGAAAATTCCAGAATTCATCGATAAACACCTGATAAATGATGTAGCCCAGCACGGCAATTTTGGCGAGGGATTTCACCATCTCGATGACCCCGCGCAGCGAAAACATGCGCTTGATGCCCTCGATGGGGTTCATGCGGTTGAACTTGGGGGCCGCGGCCTGCATTGAAAACAGACCGCGGGTCTGTGCCAGGGTACCCACAATGGCAACCACACTGCTGATGAGCAGCATGGGCATTGCCGCTACGGCAAATACAAGGCAGCTTTGCCAAAACAGCATGCCCGCCTGGGTGGTAGTCAAAAGGTCCAGCGTGGCAGCCCGGCCAATGTTGTCGGCAATGGCCTTTTCCAGCGAGGACAAGATCATGGGGCCGAGCGCCTTCAGCCCGTAAAAGGTGGCCAGCAACGAAAGCACCACAACGATTTCACGGCTTTGAAAGACATTGCCTTTTTTTCGTTCGTCCTGTTTTCGTTTCGGGGTGGCTTTTTCGGTTTTTTCACCGGCCAAGCAAATCCCCCCTTAAAAGCCAGTTTTTGCGGCTACGCCATTGCGTAAAGCGCCTTTTCCATCATCTCAAACATCAGCTTCTGGTAGTTGTCGATAAAGGTGCCGATGGGGCCGGCGAAGGCGAGCAATAAAACGAGGCCCAGCAGCAATTTCAGCTGAATGTTCAGCACAAACACATGAATCTGCGGGATGAGCTTCATTAAAACGCCCATTGCAACTTCCACAATAAATTCTGCCGCAATAAACGGGGCGGCCAGCCGCAGCACCAGAGAGAAAGCCGAGCCAAACAACTGTAATATGAACTGCGCCGTGTCGGCTGAAAAGTGAATGCCCCCGATTGGAATAATCTCGAACGATGTTGCAAAAATGCGGATCATCAGCAGGTGGCTGTTGGTCGCAAACAGGTACAGCACAAACAGCAGGTTTAGCAGGTTGCCGGACGCCGACATCTGAATGCTGGTACCGGGGTCAAACACCTTTGCCATAGCAAGGCCAAATTCGGTGTCCATCACGTCGCCCGCGAAGAAAATCATATAGTAATAAATCTGAAACACAAACCCGCACACATACCCCACAAACAGCTCTCGCAGCATCCCTTCGGCAAGCTCCAGCGAGCCCGCCGAAAGCACCCCCTGCGGCTGCACGGTGGGGGCCAGCAGCACGGTCATCAGCATAATCAGCGCAACCCGCACACTGCTGGGCACATTTTTGCGCGCGAGCAGCGGGTTCATGCCAATCATCCCGGCAAGCCGGGCAAAGATCATTAAATAAAGCGGCGTATTCGCCAGTATCGCTTCTACCATATTATAAAGAGGAAATGATGCCGAACAGGCTTTGCATCAAATCGCTGAGGGTGGTGATCATCCACGAACCCATTAGCAGCAGCATCAACGCAATCACAAGCAGCTTTGGCACAAAGGTCAGGGTCTGCTCGTGAATCTGCGTTGCGGCCTGAAACACCGCAATAATTAGCCCAATGATGATGCTGGCCACCAGCAGCGGGCCGGCAAGCTTCAGCGTAACCAGAATTGCCTGCTGAAAGATACTCAACACTTCGCCCTGCGTCATCTACCCACCCCCTTGCTAGCGGAACCCGCGGACCAAACTGCCAATCAGCAGGTTCCAGCCATCCACCAGCACAAACATCATAATTTTAAACGGCAGCGCAATCATCGACGGCGGCAGCATCACCATGCCCATCGACATCAATGTGCTGGAAACGACCATGTCGATGATCAAGAATGGGATAAACAGCAAAAAGCCGATAGTAAACGCACGTTTCAACTCGCTGGTGACAAAAGAGGGCACTACGATTTCAAGGCCAAGGTCGGTCAGCTTATCCTGGTCGGTGGAAAGGCTGTCGTCACGCCCTGTTTTTTCGTTGGAAATCGAAATAAACATGTTCAAATCGTTCGTGTAGGTCTGCTTGAGCATAAACTCTTTCAGCGGTACCTCGGCAAGCTCTATCGCCTGCTGCTGGGTAATTTCGCCCGCTTTGTAGGGCTGGTAGGCCTCGTCGTTAATCTGGGTAAGCACCGGCCACATAATGAACAGCGTTAAAAATAGCGCAAGCCCCACCAGTACCTGGTTGGGTGGCGACTGCTGGGTACCCAGCGCATTGCGCAAAAACGAAAGCACAATAATGATGCGGGTAAAGCTGGTCATCATAATCAAAATAGACGGTGCCAGCGCCAGCAGTACAACGACAAGCAGCGCATCCAGCACGCCAAACTGCGAACCGGTGGCGTCGCCGCTGCCAAGGTCTACCGTCACGGTGGGCGCAGCATGCGCCGTGACCGAAAACAGCAGCACAAGCAACGCCAGTGTAATGCCCATCGAAATCAGCAAACGCTTGCGCTGGCGGCGCAGCTCTTGTTTTTTTTGTGCGACTTCAGTCATCGATGTGTTCCTTCTCCTGCTTCTTTGCCGGGGCCCATGTTTTCAGCGCGCTTTGCAGTGCCGCGGCAAACGGCGCCGGTGTGTGCTCGGCAGGGCCGGGGCGGTCTTCAAATTCAGCCGCATCCAGTTCGCCAATTAAATCAAAATGCCGCGAAGTGGACCCCACTAAAAACACTTTGCCCCCGGCGCGTAAAATCAGCACCGCCCTGTCTGGGCCGGCGGCCATGCGCTCCAGCACTTCAATGCTTTTGCCCCCCGCTGCCCCGGTGCCAAACTTCGCACCCAGCCAGCGGCTGCACAGCCATGCCAGCAGCAGCACCACCAAAAACAGAAACAGGCCGCCCAGTACCGAAAGTATTGCCGACCCCTGCGATTGTGGCATCGTGGTTTCCCCCTAACCGGTCAATCCAGAATTTTGCCCACCGTCTGCAAAATGCGGTCGGTTTTGAACGGCTTTACAATAAAGTCCAGCGCGCCCAGCTGAATTGCCTCTACGACCATGGCCTCTTGCCCCATGGCGGAGCACATGACTACCTTTGCAGCGGCATCTTTGCCTTTGATGGCTTTCAGTGCCTGAATACCGTCCATGTTGGGCATCGTGATATCCATAATCACAAGGTCCGGGTGTTCTTTATCATACAGCTCTACGGCCTGCGCCCCGTCCGGGGCCTCTACGATCTCTGTGTAACCTGCCTTGGTGAGGCTGGTTTTGATGGTCATGCGCATAAAAGCCGCATCGTCGACAACCATGATTTTTTTGCTCATTGCTCAAAACTCCTTTAAGACTGTTCTGTGTAATAGGAACTCTTCGTTCACAGTGTTTCCTCTTTGAGGCTTTCCATCAGTTCTTTTGTACCAAGAATTTCCGTGATGCGCACGCCAAAGTTATCGTCAATCACCACCACGTCGCCCCGGGCAAGCAGCCGCCCATTGACCACAATATCCACCGGTGCGCCTGCCTGCTTGTTCAGTTCGATCACCGTGCCCTGCCCAAAATCCATAATTTCGCGAATTTTGCGCTTTGCCTTGCCGATTTCAACCGAAACATCCAGCGAAACCCCCATCAGCAGGTCCATGTTGCCGCCTGCATCCGGTGTGGGCGATGTTTGCGGCATAAACATGGGGAACTGTGTATTTTTTACATTCACCGGGTTTTGGCGCGGTGTCTGCTGCTGGTATGCTTCGGCCTCCTGCGGGGGGTAGCCCTGCTGGTAAGGCGGGTAAGGCATGGGTGGGTAACCGTATCCATACCCATAAGGCGGGTAAGGCGGGTACCCTTGCTGGCCCTGCGGCGGGTAGCCCGGCATTGCCTGCTGCTGCAGGGGCATTTGCTCCTGCGGTGCAGCCGGTTGCGGCGCGGGCGCTGCTGCCGGAGGCGGCGCAGCGGCAGGGGCCTCGGCGGGTGCCGGCTCTGCATGCTTTACCGGTGGTTCTGCGGCCGGCGGCGTTTGCGCCGGCGTTGCCTGAGGTTGAATCTTTTGCATTTCTTCCTCCTGCCTGCCCATTACGGTGGAGACAATCTCTTTTGCCAGCGAAATTGTCATGATGCTGGCAAAACTACTGTCCATCACTTCATTAATTGTCAGCTGGAACGAGATACCCACAATCTCGCTGCCTTCGTCGATGTTCAGGGCATTTTGGTAGGTCTTGTCCCCCTCCACAATATAGGCTTCCGGCGTTGAAATATTGATGGGCCGGCCCAAAAACTCCGACAGTGCGGTGGCCGAAACCCCCATCATCTGGTTCATCACTTCCCCGGCGGCGCTCATGCTGAGCTCGTCAAACACAAAATCGTCACGCGGTGGTTCGTCATTCCCCATCAGCAGGTTTAAAATAACCTGCATGTCCTTTTGGCGGAAAATCATCATGTTGGCACCGCTGATCCCCTGGATGTAGTTGATTTTCACCATCATCGCCGGTTCCAGCGCCGCATAATCCAGACTGTGAAACTGCCGAATCTCTACCGTGGGTGTCGAGATTACGACTTGTCTGTCCAACAATTTTGAAATCGCCGTCGCGGCAGAGCCCATACTGATGTTTAAGATTTCGCCAATTGTATCGACCTCTAGGCTGCTCATGCCTTCCTGGCCTCCTAACTGTTGGTCTTGTTCTTCCCCCATTGGATTCCCTCATTTCCGTTGCCCAAAATATGACTGAGCTTGATTGCTTTTTTCTGCCTGGACTCGCCAAGCTTTGCGGTCGACCACGGTATTTCGTTGACCTTGATCAAAATGTCATCATCCAGCGGCTTTGCAAGCGGGATCACGTCCCCCGGCTGCAGCTGCATGATTTCCCGTAGTTCCATTTTAAACTGATCAAAAATCGCCTCAACTTCGAGGTTCGACTCGCATACGTTTTCCAGCACGACACGGCGCTTGATCTCTTCTTTCTCCGGGTCTGGCCGCTTGTTGGGCCGTGCTGCTTTGGGGCTAAAACGGTCCACCACATCGTCCAAAAATTCGCCCGGGATGCAGATACTCAGCGTGCCGTCCAGCTTATTGCCCAGCCGCACGCTCATCATGACAATGACCACAATGTCATCGGGTGAAAATATCTGCAGCAGCTGCGGGTTGGTTTCAATCCCAGCCAGAGAAGATTCGATTTCAAGATTATTCTCCCAGCTGTCCTGTATCCTCTGGGCAATCCGGTCATACACCTTGGTCAGGATTGCAAGCTCGATTTCGGTGTAATCCCGGTTCAGGCTTACCCCGGTACCCTGCCCTCCAAGCACCCGGTCAATGATGTAAAACCCGATCGAGGTGGACAAATCAAGCAGCATCACTGCTTCGTCCAGCCCTTTTTCCTGCGGCTTCATATCAATCAGCCCCAAAAGAGCCATGTCGGACAGTGCGTTGTTGTATTCGTAAAACCGCTGCTCTTCTACCTGCAGCACCTCAATCTCACACACGGTGCGCAGCAGGCTGGAAAAGTACGAGGCAAGCATGCGGCCCAGTGTTTCGTGCAGACCGTTCAGCGCCTTCAATTGTTCTTTGGTGAACTTTTTTGGCGACTTGAAATCGTAGTCCCGTATTTTGCGCTCTTCCTGTTCTGTTGTAACCTCACCGGAACTCATTTTTTTCAGCAAGGCGTCTATTTGGCTTTGTGAGAGTTGCTCTGGCATTTTGACTGCTCCTCGCTTTTATTCTGTACCGCTTGCCGGTGGCTGCTGCGTTTCACTTGCCGGCTGTGTCGGCTGTGAGTTTGCGGCGGCATCGGTCTGTGAGTCCGTTGGGGCATCCAGAATATCCAGTGCCCCGCCGCTTGCCGGAAATTTAGACGGGTCAAACAGGCCTGAAAGCTGGGCTAACAGTTTTTGGTTTTCTTCGTCACTGCCCTCATCTTTGACAATCGTCATATCCACCCGGCGGTTCTGCTCTCTGCCCTCGGGGGTATCGTTTGTGGCGATGGGGTAGTTTTTACCGTATCCAATGGGCCGAAGCTTGCGTGGGTCGATGCCCTTTTGGTCTTCAAAGAAAATTGCAATGTTACTTGCCCGTTCACCGGACAGTGTCCAGTCTGAAATTTTATAAGTGTCCGGGTTTGGCACCGACGCGGTGTGGCCGTTGATACTGACCAGGTAGATCTGATCTTCGATATTGTGCAGGCAATCGCCCAGCACGTTCAGCACATCATACGACCCGGGGCGCAAGGTAGCGCTGTCGGCATCGAAAAACACGTTGTTCTGAAACCGGATATACACCGCATTTTTGCCGCCGCGCGTGATGGTCACCGAGCCTTCCAGCCCTTGCTGCTCGACATAATTCTTGAGGTAATCATACAGATCGTCAAAGCTGACCGGCAGCACCTCGTCTACCTGCTCCTGCTGGTCGGAAGTGATTGATACAGAGGAACTGGTGTTGATATCTGCCGCAAGCTGTGAGGCGTCGAGACCCGACGTGGTCATCGCGTCCACAAACTGTTGCCACTTGGACGCATCTACCGATGAGAAACTGAATAAAAGCACAAAAAAGGTCAGTAGCAGCGTTACCATATCAGAATAGGTATTCATCCACGAGTCGCCGCTTTCTTCCTGACGCGGTTTTCGTTTCATCAAGTTTCCTCCTTTCGCCGGTTATTTTTTACCCCGTTTGCCCTTTTTGCCCTCGGCTTCTTCCACGGCTGCCTCTGCGCCGGGCAAGCCTTTTTTCATCAGGAACCCGGGGATCAGCTGCGTCAGCTTCTCTTCAATAAACCGGGGGTTGTCGCCCGCCTGAATCGACTGCACGCCCTCTACGATAATCATCTTGCACAGGTATTCCTCTTCATGGCGCACCTTCAACTTGTTGGAAATTGGGGTGAACACCATGTTGGCAAGAATAGAACCGTAGAAGGTCGTGACAAGGGCCAGCGCCATTGCCGGGGCAATAGCATTGGGGTCATCCAGCTTTTTCATCAGGTTAATCAGGCCCATCAGGGTACCAATCATACCAAAGGCCGGCGAATAGGCAGAAGCCTTTTCATAAAACGCACGGTCCTGTGCGTGGCGCTCGTCGAGATATTCCAGTTCAGTTTCCAGCAGGTTTTTCACCTTTTCCGGGTCTACGGCATCCACGACCAGCATCATGCTGCTTTTTAAAAAGGCGTCTTTAGTCTCTTCCAGCTTGCTTTCCAGTGAAAGCAGGCCGTTGATACGCGCCTCTGTCGCAAGCTCTACGATGCGGGCAATGTATTCTTTGGGGTTGTATTTGGTAGGAAAAAAGATAATCTTTAAATGCTTTGGTATTTTGGTGAAGATGCTGATGGGGAACGAAAGCATCAGCGCAGACAACACACCGCCAAACACAACCGCGACGCTGCTGGGGTCCCAGAAGTTTTTCAGGTTCTCCATAATAAAAGCGCCGGTGCCGCTGTCGAACAAAATGCCGAACAATACGATACAAACGCCAAAGGCCAACCCTAAAATTGACAATAAATCCATTGCTTAATCATCCTCTTTAACCGGCCGGTTTGCCAGATAGGCCCCGACAAAAATCTTTCTGTGATAGTCAATCGACTTGTGAACTACCTCTTCCATCGATTCTTTGACTATGTGGATATTTCCGTTGGTTAAAAGGATTGTCGTATCTGGATTCTCGGAAATAGTCTCAATCAGGTCGCAATTCAGGGTAAATTGTTCTCCGCGCAATTTCGTCAATGTAATCATACGCTCTACATCCTTTCTTTGTTCAAGGCCTGCCGCCACAGACAAACGGATATACACCGATATCCGCTTGTCTGCGGCGGCGACCATGGTCGCCGTCGCCGCCAGTAATTTAGCGCTTCAAGTTGATGAGTTCTTCCAGCATACTGTCTGATACGGTGATCAGGCGCGAGTTTGCCTGAAAGCCTCTCTGGGTGGTGATCATATCTGAAAATTCTTGAGACAGATCAACATTTGAAAGCTCCAGCGCACTGTTTTTCAGTGCCCCTGTACCATTTTCACCCGCAATCGTAACTTTGGGGGTGCCGGAGTTTGCCGTGCTGGTGTAGTAGCTGTTGCCCGATTGCATCAGGCCTTTTGGGTTGCCAAAAGTTGAAAGATCAATGCGCCCTAGCACCTGTTGCCCCGCAGAGGAAGTGCCAACGATAACACCGTTTGCGCCGATAGAAACACCGGTGAGGTTGCCGACATCCTGTGTGGTAAATTCTGTACCGCCGGTCAATGAAAAAGTGCCTTTGCCCCAGCCAAGGTTATGGGTAGGGGTACTGGCAGTCGCGGTGCCAAGGTCCACCACGCTGTTGTCACCATCGCCCGGCGTACTGCCGTCTGATTTGCCCAGCGCAATATTGATCTTGGAAGCATTGGGGTATGACATGGTAATTGTATCGTTGGCATCGCCACCGGTCTTGCTAAGTAAGACCGTGCTGGTACCGCTGGAAAGCTCGGCACGCTCTTCGGTCACATACCCTGTGTAGGTACCAGTGTCGGTTGCAACCTCCACCTTATACCTTGCAACATGGTTGTCTGCCGGGTCTGCGGCCCCTGTGACCGCTGCTTCATAGGTAACGGTGGATTTTGTGGCACCGCTGCCGGTAAATTTGAGCCCGGTCGAGTTGATTTTAAACCCGCCCAAAAAGCTGCCATCCGCCGAAATATTGACATTGGTTTTATCCAGTGTAATGCCGCCGCCCTCGTAGTCTGCGCTTGCCGTGTCAACGATTTGCGCACCGGTCAGCGTAGAACCACCGTTAAACGGATCCGGGTCCAGCTTGAAGTTAAAAGTGCCGCCGGGGTGTGTACCTCCATTGGCCTCTGTAATGGCATCATTGATGGCGCTTTGCAGGTCACTCATGCTGCTGAACGACTCGTTGGCATTCAGTTTGATGTTGATGACCGAACTGGTGCTGTCCATCACAGCCTTCACGCGCTGCCCGTCCGGCAGGTCGGTCGCTTTGGTAAAGGTAAAGCCAATGTTGGCGGCTTTGGTCTGATTGGTGCTGGTGATGGTCAGCGTTTTGCCGCTGATTTCGCTTGACACGCTGGCCACACTGGCTTGCACCGGGGCAACCTTGATTAATATTTTGCTGCTGCTGGCTGCCGTGCTGTCCAGCTTGCCGTCGGTGGCACTGGTGCCCAGCACAAAGTTGCCGTTCGAATCAATCAGCGCGCCGGTGGCGGGGTCAATATCCAGCATACCGGCTTTGGTATAAAACGTGTTGCCGTCGGCATCCATCACCTGCAAAAAGCCCTCGCCTGTAATCGCGACATCCAGCGGGTTACCGGTGCTGCTCATTGCCGACTGGCCCATCAGCAGGTCGATGCTGGCGATCTGCGAGCCATAGCCCACCATCGACGGGTTAATGCCGCCGCGGGTCGCCGTGCCGGAAGAAGCACCGCGCAGTTGCTGGTAATACATATCACGGAACGTTGCGCGGCTGGATTTAAAACCATAGGTGTTGACGTTGGCAATATTATTGCCGATAACATCCATTCTGGTCTGGCTGGCTTTCATGCCGGCCACACCTGCATACATAGAACGTACCATAAAATTTCCCTTTCTGGGACTGCCCGTACCCTTCTGTCAGTCGGGGCACGGCTTGACACCCTTGCGAGGTCCAGTCAAAGAATTACAGTCCCATCAATATTTGTGATAACTTTTCCATTGAGCTCCCGCCCGTTTAAAGCGGTGATTACCGTGCTGTTTTTTGCACTGACAATAAAAGCAGAGCCGTCCATCAAAATCAATGCGTCGTCAAGGCCCTTGTCCCGCGCAAGCTCTACCCCCTGGCTCAGCTTTTCCAGCCCGTCCGGTGAAAGGGTAATCTCCCGCTGTTCCAGCCTGCCTGCCGCATGTTTGGAAAACGACAGCTCTACGTTGCGACTGGCCTGTTCTAGCGCCTGCTGGAAAGCAGAAGCGCCTTGCCCTGTAACAACTGTTTTATTGTCTGTGCCGTGCGTTTGAGGCGTCGGAAGCCCCGTCGTAACCGGTTGTATCATCCGGCTGCGAATCAGCAGGTCGTCCATATCCTCACTCCTTTACAATCAAAATCCACTGCCGTTTATGCCTGTGCGGCATTTTCTACCACAAGAAGGTCGTCCAGCGGGTACCATGCATCATTGACATACAATTTGTAGGCATTACCCTCTGTTGAAACCTTTTCTACCGGCCCCGCAACTTTTTCTACCACCTTATTATCCTTGTCGCGCCGCTGTACCGTAGCGATTTTACCAATCAACGACAGCAGATAGGATGATTTTTGCACGTCTAACCCATTGTCTGTATCAGTGCTGGTGGTCGTACCGTCGTGTACTTCCATAATTTTTTCCAGCGAAAACTTTTTGCCGTTGACATAAATGGAGTACTCATTGTTGACCAACGAAACTTTTTGGATTGGCCCAGTCTCCTTTTGCAGTTCGCCAGAAACCGAAATATTGGCGGCCGTGACGTTTTTGCCTACCAGTGACATCACATAATTGGTTTTCATATAGCTGCTCAGTTCTTCCATCTGCTGCATCGTCGCAAACTGTGCAAGCTGCGTCACATATTCGGTATTGTCCACCGGGTTCATGAAGTCCTGGTTTTTCAACTGCGAAACCATCAAGGTAAGAAAATCATTCACTGAAAGTGCTTTCTCTTTCTCATCGGTAAACACGGCGTTCCAGTTGTTTGTGGTACCGCTGGTGTTGCTGGTGCCGCTGGCCGCGTCGGTGCCATCCGTAAGGCGGCTCGTCCACTGGTCACGGTAGCTGCTGCTGATGCTGTCAACCATTCACTTTGCCCTCCTTTCGGTCAAATATAGGTATCCAGTTCGCCGTTCGGGTTCAGGATGCTTTCTACGGTATCGACAAATTCGTCGCTCTCGGCGTCCTTTGAACCAAAGGTAAATTGTCTGCTTGCCGACTGCTGCCCCTGCTGATACTGCTGGTTTTGCTGCGAAAGGGCGTTTTGCGAGGCATAGGCAAGGTTGGTACCGTCGCCGGTCATGATCTGGTGCACTTCTGCCTGCAACGGGCGCAGGGCGTTTTGCAGTGTGGCCACTTCGTTTGAAATCAGCTTTGCCGTTTGCGGGTCTGCCACCATAATGGAAAGGCTGATCTTGCTTTTGTCATCCAGCAGATGTACCGTGATCTCGCCAAGGCCCTCGGGCTGCAGCTTAACCACAAACTCACTTTTGCCGTTTGCCACATTGTTTAAGATACCGGTGCGCAGCTGCTGCGCAATGTCCTGCACCTGTGCACTTTGGGCAAAGGTTTCGGTTGTTGATGTCGCCGGCAAGAACTGCTTTGAATCCACCGCTGCCTGTAGCTGTTCAATATCCGGCCGCTCCACCGTTTGCTTGCCCTGCTCTTCCAGCAGCTTGCGGGCCTCGCGCAGCGTCTGCTGTGAAAACAACCCGTCACCCGCAGCCCCGCCGCCCGTTTGGGTGTCGGTCTGCGCCTGCTGCCACGCCGCACTGAGCACCTGGTAAAAAGCCGAAAGCTCTGTGTTCTGGTCGGTGGTTGCCGCCGTCTGGCCCGTCTGCGTGGCGTCTGCCGTCTGCACCGCCGCGGGGTCTGTGTTCATCGAAGCAAGCCCCGCCAGTACATCGCTGACCGTTTGCGCATCACCGCCCTGTTGTAACAGCTGCTGCGCCACGTTGGTGTCCACCGTAAGCTGCGGGGTAGCCGCTGTCAGCGCAAGCAGCAGCTGCGCCGCCAGCATGCCGCCGTTTTTGCTGCTTTCCTGCTCGTTTTGCTGCTCGGTCAACTGCCCCAGCAGGGCCGCCAGTGCATCGTCGTCCCCCACAAGCTGGCTTAAAAGCACCGCAAACCCACCGGCCCCCTGCTGCTGCAGCCCCGCCACCGCAGCCAATGTCTGCCGCAGGCTGGTACCGCTTGCAACCGCCGTTGTCGTTGCCGCCATTTGTTCCATTTTTATCACCTCCTTTCAGTGCAGATTGTTCAGCCCGCGTTCTCGCGGCCGATCTCCATTGAGATAAGCTCTTCTACCTCTTGCTCCTGCGCTTTTTTTGTCTCTTGTGCGTAAACCTCGTACTGTTTATCGTAAAGCTTATCCAGCTTAGAGACCTCTTGATTGGCGGCAAGCACCACCGCCATTTGCTTTTCTACCTCCTGCTCTGCCGCAAGCAGCAGCACGCGAAGGTCGGCCAGCTGCAGCCGTATGTTTTCAAGCTGCACGCCGTAGCTGCGTATTTTTTGAATGGTCGTGCCCTGTTGCTGTGCGGTTTTCAGTTCTACCGACAATTCGCGAAAACGCTTCTGTAATGAATCAATTTGCTGTTGCAATGCATTGCGCTTCGCGTTCAAATGCGATAGCACACCGCGTTCCTCATCCAGCACAAGTTCTTTGTAGTCCCGCATGTGGTCCAGCGAAAACACAAACTTTTTCATGGCACGTCCCTCCTTTTTCTATCAATCCCACAAGGTAAACCGCTATAGCACCAGTTTTCGCATCTGCTGCACCGTTTCTTCATACGTGGCCTTTATGTCCACCTTTTGCTGCAGCAGGGCATCGATGGCCTCCATGCGCCGGATGGCTTCGTCCAGCTCTGGGTTGCTGCCGCTTTTGTATGCGCCGATAGACAACAGGTCCTGATTGTCCCGATAAACCGAGAGCATCTGGCGAATGCGGCCGGCAAGCTGGTTGTGGTCGTCGCTGACGATATTGCTCATCAAACGGCTGATGCTTGCCAAGATGTCGATTGCCGGGTAATGGTTGCGCATTGCCACCTTGCGGGACAATACGATATGGCCATCCACAATGCCGCGCACAGTGTCCGAAATCGGCTCGTTGGTGTCGTCGCCCTCTACCAGCACCGTGTAAATACCGGTGATCGAGCCCTTCTCAAAGTTGCCCGAACGCTCAAGCAGCTTGGGCAGCACTGTATAAATAGAGGGGGTATATCCTCTTGCGACCGGCGGCTCCCCCGTTGCAAGGCCAATTTCGCGCTGCGCCATGCAAAAGCGGGTCAGCGAATCCATCATCAGCAGTACGTCTTTGCCCTGATCGCGAAAAAACTCGGCAACTGCGGTGGCCGCCAGTGCACATTTGGTGCGCATCATTGCGGGCTGGTCTGAGGTTGCGACAACCAGCACCGAGTGTTTCATCCCCTCTTCGCCAAGGTCGCGCATCATAAACTCAACGACCTCACGCCCGCGTTCGCCCACCAGCGCAATGACATTGACATCGGCTTTGACATTGCGGGCAATCATCCCCATCAGGGTACTTTTGCCCACGCCGCTGCCTGCAAAAATGCCCATTCTCTGGCCCTTGCCCATGGTCAGCAGCCCGTCGATTGCACGCACGCCAAGCTCCATAACCTGGGTGATGGGCGGGCGCTTCATCGGGTTAGAGGGCCGCCCGTTGATGGGGTACCATGCCGTTTGCTTAATGGGCCCAAGGCCGTCGATGGGGTTGCCCAGCGCGTCCACTGCGCGGCCCATCAAATCGTCGCCTACGCCAATGGTCAGCTTGTCGCCGGTGCCCACCACCACGCTGCCAAACCCGATGCCGTCCACATCCTGATACGGCATCAGCTGTACCGAATTGCCCTTGAAGCCCACAACCTCGGCGAGCACCGAGCGCGCTTCGTCCAACTGAATGTTGCACACATCGCCCACATTGCATGAAAGGCCGGTCGCCTCAATGGTAAGGCCCACGATTTTGCTGATTTTGCCCTGATAAGTATAAAGGTCGCCAAGGCGCACAGCCCTGCGGTATGCCGTAACATCTACAGCCGCTCTGCTCTGTACCAAGGCGATCCCCTCCTTTGATATCATCATTCCGGGTCAGTCTGCCGCACGGTCGGTGCGGTCGAACATGGTCTTCAAATTTTCAAGCTGGGTATGAATGGATGCATCCACCACACCTTCCGGCGTTTGAATCAAGCAGCTGCCCTCCGGCAGGTCTGCCGCCTGCACCTCAACCGTATGCCCCTCCGTGCCGGTGCCACCCAACAGGTCCCGTTTCAAATAATCCACCAATACCGGCATTCTTTCTGAAACCTGAACCGTGATCCACTCCTCGTTTTTCACCGTGGACATCGCCTGCTCTACCAGCGGCAGCAACAGGGTTTCCTGTTGGCGGATCAGCGAGCCCAGCACCTTTTGTGCAATTTCGATTGCCAGTGTGGTCAACCCGTTTTCATAGGTCTCAAAAAACTCCTGCTGGCGCTGTTGCAGTGTTTGCATCAGGGTGTCCAGCTCGGCAAGCTGGCTGCTGATCTCCTGCTGCTTTTCCTCCAGCGCCTGCCGGTACCCCTGCTGCATTGCCTCTTCGCGCAGCCTTTGTGCCTCTTCGCGGGCGGTTTGCAAAATGCGCTCCCCTTCGCCGCGGGCAGTTTGCAGCAGCCGCTTGGTCAGCGCCTGCGCCTGTTCTTCTGCCTGCTGCTGCGGTGAGATTGCGGGTTGCAGCTCTGCCTGCTCTTCAAAAACAACGGTATCCCCTTCTTGTGTCATAACCGGCGGGGGTGGCGGCGGGGGCAGTGCATCGGGAATCTTTACCACCAGGTCGCTGGCTGCCGTATTGGTCTGTCGGATCACTTTAGGCAAGGATCTCGTCCTCCTCTCCCTTGGCGATCACGATTTCACCGGCTTCCTCCAGCTGACGAATGACCGATACGATCTTCTGCTGCGCCTCTTCCACATCGCGCATACGAATATTATGCAGATATTGAATATCCTGCTCGATGGTGGTGCGCATACGGGAGGACATGTTCTGGTAGATAACCTCCCGCACCTCTTCGCCGGCACCCTTGAGGGCGACCGACAGGTCTTTGGTGTCCACTTCGCGAATGAACCGCTGTATTGCCATGCTGTCAAGGTTGACGATATCTTCAAACACAAACATCAGGTTGCGAATATCGTTTGCCAGCTGTGCGTCGCGTTCGCCCAGCTCTTCGAAAATGTACTTTTCGGTGCTGCGGTCGACCCGGTTCATGATCTCGGCAATATACGGCACGCCGCCGACCTCCACATGGTCGGCCGAAATAAAGGTGGCAAACCGGCGCTCCAATGTCGACTCGACCACACTGATCATCTCCGGCGAAACCCGGTCAAGCTCGGCGATTCTTTTAATAATGTCAAGCTGCAAGGTGCGCGGCAATTCGGCAATAATCTGCGCCGCCTGGTCTGACCTTGCGTAGGATAGTACCAGCGCAATGGTTTGCGGGTGCTCATTTTGTAAGGTCATCTGCAGGTTTTTATAATCTGCCTTGCGGATAAATTCAAACGACTTGGTGCGCAGTGACTTTGTGACCCGCTCCATAAACGAAACCGCCTGCTGGGCACCGAACGCTTTTTCAAGCACGTCGCGCGCATACAGCACACCGCCTTCGTTAATCACCTTTTGCGTGACACAAAGGCCGTAAAAATCCTCTATGGTATCTTTCAGGTCCTCTGCGGTCAGCCGGTCAAGCTTTGCAATTTCCAGAGAAAGCTGCTCTACTTCGTCCTCTTTCAGGTGCTTGTACACCATGGAGGCCCTGTCGGCCCCCAGCGCAATCAATACGGCCGCGGCCTTTTGCACGGAAGATAGCTTTTGTTTCGCCATATTACTTCTCCTCCCTCAACATGGACCGTATCAGTGCGGCCGTAATTTCAGGATTATCCTTGACGAAATCTCTAACCTCCTGTGTGATGGCGTTCTCTTTTTCATCCGCAGAAGCCATCGCCTCACTTTGCAGCTGGCGCTTGTGCTCTTCAATTTCACGCTGCAATGTCTGCTGGCGCTCGTGCTCCTCCGCCTCAAACCGTGTCTCCTGCTCGTGCTCTTTGCGCCGTTTGCGCCGGCGTGTCAGGGTGGTGACCAGCACGATAATCAGCACAATCAGCAGCAATGCGATAATGCCGATGATTAAAATCTGCCGCAGAGACAGCCCGCCAAGGTTTGCAAGCCAGTTTGTGCTGCTGTTGTTGTTCTGGTTCGCAGAGATATTCAGGTTCGTGACCGAAATATTATCCGCCGTAATGTTGACGCTTTTAGAAATCAAATCCACCAGGGTCTCTTCGACCTGCGTGTCAAAGTTCGGGTCGTTGACAATGACCGCAACCGAAGCCTTTTTCAAAATGGGCTCGCCTTTTTCGATCTGTGTCAGCACATAACCCACGTCGTAGTCAACGCTTCTCTGGTAATCCGTCGTCGGGGCACTGCTGCCATCCTCTGCCTGATATTCCGGCACAGAATCGGTATTGTTCTGCTCGCCCGCAATACCGGAAGCGGAAACATTGCCGTCAAGAGAATAATTCTCTTCATAATGGTTGATCACACCGGCGCTTTCGCCGTCGGACCGGGGCTGGTACTGCTTGGACTCGGTGACCATTTTGTCATAGTCCAGTGTCACCGTGGCCACCGCCGTTACCCCGTCTGCACCATACCGGCTGGAAAGCAGCCGTTTAATATTGTCCTCGATCGACTTTGCAATCTCACGCTCAAACTCAAGGCGCTGGGTGCTGTAGGTGCCACTGCCGGAATCCTGCGAGCCGTCTGAAACCTCAACACCGGTAGAGGCATCGACAACGACCACATTTTCCGCCTTTAAATTAGGTACCGACGTAGCCGCCAAATGCTTAATGGCTGACACTCTTTCGGGTGTCAGCTCATAACCGGCCTTCATCAGCACACTGACCCCCGCCGAGCTTTGCTGTTCGCTTGACTGGTCCCAGACATAGCTGCTGGTCTCCGGTACTGTAAAGGTCACCGTTGCGTCTGCAATACCATCCTGCCGCATCAGCGTTTGCTGCATACGGTCCTGTGCCTGAAAAATTAAAGCGGTTTTTTTCTCGAATTCTGTCGAAGTAAAGCCCGTGGAACTGGAAAACGTGTCGTAGCTCAGTGTTGTTTTGGGGTACCCCTTCTGGTTAAGCTGAAACACGATATTATCCCAATCGGATTGCGGTACACGCACTTCGCCGCTGGAGTTGATTTCTGCCTTGACGCCCATTTCCTGCAGTTCGGCATAGACTTGCGCCGCTTCGGTTTGCGTCATACCGGGAAACAAAACCTTGGTGCCCGCGCTGGATATGTTTAATACAATTGTGACAATTAAAGCGAACGTCAAAATGCCCCCACCCGCAAGCAGCGCAATGCGCTTGCGTTTTGGAGGCTGGTTTTGCCAAAATGTTTTGACTTTCTGCACCAAGCTTTTAACATCAATCTTCATTTGTCTGCTACCAACTTTTCATACGGCTATATTTATCGTGCGGCGGTACTATCGTACGGCGATGGTTAAAGTCAAACCTGCATCTGCATGATTTCCTTATAGGAGCTTACTGCCCTCGAAGTAAGCTGCACCACCGTTTCGATTGCTGTTGTTTCCTGTGCCGCATGAATCATCATTGAATGCAGGTCTGACACATCCCCCATGGCCAGATCATACGAATCCTGCGCAGCTACCTGTTGGGTCTGCGTCAGGTTTTCCATTGCACTCTTCATGACATCTGCAAAGGGTACTCCCCCACCGCTCTGCACTGCGCCACTAGTTTGTGTGCCCCCAGCCCCGGCGCCTTCAATAGAAGGTAAACTGGACAAAGGTACAATATACATTTTTTAAACCTCCCACCACTGGTGTTATCCCCCGAAAAACGAGGCATTTTTGAGAAGTCACTTCGGTGGGTTTTAAAACAATTTTTCTCAAATCAGTGCATTTTGGTGCATAATACCTGCCATGCTTCTGTTTTAAAACAATTTGCTGTAAATCCCACGCTTTTACTCTTTTTATCTCCTTTTTACACTGTGATATCAATTGATATACACATTCATATCTTATTCACAAATACACATGTTTAACACATGTTTATATCATAACTGGAAGCGGAAGTTTTGTAAAGTAAAAAAACTCACAAAAACCATGATTTCAGTTTTAAGACAAGTCACATGTCACACTATTCATTTACACTGTGACGTATCTTAATTTTACTTTTCACCGTTTATTCTCTGTAATTCATCATATCTTTTGTGTAAAAAGTATATATTTATTCAACTTTATTTTATATTTATATAATATTTTAATATATAGAACAAATTCTACTTCTGCTTTTTGTATATTTGACAAAACATGAAATTTGTCACTTCTTAAAAAAAGAAATTTTATCTGTTTTTTGCATCTGGTAAAAAATGTGTATACATTACCCAAAATGTGGTAATTTTCACAATCTGTGATGTGGTTATGCATGTACAACCCAACACCGCAGCACCACGACTTTGGGGTAAGGCGTGCCCACATAAAACGGGGAAAGGCCTTCGCCTTTTGTTTGCCTGCACGACACGCTGCAAACCGCAACACTTTTTTGCAGCAGAGCTGATCTACACAGTTTTTGTACGCCGCGCGTTGCCTGCCACAGCCGCCGCCCGTACGCCAAAATGCTGCCGTGTGGCTTTTCGTTTTCCCCCGCTTTTCTGCCCCGCACAGCGAACACTTGCTACGGCATACCCCAAACCCGGTACCAGCAGACAGGCGCCCGGTAAAGGGTGCCAAAAATGGCAGCCTGCAACGGCTGCCATTTTTCAGTTCATCGCTTTGGTCAATTCATTAATCTCATCGTCCCGCAGAATGCTGGCAGGGTCTACGAGCAGAATGATTTTCTCATCCTCCATGCGCGCAATGCCAGTGAGATACCGGTTGGTCTTTTCGGTCGAAATTTTGGGCGGGTCCGAAATTTGTGCGTGCTTAATATCGGTCACCTCATCGACCTCGTCGACAATAAAGCCAAACAGCTTGTCTGAAATGCGGGTGACAATGACACAGGTTCGCTCGGTATAATCGGCCTCCTGCTTGCCGGTGCGCAGCCGCAGGTCAATCAGCGGGATAATGTCACCACGCAGGTCAATGACCCCTTTTACATAGTTTGGCAGGTCGGGGATCTGGGTGATTTTTTGAATGCCGACGATCTGTACCACATCCCCAATGGGGATGCCGAACAGCTGTCCGTCACTCAAAAAGGTCAGATATTTTTCTTCCTGCATCTCGGTCTGCACTTCGGTTGCTTTCTCTCTCATGGCACAAACTCTCCTCTCAAAATTCGCAGCAGTGTGGTCCTTGGGTCACCTTTATCGTAGCTGTTTTATTGTAATTATTCTTGCTTTTCAAGCTGGTTACCGGTGGCGTCACCGCTTGCCAGTGTAAACCGCCGCACCTGGTCTTTGAGCATTAGCGCCTGGCTTGAAAGTTCTTCACTGGAAGCTGCACTTTGCTGGGCTGTGGCGGAATTCGTCTGCACCACACCGGAAATCTGGTCGATGCCCTGCGTCACCTGCTCAATTGCGCCCGCTTCGCTTTGTGCCGCCGCGCTGATTTTACCCACAACCTCACTAACACTGCCGGTCGACTGCACTACCTTTTGCAGTGACTTTGCCGTGTCGTCTGCAAGCTGCATCCCCATTGCCACCGCGCCGGTGGAGCTTTCAATCAGGTTTGCCGTATTTTTAGATGCCTCCGCACTTTTAGCCGCAAGGTTGCGCACCTCGTCTGCCACCACGGCAAAGCCCTTGCCCGCCGCACCGGCGCGGGCCGCTTCCACCGCGGCGTTGAGGGCCAGAATATTGGTCTGGAACGCAATGTCCTCAATAGTCTTGATGATTTTGCTGATTTCGGCAGAGGTCTCGTCGATCATCTGCATGGCTGACACCATCTGTTCCATCTGCGCGTTGCAGCTGTCTATTTCGGTACTGGTCTGGTTCATTTTTTTATGCGCATCTTCCGCATGGGCCGCCGTTTCGCGCACCTGTGCCGAAATTTCAGTAATCGTCGCCGCAAGCTCTTCCACCGAGCTTGCCTGCTCGGTTGCACCCTGGCTCAACACCTGCGCGCCGGAAGAAAGCTGTTCTGCCCCGCCTGCTACACCGTCGGCGGCCTGGTCAATCTGCTGCAACGTTTCCGTCATATCCCTTTTCAGCGCATCAATGGAAGTCAATATCGCACTGAAACTGCCAACGTACATCTCTTTGCAGTTGCTTTGTACAGTAAAATCACCGGCTGCCATCCTGGCAAGCTGGTCGTGGATGTCACCCAGCATAGTATTAAAGCCATGCACAAGGTTTTGTGTGGCACCCGCCAAAATTGCCGTTTCATCCTTTGCGCGCACTTCCGGTACCGGGGACGCAAGGTCGCCCTGCGAAAGCAGCTCTACCCGCTGTGCACATTGCTTAATCGGGTCCCCAATGCGTTTGGAAATGCGGAACGCGATAATCCATGCCACCAGCAGCGCAAGCAACGTCAGCGCCACAGCGACACCCATACCAAGGTAGGTCATCCCCATAAAGTCAGAGGCACCACAGTACACGCCGACGCTCCACCCGTTTGTGTCCGGCAGCGGCGCATAGGCCAGCATGCGGTCGGTGCCGTTAAACCGGTAACTGCCGACACCGCTTTCACCCTGTATCATCTTTTGTACAATCTCTGCAAGCTTTGTCACACTGGGGTCTGTTTTGGCCTGCTCGATGCTGTTTGACTTTTGCTGTACCAGTGTAAGGTTCTGGTGTGCAATTACTGTGCCCTGGTTGTTGATCAAATAGGCGCCGCCGTTGTCACTGATTTTAATCGACGAGACGATGTCATTTAAAAAGTTCTGCTGTGGTATAAAATATACCACACCGACCGGCTGCGAATTGGGGATGCCGTTCTGCCAAAGCGGCGCCGCGACCACAATCGTCAAATCGCCGGTTTTTTCATCGACCATGGGCTCGGTGACCACCGTTTCCCCCTGCATGGCACTCTTGTAATAATCCTGCGAAGAATAGGTCTTGTGGTCAAACATGCCCACCCCATTGGCATCAATGATGCCGCCGGCCTGAAACCCATATGTTTTGACACGCTGGTTGATCAAGTCCTCTTTTTCGCCCATTAAAATATCGGCATTCGAAAGCCGGGCAATCGACCCCACTTCCTGCGTGATGCTTTCATAACGCTGCAATTCTTTGTTGATGCGTTCTGACGCCAGCTGCGCCATAACCTGCAGCGACTGGTTGACCACCGAGTTGGTACTGGCATAGGTAAAATAGATACTGACAAACCCACCCGCCAGCATGCAAAGCGAAACCGTGGTCACCATGGCCACAAGGATTTTCGAGCGAATACTCTTCATCTTACTATCCCCTTTTGCCTTCAACTGCCTGTAGTGTATTACCGCCGTGGCCAAAGTACCGCAGCAGCCCGGTACATCAAGTAAACATTGTTAAGATTGGCCCTTCGTCCGGCCAGTGTTCTCTGATGCCGCAGGTTTTATGCTTTTTGTCCCGGCAGCCCTTTTAGCTGTTTCCCACTGCGGTTTCTTGCTTTTTAAAACAGATTTCCTCATATTCTTCGACCGGCATTGGTTTTGCGAAATAATACCCCTGTGCCTGTGGGCAGCCAGCCTTTACTAAAAACTCTGCCTGCTCGCGGGTTTCTACCCCCTCTGCAATGACCGAAAGCCCAATACCGCGCACCAGGCTGATGACGCTTGCCAAAATGCCGCGGCCGGTCTCTTCGCCACGGCGGGGCTTGTGCAAAAAGTGCAAATCGATTTTCACCGCGTCGACGGGGATATCCTTTAGCGCATTAAGCGACGAATAGCCGCTGCCAAAATCGTCCATCAAAAAGATGAAACCGTGCTCCTGCAGCTTATCCATAATTGTGTACAGCATCTGCGGGTATTCGATGTATGCACTCTCGGTGATTTCCAGCTCCAAAAGGCGCGGCGGGATTTCATAGCGCTCTACCAGCGAAATCAGTTTTTCGCAGAGGTCCGGGTTGTAAATATGCAGCCTTGAAACATTGATGGACACCGGCGGCGGGTCGTAACCGGCATCCAGCCAGCGGCGCAGCATGCGGCAGGTTTGCTCCCACACGTATTCATCAAGCTGCAAAATAAAACCGTTCTGTTCAAAAATGGGGATAAACTCCCCCGGCAAAATCATACCTTCACTTGGATGCCGCCACCGCACAAGGGCTTCTGCCCCGGAAACGCGCTGGCTGCAAAGGTCAAACTTGGGCTGCAGATACACGAGGAACTGTTCTTCCTGTAATGCACGGTACATTGACCCGATGATGCAGTGTTCGCGGTTGAGGATGTCGCTCATCGCGTGGTCGTAAAACGCATAGCGGCGCACATACCGCCCTTTGATGCTTTTCTGTGCAAGAGCGGCGCGGTCACATAAAATATCCACCGGCTGGCCGTCGTATTCTTCAATGCGCACAATACCCGCCGTCAGCTGAAACTGAAACGGCAGCAGATACTCGTTGATCTTTTTTTCCAGCTTGCCCACAAACTCGGTCGCTTCTTTGCCTGTGCGCGCAACGCAGATACAAAACACATCATCGCGCAGGCGCCCATAGGTTTCACCCGGCAGCGCCAGCGACCGCAGCGTCTCGCCGATATGCCGCAGCAGTAAATCGCCCTCTGAAAACGAATAAAACTCGTTGACGATTTTAAACCGCACAATGTCAAACTGGATCAGATAATGCACTTTTTCAACATTTTGTTCCAGTACCTTTTGGGTGGCGTTCATAAATGCAGCCTTGTTGTAAACCCCACTGACAATGTCATACAAAAGGCCGTTTTCACGCATCTGGCGGTCAACACTGCTCACCAGCCCCACTACCAGATGTTCGTCACTGGCCGGGGCGGGTGCCGCCAGAATTTCAAACCAGCGATAATCGCCCAGCGGCGTCAGCAGCCGCAGGGCCAGCACCCCGCCGCGGCCTTGCAGTACCTGTTGGCGAAACCGCTCAAAACGGGCCACGTCACTGCGGTGGATTACCCCATCACGGAATAAAATTTCTGAGAGCGGGCGTTCATCATAATTTCCCGCAACATGCTTTTCGATGCGAGAAGAAAACGCCCGCTCCCCTGTCTGCGTGTTATATTCAAAAGCCACCGCACGGCTTACCCGCATCAATGCTTTTGCTTTTTGGTCTCTCAGCCACGAAAATTGCGCAAGCCGAGGTCTTTCAGGTTCAGCCATCCTGCTTTCCCCTTCCATTATAAAATGCTTTTTTGTCGGGTTTGCACAACTGCCTTTGGCCCACCCATTCACCGCCCGCAAGCTATATTTTGCAGGCCGGCGGGCGGGGCGTTGGCCCTGCCGCTTTTTTGCGGTATGGAAACAAAATGCAAACCTTGGCGTTTTACTGCCGTACCATCCGTAGTTCAGCAGCAAAACACTTGTCAGCCATGCTGTTTGCAGCAGGCTTTGCGATATAGAATCTTTATTAGTTCTATTCGTCCGCATTCTATGAATCTAAAGGTTACGGCATAAATTTTAACCCGGTACCACGCTCTGTTTCACTGCGGCAAAAAAGGAGGTCTTCGGCGGCTTGCCTGCTTTGCCTGCAGGCCTAACCCGTCAGTTTACGGGGGTATAGTCCAGCCGCAACAGGGTTTTGTCACCCGGCACCGGCACCGCTTTGCGAAGGGTCTGCCGATACCCGGCCTGCTGCAATGCCGTTTGCATCCCCACTTCGCTGAGCTGGTGGTGCACCTGTGACAGGCCGTCAAACACATGCAGGTAAGGGCTTTGCGACACAAAACCGCTGCCGGTATTCAGCTGTATGACACAGGACACCCTGCCGGGCGCCACCGTGCGCACCACCTGCACAAAACATTCGGTGCCAATGTATTCCACCAGTAAATCGGCAACCAGCAGGCCGGCGTGCGGAAGGTTTCTCGCTTCTTCACCCGCCAAATCCACACAAAGCGGCACAAAACGGCCCGCAATGGCCGGGTAACGCTGCACACAGGCGGCAAGGTAATCGGGGTTGCTGTCCACCCCAAATACCTGCGTGTCGCCGGTGCAAAGATGTTGCAGCCCGTTACCCCCGGCAACGCCCAAAATCATCACGCTTTGGGCCGGGCCGCTTTCAAACTGGCCCCGCATCATCTCGTTCAGCGTTTGCAGCTGGTACACCCCATCCAGTGACATATGCGCTTCGTAATCTTGCAGCGGGATGCTGTTCCACGGGTTTTGATCTGCGTTTTTCACAGCTTTTGCGCCCCCTCGTACAGTTGCTCTTTCTGCTTTTCGGTCGTCATTTTTTCCAGCAGCAGCGCAATTAGCAAAATACCCACCACATTGCAGCCAAGGCGCAGCAGGGTATACTGCCAGCCGAGGCTTGCGGCTTCAAATAAAAGCAGCGGTATTTTGGTCGTTGACCATGCGCCGATAAACACAAACACATTCAGCAGCCGCACCCCCTTTTTCAGCAAGACCCCCGCGAATGGGAAGGCCGCATACAATGGGCCCGCGGCGGCGGAGCCCAGCAAAAACGCAAGCAAAATACCCTTGATGCCGCTATTGGCGCCCATGTATTTCATCATGGTCTGCCGGTCTACCCATACATCCAGCAGCCCCAGCAAAATAAAAATGGGGGGCAGCACCGACAGCATTTCTAAAAAATTGTCTTTGGTCAGGGTCAGCGCGGCAAACCCGGTTTGGGGCACCGCAACCAAAAGCACCAAATTGATGCCCGCCAGCAGCAAAAAGAACCGGTAGCGCTTTGCCACCGCACGCAACTTTTTCACCGTAGCAGCCCCCCTATCAAAAACGAAATTCCCACCGCGTACAGCAGCGCTAAAAGATTGCGCTTTATTGCGGTCGGCTTGCCGAAATACTGTATTTCCATCGGCAGTGTTACAATGCCCACCATCATCAGCGTGGTGACAAACATCGTAATTTGCCCCCAGCCAGCCCCCGCGTGCAGCAACGCCGCCGCCAGCGGGAAAGCGACAAACCCCGGTATCAGCGTGACCGACCCCAGTACCGCGGCAATCGCCATACCCAAAACACCGGACTGGCTGCCCAGCAGTGCCGAAATGGTGCCGGCGTCCAGCACCGACAGCACCATGCCGACCAACACCAGCAGCGCCAGCAGCTGCGGCAGAATGTTTTCTACCGACCGCCACGCCTTTTGCAACGCCTGCGCAGTTTTGCCCCGGTCTTTAAAAAACGAAAGCAGCAGCGCGCCCCCTGCCGCCCCATAAAGCAGATACGTAAACAAGGTTTTCTCCCCCTTTTATCTGTTACCTGCCGCAAATTGCGGGAAACACTGCAATTTTACCACAGCAGCCGACCGCTACACAATGCGCCGGCGTGCGGCTGTTATTTTGTTTCATCAACCCGCACAAACAAGTTTCGTTTTGTTTTCACATTTTTTATATTGACAATTTTTTGTCATGGTGCTACTGTGTTTTACAGAACGTGTTCGGTGAATTTGTTCTGTCATCTATTTTGAACTGGAGGGACTTTTTTGAAAAATCAGTATTCGATTTTGTTCGAGCCGGTCACCATCGGCAGCTGTACCATCAAAAACCGGTTTGCAATGGCGCCCATGGGGCCGCTTGGCCTGGGCGACGCCGAGGGCGGTTTTAACCAGCGCGGTATCGACTATTATACCGAGCGCGCAAAGGGCGGCACCGGCCTGATCATTACCGGCGTAACCTTTGTGGACAACAAGATAGAGCAGCACGACATGCCCAGCTGCCCCTGTTCGACCTGGGAACCCACCCATTTCATTCGCACCGCGCGAGAAATGACCGAGCGCATCCACGCATATGACGCTAAAATCTTCCTCCAGCTCTCCGCCGGGTTTGGCCGCGTCACCATCCCCACCAACCTTGGCGAACACCCGCCGGTGGCCCCCTCCGCCATTCCCCACCGCTGGCTGGACAAGACCTGCCGCCCGCTGACCAAAGAAGAAATTCACGAGATTGTTGTGCAGTTTGGCAAAGGCGCCTTTAACGCGAAACGCGCCGGGTTTGACGGCGTGCAGATCCATGCCGTGCACGAGGGCTACTTGATGGACCAGTTTGCCATCTCGCTGTTCAATAACCGCACAGACGAATACGGCGGCACACTGGAAAACCGCCTGCGCTTTGCACGTGAGGTTGTCGACGAAATCAAAAAGACCTGCGGCGCCGATTTCCCTGTCACGATGCGCTACAGCGTAAAAAGCTTCATCAAAGACTGGCGTGTTGGCGCGCTGCCCGGTGAAGAGTTTGAAGAAAAAGGCAAGGACATTGCAGAGGGCATTGAAGCGGCAAAGCTGCTGGTTGAATACGGCTATGATGCACTGGATGTCGATGTGGGCTGCTACGACGCCTGGTGGTGGAACCACCCCCCAATGTATCAGGAAAAGGGCCTGTATATCCCGTATGCCAAAATGGTCAAAGAGGCGGTCAACGTGCCGGTCATCTGTGCCGGCCGTATGGACAACCCGCAGCTTGCCGCCGACGCCGTGCAAAGCGGTGCCTGCGACATGATCTCACTGGGCCGCCCGCTGCTGGCCGACGCGGACTATGTCAACAAGCTGCACGCCGACCACCTTGCATCCATTCGCCCCTGCCTGTCCTGTCAGGAGGGTTGTATGGGCCGCATTCAGCATTATTCGGCGCTGAACTGTGCGGTCAACCCGCAGGCCTGCCGCGAGCGTGAGGCACGCCTTGTGCCCGCGCTGCACGGCAAAAAGGTGCTGGTACTGGGCGGCGGCGTCGCCGGCTGTGAAGCGGCGCGCGTGTTGGCCCTGCGCGGCCACCAGCCCGTTGTTTACGAAAAAACCGGCCGCCTTGGCGGCAACCTGATCCCCGGCGGCACCCCGTCGTTTAAAGAGGATGACCACGCCCTTGCCGCGTGGTACGAGCATGAGCTAAAAGCCCTTGGGGTTGAAGTACACCTCAACACAACTGCCGATGAAGCCACCGTAAAAGCTTCCGGCGCCGATGTTGTCATCGTCGCCACCGGCTCTAAGCCGAAGGTGTTCCCGCTGGGCAGCGCCCCGGTCTACCCCGCGGCGGACATTTTGCTGGGTAAACAAAAAGCCGGCGAGCATGTCGCCATCATCGGCGGCGGGCTGGTGGGCTGCGAGACTGCACTTTGGCTGCGCGAAATGGGCAAAACCGTCACCATTGTAGAGGCAATGCCCAAAATTCTCGCCGTCAACGGGCCGCTTTGCAGCGCCAACAGCGAAATGCTGGAAGCCCTTGTCCCGTTTAAGGGCATCGAAACGGTGGCATCGGCCAAAGCTACCGATTATGACGGCAAAACCCTGACGGTAGAAACCGCGGCAGGCAGCAAAGCCATTGCCGCTGACACCGTAATTTTGGCCGTGGGCTATGCCAGCGAAAATGCACTGTACAAAAAGCTGCGTGACACGGGGCTTACCGTACACCTGCTGGGCGACGCGCGGCAGGTGTCGAATATCATGTACGCCATCTGGGATGCATACGAAGTCGCCAGCACGCTTGAATAATCTGCTTTTCGACCGGTTTCCCATTGAACCCCAGCCGCAGATTTTGTATAATAGCAGCATCTGGAAAAGGGGGAATGGCAGTGCCCAAAAATCAGACCAGCCGTGACCGGCAGGCCATCGCCACAAAAGCTAAAATTTACCGGTGCGGGGTACAACTGATCAACCAGTATGGCTACGAGCACATCACGGTCGCGCAGATCGCCAAAAAATCAGGCGTTTCAATTGGCACCTTCTACCACCACTTTCAGTCTAAATTTGACCTGATGGTTGAAATTTATCGTTTGGGCGACGTGTTTTTCAGCGAGCGGGTACCCGCTTTGCTGGCCCAAACCAATAGTTTGCCGGCGCAGGTTGTCGACTATTTTTGCCTGTACGCCCAGCTGTCGCTGCAAAACGGCATTGATATGGTGCGCAGCCTTTATGTGCCCACCAACCAGATGTTCATCACCCATGGCCGCGCCATGCAGGGCATGCTGACCGAACTTCTGCAAACAGGCCAGCAGCAGGGCGAATTTTGTGCCACACTGCCGGCACAGCAGATTACTGAAAAATTGTTTGTCGTAGCGCGCGGGGTTATTTTTGACTGGTGCCTGCACAACGGTGAAACCGACCTGCTGACCGAAATGCGCGACATCATGCAGCGGCAGGTCGGCACCTATCTTGCAGTGCCTGCTTCACTGCATACCTAACGCACAAACAGCCCCGGCAAAAGCCGAAGCTGTTTGTATAACACCTGCAATTGCATCAAACAACAAAAGCCGCCGCCCCTAGCATTCAGGGCGGCGGCTTTTTGCTGTGTATTACAGGTTAAAAATCAATACTTTACGCCGGCAGCATCAAAGCAGGCCTGTGCCGCTTTCATAATGGCATCCGACGTGATGGTCGCACCCGCAACCGCATCCACCTTCGGGCTGTTTGCGTCCACAATCTCCTGCGCCACCTTCGGGGCACACTCCTGCCCAATGCTCGGGGTCTCGCCCGAAGCATCCACATCGCACTTTGTCACTGCGCCGTTTTCAAACGTGATGTTCACCGTAACATCGCCGCCCATACCCTTTGCCGCCGCGCTCTGCTCGCCGGTATACCCGGCCGATGAACCGCCACACGCCGTCAACGCAACTGCCAACACCACCGCAGTCAACACTGCTGCAATTTTCTTTTTCATATCCATCCTCTTTTCTCTTTTGTTGTCGTTCAGACCAAACGACCATATTGTAGCCAAAAAGAAGCCCTGACACAAGATAAATGTGAATTTTGGCTATCTCTAAAATGGTGAGACTTTGTCTCGGTATTTTCGTCTTTGTTAAATAGTTGTCAAACGCTATAATAAAAACTGCTAGCTCGATAAATTTTTAGCAAACCAGAGCAACAGGAGGAAAAGAGAAATGGATTGGAAAAAAGTAGCAGCTGTTTTGGCTGCGGGCGCCATGTGCCTCAGCCTTGCGGGCTGCGGTGGCGCAGCCAGTAGCGGCTCTGCCGCCACCGGTGCAAAAACGCCGATGAAAGCCGGCACTTACACGGCAAGCGCAAAGGGCATGAACGCCGACGTTGAGGTAGAGGTCGTTGTCGACGAAAGCTCGATTGTTTCGGCAAAGGTCACCGCAAACCAGGAAACCCCGGGCATCGGCGGCGACCTGGTGGATGCCAGCGGCAATGTTGTCACCAATGGCGGCCAGGCACCTGTCTCGCTCATCCCGCAGGAAGTCGTGGACAACCAGACACTCAGCGTCGACGGGGTTGCGGGCGCAACCATCACAAGCTATGCTGTAAAATCTGCAATTGAAGACTGCCTTACCCAGGCAGGTGCCAATGCAGACGAATGGAAAACCGAAGCCCCTGCCGGCACTGCCATCGCAGACCAAAGTGCCGATGTCGTGGTAGTCGGCGGCGGCGGCGCAGGGCTTGCAGCGGCAATTTCCGCGGTGCAAAACGGTGCAAATTCTGTTATTGTCGTGGAGAAGAACGGCGAAGTGGGCGGCGACACACTGGTGTGCGGCGCAATTTACAACAACCCGGACGCCGCGCTGCAAAGCAAGGTCACGATGAGTGACACGGTAAAGACCACGCTGGAAAATGCACTGGCTGAAACCCCGGTAAGCGACGAGCATGCCGCGCTGCAAAGCGAAGTAAAAAGCGAATGGGACCAGTACAAGAGCGAAGGCCGCACCGACCTGTTTGACAGCAACGAGTGGTTTGCACTGCAAACCTGGATTAACGGCGACAAGGTTGGTAACCTTGACCTTGTAAAAACCCTTTGCTACAATGCGGAGGACGGTTACAACTGGATTAAAGACCTTGGCATGACCTTTAATGACGAAATTGGGCAGGGCGCCGGCTCGCTGTGGCAGCGCACCCACACCAGCACCATGGCCATGGGCACCGGTTTCATCAGCACCTATGCCAACAACATTGCCCAAAATGACAAAATCACCATTCTCACCTCTACCACCGCCACCGCGCTGGTGCAGGGTACTGACGGCAAAGTGACCGGCGTTACCGTGCAGGATGCAAAGGGCAACGAGGCCACTTTGAGCGCCAACGTGGGCGTTGTGCTTGCCACCGGCGGCTTTGCTGCCAACAGCAAAATGGTGCAGCAGTACAACACCTCCGGCAAATGGGACGATTTGAGCAAAGTGCCGACCACAAACCGTTTCAGCTGCTCGCAGGGCGACGGCATCACCATGGCAACTGCCGTGGGTGCTTCGCTGACCGATATGGATCAGATTCAGCTGCTGTACCTTGGCAACACGCAGGACGGCACCTTGACCAAATACCCGCCGCGTGATGTCAACGGTACTTCACAGGTCATCTTCGTGAACAAAGAGGGCGAGCGCTTCGTGAAGGAAGACGGCCGCCGCGATGATATCTGCAAGGCTGTTTTGGCACAGACCGACAGCATGTATTACATTGTAGAAAGCGCCGACGGTGCCGACTACAAGGACATCACCGACCCCAACTGGCGTTCGGCTGACGGCTTTACCTTTGATTATTTGAAAGACAACGGCTATATTCTGGTTGGCGACACGCTGGACGACCTGGCACAGCAGATTGGCTGCGAAGCCGCGACACTGCAAAAGACCGTCGATACCTTCAACGCCTCTGTTGATTCCGGCAATGACGAATTTGGCCGTACCCTGTTCAGCTGCAAGCTGGAAAACGGCCCCTGGGTCGCCACTGCACGGCAGGCCTGCATTCACCACACCATGGGCGGCGTCACCATCGATACCGCCGGCCATGTGCTGGATGAAAGCGGCACCGCCATCCCGGGCCTTGTTGCCTGCGGCGAAGTCACCGGCGGCATCCACGGCGCAAACCGCCTTGGTGGCAACGCAGTTGTCGACACTGTCGTGTTTGGCAAACTGGCCGGCGAAACCGTAATGAAGGGCTAATTGAACTTTAGGGCCATGTGCCCACCCGCAAAAAGCGGGAGGAATTTCAAATTGAAATTCCCCCCGCTTTTTTGTACCATCAGGCCGCTTTACTTGTCGCTTGTTATTCTTTATACTAAGTAAGAAGAAAAAAGAGAAAACGAGGAAAGGAGGACTTTTATGGACACCAAGCATCTCATTACCTTTGTCAACCTTGCTGAAACGCAAAACTATCTGCGCGTTTCTGAAAAACTGCGTTACGCCCCCTCTACTTTGGCAAAGCACATTCAACTGTTAGAGCAGGAGCTGAACACCAAATTATTCGAGCGTGACGGCAACCACATTGTATTGACGGTAGACGGCAAAAACTACCTGCCCTACGTCAAAACGCTGTTACAGGACTACCGCAACCTGCTGGACGCGGTATCCCCTGCCAACTCCATGCAGGGCACGGTCACCATTGGCGGCGGCGAAACGTTGCTGGCCGGCACCTTAAAGCACACCATTGTCGATTATGCGCTGCAATACCCCAATATCAAGCTGGCCATCAACATCATCTGCTGCGCGCGCGTACCGGCATCCCTGCGCCGCGGCGATTTAGATATTGGCTTTCACTACCTGCAAAAAGACGAATGCCTGCCCGGGTACCAGACATTCCCCCTTGTGCAGGACACCGTTATGCTGGTGGGCCGCCACGACGACCCCGTGTTACAGGGCGGCACACTGGAGCTTTCGCAGCTGCGCGGCAAAGATTTTTACCTCACTTACGAGGATTGCTGCTTTACCGCCGAGTTTCGCGAGCGGATGCAGGAGGCCGGGGTGCGCCCGCGGCACGAAAAGTTTTTTGGCGCCGTCAGCACCAACCTGGACTGCGTGCTGAGCAAGGGCGGCTACACCCTGCTACCAGAAAGCGCAGCCATGCAAATTCTAAAAGAAAAAGAAGGGTTTGCAGCGGCGTTTCTTTGCGGAAAACCGTTTTACACTTGGGGCCAGATTTTGGTCAACAACGACAAGTATCTCACCCGCCCCATGCAAGAGCTAATCCACAAAAGCAAAAACCAAGTCGATGCCATGATGCGGGTCAAATCATAACAGCAAAACCGTCTTATTATCTGCTTTGTGGAGTATTATAGCCAACTTCGCTTTACAATACGACCTATAAAAAAGAAACGCCGGGAACCCTGCAAAACTGCGGGTTCCCGGCGTTGTTTTATTTACTCCCACTCAATGGTCGCGGGGGGCTTCGTGGTCACATCGTAAACAACGCGGTTGACATTGGGCACCTCGTTGACAATGCGGCTGCTGATCTTTTCCAGCACCTCATAGGGGATACGCGCCCAGTCACTGGTCATGCCGTCCACACTGGTGACGGCGCGAATTGCCACTGCGTAGCTGTATGTGCGGCCGTCACCCATCACGCCGACACTGCGGATGTTGGGCAGCACGGTAAAGTACTGCCAAATTTCACGGTCCAGCCCGGCGGCCGCAATCTCTTCGCGCAGAATCGCGTCTGATTCCCGCACAATTTCCAGCTTATCCTCGGTCACTTCGCCAAGGCAGCGGATAGCCAGCCCCGGCCCGGGGAACGGCTGCCGGTTGACGACATACTCCGGCAGACCCATCTCGCGCCCTGCGGCACGCACTTCGTCTTTAAACAGCAGGCGCAGCGGCTCTAGCAGTTCAAACTGCACATCCTTCGGCAGGCCGCCCACGTTGTGGTGGCTTTTAATTACCGCGGCATCGCCCGCGCCGCTTTCGATGACATCCGGGTAGATGGTGCCCTGCAACAGGTAATCCATTTTGCCCAGCTTCGCCGCTTCGGCATCAAACACGCGGATAAACTCTTCGCCGATGATCTTGCGTTTGTGCTCGGGCTCATCGACCCCGGCAAGCTTCGATAAAAACAGTTCTTTTGCATTGACGCGGCGAATGTCCATGTCAAACTCTTTGGTCAGGGTTTCCATAACCCGGTCGCCCTCGTCTTTGCGCAGCAGGCCGTGGTCGACAAAAATGCAGGTCAGGCGGTCGCCGATGGCCCGGTGCACCAACACCGCCGCCACGGTGGAATCCACCCCGCCGGAAAGTGCGCAAAGCACCCGGCGCTCGCTGCCGACACGCTGGCGCACCTCTTCTACCGTGCGCTCCACAAACCCGGCGCTTGTCCAGTCGCCGGTGCAGCCGCACACGTCATATAAAAATGCGTGCAACAGCTGGGCGCCAAACACGGTGTGCTGCACTTCCGGGTGAAACTGCACCCCGTACAGCTTTTTCGCTTCGTTTTCCATTGCTGCCACCGGGCAGGTGTGGCTGGTCGCCGTCACCTGAAAGCCCGCCGGCACCGTTTCAATCTGGTCGCCGTGGCTCATCCAGCTGACGCCCTCTTTTACCACGCTGCCCATCAGGCCACCGGTTGTTTTTAACTCTACACGGCCATATTCACGCGCCACCGGGGGCACAACCTTACCGCCCAGCAGTGTTGCCATTAACTGTGCACCGTAACAAATGCCCAGCACCGGGATGCCAAGCTGTAGCACTTCGGCATCAATGGTGGGGGCACCCTGCTCGTACACGCTGGCAGGGCCACCGGTAAAGATGATGCCCTTGGGCTGTGTTTTGCGGATGACGTCGAGCGCGCGGCTATACGGCACAACTTCGCTGTACACATTGTTTTCCCGCACGCGGCGGGCAATCAGCTGGTTGTACTGGCCGCCAAAATCAACGATAATCACTGTCTCTGGCATGAATTTGGCTCCATTTCCTATTAAAGTATGTATTATCGGCGGCATTGGGCTGCATGCCCGGCAAACCTGCTTTTTATTACTTTGGCCTGCCTGCACGCACAATAATTTGATATTTAGTATAGCATAGTTTTAGTAGTACGTACAAACTTTTTTGCGGTTTTTAGGGCTTTTCGCTGTTTTTTCGCACAAGCACGCACCCCGCAGTTACAGGCCGCACAACTGTACCGTTTCAGCGGCCAGTTTTATGGTAATTTGCCCCACCTTGCCGCTAAATAAACGGCCTTGCATGCGATTTTGCACACAAGGCCGTTTATTAATTTTGTGTATCGGGGCCCTGCCCTGTTTTCGTACCGCAGTACCCGCAGTAAAGGTCACCCTGCTGCAACATGCGCCCACAATTTCTGCAAATGTGCTGTTGGGCCCGCTGGTTTTGAGGCTGCAATGGCTCGGCGGCACCCGCTACCGGTTGTTGCCATGCAGCAGGCTGCACCGGTTGCGTGTACTGCACCGCTGCCGGGGGCGCGGGCGGCACCATACCGCTTTGCATACTAGGGGCGGGCTGTGCAGCCGGCGTGCTTGTTGGCGCAGAATATGGCGCGGCATTGGGCATTGCGGGTGTTACCGGCGGCACAGGCTGTGCGGGGAATGTACCGTTATTGGGGGACGCTTGTGCCGGCACCTCTGCCACAGTTGCCCCTCTGCCGCTGTGCAACATTAAGTAGACAAGCACGCTGCAAAGCAGCACGGCAACCGCCACCAGTGCGCTAAGGCCCGTGGTATACCCCAAAATTGCCACCACTAGCAACACCACCGTGCCATATAGCAGCGTTACCGGCAAAGCACTGCCCTGTTTCAGCGGCTTTTTGCGGATGAAATACCGGTAAATCACAATGGGCAGCAAATACACCAAAACGGCGATTAGCGTGCTGAGCGCCGTGACCAGCGGGTCGTTGCTGATTGCCTGTGTGCTATTTGGCATCGCAATGTCACCCTGCTGGTCTTGCTGTGTGCCGGGCTGCGCCGGTGCAACTGCCGACTGTGGGTATTCTACCTTATCCAAAATGCCCAGTACTTCCTTCTTCGCAGCCCCGGTAAGATCTTCGTCGTAAGGCCACACATAAAAGCTGTATTGTACCCCATTCAGGCACGTACGGTTCTCTATGGCAAACGCATCTGACCCATCATTTTCTTTATAATCCACTCTCCAAATCAGATATTTTTGCCCTTGCGTGCCAGTATATACTTCTACCCCACTGCCAACGATGTCCGGGTTTTCTTCTTCGTTTTGCGCAACAAGTTCTTTCCCGTGTTGAAATAGTTCACTATCGGTATAAGTGTTATAATCCTGCGCGGAAGTTTGTCCCGCCTGGAATTGTATCTCATATCCCATTTCATCATTATAGCCTTGCAAATAAGCACTGTTTTCGTCCATATAGCCAAGTCCCGCTTCTTTTGTAACACCATATAAATCTGAAAATTCTTCTTCGGTTGAATTTCTTGTAATATACTGTAGTTCATCGGGGAGTACCAACAACGCATTAGCCTCATCAATCGGCTGCCGCACCTCGGCATGTACCGGAAACACCGGCAACAGCACTAACATTGCAAGCAATAACACAAACGCAAAGCCCACACTTTTTCTTCTCTGCTCCATCCACCCCGCACCCTTTCTGCACGCCAAAATTAAAGGTATTCGTCTTACAATCTGGTAATTATTGTTACCCTTAACTTTACCGAAAACCAGTGCCAATGTCAACGTGTTTTGCTGCCGCCTTATAAAAGAGATTTTTTATAAAAAGCAAAACAGGCGGGGTATTCCCCACCTGCTTTGTTGCTTTAGGTTGCTGTTTTTACTCTGCTTCGTCGTAGATGCAAACGCCGTTGCCAAGGCCCATACCGGCGCCGTTACCAGCGCCACGGCCAGCGCCTGTGCCCGCGCCATTACCGCGGCCACCGCCGACACCATTGCCAAGGCCCATGCCAGTGCCTGCGCCACCAAGGCCGCTGCCAGTGCCGTCACACGCTTCTTCGCGCGCTTCATGCGCTGCCAAAATAGCGTCTGCACGCTCCTGTGTCAGGGTACCGTCTGCAACACGCTCTGCCAAAATTTCTTCTAGGTTTGCGGTCATTTCGTCGTGGAACGCATCCAGCACGTCATACTCTGCCGCAATGGCACCATAGGTGTCACCTTCGGCGCGCTGCTGCACAATGCTTTCACTCGTCTGGCCGGTCAGCCCCGCCAGAATATCCGCAGGCGAAACTGCTGCTGCTGAAACGCTGAATGCCCCCGCCCCAATGGTAGCCACCACGGCGCCGATCACTAAAATTTTTTGAAACTTTTTCATGTTGTGTTCTCCTTTAAATTTAATATAGTAAATGCTTCATTTGCATTACTGCTGAATTTATTGCCGCCCGCGGTACCCGCTGACTGCCGCCGTGCCTTGCTGGCGGTCGAGGTTGCGTTCAAAGGCTGCAAGGTGATTTTGAGAGGCATCTCTCAGTGCGGTAAACACGTCCTGCACATCCTGTGGCAGGTCTTGCTGTAAAAACGCTTCATACATCGCAATGTTGTTGATCTCTGCCGTCACGCCGGTCTCGTAAGCTTGTACCAAACTTTCCGGCAGAGCCACATGTGCATCGCCTTCGTCGGCCGGCAGTGCCACCCCATAGGTTTCAAACAGCGGGGTCAGCAGTGAAATGTGGGTTTCCTCTGCCTTTGCAATGTTGCTGAACGGCCGATCCACTGTAAAGGTATCCATAATCTGTGCGTACTCTGCACGGGCAAGGTATTCATCTTGTATGGCCCATGTCAGCATCTCTGCTAAGGTAGCATCCTGCGCGTCCTGCGCGGCCGCTGCGCCATAATCGGCCTCTGCTGCAAATGCGGGCATTGCCGCAAAAGCTGCAAATGCCAATGTGGCTGCCAGTGCGGTCATCCTTTTGCGCAATTTCATTGTGTTCACATCCTTTTTTGTTTTCGCCCTTCGGCTATGGCTAAAGTATGCACCTGCCGCTTGGCAAAACTATGGCGCGTATCGTACGTTTTTATGTCATTTGGGCCTTTTTTCTGTTCTTTTGCCCGAAACAACACCCAAAATGACACAGTTTCGCCATCTTTTCAAGCGTATGATATAATGACATAAAAAGGGTGGGAGGCATTCAGATGGCTACCGTACTAATTGCAGACGACAACCAGCAAATAACCTCTATATTAGAAGAATACGCAAAAAAAGAGGGGCACACCCCCCTGGTTGCTTTTGACGGCCAGCAGGCACTGGACCTGTTTGATGCCAAAAACCCGGATATTGTGCTGCTGGACGTGATGATGCCAAAAATAGACGGGTTTGAAGTGTGCCGCAGAATTCGCGCACAGGCAAACACACCGGTTATTATGATTACCGCGCGGGGCGAAGACTTTGAAAAGATTATGGGGCTGGACATTGGGGCAGACGACTACCTTGTAAAGCCGTTTTCCCCCAGCGAAGTGATGGCGCGCATTCGGGCGATTTTGCGGCGCATCGGCGGCGGGGGCAACCCCAACAAGCAGGTGCTGCACTATGCGGACTTGACGGTCGATTTAGATGAATATATTGTCACGGTGGCGGGCGAACCGGTTGCCCTGACAAAAAAGGAAATTGAAATTTTATGGACCCTTGCCACCAACCAGCATAAAGTATTTTCGCGCGACAACCTGTTAAACAGCCTGTGGGGGTACGACTATTTTGGCGACAACCGCACGGTGGACACCCATATCAAACGCCTGCGGGCTAAATTAGACGCCGTACCCCATGCGCCATGGCAGATTAAAACCATCTGGGGCGTGGGCTACAAATTCGACGCTGACCCCGACGAAAAGGAGTGATTGCCGATGAAAAGCCGTATTGCACGCAGGCTTGCGCTTTATTTTGCCGCGGCCCTGCTGCTGTTTACCATGGTGTTGGGCGCACTGTTTATTGCGCTGTTTCGCGCTGAAACCCTAAGCAGCGAACGCGAAGCGTTGCAAGCGCGCGCCGTCAGCATTGCCGGGGCATTGGCAAGTTACGGTGTGCCCGGTGCAACTACCGAAAGTAACGGCAGCACTGGGCGCGGCAACGGCGGTATGGGTGGCGGCAACATGGGCGGTACCGGTGCCTACCTGCGTTTTATTGACGACATTGCGATGAGCGACGTGTGGCTGGTGGACACCAATTTCAATTTAATGACCAGCAGCGCAATGGCGGGCCAAACCTACAATTATGCAGACCTGCCCGCAGATGCCGAGAAGGTGATTGCCGCTGCCCTGCAGGGCACCACGACAGTCAGCGAGGGCTTTACCCGCCTGTTGCAGACCCCTACCCTCACGGTGGCCACCCCCATTCAAAGCAACGGGGCAATTGTCGGCGTGGTGCTGCTGCACGAGCCGGTGGAAAGCGCCAGCAAAGCCACTTTACAGGGGGTGGGCGCCCTTGCGGCGGCCCTGCCTGTCGCGTTGGTGCTGGCGGTATTGCTGTCAGGGTTTCTCGCCGTCAGCTTTACCCGCCCGCTCAGCCGCATGAATGCCTCTGCCCTGCGGCTGAGCGCGGGGGATTACACCGCTAAAACCGGGGTGCGGCAAAAAGATGAAATTGGCACGTTGGCAAACAGCATTGACCAGTTGAGCGACCGCCTGCTGGCCGCACAATCCGAAAGCGAGCGGCTGGAAGAGCTGCGCCGCAGCTTTGTTGCCAATATCTCGCACGAATTAAAAACCCCGGTCACCGTGATACGCGGCTCGCTGGAAGCCCTGTGCGACGGGGTTGTCACCGACCCGGTACAGATGCAAAACTATCACCGCCAAATGCTGAAGGAAAGCCTTTTTTTGCAGCGCCTTATCAACGATTTGCTGGACCTTTCAAAGCTGCAAAACACCGAGTTTCAAATAGAACTGCAGCCGCTGAACCTGTGCGATATTTTATCCGATGCCGTGCGCAGTGCCGAGCACCTTGCACAAAAAAAAGAAATTGAGCTACAGTTGCAACTGGATGTGCCTGCGCTGCCCATCACCGGCGACTATGGCCGCCTGCGGCAGATGCTTTTGATTGTGCTGGATAACGCCATTAAATTTTCGCCGCCGCACAGCACCGTGGAACTGGCGCTTTCAAACCGCGTGGTTTCGGTTGCCGACCACGGCAAAGGCATTGCGGCGGACGAACTGCCCCATATCTTTGACCGCTTTTACAAAGCGGCTTCGGCCGATAACCAAACCGGCTCTGGCCTTGGGCTTGCCATTGCAAAGCAGATTGCCGAGCGCCATGGGGTTGCAGTTGCCGTTACCAGCACTGCCGGCACCGGCAGCCGGTTTACTTTTACCTTTTAATGGACCTTCTAAATTAAAAATAGGGCAGCACATGGTATGATGTGCTGCCCTATTTTTATATTCAGCTTGCAAAACACAGCTTTATTTACAAAAACAAGGCGGCCCTGCCTTGTTGCAGTAGCCACCCTGTTTTACTCTATTTTATTTCCGCTTATGTGCTCAGTGCTCTTTGCCGCCCACGGCCGCAATATCCGTCTCGTTTTCCTCTATTGCGCGAATGGCGGCCTCAATCCCCTTCGTGATATCTGCAAGCGCCATGGCCGGGGTAGCCGGGCGCGCGACGACCTGTGCGGGGATAAACGGCACATGCATAAACCCGCCGCGCATACCGGGGTGGCTTTTTGCAATGTGGTACAGCACGCCGTACATCAAGTGGTTACACACAAAGGTGCCCGCTGTGTTGGAAACGGTGGCCGGCAGGCCTTCCTCGTGAATGGCATTCGCCATTGCCTTAATGGGCAGCAGCGAAAAATACGCCGGGGCGCCGTCTGCAAAAACGGGGGTGTCGATCGGCTGATTACCCTCGTTATCCGGGATACGGGCATCGTCCACGTTAATGGCCACCCGCTCTGGTGTCAGGTCAAACCGGCCGCCGGCCTGGCCAATGCAAAGCACCACGTCGGGCTTCACGCGGTCCATCTCTGCCGCCACTGTCGCAATGGATTTGTGGAACACTGTGGGTACTTCCAGTTTAATCACTTCGGTATTACCCACTTTGTCCGCAACCTTTTTTACCGCTTCCAGCGCGGGGTTTACCTTATCGCCGCCAAACGGGTCAAATGCTGTTAAAAGTAATTTCAATGGTCTGCCTCCTTACTGCAACCCTGCAGTTTGTAGTTGTGCCTTTTACACGGCAGCTCAGAATGCCAGAAAATACATCAAAAAGATGTGAACAACCAGCAACACCGCCGCAACAGGCAGCTGTGATTTAATAATAACATACTTGTCTTTGGTTTCAAGCAACGCGGTCGGCATAATGTTAAAGTTTGCCGCCATCGGGGTGCACAGCGTGCCGCAATACCCGGCTGTCAGGCCCAGTGCGCCAACGACCACGGGGTTTGCCCCCTGCGAGATTAAAAACGGCAGCGCAATACCAACAGTGATAACAGAAAACGCCGCAAACCCGTTGCCCATGATTGCAGTGAACAGTGCCATGCCAATGCAGTAAACCGCAACTGCAATAAAGCGGCTGCCCTGCGGGATGATGGCCGAAACGCCTTTTGCGATGACATCGCCCACGCCTGCCGCTGTAAACAGTGCGCCCAAAGCAGCCAGCAACTGCGGCAGAATGCCAATTGGGCCGACATTATCCATCAGGCGGGTACCGTCAGAAATTGTTGCTTTTGCCGGCGCTTTGGTAACAAAAAACAAAACAACCAATGCCGCAACCGCCGAAATGCCAATGGCGTTGCTGGCCCCAAACGGCAAAAAGCTTGCTGCCAAAACCGCAAAGCCCGCAAGGCACAGCACAGGGATAAACACCTTATAGCCCATTTTATCGGCCATTTTGCGGGTTTCTTCCGGCTTGGGGTCATCGCTTTTGCTTTGTTTTACACCGCCGGTTGCCGTAATTACCGCAATGGCCACAACGGCAATACCGGTCACCCAGTAAGGCAGGTAGGGGCCCGCAATAAAGGTAAAGCCTAAAATGAACCAAAACAGCGCGGTGGAAATGCGCCGCTTCATGCCGCCGTCACGCAGCGCTTTCACACCAACAAGTACAAAAACCAAACCAATCAGGCAGTAAAACACTTCTGCCATAATTTCATTCGTTGTCATTTCTGCTCCTCCTGTGCAACCTGCTGAAACCGCTTATTGAGTTTTTTGTCCAAAAGGTGGTTATGAATCACACCCACAACAAAAGCGATTACCGCAATGGGGATCGACATCATTGCAATTTGCAGGGCATTCACTTCAACCCCCTGCTCTACCAGTGTACTAACGATCAGCAAGGTACCAGAAGCACCCATAAAGCAGTTTTGGGCAAAAAAGTTGCCAAAGTTTTCGCTGGCTGCACTGTACCCCTTAATATCATCTTCTGTCTTTTCGTCCAGTTCACCATAGCGCACCACAGCCGCCGCCTGCGCCATGGGGTTGACAATGGGGCGCACAAACTGCGGGTGCCCGCCAAGGCGCACCGAAAACGCAGAAGCCAGCGAACGAATGCCGAGATAAATTGAAATCACACGGCCAGTCGTTGCGCCCTTTGCCTTGGCAATCAAATCCACCGCCTTGTCTTTCAGCCCATAGCGCTCACACACGCCAATGACCGGCAGGGTCAGCACAAAAAGGGTTGCAAGGCGCTGGCTTACAAAGGCCTTGCCCAAAATATCAAGAATCTCAATCGGGGTTTTGCCCGCCACCAAGCCGGTTGCCAAACCGGCAAGTACGACCGTCGCGATGGTATCTTTTTTTAAGATAAACCCAATCACTACAATCACCACACCAATTAGCTTTAGTAACTCCATACATCAAACCTCCTGTTTCTATTCGGTATTTTAAAGGGCAGCTCTCGCTGCCCCGATACCACAACACAAAAAAACACCGCCCATTAGCGGTTTTTCACAAGCAACGGGTGTATTTTAGCCTATTACTTCGTATATTATAGCTATATAATACCTTAAATTGCACCGTATGGTCAAGGTTTACTGCCACATTTGCCCTTCTGTTTTTAGCGGTATTACAAACGAAACAGGCGGCAGTCTGCCACCTGTTCAGTCTCCTTGCAACGCACGTTTGGTCGGCCCTTTATTTAAAGTACAGCAGGCACGATGTTAAAGCACCTGGGACTGGTGTTTTAACATCGTGCCTGCTGTGTGGTAAAAATTTACAAATAAGCAAAAAACGTGCATATTAGGCTTAGTATCATATTACTCGCCGGCCCTCACCACACGGCAGGGTAAACTTGTGGCTGAGTTACTAAATATCGGTCAACTTGCCTTTACGGGGAAATTCGCGTCCAAAAAGCTCAACACCGCGTTGCTGAACTTCACATCCTGTGCCGGGTCGTTGAAATACTCATCATAGCAAATAAAATGCTCATCACCCGGCCGCACCATGGTGGTCATTTGAATTTTGTTTTTTAGTGCCACATCAACCAATTGCTGAAATTCCCGGTAGGGCACCTGTGTATCCCCGGTGGAATGCATCATTAAAATAGGGCGGTCCCCCAGTTTTGCTAGGCCATTCGCCGGCGAGTATTGTAGCGCGTCAAACCCAAAGTGCGCCCCGAGATACAGATTTAAAAACGGCATGTCCATAATCCCCAGCAGTTTTGGGGCCCCAAACATGCTCATGTTGTCCACAAACAGGTCGCTCCAGGACGAAAACGCCGATGCCGTGATGACTGCGTCAATGCGCGGCACCTCCCCGGCGGCAATCAGCACCGTACCGGCCCCCATGGAGGTACCCATGGCAACAATCGGCAGGCTTTGGGCACGGGTGTCGGCCGCAAGGTAATCCACCCCCGCTTTGACATCGCGCCATTCTGTCATGCCAAAGCCAATTTCATCCCCCTCGCTTTCGCTGCGGGCACGCATTTCGATCAGCAGGGCATCCCAGCCGTTGTCTGCCAGCATTTTAGCATAGCCAAAAAAAGCGGTGACCGACGGGTTTTGAATGCCCGACAGTATCACCACCGTACCCCTTGGCGTGGCCGCCTGTGTGCGCCACGCCGCAAGGTGCAGCGCGTCGTCGGTGGTCAGGGTAATGCGCTGGGCCTGCACCCCAAATTCGGCGGGGTCATACTGCTGTTGCTCAAACCGCTGCCCCAAAAAAGAGGGCATCACCGCAAACGGAATACCCGCAAGCAATACCAGCAGCAAAGCAACCGGCACCGCCACAATGATGACCAGCCGCTTTTTTCGTTTTTTTGTTTTTTGGGCTACCCCGTTTTCCCGTAATACCTTTGTGTTCATATCCTTCTCCCACTTTTAATTTACTCGTGCTTAACGCTTACTCCCCTTCGTAGTAATCCACTTCGTCGGCGAGACGGTACACATACCCCTGCCCACCCGGCCAAACCCCTATTTTTTCAGAATCAGGGTAGAACGCAACATCCACATCGTGGCAGGTGTCATAGTCCAGATAAACCAAAAGCTCGGTATCCGATGTGTTGGTCAGCTTGTGCGCCCCCGCCGGCTGTGCGGGAAAAAACAAAAAGTCACCCGCCTGCACCGGCCGCTCGCCGCTTGGTGTTTTCAACACGCCGTGGCCCTGCAAAATATAAAAGCTCTCCTCGTTTGCCAAGTGGTAGTGATACGGAAACGCGGCTTTATGCGGCGGCACCTCGTACAGCGCATGCCCCGCCTTGTGGGTAGCCGGCAATTCGTCGGCAGATACCTGTATCGGCTTTATCATGGGTTTCTCTCCTTTGTGTTTTGTGTTGTGGCGCCACACACGCACGGTACCACTTTATAAAACAAAAGCAGGCCCCCCATATTAAAATGTGGTGCCCGCCCTGTTTGTTTTTTGCCCCTGTTTTCAACCCAGGCTAAGCTGTGCTTCTACCGCGGCAAGGCCCTTTTGCAGCTGGGCGGTTTTGTCCTCGTCCCCAGCGGCCTGCGCAAGCTCTGTCGTCAGTTGCTGTTTTTGCTGCTGCAACTGCTGACGGTCCGCCTTCTCGGTTTCATCTTCTTTGTTTACCTTTTGGCTTTGCTGCTCTGTTTGCACTTTTTCTGCCTGCGGCTTGTCGTACACCAGCTTCGGCTCGCCATCTTCACCTTGCTCCAGCCGGTAAATACCCGCGGGGTTCACCTGCTCATTTTTGGCTGTTTTTTCAAACACGTCATACTTGCCGGCCGACGACTGCTGGGCGGGCTGCTCACTTGTGGCATTCGCATTCATTTGCTTTTGCACTGCCGCAATTTGTTTGTCAAGCTCGTCAATCTGCTTTTCCAGCTTCTCTTCCAGGTCATCATCCACTTGCATCCCCTGCTGGCGCTGCTGTTGCAGGGTGGTAAGCTGGTTTGTAAGCAGCACTTTTTGCTGCTGCAGCCGTTGCAGCTCGTTTGACGGGTCACTGCTTTGCTTGGTAGACGCAATATTGTTTTGCGCGGCTATTTTACTGACATCCACGTTTCCTACCTCCCATGTCCATTTATGATGGCTTTCATAGTAAAGTATCGACCGGTGGGTAAAAACGGAAAGTCATATTGTTAAATTATACAAAGTTTTCACAACTTGGCAGCTTTGAGTGCCTGTTAAGTGACAATGTTACAGAAGCGCCGGGCAGATTGAGATATAATTATCAATGTCGGGTTTCTACCGCAGCGGCACTGCCCCGCAAAGGTCACTGGCTCATTTCACGCAGGCCTTCAAGGTCGGTCAAAATCACCTGCCCGCGCCCAAGCTGTATCAGGTTGTTGTTTTCAAGGTATTTGAGAATACGGCTGACAACTTCCCGCGCGGTGCCAAGGTTTTTGGCAATGGCTTCATGGGTAATCGGTAGCGCCGTCGTCTTTTCAAACTCTGCCTGCTGCAATAAAAACGCCGCAATGCGCTGGCCCATATTCCGCGAGACCATCTGCTCCATAATCCACATCACTTCAGAAAACCGCTCGTTCACAATCTCCATCGAAAATTCGCGCACTTCGCTGTTGGCCGCTGAAAGCTGTTCCCACACGGCGGCGGGGATAAACAGCACTTCGCTTTGCTTTTCTGCCGCAAGCGTCACTTCAAACGTGATGTTTTTCAGCACGCAGGAGGCACTGAGGATGCACACATTGCCAGGCAGCAGCCGAAACAACGTGATTTCCTTGCCGTCCTCCGATTCAAAATACGCCCGCAACTGCCCGCTTTTCACGATGACAAGGCCGTTGCACTTTTCCTGCCGGTTGTGCAGCAGCGCCCCCGGCGCATAAAGCGCCCGGTTACAGGCGGTAGCAAGCTGCTGTGCCTGCTGGGGTGTTAACCGGTTCACAAAAGAAAGGTGGTCTGCCACAAACGCAAGATCCGCTGCTGTCAGCATACAAAACCTCCCAATCAACGCTGTTTTAGACTTTTTTAACATATACTATTGCTTTAAGTATACCACGCTTTGCACCCCAAAGAAAGCGAAGCATGCCGGCAAACCCGCCGCCTGCTTTACCATGAAACCTGATTCACAATGCACCATATGAAAGGGGCCTTAATATGAAAGTACTGATTGTCGGCGGTGTCGCCGGTGGCGCTTCTGCGGCAGCGCGTCTGCGCAGAAACGACGAACACGCGGAGATTATTCTGTTCGAGCGCGGCAACTACATCTCGTTTGCAAACTGCGGCTTGCCGTATTACATCGGTGATGTCATCCGCGAAAAATCCAAACTGACCCTGCAAACACCGCAAAGCTTTTTTGACCGTTTCCGGGTGGATGTGCGCACCGGCAACGAGGTGATTGCCATTGACCGCGAAGCCAAAAAGGTGACGGTAAAGCTGCTGGCAGACGGCAGCACGTACGAGGAAAGCTACGACAAGCTGCTGCTTTCGCCGGGTGCCGAGCCGCTGCATCTGCCGCTGCCCGGGTTTGACGGCAAAAAGGTATTTACGCTGCGCAACATCCCCGACACCTTTGCCATCAAAGAATTTTGCGACAAAAACTCCCCTAAAAGTGTTGTTGTCATCGGCGGCGGCTACATTGGTATTGAAATTGCCGAAAACCTGCACAAGCTGGGCATTAAGGTGACGATTGTCGAGCTGAGCGAGCACATTGTGCCCCCGGTGGACAGCGACACCGCCGCGCAGCTGCACAACCACCTGCGCTCTAAGGGCATTGACCTGCGGCTGAAAACCGGCGTGCAGGCAATTGAGGAGCTGAGCACCGGGCTGGTGTTCAAGCTGTCGGAAGGGCCGGCCATCTCGGCGGACTTTGCCATCCTTGCAGCAGGTGTTTCGCCTGAATCACAGCTGGCCAAAAACGCCGGGCTGAAGCTGGGCCTGCGCAATGCCATTGTGGTAGATAACACTTTAAAAACCAGCGACGACAGCATTTACGCAGTGGGCGACGCGGTAGAGGTGACCAACTTTGTCAGCGGCACCCCGGCGTTCATCCCCCTTGCCTCCCCTGCCAACAAGCAGGGCCGCATTGCGGCAGACAACATCTGCGGCAAAAACGAGCCGTATGAGGGCTCTCTCGGCTCTTCGGTGCTGAAGGTATTCGATCTGGTCGTCGCCGCGACCGGCATGTCGGAAACCGCATTACAGCGTGCCGGCATTCCCTACAAAAAATCGTACACCTATTCTGCGTCCAACGCCTCGTACTACCCCGGCGGGCTGCCCATCAGCTTAAAACTGATTTTCACACCGGACGGCAGCCGCATCTTGGGCGCGCAGGCAGTCGGTTTTTCGGGTGTGGATAAGCGCATTGACGTCATCGCGACCGTGATGCGCCTTGGCGGCGCGGTAGAAGATTTGACCAAACTGGAGCTTTGCTACGCCCCGCCGTTCTCCTCTGCCAAAGACCCCGTCAACATGGCAGGCTACACGGCAGAAAACATTTTAAGCGGCCGCATGACCCCGTTTTATGCCGAGCAGGTGGCAGACCTTGACCTTGATCAAGTCACCCTGCTGGATGTGCGCACCACGGACGAATACGCCGGTGGTACCATCCCGGGGGCTGCCAACCTGCCGCTGGACGATTTGCGCGAACAGCTGGGCAGCCTGCCCAAAGACAAGCCGCTGTATGTATTTTGCCAGATTGGCCTGCGCGGCTACCTTGCCACCCGCATTTTACTGCAAAACGGCTTTAACGAGGTGTACAACCTCAGCGGCGGCTACCGCCTGTGGCGTGAACTGGAAAATGACAAAGCCGGCCTGACCGAAGGGTTGGAGCACAGCCATGTGGAGACCGAGACCCAGCAGCCCGCCGCAAAGGGCGCCAAGGAAATTGTGGTAGATGCCTGCGGTTTAAGCTGCCCCGGCCCCATTATGGCAGTCAGCAAGGCTATGAACGGCGCCGAAGAGGGCACCGTGTTCTCGGTCAAAGCGACCGACCCCGCCTTTGTCACCGACATTGAAGCGTTCTGCAACCGCACCGGCTGCCGCCTGCTGCGCTCGGACTTTGACGGCAAGTGCTTTAACGTGGTGCTGCAAAAAGGCGAAGAAGAAACAAAGCCCGCCACTATCGCCGGTGGCAACGACAAAAGCATCATCGTCTTTTCGGGCGACCTCGACAAGGCAATCGCATCGTTCATCATCGCCAACGGTGCACTGGCCATGGGCCGCAAGGTGCACATGTTCTTCACCTTCTGGGGGCTGAACATCCTGCGCAAAGGCCAGGGTGCCCCGGTGAAAAAAGACTTTATCAGCCGCATGTTTGGCTTTATGATGCCCCGCGGCTCGAAAAAGCTGGGCCTCTCGCGGATGAACATGGGCGGCATGGGCGCCAAGATGATCCGCTCGGTCATGCACAACAAAAACATCAGCTCGCTGGAAGAGCTGATTGAAGAAGCCATGAAAAATGGTGTGGAGATCACGGCCTGCAGCATGTCGATGGACGTGATGGGCATCCAGCGCGAAGAGCTGATTGACGGCATTCAGATCGGCGGCGTCGCAAGCTTCCTTGGCAGCGCCGAAGAGTCAGACGCAAGCCTGTTTATCTGATTTCTAAAATTACGTTCACCCAGCAAACGAGCCGGGGCGGTCATGACCGCCCCGGCTCGTTTTGTTTTGCCCGCTGCTGATCGCCGGCAACCGCGCAAGTCAACCCCTACAGGCTAAAAAATCAACCGGGGTACTCCACCAAACGGTTGATTACTTTTTTCCCCCTACTGCCTATACTGGTGCGTGGGAGATGATATGATGGAAAATTTAATGAACATACAAAACCTGCAAAAAAGCTTTAAGGGCAACTGTGTGTTAAAAGATTTAAGCTTTACAGTGCAGCCGGGTGAGATTCTTTGCATTCTGGGCCCCAACGGCGCGGGCAAAACCACCACAATTAATATGAGGATTTATACCATATCTGTCTCGAGACACAGAAGACAGACATTCCCCTGTCCGTGGAGTATCTGAAAAAGCTGTCAGACACTATCGAGAATCGGATTCCGCAGTCTGAAACTGACAAGGAGCTTCGCTCCCTGTTCATGCTTCACAAGAAGGTTCTGCTTGCCGCCGCTCCATTCGATTTTGAAAGCTATCTGCTCTATGTCGAATGGGAACGTGAGCCGGACAAGAAGTTCTATGTCCCTCGCCGTGAGGTCATGCACCCTGTCGTACAGGCAATGCAAGATTTGATTGACGATAGGCTGGATTTGCTGACGATTTCCATGCCGCCCGGTACTGGTAAGTCCACTCTCGGTATCTTCTTCCTGTCGTGGGTCATGGGTCGATTCCCGGATTCACAGTCCCTTGCTTCTGCTCACTCGGGTATGCTGACACGCTCCTTCTACGATGGTGTGTATCAGATTATCACCGACAGCGAGTATCTGTGGGCTGATGTGTTCCCGGGAGTAAAGCTGGCGGCAACGAACTCCAAGGAAGAAGCCATCGACCTTCACAAGAAGCACCGCTTCTCTACTCTGACCTATCGAGCAATCAACGCTTCACTGACTGGTGCTACCCGATGTGACAAAATCCTCTACGCCGATGACTTGTGTTCCGGCATTGAGGAAGCTATGAGCAAAGAGCGATTAGATATTAGCACTTACAAGATTTTTCTCATGCAGAAGAATACTGCCGCATGGGAGAAGCTGATTGACATTAAGGAGTTTCCCGACCTCGGCGGTGCGCCGGAAATGCTGGAAACTACCACTCTGTCTGACAAAATGCAGACTTACATTCCGGGTATTCAGTCCCTTGATTCTCTTGAGTTCACTGCGAACTACACTCTCGAGGAGTACAAGAAGCTGAAAGCAATGGAAGGTACGGAGAAGGAGTTCGCCGTTTGGTTCGGTGGTACGGAAGCTGGCGATACCGTCACTCCTACTGGTGACAGCGGTAAGTTCAAGTTCAAAGGCTCTCTGTCTGTTTATGCTAACGGCGGCGGCACGAATGAGGTTGTCGAAATGACTATTACTATCGCTCCGTCTACTGGTACAGGTGGTAGCCGCTGTGTTTGGTTACACCCTCGATATGGGTGAGCTGGGAGACAAGCTGTTGGCAGTCGTAAACGCCCTGTTCGCAGTCCTCACGATTCTCGGTATCGTGACTGACCCGACCACTGCTGGTATTGGAGATTCCAAACAGGCTCTTACTTACGAGACACCTAAAAAAGAGGACGCAGTTTAACCTACGTCCTCTACTATGAAAACAAATCCGACACAGTGCTTCACGAAAAAGAATGAGTTCGGATTTGCACTATTTGGTGGAGATGACGGGAGTCGAACCCGTGTCCAAAAAAAGATTCATCAAAGTGTCTCCGGGTGCAGCTTATCATCAGGATTCCCCCACCCGGCCGCCGATAAGCAGGCAGCCGGGGTCGGTAGCTTCATTAATTCATGACGGCCCGCAAAGCTTAAGCCCGTTCACGTGCACCGCTAATTTGATGCCCAAACACCACCCCGCGGTAAAGTGGGAAGGACAGCAGCCTATATTAGGCTGCGACTGCTAATTTATTATTGTTAGCTATTTGTTTGTGGCTTTTATAGTGGGTCCACACCACTACCCGCTGCTTCAACTTCACTTTCCCTGTCGAAACCTTTACATCCCCATATTAATCCGCCCTGCGGCGGAAATTAGGCTTTGTTCTGTGCTTTCATTGCGCGGTCAATGTCGCGCTTTGCGTCGCGCTGGGCCGTGGTGGCACGCTTGTCGTACAGCTTTTTGCCCTTGCACAGCCCCACTTGAACCTTAACCCTTGACCCCTTGAAATATAGCCGCAGGGGCACCAGTGTCAGGCCGTTTTGTTTTACCTCGGCGGCCAGCCGCCGGATTTCGCGCCCGTGGGCCAGCAAACGGCGGGGCCGCACAGGGTCGCGGTTAAAAATATTGCCTTTTTCGTACGGGCTGATGTGCATGCCCATCACCATCAGGTCGCCGCCCACCACATCGACCCACGAATCTTTCAGGTTCACCGAACCGGTGCGGATACTTTTGACCTCGGTGCCGACCAGCTCAATACCGGTTTCCAGTGCTTCGAGGACAAAATAGTCATGCCGCGCCTTGCGGTTTTCGGCGATGGTTTTAAAACTCTCTGGCATTTTGCCCCCTCCTTTCGCACCAATACCGGAACAATACTATAACCTTTTTTAGGGGTATTTGTCAAGTATTCCCGGCTTTACAGCTCCCCGCGCGAAATCAGGCTGCGGCCCAGCGTGGTGGGGTCGGCATACTCTAAACTGCCCCCCACCGGCAAGCCGTAGGCAAGGCGGCTGACCCGCACCCCCAGGGGCTTGATCAGCTTTGCAAGGTACATGGCTGTGGCTTCGCCTTCAACGGTGGGGTTCGTGGCCATAATCACTTCCTGCACTTCGTCGCCCTGCAACCGGGCAAGCAGCTCTTTTACCGTCAGCTGTTCGGCCCCAATGCCGTCCATTGGCGAAATAAGGCCGTGCAACACATGGTAAAGGCCGTGGTACTCACGGGTGCGCTCAAACGCCGAAACATCGCGCGGGGTCTCCACCACGCAAATCACGCTTTTGTCGCGCTTGGTGCCGCTGCAAATGGGGCAAATTTCACCGTCGGTAAAGTTTTGGCAAACACTGCACCGGTGTATTTTGGTGTGGGCGTCAATAATGGCCTGTGCAAATTCAAGTGCTTCGGTTTTTGGCATGCTGAGCACCTGGTATGCCAGCCGTGACGCCCCTTTGCGGCCAATGCCCGGCAGCTTTGCAAATTCTTCAATCAGTTTTTCAAGCGGGGCCGCGTTTGCTCCCATCCGGCAACCTTCCTTTACCTTGAATTACAGGCTAAACCCGCTGGGCAGGTTAAAGTTTCCGGTCAGCCCGTTCATCTCGTTGTCCTGTGTCTCGCGCACCACGCGCACCGCCTCGTTTACCGCAGCGGCCAACAGGTCCTCTAAAATTTCAACATCTTCGGGGTCGACCACTTCCGGCTTGATTTCGACCTTCTGCACTTCGTACTTGCCGTTCATCGTCAGCGAGATCTGCCCGCCGCCTGCGGTAACCGTGTGCTCGCGCGCTTCAAGGTCTGCGGTGAGGGTTTCCATATCCTGCTGCATTTTTTGGTATTGCTCCATCAATGCGTTGCGGTCCACTTTGCCATACCCCTGCGGTAATCTTGCTTTCATAATAAAATTCCTCCAGAAATTTCATCTGCCGGCCGCCGTGGCGCCGGCTCTGTTTATAAAAGTATCGGCGGGCCGGGGCTTGGCTGCCCCACCCGGCGGGCTTTTTAAATGTACTCCACGGGCACGCCCGCGTCTTCAAGCTGCTGAAAAGTTTCTTCTGCGCGGCTTTGCTTTACTACGGCGGGGGCCTGCTTTTTTTGGTACGGGCCTATCGAATAATGCTCGCCGGAGACTTCAAAAATCAGCATTTTCAGCCGCTCGGCAGAGTCCTGATTGGTTTTCATAAAGCTCAAAAACGTGGCGCTGCCGTCGATTAGCACCCGTTTGCCCTGCACATAAGCCTGTGACCCCACCAAAAAACCGTGGGCCATAGGGTCTTTTTGCTGGGCCAACGCAATGACTTCGGGCCAAAACGCGCAGGGCTGCTCTGCATCCGCCTCCCCGTTTTGTGCCGGGGCCGGTGCAGTAACCGGTGTGTCGGGCGTTTGCACCGCGGTCTCTGTTGCCGTTACCGCCGGCTGTGGCGCGGGCTGTGCGGGCCGGGCAGTCACCGCGGGGGCCTGCTGCATTTGCTGCGGTACCGCCTGCACTGCCGGGGCCGTCGTGCCGCAAAGGGCAAGCAGCGCAAGCTCTAACTCAATGCGCGGGTCGGTGCCGCGCGACATTTTATCCAAACTTTCGCTCAGCACCCGCATGGCGTATACCGCGGCGGCCAGCGATACCTGCTTTGCCTCATTTTCGTACCTGCGGCGGTCCTCCTGCGAAAGGTTTAGCCCCACGTCGCCCGCACCGGCACCCAGCAGCATAATGGTGCGGTAATGGGCAATCAGCTCTTCGCAAAGGCGCTTCATATCAATCGAGTTTTGCCGCAGCGCCGCCACCAGCCCCAGAGCCTTTGCGGTGTCCTGCGCTGTCAGCGCGCCGGATAAATCAAACAGGTAGCTTTTGTCGGTCACGCCGGCCATGCGGCGCACCAGTGCCTCGTCCACCGTGCCGTCACCGGCCGATGCACAGGTATCTAAAATAGAAAGCCCGTCGCGCAGCGCACCGTCTGCCAGCTGTGCCACCAGTGCCGCAGCACCGTCGCTTAACGTAATGTTTTCTTTTTCGGCAACCAGCTGCAACCGCTTTTGAATGGTTTGCTGCGGGATGCGCCCAAAATCGTACCGCTGGCAGCGGGACAGGATGGTAGCGGGCACCTTTTGAATTTCGGTCGTCGCCAAGATAAAAATGACGTGGGCGGGCGGCTCTTCCATAATTTTCAGCAGCGCATTGAACGCGCTATTGGAGAGCATGTGCACCTCGTCGATGATATACACTTTATAATGGCAGTTTGCGGGGGTATACACCGCTTCTTCGCGCAGCGCACGAATATCGTCGATACCGGTGTTGGAGGCGGCGTCGATTTCTGATACGTCTAAAATGCTGCCCTCTTCCAGCCCGCGGCAGATGTCACATTCGCCGCAGGGCTCACCCTGTTGGGGGTTGAGGCAGTTAACCGCTTTTGCCAGTATTTTGGCACAGCTGGTTTTGCCGGTACCCCGGGTGCCGGTAAACAGGTACGCATGGCCGATGTGCCCGGTCGCGACCTGGTTTTTCAGCGCAGCGGTGATTGCTTCCTGCCCGTACACATCGCCAAAGGTTTTCGGCCGATATTTGCGGTACAAAGCATGATACACAGCACTGCGCCCCCCATCTTTTTTGCGGTGCCGCAAAACGCGGCATTAAAAAAGCAGGACCCGAAACTGGGCCATCATGCCCTGAATACGAAGCGCAGGCTTGCTGCGGCGCACAAAGAAAACCACTTAATGCTGCTCGGTTCCCCGCCTGACATGGTTCATGGCCCTTCATCGCACAGGGCCAACGCTTCGTATTCAAGGCACGGCGGCAACCGCCCCGTGTCCATTAACATTCGTATTATACCGGAAAACCGCATAAAACGCAAGGGGGCAGTTTACCCCCTTGCGTCTTTTGGGCCGCCTTTGCGGCCATGTTTCTGCGTTATAAGTCTTGCTTTTTAAACAGGCTTTGCGCCCTGCGGCAGGCCCCCAGCGTAAGCAGCGCATACAGCACGGCACCTAACACCAGCACCAACAGCTTTTCTTTTAAAAACTGCGGGTCCGGGGTGTCCAGCTTGTCACGCACGAACGGCACCACATGCGCCGCGGTTTCGGCCACACAAAGCAATACAAAATAAACCACACTTGCAATGTTAAACGGCATACCCACCTTTTGCACATTGCGGTAATACTTTGTAAAAAACACCCAGTTAAATACCCCCAGCATCATCAACGAAATGCCAAACAACGCAATATTTGCATCCATACCCACTTCGTTGCCCATCGGGATCAGCCTTTGGCGCAGCATAGCAAACGGCACCGCAATCCCCATTTGCAGCAGTTGCAGGCCCACCGCCACCAGCACACGGGCCGTTACAATGTCCTTTTTTGCCACTGGCAACAGCGCGCTGTATAAAATGTCCTGCGTTTCGCGCCCGTTTAAGCAGATAAAAAAGATGCCGAGCGTCGTGTAAAAAAATGTGACATAGTATGGGTAATTGGGGATGATGAGCAGAGCGGAAAGACCAAGAAACAACAGCGCCGCCGGGTGCATGGCAAGACGCAGCTCTTTTTGCAATAATGCTTTCATCTCCTCACACCCTTTCCATATGGACCATAATGTCCTCAAGGCCCGCTTTTTGCACCTCGGCACCGCCTATTGGCAGGTTTGCCGTGTGCACCAGCGCTTCGCACCCGGTGCGCGAGGGCCGGCAGCCAATCAGCTTTTCAGCATCTTGCTGTGGCGGCTGCGGGGTGGTAAACGACACCATGCGGTATTCCTCCAAAAACTGTGTCATACCGGTTTGTGCCACCAGCTCGCCGTTTTTGATATACAAAATGTCGTCGGCACATTTTTCAAGGTCGGTCGTGATATGGGTCGAAAACAAAATGGTAACCCCTTCTTCCTGCACCAGCGCAAGGAACAGCTCCATCAGCTCGTCACGCGAAACGGGGTCCAGCCCGCTGGTGGGCTCGTCTAAAATCAACAGCTTTGCGTGGTGCGACAGCGCCAGCGCCAGCGCATATTTTACCCGCATCCCGTCCGAAAGCTGGCGCGGGGTTTTTTGCTCCGGCAGCTTAAAGCGCTGGATGCAGCGGCGGTACACGTCTTCGTCCCAGCCCGTGTAAAACGGGCGGGTGGCCGCCGTGATGGTTTTCAACTTTTTCATGGGGTAATAGCTAAACCCGCCCATCACAAAGCTGAGCTGCTGTTTTGCCTGCTGCTCGTGCCCCAAAAAGGACTGCCCAAAAAACGAGATATCACCGCTGTTTGGGTGCACAAGGTTCAGCAGCGATTTTAACGTGGTGGATTTGCCCGCGCCGTTGCGGCCAATGAGCCCGGTAATTGCACCGGGCCGCAGTGTAAACGAAACATCTCGCAGTGCAAAGCCCTCGTACTGTTTGCAAAGGCCCTGCACGGTCAACACATCCTGCATCAAAACTGCCTCTTTCTCAATCTTCATTTTCTTCGGTGTGTGTGCTATTTTCGGCATCCTCTTCTTCGGCTGCCTGCGGCGGCTTTTTTTGCGCGTCAAACACCGCTTTCGCAAAATCTAAAAACGGTGCGTTTGGCACAATGCCAATGCCCTGTTTTTTGTCTGCCATCAATAACAGCGTATCGCCCGGCTCAATGCCAAACAGGTCCCGCGCACCTTTGGGGATGACGATCTGGCCCTTTTCCCCCACCTTTACCGTACTCATAAATTTGTCATCTGGCATTTTTAAGCTCATTTGGTTACTCCTTTACCATAAGTATGAAAAGTATAACTTTTATAACTTGTATTCTACTCGCACTCATTGCCATTGTCAAGCAAAAGACACACTTTCTTTTTGCCTCTGCCGATGTTATAATACCTGCATAAACTTTGCCGCGGCAATTGAATGAGGTGACCTTTGTTTTGACTTGGGAAGAATTAAAAGCGGACTGCCTGACCTGCCAAAAATGCGGCCTTTGCGAGACCCGCACCAATGTGGTGTTTGGCGACGGGGTGGCGGATGCCGAGGTGCTTTTTATCGGCGAGGGCCCGGGCCAGAACGAGGACGAACAGGGCCTGCCGTTTGTAGGGCGCAGCGGGGCATTGCTTGACACCTACCTGCGCACGATTGACCTTGACCGCAAAAAGAATATTTTTATTGCCAACACGGTAAAATGCCGCCCGCCGCAGAACCGCGACCCGCGCCCGGAAGAGCGCGCCGCCTGCCTGCCCTGGCTGCGGGAGCAGTTTCGGTTGTTGCAGCCTAAAATTGTCGTTTGCCTTGGCCGCATTGCCGCGCAGCAGATCATTCGGCCCGATTATTCGGTCACGCGCGAGCACGGCCAGTTTGAAGAAAAAGACGGTGTGCTGTTTATGGGCACCTTTCACCCTGCGGCACTGCTGCGCAACCCCAACAACAAACCGGTTGCGTTTGAAGATTTTGTCGCCCTGCGCAGCAAAATACACGAGGTGTGCGCCCATACCTACCCCGTCGCACCGCAGGCTGAAACCGCGGCAGAATAAACCCAAACAAAAAAGCCACTCCGCCGGGTGGCTTTTTTATATGGCGGTAAACCGCCTTGTTTTATTCTTCTTGTAAAGCCGGCACTGCGGGCCGGTTTGCCGTTTTGGGCCAGGTGATCTGCGCTTTAAACAAATCGCCGTCCACCTCTACTTCAAACTTGCCGCCTTGCAGCTCGGTAAAGCTTTTGGCAATGGCAAGGCCAAGGCCGCTGCCCTCGGTATTGCGGGCTTTATCCCCACGCTCAAACCGCTCCACTATTTGCGCCTCGTCAAAATCCAGCTCTTCGGCCGAAACATTTTTCAGGCTGACGCGCACGGTGTCCTCATCCTCTGACAGCGTGACATAGGCCCGGGTACCGGGCAGGCCGTACTTTGTGATATTGATGATCAGGTTTTCAAAAATGCGGTTGCAACGCTGGCCGTCCAGCATCAGCGGCACGCGGTGGTCCGGCAGCCACCAGCGAAAATCAATGCCGCTGGCCGTGGTCTTATCCTTTAGCTCAAAGTCAATCTGTTTCAGCAGTGCCACAAGGTCCACTTCGGCAAAATGCATTGTGACATTGCCGGTGGTGGCTTTGCTGACTTCAAACAGGTCCTCAATCAGCCGTTTCAGCCGCTGCGATTTGCGGTCCAGAGTGTCAATGTAGGCGTGGCGCTGTTCTTCGGTCAGCGAATCGTCCCGCAGCAGGTCAATATAGGTGATGATGGCCGTGAGGGGCGTTTTTAAGTCATGGGAGACATTCGTGATCAGCTCTGCTTTCATGTTGCGGCTGCGCACCTCGGTTTCCACCGCTTTTTGAAACCCGCTGCGCACCTTGTTCAGCTCGTCGCGCAGGGTGTTAAAGGGCCCCACTTCACCCTCTATTTTAACGGCAAGGTCCCCTTGCGCCATCCGGGTAGTGGCCTCTACCATAACATTATATTGTGCACACAACGTCGCCATACGGCGGCGCAGCCAGAAAAACAAAAACACAAGGTAGACAATCAGCACCAGAATGCCAAAGCCCCACATCGCACAGCAGAGTGCAAGCACCACAAAATTCAGCAGCAAAAAATGCCATAACGATTTACTGATTGACACGTCAAGGTCAATGCGGGTCGCTTTGCGCCACAAACTGCGAATGTGGTACACCAGCCAGCTAAAAAACCGCACGGTCAGGCTGCGCTCCAGCAAATAGCGCTTTGGCCCCAAAAACAGCAGGTTGGCGGCGGCAAGGGTAAAAAAGGATGCCGCACTGAACCACAGCAGCAACGCCCCTGCCAGCAGCCCCCCTGCAGCGCGGGTTGCCAGCACCGCATCGGTCACCCAGCCCAGGGTGCGCAGTGTGCCGGAAAGCCCGCCGCTGGCAACGCTGTATGCCAGCTCGTAAAGGCCGTCAATGATTGGCAACACCACAAAAAAGCCGACAATCGTCACCTCAAGCGGCACCTTGGCCGCCGCTTTGCGGCCCAGCTGCAACTTGCGGCACAGCGACAGCAGCAGTGTGCCGCCAATACACACGGCAAGGCTGATGCCCGCCGCCATGTTAAAGCCCGCCGAAGCAAAGTTCATTGTGTCCTGCCAGTAAATCATCGAGGAGATACCGCCCGCACCCACAATGTCCTCCGGCACGGCGTACAGCACTGTCACCGGGGTGGCCGGGGCGGTATACTGGTAGTCCTCATACTCTATTGTATTAAAGCTGTCGCCGCTGCGGCGTATCTGCCAAAGCAGGTTATCACGGTCCACCTCTGCAGCCTCGGCGTCGTCCAGGTAGACGCTCTGCGCAATGGGGGTGCCGCTTTCGTCAAATTTCATCGAAAGCAAATAACGGTATCCGTCGTTTTTGGCCTGCTGCTCGTTTATCGTGCCGTTTTGCAACAGCTGTGACCATGCGACAGTGTTGTCGTTTGTGTAAATATTGCCGCTCTGCCCGTCGATCACCGCATATTTAACACCGCTGAGCTCGCTGGACACCCGGGTATCCCAAATATAGAGCGTCTGGTCAAAATACGACTTTTGCTGTGCCAGCCCCGACGACGAGGCCGCCCCGTTATCTCCCATTTCATCGCTCTCATCATACCCGTATTGCTCCAACGTTTGCGGCAGGCTGCCATCGTCATTCTGCGGGGCTACGTTACCGGTATAAAATACGTCGCTGGGTTGCAGCACCTCATTTTGCCATTGCTCCTGCGCATGCCAGGTCAGCGTATAAGCCCCCTGTGCCATCATAGAGGTCAGGTAGCTGCTTTCAAACACGTTGTCGCCCTGCCCGCGGCGCTGGTAGGCCGGTTCTACCGCAAGCAGTGTTGCAAGCGACACGGCCAAAACCAGCACAATGCAAAGCAGCAGGCCAAACAGTTTAGCAACCTTCGATTTTATATCCAATGCCCCATACCACCTTCAAATATTTCGGCTCTTTTGGGTTGATTTCGATTTTTTCGCGGATGTTGCGGATGTGTACCATAATGGTATCGGTCGCCACCGCCTTTTCGTTCCACACCCGCTCGTAAATTTCGTCCGCCGAAAACACACGCCCCGGGTTTTTCATCAGCAGGGCGAGAATTTTAAATTCCAGCGGGGTCAGCCGCACCGGCTTGCCGTCAACGGAAAAAGCGGCGGCCTGCTCGTTGAGCTCCAGCCCGCCGATGGTGTAGATTTCTTCGTCCTGCTGCTGGGCTGCCCCGGCCAGTACCAGGTATTTCGCATAGCGCCGCAGCTGCGAATTGATGCGCGCAAGCAGCTCCATAGGCACAAACGGCTTTGTGACATAATCGTCCGCGCCAATATTCAGCCCGGTGATCTTGTCCACATCTTCTGATTTTGCCGACAGCATGATGACCGGGAAATCATACTGCTCGCGCAGTTTCATGGTCATCGTCACACCGTCCATCACCGGCATCATAATATCCACAACCGCAAGGTGAATATCGTTTTGGCGAATCAGCTCCAGCCCCTCGCGGCCATTGGCGGCCTCCAGCACTTCGTATCCCTGGTTTTTCAGGTAAATGCCAATCCCCTCGCGGATCTCGCGGTCATCCTCCACCACCAGAATTCGATAGGTCATTTGTTCCTCCCGTTTTGTGCCCGCCATACAGGGGCGACACTGTTTTACTTCTGTCGCCTATTATACCGCATGGCGGCGCAAAGCGCACCCCTGCCGCTTAACCTGCCAATGCCGAGCGCAACAGCCCCCTTGCGCGGTAAAGCTGGGTGTTGATGGTTTTGTCGGGCCGGCAAAGCAGCTGCGCAATTTCGCAAACAGGGCGCTGCTGCAAAAAGTACAGCACCGAAACTGCGCGGTAGGGCTCGCGCAGCGCGTCGATTGACGCGGCAATTTGCTGTGTCGCCTCTTTTTGCTCGCACATCTGCTGGGGCTGCTCGTCCGGTTGCACCGCCTGCTGCGGCAAATCCTCCGGCTGGCCCTGTGCGCAGACCCGGCGGCTGTACGCGCTTTTCAGGCAGTCTTTCGCCTTATTCACCGCAATGCGGCACAGCCACGCCTTTTCGGCCCCTGCCGGGCAGCGGCCGCGGTGTAGCCACGCTGAAAGAAAGGTTTCCTGCGCAAGGTCCTCCGCCTGATGTGCATCCCCCACCAGCCGCCTGCAAACGGTATAGACCAGCAACTGGTACTCCTGCATCATGCATTCAAACTCCTGCTCTGTCATCGTATTGCCCTCTCTTTCTGCGTCCCGTTCATCTTTTGTTCCTATCATACAAGATGAATCTAAACAGGCACCAGCAAAAAAAATAAAGAATTTCGAAAGATTTTTATAAAGTCGAACCGGTTTGTATTTTTTTGCCCACCCCGCCGCCTGCTTGAAAAACCCGGGGCGAATGGCTACAATAAAGAAAACGTCTTTTTGCATGGGGGCATTGGGTATGGATCTGTTTGAAGAAGTTCGCCGGCAGGCGGCACAGGCGGCAGAAGAGCTGCTTGCACAGGCCGCCACCGAACCGGGTGATTTTTTTGTAGTGGGCTGCTCGTCCAGCGAAATTGTGGGGCAAAGCATTGGGCAGGGCTCCAGCATACAGGCGGCACAGGCCGTATGCGACGGCATTTGGCCGGTATTGCAGCGCTACCAGCTGTCGCTGGCAGCACAGTGCTGCGAGCATTTAAACCGCGCTCTGATTGTTGAAAAAAGTGCCCTGCCCCGTGGGGCAGAGCTGGTGAATGTGGTGCCGCAGCCCCACGCAGGCGGCTCGTTTGCTACCACAGTCTACGCGCGTATGCAGGCCCCGGTTGCCGTGGAAGTTATACGTGCCGCCGCCGGGCTGGACATTGGCGACACCCTGATTGGCATGCACCTGCGCGCTGTTGCCGTGCCGGTGCGGCTAAGCGTCAAACACATTGGCAGCGCCAATTTGGTGTGTGCCCGCACCCGCCCCAAATACATTGGCGGGGGCCGTGCCATCTACCTGCCTGAAAAGGAGGTGCGCTGACATGCCACAAACCCCAACACTAACTTTTTTACAGGAAAACTTGTTGCAGGTGCGCGAGCGGATGCAAACCGCCGCAAAAAGCGCCGGGCGCGCACCGGGCGACATTTTGCTGTGTGCTGCCAGCAAAACCCAAAGCATTGAAACGGTAAGGCTGGCCGCCGGGCTGGACATTGACCTGTTTGGCGAAAACCGGGTGCAGGAGTTTTGCGAAAAGCATGATGCCGGCGCGTACGGTGATAAACCTCTGCATTTTATTGGCCATTTGCAGACCAACAAAGTAAAACAGGTCGTGAGCCGGGCTGTTATGATCGAATCGGTCGGCTCGGCAAAGCTGCTGCGGCAGATTGCCGCCGAAGCAGAAAAGCAGGGCCTGTGCCAGCGCATTTTAATTGAAATCAACATTGGGGCAGAAGAAAGCAAAAGCGGCATTGCGCCCGCAGAGTTGCTGCCGCTGCTTGCCGAAGCAGGTGCGATGCCGTCTGTCATGGTACGCGGGTTGATGGCCATCCCCCCCATTGCCGAAGCACCCGGGGCAAACCGGCGTTACTTTGCGCAGATGCGCGCCTTATTTGAAAAGGCTGCTGCCCTGCACGCGGAGAATTTAAAGATGGAATACCTCTCTATGGGCATGAGCCACGATTTTGAGGACGCGATTAAAGAGGGCGCTAATATTGTGCGGGTAGGCACCGCGCTGTTTGGTGCACGCCCGCCCATGCAAACACTGCTATAAATGTCGTTTAGCCATTGCCTGCCGGGGGTATTTTGTTTTCAGCTGCCCCGTTATCTTTTTGCAGCTATGCAATGAAGTGTAAATTAAAATAAAAACCAAAGCCGCCCGGCGGGAAGTATTTTCCCTGCCGGGCAGCTTTGGTTTGATGATGCAAAAAGCTTGCCTGCCATGTTTTCATTTTAAATCAGTATTGACCCTGCCGTGGCAACCCCGTTACCCGCGCTGGTATATTTCACCCGGCACAGCCGCGGCGGGCACAGCCACCGCAAGCTGCTGTAACAGCAAACCGGGCTCGTCACAAACCAGCAGCCGCCCCAGCGCCTGCCGGCCCATAAACCCCTGCTCGGCGGTGTGCTGCAGCATGGCCAGCAACGGGTCAAAAAAGCCCGCGGTGTTTAAAAGGCCAATCGGCTTTTGGTGCAGCCCCAGCTGTGCCCAGCTAAAGGTTTCAAACAGCTCTTCATAGGTGCCCACCCCGCCGGGCAGCGCAATAAAGGCGTCCGCCAGCTGCATCATTTTTTGTTTGCGGGCATGCATATCCTCTACTTCAATCAGTTGCACATTGGGTGCGTGCGGTTTGCCATCGCCAAACAGCCCGCGCGGGGTCACCCCGCACACACTGCCGCCCTTTGCCAGCACCGCGCCGGATACCACACCCATCAGCCCTTCGACATAGCCGCCGTATACCAGCCCGATGTGCTGCACCGCAAGTGCGCTGCCCAGCGCCTCGGCCGCCTGACGGTACTGCGGCAGCACGCCGGGGTTTGACCCGCAGTAAACACAAACCTGCGTTCATGTTTTGTTACTCCTTTTTGCAGCTAATAGCCAAACGCGCCTTCTATAAAGATTACCTGAATGCGCCCCTCCTGAAACTGCCCGGCAATCAGCACAAAATCGTTGCAGATGCGCTGCGGGTGCCGGCAGTCAATGCAGCGCCCAAGTTTTGTACAGGGGGTGTCTTTGCAAAGGCGCTTTGCATCCAGCGGCGCGGCGACCTGCCTTGCGCGGGTAATTGCCTGCTGCACGTCGGGCACCAGCTTGTTGGTGCCCGCCACCACGATCACCCGCCGCGGGCCGTACAGCATGGGAGCCACACGGCTGCCATTGCCGTCGATGTTAAACAACCGGCCATCCTGTGTCACGGCGTTGACCCCGGTCAAAAACACGTCGGCATCAAAGTTTTTTAAGTAAATTTCGCGCTTTTGTTCTTTGGTCAGCCCCGGCTGATACTTATCATAAAAGGTATACGGGCCCCCGCGCACCAGTTGCAGCACACCGGTGTCCTCTAATGTCACCGAGTCGCCGCAGCCCACCGTTGCCCCCTGCGGCAGCAGCGTGCGAAGCAGTGCGTGCAGTTCTTCTTTATTTTGCACCACATGCCCGCCCATATGGTTTCTGCGCAGGTTCTCTATTGTTTTTTGCAGATTCTCGTCCATCTGTGCCTCCTTTGGTTTCTGCTTTTACTATACCAGAAACCCCGTATAAAAGGAACACCCGCCCAGTTGCGGGCAACCGCGCTTTGTGATATTCTGGCAAGGGCATACCAAAGGTGTGCAAAGCCGCAAGGGAGGTGTTTTTTTGTATCTTTCCGTACAAAGCGCCCAGCAAATCGCGCTGGAAATCAGCAGCATTGTCAAACAGCATGTCAACCTGATGGACGACAAGGGGTTCATTATTGCCAGCACCGACCCGCTGCGCATTGGGCATTTCCACGAAGGGGCAAAAAAAATCATAGACCAGCAGCTGCCGGAGCTGTATGTGGACCCCAAAGACGAGACCCCAACGACCCGCACCGGCATCAACCTGCCGATCCGTATCGACGACACCATTGTGGGCGTCGTGGGCATTACCGGCCCGTACGAGCAGGTGTTCAACTATGGGCAGATCGTCAAAAAGATGACCGAAATTTTGGTGCGCGAGGGCCTTGCCCAAGAGCAGGAACGCCTCGACAATAAAATACGGAACCGCTTTTTAGAGGACTGGGTGCTGGGCAGCGGCCTGCAAAACGGCCCCGCGTTTGAAGAGCGCGGCGCGCGGCTGCAAATTGATATTCGCCGCCCGCGCCGGGCGGTGGTGCTGCGCATCGACGGGTTTCAGGCGCTTTCTTCTACCGGCGAGGGCCAAAAGCGCATTGAACAGGTAGAACACCGGGTGCGCAGCTTTATTGGCGAAGAAAGTGCGTCTAACATCTTTTTGCGCCTGCCCACAAAGCAGGTCTGCCTTGTGTCGCCCCGCAGTGACGAGCAAATGCTGCACCTTGCAAACACCTTGGTCACCTTAATTGAAAAGACCTGCGGCCTTGCGCTGACGGTGGGCATTGACGACACCCCGGCCGGCACCGAGGACGTGAAAAGCGCAACCGCCCGCGCCAACAAGGCCTCGCACGCCTGCCGGGCGGGCCAAAACCCCATTGTGCTGTACCGCCAAATTTCAATGGAGCTGTTTATGGAGGAGATTCCTCCCGCCGTCAAACGGGAGTATTTGCAAAAGATCTTCCCCGGCTGTGACCTTGAAACGCTGCGCGGCTGGCTGCGCCTGCTGGAGGTTTATTTTGAGGCAGAGGGGTCGATTGACCTGGCCTCTGAAAAGCTGTTCATGCACAAAAACACGTTGCAGTACAAATTAAAAAAATTGCGTGCCCTGACAGGTTATGATGTGCGGCTGCCCAGCAACTGCGCGGTGTTTTTTATTGCGCTGTCCTTTTTCCGCGAGATACAAAACGACCCTGCTTTATGGAACACTTGACAAACCAGGCCTCTATTTTTTTACCGCCTTGTTTTTTGTAACATAAACAGAGCACCTTTTGCAGTATGCAAACCATAGACGTGCCCCTCTCAATTCGTTAAGATAGAATACAGAAAGCGATGTGCAGCGCAGCTTTTTAGATATTTTGCCAGTTCTGTACATCGGTGAACGCTGTTGAGGAGGTATTGTTATGTCTGGTTTTGGTCTTATTCTGGCATTCATTGTGGCGATTGTCGTCATGATCCTGGCAATCTCGAAGCTCAAAATTCATCCGTTTCTTTCCATCATGGGGGTCTCGCTGATCCTTGGGCTCATTGCGGGTATCCCGCTGATTGACCACAAAGCCGCTGACGGCACGGTGACCCAGGGCCTTGCCAGTGTCATTGGCAGTGGGTTTTCGGGTACGTTTACCAGTATCGGCATTGTCATCATTTTAGGTGCGCTGGTCGGTAGCATTTTGGAGGTAACCGGCGCCGCCTTTAAGCTGGCGGATATGGTCATTCATCTGGTTGGCCCCAAGCACCCCGACCTTGCGATGCTGATTATGGGCTGGGTAGTGTCAATCCCCGTGTTCTGCGACAGTGGCTTTGTCATTTTAAACCCCATTCGCAAAGCGCTGGTGCGCCGTACCCAAAAAAGCAGTGTGGCGATGACTGTCTGCCTCTCTGCCGGCCTGTATGCTTCCCATGTTTTCATCCCGCCCACACCGGGCCCCATTGCAGCGGCAAACACGCTGGGCATTGGCAGCAACCTGCTGCTGGTCATGGGCCTTGGCGCGCTGGTGTCCATCCCCGCGCTGGCTGTCGCCTATTTTTATGCGCAGTTCATCGGCAAAAAGGTACAAGCCGCCGATGAAGCAGACGCCGCCACCGACGGTGAAATTGTCAAGACCTACGAGCAGATTGTCGCCGAATATGGCCACCTGCCGAACGGCCTGCTTGCGCTGAGCCCCATTCTTGCCCCGATTGTGCTGATGGCACTGGGCTCGATTGCCTCAATGCTGAAATGGAGCGGCCTGTTGTACGAGCTGTGTGTCTTTTTCGGTACCCCCATCATCGCGCTGGCCGTGGGCACCCTGTTTGGTGTGTGGCTGCTGGCCGACAGCAAAAAAATGGGCGAGTTTTACAATGTCACCAACGAAACGCTGAAAACTGTGGGCCCCATTTTGTTTGTCACCGCAGCGGGTGGCGTGCTGGGCAAGGTGATTGCGATGTCCGGTATGGTGCAGTACATCACCTCTAACGCCTCTCTGCTGTCCAGTGTCGGCATTTTCTTCCCGTTCCTGCTGGCTGCAATTCTAAAATCCGCGCAAGGGTCTTCCACTGTTGCCATTACCACCACCGCCGGCATTATGGCCCCGCTGATGAGTGTGCTGGGTCTTGGCACCCCGGTGCTGGCCGCACTGACCGTAATGGCCATTGGCGCCGGTGCCATGACCGTTTCGCACGCAAACGATTCTTATTTCTGGGTCGTTACCAACTTTGGCGCGCTAAAGCCTGAGCAGGGGTATAAAACCCAGACGATGGTGACCCTGCTGGAAGGCGTTGCCTCGATGGCCGGCGTATTCCTGCTGTCGCTCATCCTGCGCTGACTGCCCGCCCAAACCGGCCGCGCGGTGTGGCCGGTCACTCAAAGCAACCCTACCGATTGGAGCAAAACTATGAGTAAAATCGTACTGATCCCCGATTCTTTCAAAGGCACGATGTCGTCCGGTGAAATTTGTTCGATCATGAAACAGGCTATTTTACGCCATCTGCCCGGCGCCGAGGTCGTCAGCATCCCGGTGGCAGACGGTGGCGAGGGCAGCGTGGACGCGTTTCTTGCCGCTATGGGCGGGCGCAAGGTACCGGTAACGGTAAAGGGCCCCTATTTTGAAGAGGTAGAAGCGTTTTACGCCATTTTGCCGGATGGCACCGCAGTGGTGGAAATGGCCGCCGCCGCAGGGTTGCCGCTGGTAGGTGAAAACCTGCACGCCGAACAGACCACGACCTTTGGGGTGGGGCAGCTGATTGCACACGCGGTAAAGGCGGGCTGCAAACGGGTGATTGTCGGCCTTGGCGGCAGTGCCACCAACGACGGCGGCACCGGTGCCGCGGCGGCACTGGGGGTACAGTTTTACAACGCGGCGGGGCAAACCTTTGTGCCTGTGGGCGCCACATTAAACGACATTGTTTCGGTGCAGGTGGGGGGGCTTTTGCCTGCGGTACAGGCGGCAGAAATCATCACCATGTGCGACATTGACAACCCGCTTTGCGGCCCGCGCGGTGCGGCCGCGGTGTTTGGCCCGCAAAAGGGCGCCGATGAAGCGATGGTGCAAACACTGGACGCAAACCTGCTGCACCTTGCCGGGGTGATAGAGCGCTGCCTTGGCAAACAGATTGCGCACCTGCCCGGCGCGGGTGCCGCCGGCGGTATGGGCGGCGGCATGGTGGCCTTTTTGGGCAGCACCCTGCAAATGGGCATTGAAGTGGTGCTGAACACCGTGCAGTTTGACCATGCCATTCAAGGCGCTTCGCTAATACTCACCGGCGAGGGCAAGTTCGACTCCCAGTCGCTGGGCGGCAAGGTGGTCATTGGTGTTGCGCGCCGCGCAAAAAAGCAAAGCATTCCCGTCGTTGCCGTCGTGGGTGACATTGGGGACACGGGCAGCGCCGCTTATGACGAGGGGGTCAGTGCCATTTTCAGCATCAACACCCTTGCCATCCCGTTTGCGCAGGCAAAAGGGCGTTGCCGTGAAGACCTTGCGCTGACGATGGACAATTTAATGCGTTTTTGGGTGGCTGCCGGCCAAAAGGGCGGCGCGCCCCAAGCCTGAACCCATAAACCTGATGCCATGCAAAACGCCCGCAGCGGCTGGCCCGTTGCGGGTGTTTTTGTTTTTGTGTTTTTGCGTTTTCCTGCCCGGCCCCGCGTAAAAAGTCTTTGCAAATGCAGTTGCAAATCGCTGCCGGGGCAGCAAAAAAGGCTTAGGCCCTACACGGTAACCTAAGCCTTTTTGCAACGCAGCAAGGTCAGTTTTGTGGCAAGCCCAGACCCCCCAGAGTGCCTGCCGCTGGCCGGCTGCCGGTCAATGGCTGTTTTTCGCAAACTGGCCGATTTTTTTATCCATGTTCGAAATATGCTGGGTCAGCCAGGTAACGACCATCTGGTTGGCGTTTAAAATCACCATCAGGCTGCCGCCGCTGGCATCATAATCTGCCCGCAGTTTGGCCAATTGCTCAATAAAGGCGGTATGCGCCTTTTTTTGCGTCGGATAATCGGGGTAATTGATGCTAAGCATATATTTTTCTTCATCGGCAAAATGCTTTTTGGTGTAGTCGCTCAAAAAGTTCAGCAACCCACCAACATATTCTTTCGCCTGGTGGTTTTTACCCGCTTCAAACAGGGCCTCCGCCTTTTTAAACCATTCTTTATGTTGTTCGTCGATTAGTTCCACACCAACCGACAGATCTTGAGTCCACGGCATAATGGGTTCCTCCTTTTTATCAAAACCGTTTTGCGGTTTTATGCTTGTTTTTGTTTTGCAAACTGGCCGATTTTTTTATCCATATTCGAAATATGCCTCGTCAGCCAAGTAACGACCATCTGGTTGGCATTCAATATCACCATCAGGCTGCCGCCACTGGCCTCATAATCTGCTTTTAGCCTAACTAACTGTACAATAAAGGCTTCATGCTCCTTTTTTTGTTCTGCATAACCCGGGTAATTGATGCTGAGCATATATTTTTCTTCATCGGCAAAATGCTTTTTGGTGTAATCACTTAAAAAATCCAGCAATTCGCCAATGTATTCTTTGGCCTGATGGTTTTTGCCCGCTTCAAACAGAGCCTCTGCCTTTTCAAAGCACATTTTGTGTTGATCATCAATCAAATCCACGCCAACCGACAAATCCGGGGTCCACGGCATAGGGGTTCCTCCTGTATCAAAACAATTTTACATACTAAACTTCTTTATATTTATTATTGTAACGTCAACACGTCACAGTTTCAAGCAAAACCATACATTTTTTCAGCGTGTTTTGCCAAAACTTTGCTTTTTGTGTTGTTTCAGGCGCCCTTTAGGCACCAAATTTGCCTGCCCTTACCCCGTTATCGCCGCAAGCAAAGCGTTACAACCCGCCAACACATCGCGAAAAGTCGCATCAAAATCCCCGGTATACCATGGGTCGGCAATATCGCGCGGGGTATTTGTATAGTCCAGCAGGCGGCGCACCTTGCCCTGCACATCCCCGCCGGTAATGCGTAAAATATTGCGCAGGTTAGCACTGTCCATGCCCACAATTAAATCATATTTGTCATAATCTGCCCGGGTCATCTGCACTGCGCGGTGGCCGCAATTTGCAAACCCCTGTTTATGCAGCACCCGCAACGTGCCGGGGTGTATCGGGTTGCCAATCTCCTCTGTGCTGGTGGCGGCAGAAGCCACCACAAACTGCCCGGCAAGGCCGCGCTTTGCCAGCAGCTCTCGCAGCACACATTCTGCCATTGGCGAGCGGCAAATATTACCGTGGCAGACAAACAAAATTTTCGTCATGGGTTACTCCTTTGGCGTAACCTTTGGGTTGCAGCCGCCTATTTTTACTTTGTTAGAACGGCGGTGGGGCAATACCTGCTTTTTTGTTTTGCTTTTTATTAGGGTTGCCGCAAATTTATGGTAAATTTAGTCACACTATGGTAAAATGTGATTATTCTGTTTTGCAGCCGCACCCCTGCCGCTAAGGGCGGTGCGCTGTTTGCCCCTTGTTTGCGGACGCTGTTTTTCAGGTTTTCAAAAAGTACTTTCCCGCCGCTTTTTATGTTTTATTATCATACCATATTGTTGCATTTTTTGAAACTTTAGTACCCCTTATTGTTTACTCGTGCTAGAACGCACAATTTTAATTGAAAAGGAAGGGCCAAACCATGGCGGAATTTTCGGCAACGCAAATCGAACAAATTGCAAGAAACGCTGCAAAAAACAACCTTGAAAGGTACCGGCAAGCCATTGAAAATTATGTCGTACCCATTTACAACCGCGGCGGGGCAGAAAGCGAGCTGCACGCTGCGCTGTACCGCGCAAGCAAAGAATATCACAATGCGGTAAACCGCGAAATCTATTACGCACTGCCTACTTCTAAAGCATCCGAAGCATTTCTTGAGCTTGAAAGGCTGGCGGGCAGAAACACCCCGAACGGGGCTTACTTTAAAGAGTGCGTGCGCACCAAAATGATTGAAGTGAACCAGAACCCCGACCCGGAAATGAAGTGACCCCAAAAAGTTAGACAAATATTTTAATTAGGCAACCAAGAGGGCTTGTTGTCTGTGAAGAGCAGGCGGCAAGCCCTTTAGCTTTGCCTTGCTGCGACGGTTGTTGTAGTAGTCCAAATACTCAATTAGCTCTGTTTTGAAATGCTCCATTGACTTAAACTCCTGCAAGTAAAGGAGTTCACTTTTGAGCAAACCGAAGAAGTTTTCAATTACGGCGTTGTCCAGACAGTTGCCCTTTCGGCTCATGCTTTGCCGGATACCCTTGGCGTTCAGCATTCGCTGGTATTGCTTGTGCTGGTAGTGCCAGCCCTGGTCGGAATGCAGAATGAGATTTGTGCCGCTCGAAAGGTGCTCAAACGCCTTGTCCAGCATAGTTGTTACCATCGAAAGCACCGGTCTGTCTGAAATGGTGTAGCTGACAATATCCCTGCTGCATAAATCCAGAATTGGTGAGAGGTACAGCTTTTGCCCGAACAAGCTGAACTCCGTGACATCAGTTACCCACTTCTGATTGGGCAACTTAGCTACAAAGTCGCGTTCTAATAGGTTTGGTGCGATTTTGCCCACATCTCCCTTGTAGGAACGATATTTCTTCATTCTGACACGACAAACGATTCCAAGTTGCTTCATCAGTCGCTGCACGGTTTTGTGGTTGATAACATAGCCGTGGTTGTGCAACTCGTCCGTAATACGACGGTAGCCATATCGACCACGGTTTTCTGTGTAGATTTCAGTAATCCGCTCCTTGAGCTGGCTGTATTTGTCTGGTATTTCCGCCTGCTTTGCGTAGTAGTAATAAGTCGATCGTGGAAGATTTGCTACGTCAAGAAGGATGGATAGCTTATGCTTTTGCCTTAGCGCCGAGATTACTTGTGACCGCTCTCCCGCCGTACCCGTTCCGACACTAAGGCGTGCAAGTTTTTTAGATAGTCGTTCTCCGCGCGTAGCCTTTGATTTTCTGCGATTAGGTCTTCTTCTACCTGTTTGGATGGTCTTGACAGCTTGCACTTTTCACCACGTCCTCGCCGCTCCAGATACAGTCCTTCTGCTCCGTACGTCAGGTAAATTCGCTACCATAGTGCTACATTTTTGTGATCCGTATCAAATTCCTTTGCAGCTTCCACGCAGGACAACTTATGTTCCCGCATATATTCCACTACCTGTTGCTTGAATTCTCCCGTATGTCGCTTGTTCGGTATCCCTTTTGGCATAGAAAAACACCCCATTTGTTTTCAGTATATCATACTGTCTAACAATTGGGGTGCTGTTCAAAACCGGCCTTTGGGTGGGCACGGTGTTTTACTATGTTGTATTGACCTATTTGACCGACCTGCAACTGCCGTTTGAACAAACTGCCCTTGCAAACGAGCTCAACCAGCAGCAGTACCAGCTGGAACGCACTGTTTTCAGCGACATTGAATCTTATATGCGCCAGCGTGGCACCGGCCAAACCAGCACCCCCGTACAAAGCGCTAATTCTGTACAACCCGGCAGTGTACAACAGCCCGGTTACACTTACCCCGGCAGTGCCGCGCAAGGTAGCGGCAGTTCACCAAACGGGTTTTCGCAAAGCGCCCCCGCCTACGACACAGTTGACACGTATGCAATGAAAATGAAATGGTACTGGTTTGTCACCAATATTCAAAGCATTCTTTCTGCTATTGTGTTTTTTCTTTATGCTCTAGTTTATTTCACAGGGTCTATTTATATGACCAATTATGGTATCCCTGTAGAAAAGTTCTATTCTCTATACCCTGCTCTTAGAGCTGTAGACTACTGCTACGCGATTGCCCTTATTCTACTTGGTGCCTTTTCTCTTGTCATTCGGCATGGGCTAAAAAAACGATACAAAAACGCTCCGTTTTATTACATGCTAAGCTATGCAGTCCCCTTGATTACCAGTTTTCTTTATACATTTGAAACCGGGCTTATCTTTGGAGTCTCCACCTTTACACTGGCCCTTTTAATGCAAATTCCCGTCATGGGTGGATATATCGTTTTAAACTATGTTTATTTTAAGAAGCGCCATCACCTATTCCCAAATACTTCATCTAATTACACTACGTTTGCTAAAGCTAATCTCATTATTATTGCTGTCGTCGCGCTTCTTGGCTTTGTTGGCACTTTCGGTACTTTTTAGCACTTTTTATTTATTTTCTACCGTTAACTGCATAAAAAATCCACAAGCTCACAGAAGCTATCCCAAAATTTACAACCTTCTTTTGGCATAATAAAGCACAACAAAGGGCACCCTGATGGGTGCCCTTTGTTTTAACTAATTTGTTGCAGCTTTACCTGTGGCAACAGTGCTTTTGCCTGCTGCATTGTGGGCGGCGCGCTGCCGGGCTGCATTACCTTTGCCGCAGAAACCGCCATTGCCCAGCGGGCCTGCTCGCAAAAAGGCAGCCGACGCTGCGCACCGTCACAAAGGGCTGCCACCATGGCATCGCCGGCACCCACGGTGCTTTGCACGGCAACCGCAAGCCCCGGCGCATAATACGTGCCCTCTTGGGCCACAAACAGCGCGCCGCGCGCGCCCAGCGAAACCACGACCTGTGCGCACCCCTGCCGTTGCAGCGTTTGGGCTGCTGCGGCAAAGCCCTCTACCGTAGAAATGGTTTTACCCACAAGTTGGCACAGTTCCGCTTCATTCGGCTTCACCAGCTGGGGGCCGGCAGCCAGCACATCGGCAAGCAGCGCCCCCTCTAAATCCGCATACAACAACGCACCCGCCTGTTTGCACCGCACGCCCCAGCGGGCGGGCAAATTGCCCGGCACCCCGGCCGGGGCACCACCTGCAAGCACCACCCGGTCACCGGGCTGCAACCGGGCGAACAGGCTTTCTTCCAGCTTTGCAAGCTCCCCCTTTTTCACTGTGGGGCCGGGCTCGTTAATATCGGTGTAAGTGCCGCTTTGCGGGTCCACTATTTTAAGGTTGGTGCGCGTTTCACCGCTGATGCGTACAAAATCGTGCTGTATGCCCATTGCCGCCAGCCGCCGCGCAATATCGCTGCCGGTCGCGCCCCCTAAAAAGCCAAGCGCCTTATTGGGCTGCCCCAGTTCGTGCAACACCTTTGAAACATTGATGCCCTTGCCCCCTGGGTCAAGTTGCAGCGCTTTTACACGGTTCACCCTGTCAATTGCAAACTGTGGCACCTGTAAGGTTTTATCCAGTGCGGGGTTTAGTGTAACGGTATCAATCATGGGGTATCCTCCGCCTTTGCTTTACTTTGCGGGTCATATTTGCCCGGCCAGCGCTGCCGCGCCTTTGCGGTGACTTGCTGCACAAACTCGGTTTTGGCAGCAGTGTACCCATCCCGGTCGTGCTCGTACTGCTGTTGCAGCCCGCGCTTTAGGGCGGCATACTGGGCGGCGACGGCCTTTTCAACCTGCAAATAATCGCGAAAATACAATTCTCCCCAGTCGCTCACCACCCGCAGATGCAGATGAAACACCCGTGCCGCAAAGCCATCTGGGGTGTAACCCTGATTAAAAGAAAGCTTGGGCGTGGGAGACATTTCTTCGCACATCAGCACCCAGCCGCCGCGCACCAAAGCCTCTTTTGCGGCCGGTACCTGCGCGGGGTCTGCAAGCTCTGCCAAAATATCCACCGTGGGTTTTGACAGCAACCCCTCCACCGCCGTACTGCCAATATGGCTGATGCGTGCGACCGACACACCCGCCAGCTGGCGGCGCACCTCGGCCTCTTTTTCGCGGTACCACTGTGGGTACTGCGGATTATATTCTTTTAACTGGATGGGAAACAGCTGCCACAGCTCTTGCAGCGTCATTTCGGATAATGGTTTTTGCATGTTGACCTCCCGCCGGGTTTTGTTTCAGTATAGCACAACCGCACAAAAACGAAACCCCGCCCGTACCCCAATTGCGGTAAAAGCACTGCTTGTGCTATACTGATGTAAATTTATAAACCCTCCATATTAACACCAGAGTTTGCCCCCGCGCTATTGTGGTAAACGAAAGAGGTGACAGGATGCAAACTTACCGCACCGCGCAGCTGGCCGCACTGTTTGGCATTCACCCCAATACCGTGCGGCTGTACGAACAGATTGGTTTTATTACCCCCGCGCCGCGTGCCGCAAACGGGTACCGCTGCTTTACTGATTTGCAGTGCGCACAAATTCGCCTGTTGCGCACGGCCTTACAGGTAGAGATTGTACAAAACGGCGTGCGCAAAACGGCCGTGAACACCGTAAAGGCAGCCGCCATCCCCGATTTTGATGCGGCATTACAGTATGCGCAGCAATATTTACAGCTGGTGCAGGCAGAGCAGCAGCGTGCAGAAGAAGGCTTATACAGTGCGCAGGCAATTTTGCACCACCAACCGCCCGCCGCGGGCCCACTGTTGGGCCGCAAACAGGCCGCGGATACACTGGGCATTACAATTGACACCCTGCGTAACTGGGAGATGAACGGCCTGCTGCGGGTCAAACGGCGGCAAAACGGGTACCGCGTTTACACCCCGGCAGACTTGCGCCTGCTGCGGGTCATCCGCTCGCTGCGGTATGCCAATTTTTCGATTGCCTCCATTTTGCGCATGATGGGGGCACTATCGCAAGACCCCGATGCCGACCTGCGCACCGCGCTGGACACCCCGCAGGCGGACGATGCTATTTCTGCCTGTGACAAACTGCTAACCTCGCTGCACACCGCAAACACCAACGCGCAGGATATGCTGTTACAGCTTGGGCAGATGCAGGCACGCTTCTCTTAAACTCTCCACTTTGCCACCAGAGTTTGCTCTGGTGGTATTCTTTTTTCATTCGGCAAAAGAGAGGAGCGTTTTTGTGGAACCAGTGATTCAATTAGAGCATCTTTGCAAGAGCTATGGCGGCGTACCCGCACTGCAAGACCTGAGCCTCACCGTGCAGCGCGGAGAAATTTTTGGCCTGCTTGGGCCAAACGGGGCGGGCAAAAGCACCACGGTAGAATGTGCCCTTGGCACCCGGCAGCCCGACAAAGGGCAGGCGCACATTTTGGGGCTTAGCCCCATTACCCAGCGCAAGGTTCTGTTTCAACAGGTGGGGGTACAGTTTCAGGAGGCCTATTACCCCGAAAAAATACGGGTGGGCGAGCTTTGCGAAATGACCTCGTCCCTTTACAAAACCGCCGCGCCCACTGCCCCGCTGCTTGCGCAGTTTGGGCTAAAAGGCAAAGAAAAACAAATGGTGGGTGATTTGTCCGGCGGGCAAAAGCAGGCCCTTTTTATTGTGCTGGCGCTGTTGCCCATGCCCAGTGTCGTATTTTTAGACGAGCTGACCACCGGGCTGGACACCCGCGCGCGCCGCGCGGTGTGGCGCCACTTGGCGAAGCTGAAAGAACAGGGGCTGACGATTTTTTTGACCTCCCACTTTATGGACGAAGTAGAGGCACTGTGCGACCGCATTTGCGTGCTGCAAAAAGGGCGGCCGGTATTTACCGGCACCGTGCAGCAGGCACTTAAACAAACACATTGCGCCCACATGGAGGACGCGTACCTTTGCCTTGCGGGCGAAACACAGGAGGGGCAGGATGAAAGCATTTAAAACGCTGCTGAAAACAGAAATCAAGCTGTCGCTGCGCGACATGAACATGCCGATTTTCGCAATCATTATGCCGTTTGTCGTCACGGTGCTCATAGGGCTGATCTACGGCAGCAAAGCGGCTTACCCCGGTGCCCCCTACACCTTTTTACAGCAATCGTTTGGGGCACTGGTCACTATTGCCATTTGTGCGGGCGGTGTGATGGGGCTGCCGCTGGTCGTTGCGGGTTACCGGCAAAAAAAGATTTTAAAGCGGTTTCGCACCACCCCCACCGGCCCGGTGCTGTTGCTGGGCGTGCAACTGGTGCTTTATGCCTTATACGCAATCGCGTCGCTTGTGCTGACCTTTTTGGCGGCGTGGCTGCTGTTTGGGTTTCATTTTTCGGGCTCTCCGCTGCTGTTTACCGGCACCTACCTGCTGGTGATGCTGTCGATGTTCAGCATTGGCCTGCTGGTGGGGGGTGTTGCGCGGGACGAAAAAATTGCCAGCATTTTAGCCAGCGTGCTGTACTTCCCGATGCTGGTTTTTTCCGGCGCGACCCTGCCGTACGAGGTAATGCCCCCGGTGTTGCAGCGCTTTGCCGACGTGCTGCCACTGACACAGTGCATTAAGCTGCTGAAAGCCACGACGCTGGGCCTGCCGCTGGGCAGTGTGTGGTTCCCGCTGGCACTGCTTGCCGGTGTTGCAGTGGTGTGCACGGTGCTTGCGGTGCGTTTTTTCAGGTGGGAATAACAATAAAAAACGGGCCGAACACCCTGCGTGTTCAGCCTGTTTTTTTATTTTGCTTTTTAAAACGCCTAAAAGGTGCGTTTATTTTACAACTTGCAAAAACGGTTTTGCATCCAGCGGCTCGGTAGAGTGCATTTTTTCTTTTGCAATTTTGCGAAAGACCATTTTCTGCACCGGCTTTGAAAGCCGCAGCACCAGCGCCCTGCCCTTTGAAAAATATTCCGGCTGTGCAAATTCATTCGCTTTTTGTTTGTCAAAGCAGCCGTCCTGCGCAAACTGTGTACCCGCCTGTACAAACGGGGCCAATACCTTTTCGCGTTGCTGGTCCGGCACAAAACTCACCCCAAACATACCGCCTTTTAGCAAGGTGCCGTTGTAAATGCAGCCCAAATACGCAGGCAGCGTTTCAAGGTATGCTTCGCAGCAGCGCAGCTGGCAGCCTTCGACAAAGCCCCCTTGCAGCAAAAAGCTAATTTTCGTTTTGCCCGCTTTCGGGGTAAGCGTTTCTAAAAACTCCAGCATCATACCGGGCACACACTCGACAAACAGCGGCAGGGCAAACAGCACATCGTCGTTTTGCGCAAAAGCATCGCGAATTTGCGGCCAGGTATCGCGCCGGGCAAGGTAGTGCCGCTCGGTGGTATTGCCCTGTGCTTCAAAGCCGCTGCAAAACGCAGTGAGGATTTTATCGGTATTGCTGGCCGCGACGGCGCGCGGCGTACAGCTAACAATGAGCAAGTGCATCAAACGCCGCCCCCTTTTCTTCAAATGGATACGCCCCCAGCGACACCCCGTGCAGGTTTAGCATGGCGCGGGCCAGCCAGCGGTTCAGGTAAGCGTTGTCGCTTTGCCCGGTGTACAGCACCGCCGCCGCAAGTTTTTTGTGGTACCGCGGTATATGGCGCATCTGCCCATCCACTATGGTCAAATACATGGTGGCAAGCGGTAAAATGCGGTCAAACAGATTTTTGGTCTGATAGCTGAGAAACCCCAGTTTGGTGTCACAGACAAAAACGACCGCCTTCACCTGCAAAAATTTCAGCATCAGCGGCTCGTAATCGTCGTGGATGGGGCAGCGCCCCGGTGTTTTCAACCAGCAACTGTTGCAGCCAAGGCAGGCGCTGATTTTCATCTGCTGTGTGTAAACAACCTCTGCCTGCGGCAGTGTCTCTGCCAGTTGCCCTATCAGCTCTGCCGCGCCCTCGTGCTGGGGCGGCAAGGTGCTGACGATGAGATATTCCATTGTACTCTTCCCCACTTTTCCCAAACTTTGGTTTTTGTAACAACAGTATACCCGTTCTGCCAAGGTTGCGCAAGCAACGTTACCTGGCAAATGGGCAAAAAAAAGCCTGCCACACCACAATGCGGTGCACAGCAGGTCTTTTTCGTTTTTTATTGCAGGTTGCCGGGGTCAGTTTACTTTTTCTATTGTAAACAGGCAGAACGAATCCCCCGCCATCGCAATGGCTTCCTGCAAAGCGTCCTCTACCTGCACCAGCTGCGTTTTGGTGGCGGTAAGGGCGGTCAGCGAGTGGTCGGTAATCCAGTTGTTGTGGTGCTCGTCCACATAATACTCTGTCAGCTGGTAACTGCCGGGCGCAAGGCCACACAGCACCAGGTCATACTGTTTTGCCACATTGCCGGGGTTTGCCGCCAGCACCTGCACTGCGCCGCTTTGGTCTGTTGTGGCAACACAGTTGTCATCCACATATCCTTCAATCAACAGCTCGCGGTCTCCCAGCAGATGAAACATGCGCATCACATGGCCACTGGGGGTCGGCACGTACTCGTTTTGCTCGTTCAGCACAAACATCGTGCGGCCAAGCTGCTGGTTGGGGTTGTGGAAGCTGCACCACGGGAACATTTTCAGCCCAGTGCAGTAAGAGCCCAATAGCATGCCCGCAATTTCGCCGCTGGCATTTTGCAGGTTGTTGGGCCGCCCCGCATCGCCCACACCGGTGCGCAGGCCGTACTCCGTCATCAGCAGCGGCAGCTGCGGCAGGCCCAGCGCGCGGCATTTTGCCTCGTGCCGCACATAAAACTGCAAAATGCGGCCGGGGTTCGTGTGGTATTCGTGCATGGAATAAAAATCAATTTTGCGCTCGTCATCCCGCACAAGAATTTCTAAAAATTCGTCCCAATACTTCCAGTTGGTCATGCCGGCCGACATGCCAAAGCAGCCCACCTGTAACGGCGTTTCGTAATTGTTTTCACGGTTCAGCTCGCTTACCGCGTGATAGGTGCACTGGTACAGCTTATAAAACTGCGGCATGGTCAGCGCGCCAAAATTCGGGATTTCCACCTCGTTGCAGCATTCGATATAAACAATATTGGGGCACAGCTGTTTAAAATGCCGAACCACGTTTTTAACGACCTGCTGGTATTGTGCCAGAGAAACCAGACCGTCGGTCACCTCACGCTCGTAGCGGCGCAGGTTCAGCAGCACCGTTTCGGCATGCGCCGCATGCGACGTGATATACTCCTGCATATGCACCCCCAGCGGGGAGGGCACCGTCAGCGGCCAGTCGTAGTGGTAGTGGTTTGCGTCGTTTTCGTACCGGTTTTCACCAATCAACGCGTCCCAGTGGTAGCTGTCGTCACGGTAGTCCCAAATTGCTGTCCGAACTTTTTTCCACTCGTTTATAGCCATTTCCGGTCATTTCCACTCGGCTTTCCTTACTCTTTGACACTCTTTGAAGCACTGTTTCCACGTGTTCCACGTCTGACTGTGGTAATCTATGTGGTCAAAAACCATTGTGGTGCAAGGGGTTCATCTGCCCGTAAAACTAAATAATGGAAATCGAAGTGGTCAAAACGCTTCTTTCCGCAAAGTTGGTGTTTATAACCAACTCTAGGCGGGAAGCGTTTTGCGTTTCAGCTATTTGTCTCTGGTCGGTCGAATTGTAACTCTGCGGCCGAGGCTATGCAAGGATTATCTACCAGGCAGAGCGCTCAAAATTTGCGGGGCTGTAAACAAAGAAGAAGCAAAGAGCCGCATTCCATCAGCCTTTCTCGTATGGTACCTTGAAGTAGTCCAGATATTTCTTGAACTTGTCCTGCGCCGCAAGGCAAGTGTCACGCAGATATCCCGGCTCAGACTTCCATTCATGCAGTCCCTGATAATAGAACATTTTCAGATCTTCATCAATGATAAATGGAACGATATTATATTTCAGGCATTCCTTGAACAGAATCAATCTGCCGACACGCCCGTTGCCATCCTGAAACGGATGAATCGTTTCAAATTCATAATGAAACGCAATCAGATCTTCCAGCGTTTGGCTGCTGCTTTCACGATACCTTTTTAGAAGCACCGCAAGTCGTTCCGAAACTTCTTCGGGCGCCGCAGTATCTTTTCCGCCCACTTCGTTGGGAAGTTTTTTGTACTCGCCAATCGCAAACCAATTCTTTCTGGAATCACTGGTTCCGCTTTTTAAAGTACGGTGAAGTTGTTTAATGAAGGCTTGGCTGAGCGGCTGTGCGGCCTGCTCAATAACCATATCGATGCACTTGAAGTGGTTGGCCGTTTCTATAATGTCATCCACATTCACAGCATCCTCACTCACGCCAATGGTGTTTGTTTCATAAATGTAGCGGGTCTGATCATGAGTAAGGCGACTGCCTTCGATGTGGTTGGAGTTGTAGGTTAGCTCAATCTGAATTTTGTGGTAAATGCCACCGCTGACTTTTGCTGTTTCTTCAAGCCGCAGACATTCCAACAGTGTCTTGGGCGCATCGTCATGCCGATTACTGCGCACAGGGCGCTGCGCAATTTCAGGAATATTCCAAGTCTTTCCCGTCAGAAATGCTTCGGGAATTTTCCCGGCAGCACAATAATTCCGAACGGTACGCTCGGATAGATTCCATTGTCTTGCGATTTCCGCTACCGAACAGAACTTCATACGCATTCACCCCTATAGGTTTCTTAGCTATAGTATAACCTGCTATCGGCAAAAATACAACATTGGTATTATAGCCAAACGATAAAGATTACCGATACCGGCAAGCTTTATGACCAGCTCTCAAAATCTGCGGGGCTGTAAACAAAGAAGAAGCCGCCATAGACTATTTCACTTTATTTTTGGCTAAAATAAGATTGCGTCGGATTTCAGCCTTGCTTCCCCGGAGCGTTTGGGCTAAAATAGGATCATATCAAATATTAGCCGGAGGTAAGCATAAATGGGCTATATAAAGCGTGATTTGGAAAGCAAAATTCTGGCGCTCTCAAAAGAATATGCCTGCATGTAATTGCTACAACACACAAAACAGCCGCGTGGAAAATCCACACGGCTGGCGCTGCAGGCACAAGGCCTACCGTTAATTTATTATAGGGCAATATAGTACAAATTACAAGGAAACATCGAATCGGAGCAAATTCAAGAATTACAATAAGCAAAGGAAAGGCCGGTTTCGAGATCTCTCAAAGCCGAGTATATAAAATGCAAACTATTTAATGCAAAAACCTCTGAAATCAGCTAATTTCAGAGGTTTTTTGTAAAGGGTTCATATTTTAATGTAAAGTCGTAGGGGGGTGCAAATCGCGTTTCAGAGGGATGCATTTCTGAAGGGGGGCGCAGACTAAACTGTACACTTCAGATTTTCCCAATTCTTTCGTTCACTGCTATCTCTTGCGCTTCCAGTTCAAAAGGAATAGGATCCCAACAAGAAATGCTGGCCCTGCAATGGTAAGGCTCCAAGAAACGCTCAGATACCAAGGAATTTCTGAATGTATCGCCCGAAACACAGTCAGCCCCGAATAAAGCACCCCCGCACTGATGAAAGTGACTGCACCGACAGCTTCATGCTTCCAGGCAATAACGAGAAGGCCGGTCAGGATAAATACCGGGATGTTGTGCATAATCAGACCGATTATGATATCACCGACGCTTCGCCCAGGCTCGATCACATCCAAAGAGAACATGGCAAGAAATAGGATAAACAGAATCGACAAAATCCTCGGTGTCCAGTAAATAAATTTTCCAACCTTAACCGGCATTTCAACCACATCTCTTTCACGTGGTTCCTTTTTTCGTACTTTTTTGTTTCAGCATGCTAAACAGGCTGATACTCAATCCTATCCCCATGCCAAATGACGTAATAATCGCGAGAAAATTTAGATCAATAGGTCCAAAAACAGCAAACAGATTTTCAAATGTTGCTTTTACGGGATCTTCTGAATTAAATAAGCCCACTAATACTCCAAAAGGAAAAGCTACTACTCCACAAACTACTGAAAATACCCAAATAGATTTGCGGCCATAAATGATCGTTCCAAAAATTGCGCCGCAAATTATACCCATGAATATAATTGCTATCATATTCTCTGTGTTATAAATATTGGGATTCTCAGTATTAACATTGAACACAGAAAATAATAAATCCGCTCCTCCCGCCAGAATAAAAGCACTCCAAAAGCCAATTGGTACTGCAACGAGACCTGCGAGCCCCATTTTTTGAATCTTGTGATGATTCATATGAAAGAGGCCAAGGAAAAGCCCCCCGATTCCCCCGGCAAGGATTGTGTCAATAATCGCAAAATCTAAAGGTAATAGAACCATGGACGTGATCACAGCGCTCGCAAAAAAAGATATCGTTCCAGTGAGCATTGACCAAAGTAAATAAGTTGTTTTGGTTTCAGACATTACATTCGCCCCCTAAGAAAATTATTGCAATGCTGATCTACATAATCTGATCAGGGCCTAATGCGGAAATGCAATCTCAGCTGTCACCCAAAATATGATCAACAGACCAACCGGAATGGATAGCAGCGTAAATAACGCTCTATCTTTATTTTTTACGATTGATACAATGCCGAGTGCAAATCCAACAACTCCTATTACCGCAAGTATTGGGCTTGGAAAGGGCAGTCGGATGTGGATCGCTAAAGCTGAAACTTTTAATGACATAACTATGATAAAGACCAGTGTGAGGATAGCGGACCATTTTCCAACTTTTGCTTTTGACCAAAATTTTATCTTCATGTTATCCCCTCATTTCTTCTGTTTAATATAGAAATCCAAAGATATAACTATGTTATAAGTATAATCTCCAGAATGGTAAAACGCAACAAACAGCAACTGGATATGTCTGCCAAAGCAAAGTATATTCGCCAAAGTTTCAGTGTCTTGTAAAGCAGTAAAGAACTGCAACCCTCAAAAAAGTCTGCAGTCTTTCAATTACCTTTTGCTGTTCAATTCCATCCCATTCTGGAACCTGAACACCAGTGTTCCGTTGCCCTTTACTGTGACGGTATACGGTTGCGTCAAAGCTGCAGAAAGCACTGGAAAGCGGGAGTCCTGAATCAGGTGAGCTTTTCAAGGAATTCAGGCAGATATTTGAACAGGCAATGCTTTATATTTCTTAACTGGGGTAAAAAAGAGCGCCAAAGGCGATGACTCTGTCTTTGGCGCTTTCCCATTCCTGAAACTGCTTATTGTTCGAGACTATCCCGGATTATGTGTAGAATAAGATGTGTAAATTCAGAAAAGCACAAAAAAAGTACAAGGGAATCATTTTTCCGCTGTTTTGAAGCGCCCATTTTACCGCGTTTTCGAACCCGCCGCAGCAGGGAACTGTCATTCTGACTACCGTGACGTTTTATGTTGTTGTTCCTAATGATCTCCGTGAGTTTGTCCCTGCAATCTCTTTCGTCAAGCTTGGGATAGTCGAAAGGGGTCACTTGGTTCCTGATAAACCTGTTGTGAAAATCGCCATTAGCATATCTCTATTGCTGCTGAGTCTGCTGCTCTCGATGATAACGGGATTTATCTTGGTACATGTTTTCATCTGCCTCTCTGAGCAGATTTGCTATTCTGTTATTTGCTTTTTCAGTCGATATCGCATACCCAGCGCTGACGGTAAGTAGGAACGGAAACTGCTTTGACCTGTTAAAAACATCGAAGTTGTTTCTAATTTTCTGTGTTATTTCCTCAGCAGTACTCTCTTTACCTTCCGGCATGACAATAACGAACTCGTCTCCGCCATACCGTGCCAGAAAAGCAGAAGTCCCGTTAAATATTGACCTCAGGATATTCGCTGTCTGTATCAAGGCCATGTCACCTGAGTAATGTCCATACTGATCGTTGATGTGCTTGAAATCATTTACATCCAGCATGATCAGCGTCACTGGGCGATTCTGACCTTCTTCATATGTTCTAAGATGTCTCTCCATATTTCTGCGATTATTCAGACCGGTTAGAGTATCCTGTGATATTACTTGACTTTCCCTATTAAGTAGAATCATCAGACTGGAAACGACCGCACAGGGCCATACCATGCTGAGTCCATAAAAAACTGTCTGCGCAACTCCGCCCAGAAACGGAGGTACTGCAAAAAAAGCAATTGTCAGCAATTCTTTCTTACGGCCAATAAGTACCTCTTTTCTATACTGTGACAGAGCTATTACAGATACTGACAGCAGATATGCAAGTATGACAACAGACATTGGTGCAGACAATACTCCGCGATGATAATAATTGGCATCATCCAGATAAAAACACCAGCCGTTAAGCGGTGAAGCAATGACAATTATGCTTAATATGATAAAAAGAACAAGAACGTAAAAAGCCTCATTCTTTCTTGGTATACTGTGACCAAAAATTCGATACCATGCATATCGTAGCCAGAATAGTGCAACGACAATCTGCATAATAAAGTAGATAATGATATCTATATAGCTCAAAGCACGTACATAGTCGCCGCTTTTGCCATTCAATATCCACATAACAATATCAGTCAGGAGAATCAGTAATACTGCTGTTTCTATCATGCGCAGCAGCCGGATGCTATAAGTGTCAGCGAAATCTCTTTTGTAGCTGTAAAGGATTATCAAAGTAATAATGCTTGAAAAAACATCAATGCCGATATTAAAAAACAATGTCTCGCTAATATCGAATATGATCATGGCTTTGCTCCCCTCCCTTTTTTATTTTCCCCGGGAGTGCCTGTAATGATATCGCCGATCATCCTCAGCAGAAAACACGGTATAGACTTAAAAAATACAGATTCCAGTCGATCAATTGGGTGAGCTATATTTATTTCGAGCCTTTATTAGTTTTATTATACAATGCCGGTTGCAAGAAGTAAAGATTGCATTCATGAGAGGAGGCGGCGGTATGCCAAATGGTGGAACGTGCATCCAGCCCCACCATAGCAGCCACCAGCATACCACCTTTGAGAATAAATATGTCCCGATACTCAGAAAGAGAAATGCGCTCTAAAAAGCGCTCCATCATATAGTTTCGCATGAGAATTTGTGCGTCAGCAGCGTTTTTTCGGGATAGGTTTCGGATCAAATCTTAGAGTTGCCTTGCTGTTTGAATTATAGGAGAACCTCCAAATATTACCTTAACACTTTTTTTACGCGGAACTGCGCTGCGTACCGCATCAGAGTACTCAGGTTTTTGTCGGTTCGTTTCGCATATCGTTTCAAAGCATCTTGAAATGTCTGTGCTTCCGTATCGTTCCGACACCGAATCAAATCGCAGATCGTGCGTTTCATATCGTAGGTCGGTACGGTATGTCCAAAAGGCGTTTTGGCACTGGTAATGCCGATGGGGTACAACTCCTTTTTCACTGTATAAACGGTAATTCCGTCCGCTTTTAATCGTGTCGGGCTATATCCTCTTTGAACCGAAACGGAATAAGGCGACGGCTCGCGGTCAGTCAGGTCATGGAAGAACAGTGCACTTTCGTGGGAGAACACTGCCGGTGCGCAGCACAGGTGCAGCAGATACATTCCATCAACCCATGCGTCTTTGGAAACATAAATTCCATGTGCAGCCTGCTCTAAATTATTTTGCCGGATGTATTGGTAAAGCACCGGCTTGGTAACGCCTGCGGCAATCACAGCCGAAGTTTGGAGAATCCCATCACCTTCGGCAAGTAGTTTGTCGAGCTGCTCCTGTCTATTCATTCAGATCGCTTCCTTTGGTGCTACAATTATAATCCAATGTAGCACCAAAGAAACATAAAAATTGAGAAAGGGAAGCATACAAATCCACCCCACGTACCCGCTCTTGTTCACCAATAAGTTCAAAATCTGACCGGCTGTAAACAAAAAATACGCTGCCGTAGACTACCTGACAAGCCCGAAATCTTCAAGATTATCGACAAACATTCTAACTATATTTATAATCATTGCTGCAAATTTTGAAGATTCGGGTTCTAAAAGTACAGTTCTTCTATCACAGGTGGTTCTTAATCATGTATTGATGTTTGCTTTTCTGGCCTGTGACATCAGCTAACGGACAGGAAGCTGATACAGCTTTCCATCCTTCACGAAATTGCTGCCGCACTGGCGGAATTCAAACTTCACACCCTGCCGCAGGCACTGCTCCCGCACATCTAAGACCCAAGCATAGTCCAGTGGTCTTGCATTTCGGTCGGACTCGCCGCCCACTACCACAAGCTCCACATCGCCCAGATGCCGCTCAATGTTCATCTTCTCCAGCATGGGCTGAATGATGATGTTTTTATGAACAATAGGAAGCGTATCAAAGAGGGGCAGCCGTCTATACGACTCCGCCTGGTTTTCCACGGTACAGCCCACGGTCACATTCTCGTAGCCGTCGCCCCAGTCGGGTGGGATGCAGTCCATAAACCGCTCAATGCGTTTGGTCAGAAAGAGGAACCGCAGGTCAGACCGATCTCGCATCATGCGCCAGCACTCAACCCGCCACTCATCCGCGTCGGGCAGCAGGAAGTCGGAGGAAAAGCAGAGATAGACCGTTTCTCCGCTTTTCATCTTGTATTCGCCCTTCTTTTCGCTCCGCTTATACCGCTCTACGGGCGCACAGAAGTTGTCCGCTTTCGTCACCACATTCGTGTCCACGCCCCGCCGGGCGTCCCCCTTGTGGATGTAACAAAACCGACAGCCCTCGCTGTATTTGTGGCAGCCCCGCCACGGATTCCACATTGCCATGTTGAACCTCCTGCGCTTACAGCCCGACCGCCCAGTCGCCGTAGTCAAACGTGCCGTTGCCGTGATGCAGCTTGCCCTCAGCGTCAAGCTCGCGGAATGCGTCCCGCATACGAATCAAAATCTCGGGCTGGATATCCAGCGTGTGGTGGGCGGGAAACACCTGTTTCACCGGCAGCGCCGCGACTTTTTCAAGGCTTTTAAGATACGCCTGCGGGTCGGTGGAGGGATAGTAGGCAAAGAGCGTGTCCTTATAGACCAGGTCGCCGGTGAACAGATACCCTGTCGCCGCCGCCCAGAAGCACATGTGCCCCGGGGAGTGGCCCGGCGTGTGGAGCACCGTGATTTCCCGCCCACCAAGGTCGATGGTGTCGCCGTCATGCAGTACCCGCGTCGGCCTTCCCTGGAAAAATTCATAAGTACCCACATCATAGCCCTCGGGCAGGTCGCAGCGGTCAATTACCATGCCGCGAATTATATCCATGCTCAGAGGAAACTCGCCGGAGAGCCAGTTTAGCTCCGCATCATGGGCATAGAAGTCGGGGTAATATTTGTGGCCGCCGATATGATCCCAATGGATATGCGTGGCGACCGCCGTCACCGGTTTGTCCGTCAGCTTTTTTAGCTCCGCTGAAATGTCGCAGATGCCAAGTCCTGTGTCGATGAGCAGCGCCCGGTCGTCTCCCTCCAGCAGATAGCAATGGGTCTCCTCCCAGTGGCGGTATTCGCTGATGATGTGCGTCTTTTCATCAATCCGGTCGATGGTGAACCATGGTTTCATATGATAACCCCCTCGCAGTGGCCGATTTCATGCTGAATAATCTGAGCTGTCCAGCCGGCGAAGGTCTTGATACGAACCTGAAAATTCTGGTTCTGCCAGCGTACCTTGATGGAATTCCAGCGCCGCGCCTTGCGTGTGCCGATTAGCGACAGACAGCCCTCCTCGGCGTCATAAGGTTGGGATTTTTTGATGATTTCAGGATTTAACATCACCATGTATTCACCGTCATGATCAATGGCGATGATGCGCTTGGAAATGCCGATCATATTCGCCGCCATACCCACGCAGCCGTCCTTGTGGGCGATCAGCGTCTCCAGCAGGTCGTCCGCCACCGGAATGTCCGCCTGTGTCGCAGGCTCCGAGACCTGTTTCAAAAAGTCCTCATCTCTCATGATTTCATATACCATTATTCATCGCTCCTTTTGTGTTGCCAAAAAGTCTGCCTTTTGATAGAACCCTTTGCGATTCCGATTCAACATGGGTGAGCTGACGGTGATCGCAAACTCCTCCACGGAGGAGAAAAGCGCCGCCACACATAAAATCACGCCGGACGCGGTCAGCCCCAGCGCCGCGTACAAAATCGGGAATGCAAAGATCAGCGCACCTGTCGCCTTATTCGCATAAGTGTGCAGGGCGGAAAACGTGCGGTATTTGATAAAGCCCACGCCATACCCTGCAAGCCGCACCGCCGCAATGCCCCCGGCGCATACCCAGAGCCATGCGGGAAGCTGAACATTTCGCAAAACCACAACGGCAATTGCCGCCGCAAATACCAGATCGGCGGCACTGTCCAGCGTTGCGCCGACATCGCTCTGAATGTGCAGGGCGCGGGCAACCGGGCCGTCCAATAAATCGCTGACCCCGCCGCCCAGATAACAGACCCAAAACACGGGAGAAAACGGGGTTGCCAGCACCATTCCCACGGAAAACAGAAACCGCGAGGCGGTCAGTATATTCGCAATATAGTTCATCACTGACATCACCGCCCTTTTTATCATTCTATCACACTTTGCCAATATCATCGTGAAAAATCATCTAAGTGTTTGGGCGCACAATATTCTCTATTCCCACCGTTGACTTTTGCTATTACTTCAAGCCTTAGGCATTCCAACAGTGTCTTGGGCGCATCGTCATGCCGATTGCTGCGCACAGGGCGCTGCGCATTTTCGGGAATATTCCAAGTCTTTCCCGTCAGAAATGCTTCAGAAATTTTCCCGGCAGCACAACAATTTCGAACGGTACGCTCGGATAGATCCCATTGTTTTGCGATTTCCGCTACCGAACGGCACTTCATACTATATTATGTAGATTTGAAGTGTCCGGGAATTCCGGACACTTCAAATTCAGTCTGAAGACAAAGTGCCAGAAGGTGGTGCTTTGTCTTTTTTTAATGTAGAAGGAGTGGTAAAATAGAACCAGGTGATGAAAGATGTTAAACCAAAAAAGCGAGAACGACCGGAGACAGATTGGCTTTTACTGCATGGAAGATCTGGTTCCAAACGATCATATTTTAAGGAAAATAGAAAAAGCAATTGATTTTAGCTTCATATATGATTTAGTAAAGGACAAATACAGTGAAGATACGGGCCGCCCGAGTATAGATCCGGTTGTCCTGTTTAAGATCGTGTTCATTCAATATCTGTTTGGAATCCGCAGCATGAGACAGACAATTAAGGAAATCGAAGTCAATGCGGCATATCGGTGGTTTCTGGGATATAATTGGAACGACGCGGTTCCGCATTTTACAACATTCGGGAAAAACTATTCCCGCCGGTTTGAAGGTACGGACATTTTCGAGCAAATATTTGCCCGCATTTTACTGGAAGCAGTTAAGCTGAACTATGTAGACCCCAAAGAGGTATTCATTGATTCAACTCATATCAAGGCCAGCGCTAACCGAAACAAGAAAATGAAAGTGCAGGTCCAAGTGGAAGCACAGCATTACCACAAGGAACTGATGGAAGAAATCAACAAAGAACGGGAAGCGCATGGGAAAAAGCCGTTTGATGACGATGATGACGGAAAAGGCAACAAAACCGGGAAAACAAAAGAAGTTGAGAAAAGCACGACCGACCCGGAATGCGGGATGTTCCACAAAGGGGAACATGAAAAATGTTTTGCCTACACCGCACACACGGCTTGTGACCGGCACGATTTCATTCTTGGCGTAGAGCTTTCCCCTGCGAATGTTCACGACAGCGTCATGTTCAAAAGTACTTATGACAAAGTAAAGGCTATTTTCCCTGAAATCAAGTATGTTACTGCTGATGCCGGTTACAAAACCCCATATATCTGCAAGCAAATTTTAGACGACCACCGAGTTCCGGTTCTTCCTTACAAAAGACCAATGGGCAAGAAGGAATATTTTAAACCATATGAATACGTATATGACGAATATTACGACTGCATCATTTGCCCAAATGATCAGATTTTACACTACTCGACCATAAATCGTGACGGCTATCGGGAATACAAAAGCAACCCTGAAATATGTGTGCACTGCCCCAAGAGAGAGCAATGCACACAAAGCAAAAACTGTCAGAAGACTGTGACGCGGCATGTGTGGGCGGATTATCTGGACACTGCGGAGGATTTTCGTTACACACCGCAGGGAAAGGCAATTTACCGAAAGCGTGCGGAAACAATTGAACGTGTCTTTGCCGATGCAAAAGAAAAACATGGGTTGAGATACACCACCTTGCGGGGCAAAGCCAAAGTGACAATGCAGGCTTTGCTTACTTTCGCTTGCATGAATCTCAAAAAGCTGGCAATATGGAAGTCAAGAGACCCCAGGTTCAAGCCGCAACCCGGCTTTTCGTTCCTCTTTTTCATCCATTTTGTTCTCAGCCAAAAAATTATTGCTAAAAACGCCGCCTGCGCTTAAGTCCTAAACGGCGTTTTGTCTACAATCTGGATTTGAAGTGTCCGGGAATTCCGGACACTTCAAATTTTGTGAGATGTCTTGTCCGCCGTAGATTACCATATCGAACTAAGATGTCTGGAAATTCTTTCCCAATTTTCGTCGCATTTGATTGCAACTATTCGCCAACGGGTATACAATAAATAGAAGGCTCTTCGGTAGTTTGTGTGGGTAATAAAAACTGAATAAAGCCTTGGTAGCAAAGGAAATGCTGCTATGATTTTATTAACAAAAATGAAATCAGGAAAGCAGGGCTTCCAAATGCGTACCAAAG
>JAEWRN010000005.1 GCA_023460035.1 Bacillota bacterium
CCGTTCCCAGTTTACTGCTGCGTCTATTTTCCGCAGCAGATGATTCTGCGGTACCAGACTTTCCGTATCCACAATTTCTAACACACCGCGATCTAATTTTCCTCGCTGCAACATTCCTCATCACCCATACCTATTTTACCGTTTTTAAATGAAAATGCCCAGCTTTCGCTAGACCTTTTTCGACAGACTGAAGCGGCCTGCACTGTTGCAGGCCGCTTTGTTTTATTATTTTTTACCCTATGCACATGTTATTGTTTGTCCGCCTGCCCTTGGGGCTGCGGACATACTGTACACAGCCTTTTGTTTTGCCCCAGGTTTAGTCCTCTTTTTTGGTGCTGGTCAGCGCTTGCAGCTGCTTTGCGTATTCTTTGCCCGCAGGCTGGGTGGCAATGCCGCCCAGTGCCGTTTCGCGCAGTTCACCCGGCAGCTTTTTGCCCACGCGGTACATTGCGTCGATGCACTGGTCTACCGGGATCATCGTGCGCTGTCCTGCCAGCGCCAAATCTGCCGACAGCACCGCATTTACCGCGCCGGATGCATTACGGTAGCTGCAAGGCAGCTGCACCAGCCCCGCCACCGGGTCGCACACCAGCCCCATCACGTTAATCAGCGCAATACCGCAGGCATTGGCCGCCATTTCGCCGTCGCCGCCAGCCAGCGTCACTGCGGCAGCCGCAGCCATACCCGCCGCTGCGCCGCATTCGGCCTGGCAGCCGCCCTCTGCGCCCGACACCGTCGCATTTTTGGTAATAACCGCGCCAAACCCTGCGGCAACCAGCAGGGCCGAAAGGATTTCGTGTTCGCTGGAGCCATAGCACTTCGACACCGACAACAGCACCGCCGGTAAAATGCCGCAGCTGCCCGCCGTAGGTGCCGCACAAATGCGCCCCATCGAGGCATTGACCTCGCTGCCAGACAGTGCCATCGCCATCAGCTCGTTGATAAACGGCCCGCAGATGTTCTGCTTGCCCGCATACAGCTGCTGGCAGCTGGCCTGCCCCTCAATCAGCCCCAGCACCATGCTCTGCGGCTGATAAAGTGCCTTTTTGGCGCTGTTGACCATGACCTCGTACCGCTTTTTCAGCCGGGTATAGACCTCTTTTTCGCTGATGCCCGCAAGGTTCATCTCATTTTGCAAAATAATGCGGTGCAGTGGGGTCCCGGTGCGCCGCTGCCGCTCCAGCAGTTCTTCAATGGTGTTATACATGTCAAACGGTTCCTTTCTGCTGTCGCTTAAATATTGATGGCACGCACGCTGCGCACATTCGGTATTTTTTCAAGCTGGCGCACCACCTCGGCACTGATGCGCCCGTCGGTCTCAATCACGCAGTTGGCAAGCTCGCCACGCGCCACCCGTGCTACCCGCATGACCGCAATGTTCAGCCCGCAGTCGGCCAGCAGCCCGCTGACCGCGCCAATGACACCGGGCTTGTCGTTTTGGGTAATCAGCAGCGTGGGCGATTCGGCGGTGATGTCCGACGCAAGGCCGTCTAGCTCGGTGATGCGGATGCGCCCGCCCCCAATCGAGCAGCCAATCACCCGCGTTTTGCTGCCGTCATCACAGTAAAAAGTAATGACGGCGGTATTTTCGTGTACCCCGTCCAGCTCGGCCTCGTAAAACTCGTACTCCAGCCCCTCTTGCTCTGCAAGCGCTTCAATGGTTTTAATGCGCTCGTCGTCCTCTTTAAAGCCCATGGCGCCGGCAAGCAACGCCTGCCGCGTGCCATGCCCCACCCCTGTTTTGGCAAACGAGCCGTACAGGCCAAAGGTCACGAGATGAAACGGTTTTTCAACGATGGTGCGGGCAACACGCGCCAGCTTTGCCGCGCCCGCCGTGTGAGACGAGGACGGCCCAATCATCACGGGGCCCAGCACATCGAACAAACTGATATTCATTTGCGTTTCTCCTTTTTTGCCGCGGCGGGCAGCAGGCAAAACTTCAAGCTAAAATGATTCATACGCCTATTACTTTACCTCATTTTAAAATGCGGCGCAAGCAGCACGGCAGCTTATACCATAAATAAAGAAACCCTTCAAAACCTTGTTCCTTTTTCTGGGGTGCTATGCTATACTGTAACAGATATTTTAATTTTTTGTGTTACCAAAGCGCACATCTGTCTTTGGCACACAATGTGGGGGAGGATTTATTGATGAGCGTTTTACAACAACTCAACTCACCGGCGCTCTACCTGATCTGCGGCAGCGTAGTCCTTTTTGTTGTGGCGATGTCCCTGGTCTTTATGCGCAAAAGCTACCGTGCGGGGCTGGCGATTGGCATGGACAAAACCAAGCTCAAACGGGCTATCACCAGCAGCATCACCTTTACGCTGCTGCCCAGCATCAGCATTCTGCTGGGGGTTGTGGCGCTGTCCGGCAGCCTTGGGGTGCCGCTGCCGTGGCTGCGGCTTTCGGTCGTGGGGGCACTGCCGTACGAGACCAACGTGGCCGACATGGCATCAAAAAGCATCGGCCTTTCGGGCCTCAACGCCAGCGAAATGACAACGCAGGCCTTTACCACCATTGCACTGGTGATGACGGTCGGCATCATTTGGGGGCTGTTTTGCTGCATCTTCCTGCTAAAGAACTACATGAAAAAGGTCAACGGCGCCGAAAAGAAATCCACAAAATCCAAGGGTGGGCGCAATTTTGGCGACGTGCTGACGCTTGCCATGTTTATTGGCCTTGTTTCGGCCTACCTTGGCAGCTATATTGGCCAGTTTACCGCCGACAAAAACATTGTGCCCATTATCACCGCGCTGGTTGCCGCCGCGGTGATGGGTGTATTTTATTACTTTACTGAAAAGCGCAAAATTGCCTGGCTTGACAACTTTTCCATTGCGGTAAGCATGCTGGCCGGTATGGCTGCGGCCGTTATTGTATCGCTGGTATAAGGGGGGAAACAACAAATGAACGAGCAACAAAAAACAGAGTACTTTGAAAGCTATAACAACGGTATTCACCGTTTTGGCCGCATTATGCTAAGCGTCGCAATCATCTGGATGATCAGCGTGCCGTTTGCCATGGGCGCGGTGCTGGGTGCCATGCCTTCCATGCCCGCCTTTGGCAAAGCCATTGCGCAGGTAGCGCTGATTTACCTGCCGGTCGCCATTGTTGAATTTATGATCTACGCCCCGATGCTGGGGTCCGGCGCAAGCTACCTGACCTTCCTCACCGGCAACGTCACCAACATGAAAATCCCCTGTGCGGTCAACGCGCGCGACATCTGCAAAACCGAGGCCGGCACCCCGGAAAACGAAATTGTCTCCACCCTTTCGGTCGCCGCCAGCGCACTGACCACCACCATTGTCATCGCTATTGGGGTGCTGCTGATGGTGCCGCTGGAGCCGGTGCTGCAAAACCCGGTGCTGACCCCGGCATTTAATAATGTGGTCGCCGCACTGTTTGGCGCACTGGGCTGCAAATACTATGTCAAGGGGCTTAAAATTGCCATTCTGCCGTTTATCCTGATGTCGCTGCTGTGCATTTTTGTGCCGTCGGTCATCAGTAATGTGGGTTTTTTGGTCATCCCCTCCGGGCTGATTGCCATCGGTGTTTCTTACCTGTTGTTTAAAAAGAACCGCCTGTAATAGCATACCCATAGGCCGCCTGTTTTTGGGCGGCCTATTTTTTGTCACACAATGTTTGCGAAGGGCAGAAATTTCCGGTATAATATTGCTAATGAAAAGGAAGGAAGCCGAATAGCATGGAACTGGAAACCTTTACGAAAGAAATTGTGGTAGAGCACACCAAATGTGACCTTTGCGGGCGCATGACCTTGGGCGCGCTGCTGCGCGAAGCACAGCAGGTGGGCACCGACCACTGTGACGCACTGGGGGTCACGACCGAACGGCTGCTTGGCTTTGGCGCCGCGTTTGTGCTGGTCAAAGTGAGTGTTGAAACGTACCGCGACATCTGCGCGCGCGAAACGCTGCGGCTGGTCAGCGAGCCCAGCGCGCCGGCACATGCCTTTTACAACCGCTATACCAGCTTTTATGGGCAGGACGGCAAACTGGCCGCCGCAGTAGACTCACGCTGGGTGCTGGCCGACACCACGACCCGCCGGGTGCTGCGCCACCCGCCGGAAGGGCTTGACCTGCCGTTCTTTTTGCAGCTGGACAAAGAACAGGACGTCTCTGTCATTCGGGCAGAAGAGCTGACACCCGCCGGCAGTGCAAGGGCATGCTATTCGCGGGTGGACCAAAACGGCCATTTGAATAACACCTATTACGGTGACATTTTGTGCGATGCCGTGCCGGTTGCCCTGTGGCAGGGCGAACGCGGGTTTCGCAAGGCGGTGCTGCATTACCGCGCCGAGCTGCCGCTGGGGCAGGAGATGCAGCTGCAGCGCGCCGAAATCGAAAAAGAGGGCGCGGCCGGCTGGTATGTCAGCGGGCTGCACGAAGACAAGCGCTGCTTTGAGGGCAACCTGTGGTTTTAAGGGCAGCAGAAAAAGTGAGGCCATCAATGGAAATGCTGGAAATCTTGCGAAATTCCCCTATCATTGCCGCAGTAAAAGACCGCGAGGGCATGCGCAAAGCACTGGCCTGCGACAGTGAGGTGTTTTTTATCTTGTTCGGCACCGTGTGTGATATTGGCGACATTGTGCGGGAAGTAAAAGAAGCCAACAAACTGGTTTTTGTGCACATCGACCTGATCGACGGTCTGGCCCCTAAAGATGTGGCGGTGGATTTTCTGGCCGAAAATACGAAGCTGGACGGCATTATCTCCACAAAGCCTACGCTGCTGAAACACGCGCGCAGCCGCGGGCTGCTGACGGTGCAGCGTTTCTTTTTGCTGGATTCGATTGCCGAGGCCAATATCAACCGGCAGTTTTTAACCAACAAACCCGACATGGTGGAATTGCTGCCCGGTTTAATGACTGCCGCCATTGGTGAAATTGCGCAGCAGCACCCCGATTTGCCGGTCATTGCGGGCGGGCTGATTAAAACGAAGGCCGACGTGCTGGCCGCGCTTTCCGCCGGGGCGGCCGCGGTTTCCTCCAGCAACGAGCAAGTGTGGTTTATGTAGCGTGTTACACCCGCCGCCAACCGCAAGTAGCTTTATTTGTTTTTTTAACACCTGTGGGGTGTTGGCACCTTCTATCTTTTTGAAACAACAAAAAAGCCAAGCACTATAAAAGGCGTTGCCTTTTATAGTGCTTGGCTTTTTACGATTATTTTGCTTATAACCCGCGGGCAGCAACGGGGCATTTTTGCTTCAAAAACGGCACAAAATCCGCTGGCTGCCCGGCGACAAAGCTTTGCTTTTGCACCATGACAATCAGTTGCTCGGGCAGCGTAAACAGGTAAAGATTTGTTGTCTCTTTTACGCGCTCGACTTTATCATACGCAAAGCGCAGCGTTGAATGGCTGCCCTCGTTGCACACCTGTAATTGATCTTCAAAAAAATCGACGACCACACGCGGCTGTGCCTGGTACATGACCTCGTTGCGCCGGTAGGCTTGCCCCGCCAATTTTGACGGCAGCCGGAACAGCTTAAACAAAACCAGTGCGGCACCCACCAGCAGCGCTGCAATTAACGCCACAGACTCGCGCAACAGCAGCAACAAAACCGCAATCAGACAGCACAGCGCCGCCAGCGTAATAGAAGTAATTTTATACTTTTGCACCATAGAATGTTTCGCCGTCTCTTTCAGGCTTTCCATCGTGTACACATAAACATTTTTAAAAACCGGTTCCAACTGAATGCCCTCACTTTTATTACATAAAGGCCATGCCGACAGCGGGCATGGCCTTTATGCCGTATTTTACTTCATAAACTTTTTAATAAACGCAAACGCCTCTTTGGTGTACGGCGCATAGCGCTGCGGCAAATCAAGTATGTTGGCCTTTTTCAGCACACTTTTGTAGTGGCTGAACGTTTCAAAGCTGGCTTTGCCATGGTAAGCGCCCATGCCGGACGCCCCTACGCCGCCAAACGGCAGATTGTCGTTGGCAAGGTGCATCACGGTATCATTGATGCAGCCGCCGCCGTAGCTGATTTTGCTTGTAACTTTACGCTCTGCCGCGGGGTTGCGGGTAAACAGGTAAAGTGCCAACGGCTTTGGCAGCGCCTGCTGGCGCTCTACCACCTCTTGCAGGGTGTCAAAGGTCAGCACCGGCAGCACCGGCCCAAAAATCTCGTCCTGCATCACCGGCGCGTCGTCGGTCACATCCACCAGCACGGTCGGCGCAATTTTGCGTTTTTCTTCGTCCCACACGCCGCCAGCGGCGACCTTTTGCCCTTCAATTAACCCTACCAGCCGTTTAAAATGGTGTGCATTGATAATTTTGGGCAGGTCCGGGCTTTGCAGCGGGTTTGGGCCATACAACGACAAAATTGCCTCGGTCAGCTCGCGCACAAAGGCATCTTTTACGCTGCGCTGCACCAAAACATGGTCCGGTGCAACACAGGTCTGCCCGGCGTTGAGAAACTTGCCAAACGCAACGCGCTTTGCCGCAAGGGGGATGTCGGCACTTTCCTCTACGATGCAGGGGCTTTTGCCGCCAAGCTCCAGCGTGACCGGGGTGAGGTGTTTGGCCGCGGCCTCCATGACCACGCGGCCCACCCGCTGGGAACCAGTGAAAATAATATAATCATACGCTTCGGCCAAAATCTCTTCATGGCTGTCGCCACCGGCCCGCAGCACATGCACATAGCGCTCTTCAAACACATCGCCGATCAGCTTTTCAATCACCGCCGCCGTAGCAGGCGAACTGCTGCTGGGCTTGATCATCACACAGTTGCCCGCCGCAAGCGCACCGGCAACCGGGGCAATACAAAGCTGAAACGGGTAGTTCCAAGGGCTTTGCACCAGCACCACGCCATACGGCTCTGGGTAAATTTTGCTCACTGCCAGCAACAGGGTCAGCGGGGTGGGCACCACGCGGGGGCGCGCCCAGCCGTCCAGATGTTTCAGCGCGGTGCGAAGCTCTGCCTTTACAATGCCCACCTCGGTAAGGTACCCCTCCATCGGGGCTTTGCCAAGGTCTTGCTGCAACGCGGCAAGTATCTCTGCCTCACGCGCCGTCACCGCATTCAATAAACGGTGCAGGGCAACTTTGCGCCCTTCCACCGGCAGGGTTGCCCCACTGTTGAAAAATTCTCTTTGTAGCTTTAAAATCCTTGCGGATTCCGACATGTTGAAACACTCCTTTCTGTGTCCGCCATCGCGGGCATTGCGCTGCGCGCGCCGTAGCGCCGCAGGCTTATTCTTTTATAAACTGCTGGTAAAACTGCTGGGTGCGGCCATCAAACAGCCCTTTGTCGGTAATAACGGCATTCTGCGTGCAGGCCAGCGAGACAAGCGACAGCTTCATCATAGAGCCCGGACGCACAAAAATCTCGTCGGTCGCCTGCTCTTGCGCGGCAATTGCGGGCACCAGCTCGCGGCAGGGCAGCAGGCTCATCAGCCCCGCAACCGGCAGCTTTAACAGGCCGGTCACCTCACCGCGGCGCACGGTACAAAAGCCGCCGCCGCAGTCAATCAGCGCGCGGGCCGCCGCATACCCGTCCCGCGGGGTTTTATAGCAAAGCGTCAGGTTGTGGCAGTCGTGCGAGACTGTCGTTGCCATGGCGCCCTCTTTTAAATACAGGTTGCGGCAGACTGAAACCGTATGTTCCCCGCTACCGTGGCGGTTCCACACCGTGATATAGCACAAATCATCCCGCCCGGCCAGGTCAACAAACCCGTCTTTCACCGGCAAGGTTTCATAAAACAGGTCGCTGCGCGCGGTAGGGGTGTCATAATCCAGCACAGCCACCTTTACGCTCCCCTTTGCCCATGCCGGTGCGGGCAGGGCAAGGTCGTCAGTCGTGTGCAGCCCCTGCACGCGCACCGTGCCCCCAAGCACCGCGGCGGGCAGCGGCGCTGCCGGGCCGTCCTGCAAAAGGCGCCCCGCTTCGGCAACCAGCTTACCTTCAAAAAACACGGCGTACGGGTCGCGCCCGTCCAGCTCGTCCAGCAGCTGCATGTCGGCCACAAAACCGGGCGCAATGGCGCCGATGTCCTCTACCCCGGCCGAGCGGGCCGAGTTGTAAGTGGACCAGCGCAGAGCGTCCATGGGGTCTACCCCCTGGCGCAGCACCGCTTTGATTAGCCGGTTTACGTGGCCGGTTTCCAGCAGGTCTTTCGCGTGCACATCGTCGTTGCACAGGCAAACATGGTCGGTGTAGCGCATACCCTTCAGCCCCGCGACCAGCTGCGGCATGGTGTTGGTGGAAAGCGAGCTTTCCTGCAAATGGGCGTATAGCCCGACATGCAGGTTTTCGGCCACCTCTTCACTGCCGCGCAGGCTGTGGTTATCCGTCGGGCCGGCCAGCGCATAGGCGGCAATTTCAGCCGGGGTCAGCTTCGGCGCGTGGCCCTGAATCAGCACGTGGCGGTCAAGCCCCTCTTTTAAAATGCCGTGCATTTTAGGCGAATCGTGCACCACATTGTAAAAATCCATCACTTCGGCAATGCCATACACGCCTTCGGTGTCCAGCAGCTGCGCAATTTCCTGCGGGCCAAACTCGGCACCATTGCCCTCGGCGCCCGGCACCGAAGGCAGACAGGAGGACGCAAGGTTGAACTGCCGCACCGGCGAAGCCTTTGCATTGTCGATCATAAATTTTACGCCGGGGATACCCAGCACATTCGCGATTTCGTGCGGATCTACAAACACGCTGGTTGTACCGCACAAAATAGCTGCCTTGCCAAAATTTTCAGGGGTCAGCATCGTGCTTTCCACATGCATGTGAATATCGATGCAACCGGGCGCAAGGTAGCGGTTTGCGCCGTCATAACTTTGTTTGCTGGCCACGCGCGGCTTTTCGCCGTTTGCGCGCACCCGCACAACCACGCCGTCCAGCACGTCAACCTCAGCGGGGTAAATTTCCCCCGTCATTACATTGACAAAGCGGACATTCTCTATCGTCAGGTCGCACGGCAACTGGCCCATTGCCGCCGCGATCAGTTTACTGCGGTCCAGTGTTTCTTTTACACGCATCTGCAAATTCCTTTCTGCTTGGGGGATGATTTGTTTTAGTATAGCACGTTTGAAGCCGTTTCAAAAGGCTTGTTTACACAGCCGCAAAAAACTCCGCCCAAACTTGTCTAAAAAAGGTCAAAACCAGTTGTTTTTTGTGTAAAAAAAACAGTTTTTTGCTTTTTCTTACCGTGGTTTGGGTGTATAATAGCAACATTACCATGATTTGCGAGGGGCTGTACCGTTTGGGCGCCCCTTCGCCGGAAAGCGAGGAATCTGTCTGATGAAAACGATGACAAAGCAGGAGGCCATGGCCGCGCTGAAGGGCAGGTGTGTGGCTTTGATTCGTTTTGATGATTTTGAAACCGCAAAGGCGGTTGCACATACCGTTGCCTCTGCCGGCATCGGCGCGTTAGAGGTCACCTTTACCGTAAAAGATGCCCCCCGCCTGATTCACGAATTGAAAACCGAATTTGGGGAAACGGTACTGGTTGGCGCAGGTACCGTGCTGACTGCCGAGCAGGCAAAATCGGCGCGGGAAAGCGGTGCTGATTTTGTGACCAGCCCTTGCATTTTGCCCGAGGTGGGCGCCGCCTGCAAGCAGTTGGACATGCTGTGCAGCATGGGGGCCGCCACGGCAAACGAAGCTTACCAAAGCCACCTTGCGGGCAGCGATTTGATTAAATTGTTCCCGGGCTGCTCCATCAACCCTGAGTTCATCCGTGCCGTACAGGCCCCGTTGCCATTTTTGGAATTCATGCCCACGGATGGCGTGGATTATTCCAACATTGGCAGCTGGTTTGAAAACGGTGCCTACGCGGTGGGCATTGGCAGCTACCTGACCAAAGGCATTGACCTTGACCACCTGCCGGAGGCCGCCAGCCGCAGCAAACTGCTGCTGAACGCCATTCGCGGCTAAGCGCGCATACCATAACCCGCCTTAACAAACTACGCGCACCCCCTAAAAGGGGCTGCGCGTAGTTTGTTTTAATGGTTGTTCTTTCAATACCGTGGCCCATTTGCAATAGCTTTTTCATTTCTTGGGCGGCTGGGTGCAAACGCGCCTGCCAAGGCCGGTAAACTCGGCCTCGTGCGCAAGAAACATATCGACCAGCCGCGGGTCAAACTGGGTGCCGGAACACCGCTTCAGCTCTGCACAGGCTACCTCGTGCGGCTGACCTGTACGGTAAGCCCGTGTACCGGTAATCGCATCGTACGCGTCGCAAATTGCCGTCACACGGGCAATCAGCGGTGCCGCTTCACCACGCAGCCCAAACGGGTACCCGCTGCCGTCCCACCACTCGTGGTGATACCCCACCGCATCGTAGATCAGCGGCAGCAGCTGCTGCGGCAGGCCCGGCACCGTTTCGTTGGGGTGTGCCCCCAAAAACCGCAGTCCATAAAGGGGGTGGCGCCGCATCTCGGCCATTTCTTCCTCTGTCAGCCGGGCCGGTTTTACTAAAATCTCACGGGGAACCCATATTTTACCGATGTCGTGGTAAAAGGCCGCCCGGCCAAAAAGCGGAAATTGTGGTGCTTGTGAGTCTGCGGAAAAATGTTGGCACTCCACCATCAGCTGCGACATTTTTCGCACATAAATACTGACATTGACCATATGGCAAATCAGGTTTTGGGGCAGGCCGCGAATCTCCTGCGGCAGATCAATCTCGGTGCAAAAATCAGCTTGCATGCTGGCATTCTCCTATAAAAACAGCAGGCGCCGGTGCCCCCTGTTTTGCTGAAACTACGGAATAGTAGAATTTGCCGCTTCTATTCCGTGACTATCTTAAGCGCTTTCAACCTGCTGCTCGGGCTGAAGATTCTCTTGTTGCAGTGTAAACACACTGACCCCTAACTTCAAGCTGTCTGCCTGGCCGGACAGCTCTTCACTTGCCGCCGCAGATTCCTCTGCTGCTGCTGCGGTATTTTGCACTACATCTGAAATCTGCATCACGCCTTGGTTGATCTGCTCCAGCGCCGCCGCCTGTTCATTGGTGGCGGTGGCGATCGCATCAATTAGCTCGGATGCCTGGCCAATACCGCTGACGATCTTGTACAGCGATTCCGCCGTATCGTCTGCGATTTTTGTGCCGTCATCCACTTTTTGCATCGAGCTTTCAATCAACTGCGAGGTCTCATTTGCTGCTTTTGCAGACTGCCCCGCGAGGTTGCGCACCTCTTCGGCCACAACGGCGAACCCTTTGCCGTGTTCCCCCGCACGTGCTGCCTCAACCGCGGCATTCAGCGCAAGGATATTCGTCTGGAACGCAATGTCCTCAATAACTTTGATAATCTTGCCAATATTGTCAGACGCACCGTTGATTTCAACCATCGCTTTGAGCATCTGCTTCATCTGGTCGCTGCTTGTCTGCGCGTCTCTTTGTATTTCACGCGCCAACTCATCGGTGCGCCGTGCATTTTCAGCATTTTGGGTAGTGTGTGCCGTCACTTCTTCCAGCGATGCCGTTAGTTCTTCCACCGAGCTTGCCTGTTCGGTAGCGCCCTGCGACAGTGCCACACTGGAATCTGCCACCTGCTTTGCACCCGCATCTACCTGGTTTGCCGAAGCGGCAATCTCCGCTACCATGTCATGCATTTTTTCAACCAACTGCTGTAACGACCGGCCAAGCACATCCTCCTGTGAGCGCACCGTTACCGCTACGGTCAAATCCCCATCTGCAATGCGGCTTGTCTGTTGCGCCATCAGGGTTGTGCTTTCTATTACACGGTCAAACGAAGAGGCAAGCGTGCCTATTTCATCTTTGCGTTTTGCAAGCATCCGGTCCTTATCTGTTGTCACTTTGCCAACATCCACATCGCCAACCGCCAGTATTTTTGCAAATGCCGCAAAAACTTCCATCGGCTGGGCAATCATGCCCGAAATGCGGTTGCCCAGCAAAATGGCTATTACAAGGGCAAATACTATAACTGCTGCAACAGTGCCAATTAAGGCCCACGCCGTTATTTGGTCGTTGCTCATTTGCCTCACTGATACCTCGGTGATGTGGGCTGACAAGGTATCGAATGCGGCATCGGTTTTATTGGCCATATCGGTCATGTTGTTCATGCTGGCAAGAACCGATGTCGCCGTATTACCCGCGTTAACTGCCGCAAGAATCGTGTCAACGCCGGATTTATACTCTTTAAATAAGCTGTCTACTTTATCAAAATTCGCCTGATCCTGCTCATCTGAAATTGTACCGGTATAAGAAGAAAGTGACTCATCCACAATCATCAGCTGTTTTTCAATTTCCGTTTGATAGCTGTCAAGGTCTTTGCTGCCATATTGGCTGTATCGAATATACAAATCTTTGGTCTTGTTGCGCACGCGCACAAATGCAGACTCGGCATCCGATGCATACTGTAAGCCCAAGGTGGTATTGTTATAGGTTGTTTTTTCATTGTTCAACAGCAACATCATCCCAATGACGCCAACAATACCAATGAGAACACCAAGAAATGTAATTGATAAAAAGCCAAAGCGCAATTTGTGGGAAATCCTTGTGTTTTCAAGCCACTTTTTCATTTTCAGCCATCCTTTTCTTTGCAATCCGGTTATGCAAGCGGAATACATAATACTGTAACTGATTGTCACATGGGTGCGATGCTTGAGAAATTATATATACTCAACTAATGTCGTGGTTTACTATAAACTACGCTTTTTCTATTAAAATCCCAAGCATCAATAGGATTCTCTGCTTTTTGACGGCGCCATCGACGGCGAATAAAAATTTTTGCACTTTTGGCGAAGAGATGTAGCTGATTTTTGGGTTTTATGTTGTTGTTTTTTCATGCAAAAAAATGAAATTTTTTGACATTTTAATGGACGGCTGGATTGACGGCGAATATGGAACAGTTTATATGAATTAAGGGGATTAATTTTAAATAAAATCGCCAAAATAGTGTAAAAAGAATATCAATTTTGTGTTGCTTGACAGTTTGTTGTGACTGATATATAATCAAAAATGTCGAAATAGACAAAATTGGATGGCAATTAGGTGTCGTAGTTTATAGTAAACTATGTTGGTGACATTTCGCTCTATTGATATTTTGTCGCGCCAATATCTATATTTTGTGCATTTTGCATACATCAAAACGGCAGCGAAAATCTTTTGTGCAAAAGCACAAGAGCCTTTTTCTGCGTATCTGGCGGCTTAAGATATTTGAGACTTTTTACCCGCAAAAGCCGCAGTGGCGCCGAGGCTTTAAACGCGTCACATAGTGCGCAGTTGTTTTATTTAAAACTTGATACTACAGCTTTTACTTTACTTGACGTGCATTTGGCTGTCGGTAAGTTTTAATCAGGTTTCAAAACCCACCCTCTACAATAAAATACCCGCTGCGCAACTTGCGGTTTGCGCGGCGGGTATTTTATTGCCTTTTTACTTTGTTTTTGCCACGGCAAACCCAAACGCGGTACCGCAGGCGCCACCCACCAGGTGCATAAAATTCGCGACATTGTCCTGCACAAACAAAATGGAGTAAACCTCCTGCCCAAGGTACAGCACCGCCACCAAAAGCAGCGTGAGCGGGATGCGCCCCGCCTGCATGCCGGCAAGCGACGAAAGCATGATGAGCATAAACACACAGCCGGAAGCCCCAAGCAGCACGACCCCGGGGAACAAGATGCATTGCAGCACGCCCGACACCAGCGCAGTGAGTAGCATGCCCAATAGTAGTGTATTGCTGCCATACTTTTCTTCCATCGGCGGGCCCACGACCAGCAACAACAGCATATTACCCAAAAAATGCGAAAAATTTGCGTGCCCCATCACATGCCCAAACAGCCGCAGGTAAAACAGCGGGTCGCTAAGCGGCGCGCGGTACACCGAAAACAGGTGCAGCGTCGTCCACCCGTTTGTGGCGGCCCCCAGCCCCAGCGAGAGCAGTGAGAGCAAAAAGAAACTGAGAATGACCGGCGAATTGTATTGCAGTTTTTTCATACGTTGGGGTCCTCTCTGGCAAATTGCCCGTTTTTTATAAACCAAAGGCCCTGTTTGCCGCAACGGCAAAACCGGGCCTCTTTTTTACCCCGCAATGCAGGGGCACCTCATCTTTTACTGCCGCTTAAAAATCCTGCACATCGTGCCGGCCAAAGCAGCGGGTGTCGGGCAGCGGCAGCGACAATGCCAGGCGGCGCAGCATATCCAGCGCGGTTTGCGTTGCCATGCGGCGCACACGCTGCCGGGCAGAATGCTCTACCGCAAGGCGTTTCACCCACACCTTGTGCCCCAGTGCGACCGCCACATACACCGTACCGACCGGCTTTTGCGCGCTGCCGCCGTCCGGCCCGGCAATACCGGTGATGCCGACACCGTAATCTGCCCTGCCGGCTTTTTGCACGCCAAACGCCATCTCTGCCGCAACAACGCTGCTGTAAACGCTGTATTTTTTAATGGACGCGGGTTTGACCCCCAAAATGTGCCGCTTTGCGGCGGCGGCATAGGTCACCGCGCCAAAGTCGAACACTTCCGACGCACCGGGCACCGCCGTAATGCGCTGTGCCAGCAGCCCGCCGGTACAGCTTTCTGCGGTGGCGACCCGCTGGCGGCGCGCCGTCAGCAGCGGTACCACCGTGCCCTCCAGCGTGCCATCCTCCTGCTCGCTGTAAATCAAGTCACCCAGCCGGTCGCGAAACTTTTGCACCAGCGTATCGCGCAATGCCTCGGCCTGCTGCGTGGTGTCTGCGCGCGCCGTCACCCGCACCGCCACTTCGCCCTCTTTGGCGTACAGCGCACCGGTGGGGTTTTCGCCGTCAATCAAATCCGGTACCATTTCTTCCAGCGCACTTTCGCCGGTGCCAAAAATGTGCAGCATGGTAGACACAATTGCCCCACCCGCCATCTGCTGCAAAATGCCGCGCACCGAATGCTCAAACATAACGCGCATTTCACGCGGCGGCCCCGGCATTAAAATGGCGGTTTTGCCGTTTTGGTGAAACACCGCGCCGGGCGCAGTGCCGCAGGTGTTTTCAATTTTTTCGCCGTGCTTTGGCACCATTGCCTGTTTTTCGTTGTTGTGCGGCATACCCCCGCGGCACTCAAAATACATCTTGATTTTGTCAAGCTCACTCTCATCTAGCACCAGCTCGTCGCCAAACACCTGCGCGACGGTCTCTTTGGTCAAATCGTCCCCAGTGGGGCCAAGGCCGCCGGTAAACACCAATAGGTCGCTGCGCTCTTTTGCCTGCGCGACCAATGTCGCCAGCCGCGCGGCATTATCGCCCACCACGCTTTGGCTGTGCACCGCAATACCCAGCGCCGCGAGCTCTTTGGAGAGGTACTGCGCGTTGGTGTTTAAAATATCGCCGAGCAATAGCTCGGTGCCGACAAAAATCAGTTCTGCCTTCATATTGGCTCCTTTATTCCTGTGTCGTGCCCAGTTCAATGCTTATCTTTTCTGCCCCGGCAGCCGCGGCCCGTTCCAGCTCGGCCAGCTGTGGCATCGCGGCCTCGGCCGCCAAAATCTCTTGCAGGTTGGGGTGCGTTTTGGGGTGGGGCGGGGTGAAAATAGTGCAGCAGTCCTCAAACGGCTGAATGCTGATGTCATAGGTGTCTATTTTGCGGGCAATATCCACGATTTCGCTTTTGTCCATCCCAATCAGCGGGCGCAGCACCGGCAGTGACTGTGCCGCATCGGTGCAGGCAAGGGCCTGTAGCGTCTGGCTGGCCACCTGTGCCAGGCTTTCGCCGGTAATCAGCCCCTCTGCCCCGTACTGGTTGCTGATGATCTCTGCCACCCGCATCATACTGCGGCGCATCAGCACCGTAAACAGCACCGGCACCCCGTGGTCGCGGATATACACCTGCGGCTCGGTGAACGGCACCACAAACAGTTTAAAGTGCCCCGTCCACGGCAACAGGCGGTATGCAAGGTCGACTACCTTTTGTTTTGCGCGCTCGCTGGTGTATGGGGGGCTTGCGAAATGGATGCCCTGCAGCGACAGGCCGCGCTTTGCCATCATCCATGCCGCGACGGGGGAATCAATACCGCCCGACAGCATCACGCTGGCCTTGCCGGAGGTTGCGGTGGGCATGCCGCCCGCACCGCGTACCTTGTCAGGGTGCACATAGGCAGCGTAATCACGCACTTCAACAAATACTTTGTATTCCGGTTTTTTCACGTCAACGGTGAGGTGGGGGAACTTTTCAAGCAGCACCGCCCCCAGTTCGCAGGCAAGCTGCATCGAATCCATCGGGAAAGTTTTGTCGCTGCGCTTTGCCACCACTTTAAAGGTATGCGCCTGTTGCAGGTCGGCCCCCATATACTCCACCGCAACGCGGCAGATCTCGTCAAAATCTTTTGCGCATACCGCTGCGCGGGACAGTGTGGCAATGCCGAACACCTTTTGCATGCGGCTAAAGGCTTCGTCAATGTCAATATCGTCGCTTTTGGGCTCGATATAAATGGTGCTCTGCGCGTCGTACACGCTGAACTTGCCAAGGTCTGCAAGGCGGCGGCGCATGGTTTTCATCACGGTCTGCTCAAAGGTTTTGCGGTTGAGGCCCTTCAGTGCCATTTCGCCCTGATAAGCCATAATCAGTTCTTTCATCTTTTCCATCCTTTAACGCGCAGCTTTGCGCGGTGTAATCGTACTCAGCGGCGTTGCAGGGTTGTTAGCCCCTCGCGCAGGCCCGCCAGCAACGCGTCGACGTCCTGCGGTGACGAAGTGTCACAAAAGCTGACCCGCAGTGCCCCGTCAATGCGCGGCGCGGGCAGGCCCATCGCCGTCAGCGTGTGGCTGGCCGCCCCTTTTGAGCAGGCCGACCCGCTGGAAACATAAATTTCCTGCTGCTCTAAATAATGCAGCATTGTCTCGCTGCGCACGCCCGGCAGCGAAAAGTTGCAGACATAGGGCGACGCCTCTGCCGGGGAGTTGAGCACAACGCCCGGCAGCTCTGCCAGCCCGCCGCGCAGCTGCAGGTTTAGCTGCTGCGCCGCGGCAAGGCGGGGCAGAATGGTTTTGCCATAGGCTTGTGCCGCGGCACCCAGCGTGACGATATAAGGTACATTTTCGGTGCCGGGGCGCAGGCCGCGCTCTTGCCCGCCGCCGCCAAACACTGGCCCTATTTTATAGTTTTTGCGCAGGTACAGCGCGCCAATGCCCTTGGGGCAGTGCATTTTGTGGCCGGAGAGGGCAAAGCTGTCCACCTCGCTGCCCAGTAATTTCAGCGGGTGTTTGCACCAGCCCTGCACCCCATCCACATGAATCGACGCCCGGTGGTTGATTGCGCGTATTTTTTTACTTAGCGCCACGGGGTCGAGCAGGGTGCCGATTTCGTTGTTGACAAACATAAAGGTAACGACGCCGGTCTCGCGGTCAATGGCGCTGAGAAACTCTGCTTCGTCGATTCTGCCGTCCGGTTTGGGGTGCACAAAGCGGATTTCCCACCCGCGGCGGCTCAGCAGCTCCAGCGTGCGGGCCACTGCCGGGTGCTCATACCCGGTGGCCACAATATTTTTTGCCCACTTTTCGGTGCGCTCGGCCGCACCCTGCAGGGCAATGTTATCACTTTCTGACCCACAGGCGGTAAAGGTGATTTCGGCAGCCGTGACGCCAAGCGTCGCCGCCACCTGCGCGCGGGCATGATCTACCGCGCGCTCGGCCTGCATGCCGGGCTTGTACAGCGAAGACGGGTTGCCAAACACCGTCGTCATGGTTTCATAACAAATTTTTGCCAGCTGCGGGTCAACCACGGTCGTTGCCGCATTGTCAAGATAGTGCATGTTCTATTGCCTCCCACCAGCGATTGGGTGGCCGCCGCCCTGCCGGGCGGTGCCTGCCTGTGGTGCCGCACACCGCAGTGCAGTGCGCTTTTTGGCACGCGTGCAAAGCAGCCGCGCGCCAGAGGTATTATACAACAAAAACGGCCCGGCACGCAACTTTGCTTGCGCGGCGGGCCAAAAAAGCTTAAAATAAAAAACAGTTCTGCGTGCGGCGGCAAACCCCAGCCATCGCCCGCCCTATGCGGGGCACCGGCGGGCAGCATTGACGGCCCTGGCATGCCACAACTATAGGGCAAGGGTTTTGTGCTTTTGGGGCAGCACGGGCCCGGCATCATACCGCCGGCCTTTGCCGCGCCAACAAAAAAAACGGGGCCGTGCCCCGCAGGAGTAAACAATGGCAAACACAAGTGAAATTTTTTGGGTCGAAGTATTGCGCCTTATGCCCACCCAAACCGCCCTTTCGCGCAAAAAGCTGGACAAGGTGCTTAGCTGGTTTAACCCGGAGGACATGCGCGGGTTTGAGCCGCTGCACGTGGTGAGTGACGAGCAACTAAACCTGCTGCTGTGCGACGGCCACTGCCGCGCCTTTGCCATTTGGGCAACCGGGGTGGATGTTGCACCCGTGGTGATTGACGAGGGCTATGACGCCGCCGCACTGCGCCGCCAGCTTGGCGACCCGTTGCCGGTAAGGGATATTTCCAGCCTGCCGATTTGCTGACGGCTGCCGCCGCTTTACCGCGCGCTGCACGGCTGGCATTTATGGGCCCACCGACAAGTGAAAAACAGTTCTCCCCTTATGCTGTATTAAAAACGACCCATGTTTCAGCTTTACACGCCCCGCCAAAACTGCGGGCTGCTTTCAACCCTTTCAACCACACAAAAGCCATCGGCCGCAGTAAAATGCGGCCGATGGCTTTTGTTGCTATTGGTGCAAAACTCAGTTTGGTTTGGGGCTGTACGGGTGTAAATTCACTTTGCACCTATAGTAAGGCAGGTCAAGGGTATTGCCGATTGGGGCACTTGATGCGCCCCCACGTTGCGGGCGGCTGCCTGTTATGCTTCTGCCCTTTGGGCTTCTGCAAAGGCCTGCATGGCCTTGCCGATAAACACGGCGGCACCCTTGCCGTATTTTTCATCAATCTTTTCCTGCAAGGTTGGCCGCGTCAGGTACCACTCACTTAAAAAGCCCCAATGGTTTTCAGCAAAAATCATCTGCATCCGCTCATGGTCCTGCCGGGCGCTCATATCAATTTCGCGCATCACAGCCTGCACTTCGGGGCCCGCGGGGTCGCGCGTCAGGTCTGCCGTCAAACTTTGCATGTGTGCCTCGCTTTTTGCCAGGTACGCGTCTTTGTTTTGCTTGATCTCTTCAAACCCCTGCATCATTTGTGGCAGGTGGTCCAGGTTTTGTTTGATCGCCTGCGTGTATTTTTCAATACTGCCAAATTCTTTCATGGCGTTGCGCGCAATCGACACTTCTTTACCGCGCATTTTTTCAATCATTTCATCAAATGCCTGCACACTGCCGTAATACTGGCACACCTGGTCCTCATGCTCGGTTTTAAACGCTTGCAGCATGGCAAAGTATTCACTTAAATCAAACTCTTTAAAGCTCATGTTATGGCCGCCTTTCATCTTTTTGTCAATGAGGGCGATCAACTCGTCTAACCTGCGGCGGCGCAGGCAAAGCAGCTTTTTTTGCCGTTGCAACGTCTGCAATTTGTCGTAGTTCGGGCTGTCGAGAAGTTGCTTCATCTCTTTCAGTGGCACCTGCAGCTCTTTAAAAAACAAAATCTGCTGCAAAGTTTCCAGTGCCGCGTCATCATACAGCCGGTAGCCCGCCGCGGTGGTCTTTGTGGGGCACAGCAACCCAATTTGGTCGTAATAATGCAGCATCCGCACGCTGACGCCCGTCAGGTCTGACACCTGTTTGATCGTTCTCATAAACCCGTCGCTCCTTTTGACATCCGGCCGGCCCATCCGTCCACCTTATCTTACACTATGACATACTGTCATGGTCAAGGCCTTTTTCGCTTTTTATAAAAAAACCCGCCCTCGCAGCTGCAAGGGCAGGTTTTTCATGATTTTATGCCTGTTGTTCAAACGAAAACGTGGGCTCTCCGCCCGCCCCCGTGCCAGTGACGGTAAAGGCAAAGCTTTGCAGGTCTGCATTCATGGTTGCCACCGCCCCGGCCCTGCGCCATTGCAGCTGCAATGTGTGCGGTTTTGGGCAGCTTACGGCAAGCTGTGCGTCAAACCCAAAGGCCGCGCACCGGTTGCGGAAGCGCAGCAGCTCTAGCTGGCGGCGCACCACCGGCAGGCACAGCGCCTGCTGGGCCTGCTGGGCCGTGAGGTTGGTGCGGTTGATCTCTTTATGGCCGCCCGGGCCCGCAAGGCGCACCGCCTCGTGGTCGTTTTTGCCGGCAAACAGGTCAAGGTACCACACCTGCGGCTTGCCGGGCATAAACAGCTGCAATGCCCGCGCCAACAACAGCTTGCGGTCATCCTCACCCAGCGCACTGTAATAGGTGGCGTTTACCTGATAATACATGTTTTTTTGCCCGTGTAAATTTTTAACGTACCCGCCGCGGCCCACCACCGTGTCAATCAGCTTTTGTATCTGCTCTTCGGGCATCATGCCTTTGAGGTCCAGCAGCGGGATGCCGTCGTGACAGCCAAGCATATTGACCACGCGGATTTTTTTGTCCACCAGCTCCTGCGCCCAGGCGGCAAGCCGTGTGCCGTCGCCGTTTTCCAGCGCGTCCAGCACCAGCCCCGGCAAAAAGAAGTCGTAGGTCATGTAGCCTTTTTCGGCAAGGGTCTCGTACGTTTTTTCCGCATAGCTTGCGTGAATCTCCGGCAGCAGTGACAGCTGGTATTTGTCCGCCAGCTTTTGCACCCCGGCCAGCAGGTCCCATGTGCCCGGCTCGTTGAGGAAATTGCGGGCCCCCACCTCTTTGGGGGCATAGGCAAAGGCGTCCAGCCGCACAATGCGCGCGCCGTACCCCGCAAGGGTGCGCAGCACATCGTCGTAATACTGCCACACCAGCGGCGAGCGGATGTTGAGGTCCATCTGGCCAAGGTATTTGCGGCGTTTCTCTAACACTTCGCGCACCGCGGCGGCATAACGCTCAAACGGGCCAAATTGCATGTCGGCGGGGGCTACGCCCTGCTGCAATGCCGCGTTGACGAGCTGCGCCAGCTGTTCAGCCACACCATACTGTACACCCAGCGCCCGCAACAGGTCCTGCGGGTCAACGGGGTCATACCGCACTTCCTGGTAAAAGGTGTTCCAGTAGGGCACCTCTTTGCCGTCCGGCAGCCGCACCATTAAAATTGGCAGCCCCGGCTTGCGGAAGAACATGTTTTCAATCAGCTTTGCGTCCGGTTGCAGGTAGCCCTGAGGCGTCATGGTGCCATGGCCCTGCCAAAAGCGGTTCCAGTTGATAAAAAAATCTTTGTACTCAGACTCTTCGCCCTTTTGCAACAGGTCTTGAAACTGTTTTGACAGCACAGAGCAGTGGTTTAAAATAAAATCCAGCTTTAAATCCATGCCAAGGCCGCGCAGGGTGTCAAGGTCCTCTTCGCTGCCCATCAGCTCGTTCATGCCGTAATCAATCACCGAAAAGCCGCGGTCAAGGTCGGTGTTAAACAGGCTGGGCAGAATATAAAAGGAGGTAAACGCCCCCTGCATGGCCGGCTGCTGCAACAACTGCACAATGGGGGGCAGACTGCCGCCCATGCTGTCAGGGTAGGCATTCAGCATTGCGCCGTTGCCTGCGCTCCCTTCGTTTTGTGCCATGTTCAGTTACCTCCCCCGTTTGCCATCTGCCGCCGGTAATCGGCATAGCTGAGCAGCGTGCCGTCTTTTGCAACAATGATGCGCGCCTTTTTTGCCTGCGCTTCCAGCAGGCCCTGCTCCACTTCCAGCACCATCGTGGTAAACGGGCTGTCCGTTTTGCCGTCGCGCCCGCGCAGCCGGCGGTATAGCATGGTCTCCTGCGGGGTGCTGTTCAGCAAAATGGGGATATCGACCCCTTGGTAATAATCGCTGTTGCCGTGCGTCCATTCGACCACCAGTACATGGGTATCGGTCATGTCCACCTCTTCGTACCACAGGTCGGTCACTTCGCGCCCCATGCGCTTGAGCCATATTTTATCGGCCCCGTTTTTAAAGGCCCCGACAATATTAGTAAGCTGGCCAAAATCTTGCTCTTGCGGGGTGCCAAGGTATGCCTTCAGGCTGTTGCGCCCCTCACGCTGGTACACACCCAGCCATGGCTTTTCGGCCACCAGCGCAGGGTCGGCGTCCTTTTCCTGCTGTTGCAGGGTGCGCAGTTCATCGGCCCGGCCCGGAGTGTACTGGCCACTGGTCACAAGGCCGCCGGTGCCACCGCAGCGGAAGATGCGCAGCCGCTCTTCATCGTTGCAGCGCGGGATGCGGTGGGGGTAGTTGTCCCCCGAAAGGGTGTAGCTGCCCACGCCATTTTGCCGCAGATAAAAGGAAAGCAGCGACGCAATTTCAGACTTGCCCACCCCAGAGCCGCCGCATACGGTAAGCACCGCGCGCTGGCAGCGGCTTTGCTGCAACGCCTCGGTCAATGGGCCGATCAGCGCGGGGAAGATCACATTGGCTTTGTGGATATGCCCTTCGTCAATGTTGATTTTATCCCCCGGCATATCCCCATGGGGGATTGACGCCGGGATTTGCGGGGGCTGCCAGCCTTTCAGCGCGGCAAGCTGCCCCAAAACATCGTTTTTCATCGTATCGCTGTACATAAAGAACCTCCTGGTTGTAAACCCGCCCACTGGGGGCGTCACTGTCTTTTGCAGTGGCTGCAGCGTGCCGGCACTCTGCCTGTTATTTTGCCCGCTTTGCGGTAATTGGCTCGTCTTTCAAAAAGCCCGGGATGCCAAACCCGCCCACGGTCTCTTCTTCTGCTATTGCAACTTCGCCGGCTGCAAACGTAAAATCAAATTTCTTTTCAAAACAGGTCTCTACCCAGCGCACCAGTACCGTAAAGGTTCCGGGGGCAGACCAATAACCGCTCAGACACAGTTTATCCACCGGCGCCTCACCTATTTTTACAATGTTCAACCTGCGGGTACCATCCAGCGCAATTGCCGCCGTATAGGTAGTGCCGTCCTGCACAAAGTGCAGCAGGCAGGCATCGGTATCAAAGGTAAAGCCAAACTGCCGAATACCGGTTGAAATTGCGCCGCCGCTCATCATCTGCACAATGGTGTTTTCAAACGACAGGCGGCCGCCGGTGACCTCAAACGTCACGCCGGAAACATCCGATACCAATGGGCTGGAGGGCGCAAACACCGGTGCCGCAAGGGACAAATGCCGCATGCGCCGCGCAAGGCGGCTGCAGGTAATGGTGTCTGCGGGCAGCACCTCGCCGGGCGTGCCCAAATCGTCTAAAAATTCCCACACGGTGTCCAGTGTCTTTTGGGCCCAGTGCGCACCGGTCGCAGTTTCGTTAATTGAAATGATCATATCCTTGTCCGGCACCACGATGGAAAACTGGCCCATCGCGCCGTCGGCGCGATACACCCCTGCCGGCTGGCACATCCACATCTGGAAGCCATACCCCACAAAGTTGTCTTTTGCTTCGGGGTTACCCTTTGCCTCACTGGCCGATTCGTTTTGCAGCGAGGTCGCCTTCGCCACATAATCCGCCGCAAGGATGCGCTCGCCGTTCCACACGCCGCCGTCGGCGTACAGCTTCATCAGCCGCAGGTTATCCTCTGTTGTGGCAAACAGCCCGCCGCCGCCGACCTCCATACCGTCCGGCATCTTCATCCAGCGCAGGTTTTCGGCACGAATGCCAATCTTGTCAAACAGGCGCGGGGTCAAATACTCCTGCAAGCCCTGCCCGGTCAGCTTGCGCACAATGGCACCCAGCAAGGTGGAGCCCGTGCTGTTGTACATATAAGTAGTGCCCGGCACATGGTTCACCGGTATTGCAAGGAAATCGCGAATCCAGTCTTTGGACGGGCGGGGCATCGTATCCATGCCGCAGCCCATACAAAGCACGTCGCGCACGGTGAGTTTTTGCAGGTTTTCGCTGGGGTTTGCCGGTGCCTCGTCGGGGAAGATGTCGATTACCCGGTCCTCCAGCTTCAACAGACCCTCGGTATAGGCAATGCCCACCGCCGTGGCGGCATAGGTTTTAGACAGCGACTGTAACCCGTGGCGCAGGCCCGGTGCATATGGTGCCCACCAGCCCTCGGTACAAATTTTGCCGTGCCGCATAATCATCAGCCCGTGCATTTCGGTAAAGCCGCTCTCCAACTGGTCTACAAACCGCTCAATTGCCTTGCTGGACAGGCCAACCTCCTCGGGTGTAACGCGTTCAAACTCTGTTCGATTCATGGTCTTTGTCCCCTTTCTCTTCGTTTCACATTTTTTATTTATTAGTTAGTTGAATCACTTTTCATAAGGGCAGTGCTTTTTTGCGGCAAACCACCTTATTGTTATTATACCGGCGGCGGGGGCCGCTTCCTTTTTAAAAAAAGCCCAATTATTTTAATTTAAAGCACTGCACACCCCGTAATGTTAAAGCCCCTGCTGTGCCAACCACTCCGCACAAAGCTCACTCCAGTGCATCAGGTGGGGCAGCTTCATATCCAAATCGTTGTTGCCGTCCGCCAGCGCCAGGCCATGCACCCCTTCGGGGAAGCAGTGCAGCTCAAACGGCACCCCGTTGTCGGTCAACTCCCACGCAAGCTTCATTGAAAGGCGCGGGTCGTCGCTGTTCGTCTGCCAGATAAAAAACGGCGGGGTATTTGCAGTGATGTTCTTTTCCGGCGCAAGGTACAGCTTTTCTGCGCGCTCGTCATCCTTAAATGGGTTGTGGAAAAACCCCATCGGGAAAGAGACCTCGGTAAACGCGCCGTAGGCCACCACCGTCGCATCGGGCCGGCAAGAGCAGCGCTCTACCGGGTCGGTGGCCGCGGGGTCGCCTGCATCAAAATGTGTGGCGCAGTTGGCCGACAGCATGCCGCCGGCCGAAAAGCCCATCACGGCAATTTTGTCGGTAATGCCAAGCGCGCTGCTGTTTGCGCGCAGCAAACGGATGGCGCGCTGCATGTCGGCCATGGCATCCCGCCGGGTATACGGCTTTAACCGGTAGGTCAAAATAGCCGTCGCAAAGCCCGCGCGGTTAAAATAATCGGCGACGTGCATGCCCTCACAGCCGGTGCGGCTTTCAAACCCGCCGCCGTGCGCCACCACCACCGTGCCCCGTGCAGGCTGGCCCTGTGGTGCCGGGATGAACACGATCGACGGCTGCGGCTGCAATGGGTCGCGGTCATCATAGCCGGGGGCCCCCTGTGGCCAAAGCGGCATCGCCTCAAAACGGGCAAGCTGGGTATTCCATAATTTTAAATTGCCCTCAATATCAAAACTGCCGTCCGGCTTGCGGTGCTTTGAAACATTGCGAATACTCGCCCGCTCTGCCACGACCTGCGTCAGTACTTCCCTGTTTTTTGCATACAGCATACGTGCTCCCCTTTTCTAAAAAATCTGCTTTTTGTTTTATTGTAGCCGACTTTGCAGTGTAATCTCTATCAAAGTACCCGACGTAACTTTTGAAAATCTGCACTCTTTTTTACCCCACACGGCAAAATGCTTCCGCAAAATGTCAACCGGTTGACATTTTGTTTTTGCTATGTTATGTTGAAACAAAGAAAAGAGAAATAAAAAGTAAGAGGAATCGTATGGCCACGTTAAAAGAAGTCGCCGACCGTGCGGGTGTCACGGTCACCACCGTTTCGCGCATGCTGAACAAGCCCGGCATTGTCAGTGCGCAAACCACCTGCAAAATACAACGCGCCATGCAAGAGCTGGATTACCAGCCCAACGAGCTGGCGCGCTCGCTTTCCAAGCAGCAAAGCAATGTGATTGGGCTGATTGTGCCCTCTGCCCGCAACTACTTTTTTTGCAAGGTCATCCACGAGGTAGAGCAAGCCACCTGTGAGCTGGGGTACAAGCTGCTTTTGTGTGTGTCAAACCACGAAAAGCAAAAGGAAATCGAATACTTTTCGATGCTCAAAGCCAACAAGGTGGCCGGCGTGTTGATTGCAAGCCACACGCAGGACCTTGCAAAGGATATTGCAATAGATATGCCGGTCATCTCGATTGACCGCACGCTGTCACCGGGCATCCCGTCGGTGTGCTCGGACAATGAAAACGGGGGCCGCCTTGCCGCCAAACTGCTGGTGCAAAAGGGGTGCCGTAACCTTGCGTATTTTAGCGGCAGCATTACCCCCGGCATGGATGCCAACCGCAGGCAGGACGGCTTTGCCAGCGAGCTGGCAAAGCACGGCTTACAGCCTATTGTGCTGGAGCTTGAAGAAGAACAATTTGTCTCGATGGACTATGAAGCAATCATCGCCGCCTTTTTTGCACAGCACCCGGCGGTAGACGGGGTTTTTACCTCAAATGACATTATTGCCGCACAAATTTTGCGCTACTGCCAAAAAACCGGGCGCCCGGTACCCGGCAGCCTGAAAATTGTGGGGTACGACGATATTGAGCTGGCGAGGCTGACTACCCCCGCCATCACAACCATACGGCAGGACGTGCACGCCATCAGCCACTTTGCCGTGCAAAGCGTTGCACAGTGCAAAAAGCACCCCACGCCACTTGCCACGGTGTTCCCGGTGACGCTTATTGAGCGCGAGACCACCTAAGCCGCGCGACCAACACAAAACAGCAATCACCCTGACCCATGGCCCCTGGCTGCGGGCAGGCAAAAAAACAGCAGAGGATGAATACAATGGAATTGACTTTTGAGACACAAACCGAACTTTGGCACCCGCTTGGGCGCACCCTTTACGAAGAAGCGCAGGGCGTGCGCTGGTTTAACTGGACTGCCGCGGGCATTGAAGTGCGGTTTCACGGTACTAAATTAGATTGTACGTTACAGGTAGAAGCCGATTATTTCCCCACCGAGGGCGACAGCTTCCCCTGGCTTGCCGTGTTTGTGGATGACGAGCCCCAGCCGCGCACCGTGTTTTCGCTGCCGGCCGGTACCACACAGTATACTCTGTTTGAAAGCGACGTGCCCGCCGAACACCGGCTGCGTCTAGTAAAACGCTCGGAGGCAAGCAAGGGCCGCGCCGGGGTAAAGCAGTTCACCACCGACGGCACCTTTTTAGCGGTAGAACACCCCCAGCCCGCCTGCCGGCTTGAATTTATTGGTGATTCCATCACCTGTGGCTTTGGCGACGAGCTGGACGAGCACGGCGAATTCTATTTTTCCACTAAGCTTGAAAACGGGTTTGCCACTTACAGCGCCACCGCGGCAGGGCTATTGAACGCCGACTACAACAGTATTTGTGTTTCGGGTATCCCTCTTTGCAATTCGTATAACCCCAACTTTAAACTGTCGTTGCCCGAAGCACCGGATTTTGACCCCCCGCGCCGCGCAATGGAGGATTATTACGCCTACACCGACCGCTATCACCAAGAATGCAATGGGGTAAAAGAGGGCTTTGCCGCGTGGGATTTTACATCGTTTGTGCCCGACGCCATCATCATCAACCTTGGCACCAATGATTCGTTTCGGGTGCGGGCATCCGGCCACGACCGCAAAGAAGAGCAGCATTTTGAAGACCAGTATGTCGCCTTTTTGCACCAGCTGCGCCGGCTGAACGGCCCTGCCCCGGTACTGGCCTGCACCCTTGGCTCGATGGAATATTACCTGTATGACAACATTCTGCGCGCGGTGCAGCGCTACCAGCACGAAACCGGCGACGAACGCGTTTTTTGCCTGAAATACGGCGCCATGTTTTTACCCACCGAGGGCACCGGCGCACTGGGCCACCCGTCGGTCAAATCACAGCAGCGTATGGGCCGCGAGCTGGCCGCCGCACTGGCGCCCTGGCTAAACCAATAATACACACAATGCCCTCGCAAAGTGAGGTGAACCGCAGTGACCCTGCCGCAATTCAAACTGTTTAAAAAAGACGGGCGACAAAGCTCTATCGTGTTTCGCATCAGTGCCATCATTGTGCTGATTTTGAGTACCATGATCTTTTTTCTGTTTTTAAGTAACCTGTATGCCTACCAAATTGCCACCCGCAATATTGTGCAGCAACAAAAAAGCCTGATGTCCCTTGCAATGGAGCAAATCGACGCCGAGCTGAGCGCCGCTTCGACAACGCTAAATGAAATGTCGCTGGACAATTTGGGCAAGCTGAACAGCTATCAGCAGCAGGACAGCTTGAAACGGTACGTCGCTTCGGTTAACATGACCAGCGTGCTGGAAAACAAGGTGCGCAGCAACGAGGCATTGGCCTGCCTGTATTTTGCCTACCCCGAAGGCAGTACCTACCTGTTTCGCTACCAAAGCCAAGTTGACTGGTCTCAAAAGTTTGCCATAGAAGATTACATTAAAGCAAACCCCACGCTGATCAACGACGCGGTGGACGGGCACTGGCATTTGTTACAGCTTGGCGGCAGCTATTACCTGATGCAGACTTACACACTGCAACAGATTCGCATCGGGGCGTTTGTCGAGCTGGACCGCTTTGTCTCTATTTTAAAAAACACCTCCAACGCGCGCAATGTGCAATACCTCATCACCGATGAAAACGGTGTGGTTCTGGCCGGGGACGAGCAGGATGTTTTGGGGGACAGCCAGACAAAGCCATTCCCCAATGAAACCGAGACCACGTCAAACTATCAGGGCCGCTACACGGTGATTACCGAGCAGTACCCGCGGGTGTCGCTGCGCATCTCCGGCCTTTTGGCAAACGAGGACATCTACTACGGGCTGGAAAATGCGCAATACCTGATTATCGCGCTCAGCGTGCTGGCCGTGGCGGGGGTGGTGCTGTGCACGGCTTATTTAAAGCGGCAGATTGCGGGCCCCGTTACCCGGCTGGCAGAAGCCACAAAGCAGATTGAGGGCGGCAACATTGACTACCAGATCCCGCAGCAGCAGGGGGACGCGTCCGAGTTTCGGTCTCTGATCGACTCGTTCAACAACATGACGCAGGAAATTAAAGATTTAAAAATCAGCACCTACGAAGAAAAGCTGGAGCGGCAAAGCGCCGAGCTGAAATACCTGCAAATGCAAATCAGCCCGCACTTTTACCTCAACGCCATCAACACGATTTCCAGCCTGTCGATGCGGGGCCAAAACAAAGAAATTCAGCAGTTCATCGCAGCACTTTCGGTCTACCTGCGCTACCTGTTTACCAACAACCATCAGCGCACGACTATTGAAACCGAAATCGACCACGCCGTGGCCTATATTCGCCTGCAGCGCATCCGGTTCCCCGGGCTCATCTTTTACTATGCCGATGTGGAAGAGGATGTGCGGGATGTCCCGGTGCAAAAGCTGTTGATTCAGACCTTTGTTGAAAACATTTTTAAACACGCGTTTGACGGCAAGCAGACTCTGTCCATTTTTTTGCGGGTACAGCACACCCTGCTGGGGGCGGTACCCTGTGCCAAGGTGACAATAGAGGACACCGGGTGCGGGTTTACCGAGGAGTTTCTTGCCGATTTCCCGCCCCAAAACGGCGAAAAAGTGGGCCTTGCCAACATTGCGCAGACCCTTGTACTGACCTATGGCCGCGCCGATTTGTTGCGGTTTTCCAACAGCGAACTTGGCGGGGCAAGGGTAGAGCTTTGGCTGCCCGAGCACCCGGAAAGGAATGATTCAAATGAAGCTTTTGATCGTGGATGACGATATCCCCACCACACAGGCAATCAGTGAAGCGCTGAATTGGAGCGCACTTTCCATTGAAAGCGTCGATATTGCCTATAACGTGGTGAGCGCAAAAGAGCTGATGCTGGCCACCGGGCCGGACATCGTGCTTTGTGACATCGAAATGCCCAAATACTCCGGGTTGGATTTGATTGCCTGGGCGCGGGACCAAAAGCTGGAGGCTGAATTCATCTTTTTGACCTGCCACGCCGATTTTACCTATGCGACCCGGGCGCTGCGCTATGAGGCATCCGCCTACCTGATTAAACCGCTGGACATTAAAGCCCTGCGCGCGGAGATTGTGAAAGCCTCTAAAAAAATTGCGTTTCGCGCAGAGCTGAAAAAGCGCACCGATTACGGCGACCTGTGGCTGAACAGCCGCGAGCGGCTGGAAAATGCGCTGTGGCGCGAAATCCTGTTCTCCAACACGGCGGGGCATTCCCCCGCCGGGGCTAATGGGCCCAGCTATATGGACATCGACACCAATGCCGCTTACCGGCTGGTGCTGTGCTCGGTCAACGAATCACAACTGGCCGAAAATGACTGGAACGACGCCACGTTTCGCTATGCGCTGGGCAATATGGCAAGCGAATTGCTGTTTGGCCGCCCCAACTTTGCGCGCGTGCTGGACTACACAAAAAACGGCAAGTCGTATGTGCTGCTGGTGCTCACGGCCGATAAAGACACCAAAACGGTGCAGACCGATTGTAAAAGCATCGCCGATGCCTGCCACGAATACCTGCGCTGTGACATTGTTTGCTACCTTGACGAGCCTTTGCCGCTGGACAAGCTTGCCCAAAGCCGCGAGGCGTGGGAGCTGTTTGACACCGAAAACGTCAGCCGCCACAAGCCGGTCGTGGGCCCCGACGTGCAGGCCGAAACCGAAAATGTCACCTGCGTGCTGGACACCGACGCGGCCGAAAAAGCGCTGACCAGCGGGCGCTATGTGGATGCGGTAAACCTGCTGCGCCACGCCGTAAGAAAGCTGGAGGATGGCAACCTGCTGAACGCGCAAAACCTGCATATTTTGCGGCAGGACTATATGCAGATGATCTACACCCTGTTGCACCGCGAAAACATCATGGTGCACGAACTGTTTTCAGATGAAGTGTCGAAAAAGTTGTTCCGGGCAAGCGAGTCCTCGGTGTTTGATTTGATGAAGTGGGGCAGCTATGTCACCGACAAGACACTGCACGCCATTGAGGATGCCCAGCAGGCCGAGACGATTGTGGATAAAATCAAGCGCTACATCATCGAGCATTGTGACAGCGACATCACGCGCGAAGAAATTGCGCACCATGTTTTTCTCTCGCCCGATTATGTCTCTAAAATATTCAAAGCGCAAACCGGCTGCTTTTTAAAAGACTATATCAATGAACAAAAGATCGAACGCGCAAAAGAGCTGCTTTGCAAGGGCAGCATGAATGTCAGCGAAGTTGCCATGGCCGCCGGGTTTGATAATTTTTCTTATTTTTCCACCCTGTTTAAAAAATGCACCGGTCACTCGCCCAGCCAGTACAAAAAGCACTGCACCAATGCCCAGCCGTTACCCGGCGCGCCCGCCGTATAAGTGCAGGCGCACTATGGCAGTAGGCAGTGCACTTCAGACACAGCGGGGTTTAAAACAGCTTTTGCCAAAGGGCAACACTTGCCTTTTTTGCCCCTTCTACCGGGGCAAACCAACCAAAGCAATACCGCCGGCAACCGTTTTAAACAGTTGCCGGTGGTATTGCTATTTTTTGTGTCGGGGTAGGTTTTTTAAAATGCAGTGTCAGTTGGGCCCTGTTGCTTTTGCCGCCTTGGGCCAAAAACCAAGCACTGCCGCCACTGCCGGGGCACCAACCGCAAGTGTCCACCAGTTTGCAAAAGCAAAGCTGCCAAAGCCTGTAGTCAGGGCAAAAATCAGCAGGGCCAGCGCTGCCGCCGCAGTTACAAAAATCTGCTGTTTGCGGCTGCGTTTTTGCAGCATACAAAGTACTGCCGTCGCTGCAGAAACGAGCACCAGCAGCAGGCTAAGTAAAACAAACGGTCTTTGCTGCCATGCGGCCATGCCACCGGCGCTTGTTGCAGCGGCAAAGCCGCTGACAGCCTGCGTAACAATATCGGTTATGGCCTGCCTGGTGTTTGCGTCTTTCAGGCTATCCACTGCGGTTGTATAAATTTGGTCAATTTTTTCCAGTGCTGTTTTGCGCTGCTGCTCTGTCAGCGAGGCCGGCAGCGACTCAATGGCCTGCTGCCTTGCATCGGCAAGCTTTTGCAGCCCCCGGTCTTTTTCTTTATTCAAATCTTTGGCAGTGTCGTTTTGGCTGCCACTGCTTGATACATTGCCGCTATTTGAATTTGCACTGCTGCCCGAGCCGCCGGTGCCCGCCGGGTTTTCGTCCTTGCCCTTTGTGGTACTGCTACTTGAACTTGAACTGGAACTAGAACTGGCGCCGCCACCGCCGCCCGTGACGCCCCCATTGTTTGGGCTGCTGGAGCTGCCGCCGTTGTTCGGGTCGCTGTCATCACTGCTGTTGGCAACCCACGTCGCTGTTACTGTGACATTTTTGCCCGGCATGGTAAAGGTGGTCGTGGCATTGTGCGCATTCGCAAAAGCCACACCGTCGCTATTTGTCCAGCCTGCAAAAGTAAACCCTGTTTTTTCACCCGCCTGCACCGTTACAATGGCCCCCGCCTCGTACAGGCCGGTACCGGCGCTGGCACCCGCCTCGCTTGCCAGTACGGTTGCGGTATATTTTTGCGCCATTGTGTAAACCACTGCATAGGTAGAAAACGCATCTGCATCAAATGACAGTGTTTGCAATGTGGTATCATAAGCCGGCGTAATGGTACGCACATCAGTGACCCCGTTTTCTGTGTGGGACCGCAGGACCTGGTACCCTGTTTTGCCCTGCAACTCCGCCGGCAAATCCAGCACGATGCGCAGGGCCTGTTCTGATGTGGGCTGAATGTTTTGCGTGCCGTCATTTACCACGCTGCCGTTGATGGTTTTCACCAGTTTGGCATCAAGGTAAATTCCCACCTGTTGTTGGCCACCCAGCGCTGTAGCAATACTGCCCTTATCCGCCGGGTCATCCTGCTGCTGCACGACCAGCTTAATTTCCACCGTTGCGCCCGGCTGCTGTGCAATGGTGTTATCTGTACTGGTAAACATCGCCTCCAGGTTTTCTACTGCCGCCGAAGGGGTTTTGCTGCCTTGTACCACCACCTTTGTAATTTTTGCACCACTGGACAGCACAAGGCTTTCGGTTGTCGCCGCTGCTTTGACTGTAATCTGCCGCGTAACTGTAGCGCTGCCCTTTTGCGCGACAAGGCTGTAACTGCCATAAGGGATATTTTCAAACTGGAACACACCGTCGCTGCCTGTCGTGAGCGTGGGGCCAAACTGAATGCCATCTGTGCCGTTTTTCATCAGCCTCACGGTGGCATCCTTTACTTTTTCGCCGTTGTCGTCCTCTATTACATTGCCGTTCACATCGCCCTTGTCGCCCTTTGCATTGGTAACAACCAGCTTTGCCGCCACAGTAGAAACGCTGGGCGCATTGTCAGAGCTGACGATGCAATAATAGTAGCTTTCCCCCTCGGGCTGTTGGTTCAGGGTCAATGTTGCTTCGGTTTTACCCTCCAGCTTGGCCCCGCTGCCCACCGTGCCGGTTGTGCTTTGGTACCACTGGTAAAAAACCGCAGCCTTGCTCGCCACTGCTTTTACAGTAAAGTTTGCGGCCATCGCGGTGGTAATAGCAGCGTCCTGCGGCTGCTGTGTAATGGTAATACTGTTTTCTGCCGGTATCTCAATATCGCTGGGGGGCGTTGGGGTGACCTTGTCGTCTTCAATTACAATTTTTTTGGTCACTTCACCGCCACCCGGCAGCTGCACTGTAACGGTATACGCGCCATCCGGCAGGTTTTCAAATTTGTAATGCCCGTCCACTTTCGTCGTTTGCGGGTTTTGGCTGGTACCTGCCGCCGGGGAAAGTGTCACGGTTGCATTTTCAACCTTTTGCCCGTTTGTGTCTGTAATATCGCCCTCCACCGTGATCAGGTTGTTCACCGGCGTGTTGCGTACGGTCAACCTTGCTACTGCAGAAGTGACAGCATCTGCCCCGTCTGCCTGTATGACACAGTAATAATAGCTAACACCCTTGGTATCGGTTGATGCACGGTAATCTGCCGCAACCGCACCGTCGATGGCTTTGCCACCCATATTACTGTTTGTCGTATTGCTGTACCACTGGTACAGCACCGTACCCCCGTTGGATACGCCCGCGCCCACGGCAAACTGCGCCGTGTCATTCAGCGATACCGTACTGCTTTCGGGTTGTTTTGTAATGCTGATGGTTGGTTGCACGGGGGGGATCAATGGGATGTCCGGCACTACGGTTGGCACCGTAATGGGCTGCACTTCAAACTCCTCACCGCCGGGCAGTGTTACTTTTATCTGATAGGTGCCCTCCGGTATCTCTTCAAACCGGTACTTGCCGTCCGCCAACGTCGTCTGCGGGTTTTGGCTGCTGGTAAAGCTGGTTTTTGCGGGGCTATCCAAGTTGACCAGTGTCACCTCTGCGCCTTTGACAATCTGCTTGTCCTTTGTCTGCACCGTACCCTGAATCGTGCCATAGGTAAATACGTTCACCTGTGCTGCCCGCGTTGTCACTGCAGTCAGGCTGCCAGCCGAAACAATACAGTAATAATAGTAAGTACTCTTTTCTGCTGTTGCCGGGCTGTAGGTTTTATCGGTCGCGCCCAAAATGGCGGTGCCACCCTGGTTGCTATTTTTAGTATTCGTATACCACTGATAGCTCACCGGCGTACCGTCGGTGGCGGCGGCCACAACTGCCAGGCTTGTCGTTGTGCCGTTTTTCACCTTGGCATCCTGTGGTTGCGTGCTTACCTGAATTTGCGCATCCTCAGGCACTACGATGTCGGTCGGCTCATCGGGGTCTTGTTTTGGGAAATCAAGCGGCCCGCAATGGACCACACCACCGCTGTTTGGCAGTGTAATAACCAGCGTATACTTGCCGTCCGGCACCAGTTCAAAACTGTAAGCACCATCTGCTCCGGTCGTCTGCGCGTTTTGGCTGCTGGTGAGAGCGGTACTGCCATACGGCCAGGTTCCACCGGCGTAAACAAGTTCTACCTTTGCGTTTTCAACCAGTTTTCCTTTATTCAGCACGGTACCCGCAATGGTGTTCACCCCTACCACTTTTAGGCTTGCCACACGGGAGATTGCCTGCAGCGGTACCTCGTCATTGGTATAAGCAAGGGCATACAGCTGATAAGTGCCCCTGTCCGGGATATTGCCGTTGCTTTGATTGATTGTCATCTGGCTGCCGCTGCCGGTCATTTTGACATCCGGTGCGGTGCCTGCGGGCGTGCTGCCGTTGAGCCACCACCATTCGTAGGCGACACTGTCGGCAATGCCTGGTATGCGCTGCCCCAGCACTTTAAAAGTGGCACTTTGCCCTGCAATACCTTTGATGATATACGCATCCTGTGGCTGCGTGGTAATGTCGAGACAAGGCTTTGGTTTTATGATTTTTACGTTGCCATAGTCGCCCGTAATGTTTACCGTCACGGTGGTGCCGTCTGCAAATGCTGCCGTAACGGTAAAATAGCCCTTTGAGATATCGGTAAAGCAGAACTTGCCCTGTGCGCCTGTTAAAGCCGCTGCGATACCGCAGTCAGGTGAAAGTGTCACCGTGGCACCCGAAACCGGTGTTTCGGTACCCTCCTCTACCACGATTCCCTCAATCGTAACCAGCTTTGTCCATTTGGCATAAACCGTAATACTGCCGGTAACCGGTGTATTGCCGGTAAATACCGTGCCTTCACCATTTTTCTGGGTATACCAGCCGTCAAAACGGCAATTGTCTCTGGTTGGGCTAGCGGGCAGTTTGATTGTTGTGCCCTCTTCAATGCCGGTAATCGGTGCAACGGTGGTACCCCCGTCGCTGTCAAATGCAACGGTACATACTTTAGGTGCCGCAGCCACCGTTACCACTGCACGCGCCACTTTGCTGCTATCCACGGCAGAGATTGCCTTTACGGTAAGGGTACTTGCAAGTTCTCTGCCCCCCACCGTCAAAAGGCCGCTGTCACTGATGCCGCTGTTGGTCGCACCCTCTAATACCCATGTGATGCTCTGGTCTGCTATGCCTTCCACCGCCGCGGTAAACTGCTGCGTTTTGGTCTTTTTCACCGTGGTGACCGCCGGGCTGATGCTGACCGCTGTAATAGGCGAAGATACGGTCAGCTTCAGCTGTTTTGCGTCACTGCCACTGGCATTGGTTGCTTTTACCGTAAAGATAAACACACCGCTTACCGTAGGGGTACCCGAAATTTTACCATCTGTCGCAAGGGTAAGGCCCGCCGGCAGTATGCCCGTGGCAATGTTCCATGTCGGCACCGGGTAACCGGTTGCCGTAAGGGCCTCGGCAAAGGGGGTGCCCACCCCGCCGGTGCCTAAGCTTTCGGTAGTAATTTTGGGTACCGCCGGGGTGCGTGCCTGCACGGTAAACGCCAAAGCAACCATGCCATAGTTGTAGCTGCCGCTTTGAATGGCAACGCTCGTATTGTAATTTCCCGCCGCAAGCCCCGTTTTGGGTGTCACGGTAAAAGTTGCACTGTTGCCGCTTGCCAGCGTGGTTTTTGTTATTGTGCCAATGGTATAGCTTTCACTCGCCGGCTGCGCAAGGGTAATACTGTCGGTACCATGATTGGTAACTGTCACTGTTTTTGCCCCCAGCGCTTCATAGCCGTCCAGCACCGAGCCAAAATCAAGGCTTGCCGCGCCCGACGGCAGCTGTACCGAAAGTGCTGTTTCTACCATAATGGACAGTTCCTTGGTATCGCTGCCGCTGCCGTTTCTCGCTGTCACGGTAAAGGTGAAGTTTCCCGCTGCGGTGGGTGTACCCGAAATTTTACCATCCGCCCCCAGTGTCAGCCCGGCAGGCAGGGCACCACTCTTCAGGCTCCATGTGGGGCTGGGGTAACCGCTTGCCGCCAGTGTTTGCGCATAAGCCACGCCAACTTTGCCGGCTGGCAAGCTTGTTGTGGTAATGTCGGGTGCCACCGGGCTTTTTTTGCCGAGCTGCAAAATGTTATTTGCATCGTTAAAAAGCTGGTAATTATTAGAGTCACAAGAAAAATAGCTGCTGTAATCACCGTCATTCTGGCCGGTAACTCTAAACGTTCCCCCATCAAACATATTTTCTCTTGTCCTCACGCCAAATGCAGCCCCCTTGGCAAGAGGCACCTCTTTGCTGATGGTCATGAGGTCGCTGTAATTGGCAAAGAAAATATTGCTGGCATTGACCGTTTGATCATAAATTGTCTGCTTTTGCGTATTATCTGAGATCTTTGCGCTGCCTCCCACAGTAAGGCTGGCGTTGCTAATATACACCGCGCCGCCCTGCTCTGTAAATGGTGTGCCGGTAATGTTGTTGCCGGTGATGCTGCCGCCCAGCATTGTAAAGCTGCTGCCGCTGTATGCATAAACACCGCTACCCGCATACTTGGCACTGTTGCCGGTGATGCTGCCGCCCTGCATCACCGCAGTGCCACTTATTAGGTAAATGCCGCCACCGCCTTGCGCCGTATTGTCGCTGATGCTGCCACCCGTCATTGTAAAATTGCCGCCATTCACGCAGACAGCACCGCCAAGGCTGCCGGTGTTTTGCACAATTCTGCCGCCGGACATAATCACATTTCCACCGCCAACTATAATGGCGCCGGCCGTTCCCTGTTTTGTTAAAGTGCCGTTACCACCAGTGATAGCACCCTGCTTTTCTACCTCTGTTGTGCTGCTGTCTGTCAAAGTAAAGGTGCCGCCCATTACATAGATAAGTCCGCTTAGCTTTCCCTTCGCATCCAGCGTCTTACCATTAAGATCAAAAATCGTCGTTTTTTTATCGCTTGCTACTATCCCCTTCGTCATATCAAGATCCACAACCAGCTGAATGTATGCGGTGCCACTGGTCAACTCATTTGCGTATTTCATCGCGTCGACAAGTGACCCTTGTGTCCAGCTTTCTGGTGCGGTGCCGTTTTCCCCGGCGAGCCCCCACCGTGCCTCTGGGGGCACATCTGCCGGGTTTACTTTAATTGAAAATATCTTAACGTCTGTACCGCTGCTGTTGACTGCCTTCACCGTAAAAGCCACTTCACCCGCAGTGGTTGGTTTGCCGGTAATTTTACCATCTTCCGCCAGCTTCAGCCCATCAGGCAGCGCGCCGTTTGTCAAAACAATACTGGGTGCGGGGGAACCCGTTGCGGCAATGGCTGCCTCATAGTCATCGCCCACTTTTGCTTCTTTTAAGCTTGTGGTGGTGACTTTTGGGGCTTCTGCCGGCGGCATTTTTACCGTCATAACCACCACTGCGTATTTTGCGCTGTCTGTAGTGGACACCGCTTTTATTGCATAAGCGGCGCCGCCGACGGCAGTATCTTTAAATACAGCTTTACCGTTTTCATCAATACTTATATTCGCATCGCCATTTACAATGGACCATTCGATTTGTGTAGTTGCTTCGCCGCCCACTGCTGCTGAAAATTGCTGGGTACCGCCTGCTTCAATGACCGCAGTTGCCGGCGTTACTGCCACGCCCATTTCAACACCTTCACTGTTGTTGCTGTCATCCCCCCCGCTGGAAGAAGCCCCATAAATATGGCCAATCTGATTGTAGTACAGATTGGGCAAAGCAGAAACTCCACTATCCCCGGTAGCGTCCTTGGTTAGCCCTTTGGGGGAAGTACAGTTTGTTACCTTCCCTACAATATCTTCACCCACCACACCGCCAATATTAGTCACTATTTGCCCCGCCACCGCAATACCACTGACCGGACCGCCATTTTGGCAGTTGTCAACCGTACCGCCAGAGTTGGTACCAACGATGCCCCCAATACATTGCTGGCCGCTGACAGGGCCACTGTTTTGGCAGTTGCTGATTTTGCAATTCAAGACATTTTTGCCCGCAATCCCGCCGGCAGAGGTGGATTGATCATTTTGCATCATGACCGTGCCACTATTTTGGCAACCTTCTATGGTGCCTCCGTTTTGTCCGGTTATCCCGCCTAAATTTGCTTTACCGAGTACCGCACCACTATTTTGGCAATTTTGTACTTCAGAGTTACTGTCGCATACTCCTGCAATGCCACCCGTGTATTCAGCTGTGCCAATGATTTTACCGGTATTTTTGCAATCGAGGATCTGCGAAGAATTTTGCCCTACAATTCCGCCGGTGTTGATACAGCCCACTACAATACCTGTATTTTGGCAATTTTGCACCGTACCTTTGTTGATGCCCGCCACACCGCCAACTGAGGCGGATTCAGTTGCCTGTGAAAAAAGCCCCTCCATATAACTGTCTGCGATTGTAAGGTTTTTAATTGTACCACTATTATACCCAAACAAACCCACGCCGACATACGCATCCCCATCGGGTTGGGTTTTACTTACAGCGCTGCTAAAATACAGGCCGCTGATGGTCTTGCTGTTTCCATCAAAGGTACCTTTGAATATTTTTTCTGTTGCGCTGGGGGTTTTCCACCCAGCCCCAATGGGGTTCCAGCTATTGGCCGGGGCAGTTGTGCTCCATTCTTTATAGTTTGTGGCATCGTTTAACTTGATATCTGCGGTCAACTGGTAACTGGCCTGTTTCAGCGCACCAAAAGTTTGCGCACTTTGCCCCTCTATTACAACACGGTCTGCCTGAAGGTTAGAAGTGCAGGTTGCCCCTTCACCACCGGTACCATTACTCCATTTATAATCACAAATAATGTCTGCCAGCAGCGCCAGCTGTTCTGCCGTGGCAATTTGGTATGGGTCTGATGATGTGCCGCTGCCACCTGCAAAATAAAGGGCGCTGGTGCCTTTCCACACTTTACCGGTGACCGGCAGTTCAGACCACTGTGCAGTAAGGCTTGTCACACTGCTGGGCACACTGTCGCCCACCGCGTAGGCTTTGTTGTCACTGCCTTTCCAGTAAAAGCCGGTACCGGTGTTGCCCTCTGGGCGGGTGGGGCCCTGTGCCCCCGGGGCCTTGAACGAACTGCCGGCACAAACGACTGTGGCCGTGCCGGCACCGTTTAACGCGCCGCCGTTAAAATCAAGCGTGATAGCCTTTAACCCGTCTGTGCCCAGGGTCTCTGCATTCAGCACCTCTAATGCGGGGCGAAAACCCAAAAAGTCAGCGTTGTTATTGTAGTTGATATCCGACCAAGTGCTCACACTGTTATTGCCGCGTACCACACAGCGCGTGCCGCTTTTCGTGGAATAAGAATCCTGTGCATAAGAAAATACGCCGCTCCAGTTTTTGATGGGGTCGGTCAGACTCGCTTTATTTAAAATGGTATCCCATTCATTGGTGGTTGGGTAAACAGAACCATTGATCCAGGTGCTGCCGCCGCTTAGCAAGCGCAGCGTATAGTTTGTGTCAAACGTTTTACCGCCAACCAGGTTGTATGTGTTCAGCAAATACCATGGCACTGCAGTGCCCACATTGTAATCTGCCACAAAAAGGCTGCGCGGGGTAGAAGTGCCGTTGTCGGCACCGCTATAACAATCGACAGTGCCAACGTAAGTAAAGGGCACATAGTGCAATGTTGTGTCCGGCAACGCGGTATTGATAGTGCCTATGGCATTGGATGCCCCGTTTTCAATGGTACCCGTATCCTGCGACAAGTCAAAATAAAAGGTTTGACCAAGTGTCAGAGAAAACTGCTCTGCCACCGTGCCCTCTGGGCTTAACTGCACATCAGCAAGCCCCATATTGAGGCCCGCACTTTCACTTTGCCCCTCCGCACTGCCCGTAGCTTCGCTTTGCGCCACCGATGAAGAAGCGGTGCTGTCCGCCGTAGCACTGTCAGATGCATTTCCCTGCCCTGCCGCCGCATCTACAGAGTTGCTGACTTCTTGTGTCTCTGCCTGCACCGTGCCCGCCTGGGTTGGTGTGCTGCTGTCCACGGCAAGCGCAGAAATGGGAATGCTGCTAAAAGCCATGCAAACCGCAAGCAGCATGCTAAAAATTCGCTTTTTCATTGTGTTTTCCCTTTCACACTGTTTTACTGGTTTGCTTTTTTATGGCGGCCACACTGTGCCATTTATGTCATGGACACCACAAAACATAACGCCGCATTGCTGCAAAACCGCAACTTTTATTTTGTGCAGCAGCCCCTTAGAGCCCTTTGCCCAAACACACCCAGCTGTTGCAATTCTCTCACGGTAAAAAATAGCACTATCAAAACAAAAAATGAGAGGTTGCACTTAAACGCCCTGTTTTTGCACATAAAATCCCATACAAATTAAATTTTTGCATTTACTGTAGGCTAATGTGACCTTTACCCGTCTTGTCTGTTCGTTTTACAAGTATCTGCGCCGTTGTGGCTGGTGGTGCGCAAAATCAAAAGCTTGCAGCCGTAGAACAAAAGCATCACCACCATGGCTGCGGTAAGATAAAGGTAGAAGAAAGGAGTGGTTATTTGTATGACCGAACACACATTGCAACAGGGCTATGCAAAGGTGCATGAGGGCCTGCTGAAAGGCACGGTAGAAGATGACCTGCGGGTATTTCGCGGGATACCGTATGCTGCCCCCCCTATTGGCGAACGCCGCTGGCGCGCACCGGCAAAGCCCGCGCGTTGGTTTGGGGTGCGCAGTGCCGACCGCCTGACGGGCGGCGCACTGCAGGCCGATGGCCGTGCCAACTGGCCGACAGAGGATTTTGAGCTGGCCGCCAAGATGGACAGCGAGGACTGTTTGTACCTGAATATCTGGACACCGGCCAAAACCGGGCAGGAAAAGCTGCCGGTGCTGGTGTGGATTCACGGTGGCGGCATGGTGGCCGGCACCGGTATGGCACCGTTTTTTGAGGGCGAACAGCTGGCAAAGCAGGGGTTTTTGGTCGTCACCATCAACTACCGGCTGGGCCTGATGGGCTTTTTCTGCCACCCGCAGCTCTCTAGTGAAACGGCGCAGGGCACCAGTGGCAACTATGCCCTGCTGGATATGCGCGAAGCTTTGCTGTGGCTGCACGAAAACGTGTCGACCTTTGGCGGCGACCCCGACAAGATCACTGTGGCCGGGCAGTCCGGCGGGTCGGTGGGCACGTCCTGCATGCTGATGTCCCCGCTGACAACCGGCTTGTGCCGCAGCGTCATTTTAGAGAGCGGCTGCCCGCTGCTTGGCGGCATGATGGACCCGAAACCGCTGTCTGAAATGGAGAGCGAAGGCCTTGCCTTCGCAGAGAAGCTGGGCGGCAAAACACTGCAAGAACTGCGTGAGATGGACGGCTGCGATTTGATTGAAGCATCGCTGGCGCAGCACTATACCCCGAACTACTGCGTCGACGGCTACGTGCTGCCAGACGCACCGCACAAGCTGCTTGCCGAGGGCAAGTTTAACCCGATGAATATCCTGGTCGGGTCCACCAGTGAAGAATTTGGCTCGTTTGGCTTCTTTCACGACGTGCATGTCACCCCGCAGCAGTTTGAAGCTTATGTGCACAGCCTTTACCCCGCGGCACTGGCCGAAAAAATGATTCAGCATTACCCGCACAGCGAGCCGGTTTCTGCTTTTCGCTCGGTACTGAATATCTTGGGCGATTTGATGTTCTTATCCCCTGCCCGCCTTGGTGAAGTGTGCGCAAAGCAGGGCGAAACCTGCTATGTGTATTACAAGACGCGGCCGGATTCCGGCAGCCGCGGCGAGCGGCTGGGCTCTACCCACTCTTCTGAGCTGCCCTACGTCTTTGGCCGCCCCGGCAAATGCATTATTAACCCGGACGGTATGAGCGAAGCCGACCAGGCCTTTGGCAAAGAGCTGATGGCATACTGGGTGCAGTTTATTAAAACCGGCAGCATGGCCGGCGCAGCCACAACGATTGCATGGCCGCAATGTAGCGGATTTTTAGATTACCTTGACCTCGGTACCCAAATTCACCTGCCGAGCGAAGAGGAAAAAGACCTGCTGCGCCGCTTTGATGCCATGCTGCGCGAAAACGGCGAGACCGTCACCGACCGGTACACCGATACCACCGCGCTGGGCCGCAACGATCTGTTCCGCCCCATGTAATTTTTTATCTATCTCCGTACAGCAAAAGCCGCCTTTGGGCGGCTTTTGCTGTTTTGTTGCCCTATAAAAAAGCCATGCAGGTTGTTTGCCTGCATGGCTTTTAAAACTGCTTATTTACTTTTCAGGCTGTCTTTTGCTGCGCCACATTTTGGGTGCCGTGCAGCTCTTTAATCCATTTGCCGGTGAATAGCCGCACCGTACACCAAACCGTTTTAATCAGCAGGTCGATGTTGAGGCAAAAGTAAATGACAAAGGGGGAAGCCTGCCACACAAGGCCGGCAAGGGAGCCCAGCGGGATGCTGCCGATCCACAAAAACAAGACGTCGGCTACCATCATATAGCGGGTGTCGCCGCCGCCGCGCAAAATCCCTTTGGTCAATACGCTGGATGTCGTGCGGAACACCACAATCAAGCTGACAGAATCCATTAAGGCTGCGGCGATCTGCTTCGTTTCGGGCTGTACCGCATACAGGCCCAAAATGTTAGGCTTCAGCAGCTGTATCAGCCCGGCCGCCAGAACCCCCAGCACGGCACTGATTACAAGGAAAGTCGTGCCCTGTACCTGTGCCAATGCCTTTTCTCCCCGCCCCAGTGTGTTGCCAATGATAATACTGGCGGAGTTTGCAAGTGCCAACGTAAAAAAGGTGCTGATTTGTACCGTGACATTGGTAATGGCGTTTGCGGCAACAAAGTTCGTGCCGATTTTCATCATAATAACCGCCACGAAATTTGCCCCAAGGGCCAGCATGATGTCACTGACAATAACCGGTGCGCTGTACTTTAAATACGGCTGCCATACGTCCCCACAGGGCGCAAACAGGTCTTTGGGCCGAAAACTGATCTGCTTGTCTTTCACCAGCAGATACAAAAGAATAATACTGCATTCCACAATGCGGGCAATCAGCGTGCCAATAGCGGCACCCCGTATTTCCAGCCTTGGGGCACCCAGCTTGCCAAACATAAACACCCAGTTGAAAAAGATATTCAGCAAAAACGAACTGGCCGAGGCGATGAGCGGCACGTTATACCTGCCCACACTGCGCAGCACAATTGCCACCGTCATCGAAATGCCCTGCAATAAAAAGGTCCAGCTTAAAAACGAATAGTAGGCTTCGCCATACCCCACAATGGCCGTATCTGTGGTATAAAGCCGTAATACCGCACCGGGCGCCAAGCACATCAGCAGTGTAAACCCAACTGCCGCTACCAGCGCAATGCGCAGCATAATGGCAACGACCTTGCGAATGCCCGCACGGTTTTTGCTGCCCCAAAAACGGGCAGTCATCACCGCGGCCCCGCCCCCAAGGCCCATGCAGAAAATTTGAAAAATACTGTAAAACTGGTTGGAAATACTGGCGGCAGAAAGCTGTTGTTCGCCAAAGCTGCCTAGCATCACCGTATCGGTCGCGTTGACGCCCATTGTAATCAGGCTTTGCGCCACAATGGGCAGCGATATCACCAAAATATTGCGATAAAACGCTTTGTCCCCTTTAACGAGAAGCTGCACCGGCGCCAACCTCACTCTTCTGATCCAGCCAAATCATTGCTTTTTCAATGTACTCATCCCAGAATTTCCAGTTGTGCACGCCGGGCGAAACAAAGAATTTGTGCGCATAACCAATCGAATCAAGATATGCACTAAAGCTGCGGTTGGGCTCGATTAAAAAGTCCTCATCGCCACAGGCGATAAACAGCTCTGGCGCGGGGCCTTTGCCACTACCCTCTTTCGCGGCTTTTGCCAGCGCTTTGGGGTCCAGGTCACTGCCGGGCACCTGCTCGGCCGGGCCAAACACATGCTCGTAATAAGCGGCAGTTGCCATGGGGTTGTCCTTTTTCATTTCGCCCTTGCCAATTTGGTCGGTAATCAGCGCGGAGGAAAGCGCAATTACATTGCCAAACAGGTCGTTATTTTTTAGCCCACAGCGCAGTGCGCCATACCCGCCCATTGAATATCCACCAATGGTCGTGTCCTCGCGCCGGTGCGAAAGCGGGAATAGCTTGCGCCCAATTTCCAGTGTTTCCTGGCAGACCAGCGTCTCATACATCGCATCGCGCGCGGTATCGTTGATATAAAAGCTGTTTTCCGCACAGGGAAACAGTACCGCCACATTGTGCATCAATGCAAGCTCGTCAATGCGGCTGCCGCGCAGCCAGTCGGTATCGCAGCCCGAAAACCCGTGCAGCAGCACCAGCGTGCGAAACGGCTTTGTTTTGTCCGGCACCGGCATGCCGGGTGCCAAACCAAATTCTTCCACCGGTACCAGCGCCGTCATGTGGGTCTGCCGGCGCAGCGCATTTGAAAAATAGGTCAAATTCAGAATTGCCAAACTTATTGCCCCCTTCTGCCCATTGCCCTCAAAAGCAATGGGTCACACATACCAAAATGGTTCTTTTGCATTTAAAAATGACACCGGCACCCCCGGCACCAGCGGTGCCAGCCAGGTTGCCATATGCTTCATGCCCCACTCCTCGGTGCGCTCGTGGCCAATAACAATCATCGCACGGCGCTTGCCCAGCTGGCTTGCATCGTTTACATATGCGCAAAGTGTCCATTCGGTAATCTCTCCGCACACCATCACGTCAAGGTCTTTGGCGCGCATCACCTTCATCGGCATGGCTTCATCGCCAAAGCCAAGGCTGCCTCCGCCCACCAGTACCCCCACGCGGGTGCACTCCATCTGCCCGTCGCCCACCACCTGCACGGCATCCATACACAGCTTTTGCTTTAAAAAAGCGGCAAGGTCGCACAGCTTTGTGCGGGGCAGCACATAATAATCGTTAAACGATTCTTCAAAATTCACCGGGCCACCGGGCCCCATAACCGGGGGCGGCGCTGGGGGCTGGCGGTACTGCTGCCAGCCGAGCTCTGCAAGCAGCCCCTCGTAAATAGCGTCCGGCTGCTTCATGTGCATCATGTCGTGGTAACGCCACACAACAAAATTGCCCTGTTGCAACAGCTTTTGCTTTTCAAGGTAAACAGGGTCCTGCTGCAGCCAGCCGGTGGTATCCAGCCCGGTAAAATACGTTGGCTCGTGGGTGATGACCATATTGGCGCCCCGCGCACGTGCTGCGCGCAAGACCTCCACCGTTGCCATAAAAGTCGTGACCACGCCGGTTACCTCGGTATCCGGCCCGCCGAACTTGTAACCGTCACAGGTTTGCGGCGGCGCAATTTTGACATTAGAATACGCGGTAATTGCATCTACCACTTGCTGTGCTTTCATCTCTTACCCCTTTACTGCACCGATAACAACACCCTTGATCAGGTACTTTTGCAAGAACGGGAAAATGATAAGAATAGGCAGAATACCAATTACGGCAAGTGCCATACGGATGCCGTTGCTGGGCAGCGCAATAATAGAGTTGCCCAAAAGGCTTGCGTTTTGCCCGGACGACAAGAACTGGATGTTGTTCATCATGCGGATCAACAGGTTTTGAATACCATAGAGTTTCGGGGATTCAATGTAGTACAGTGCGTTGATCCAGTCGTTCCAGTAGGCAAGGCCGGAGAACAGGCCCACCGTCACGCTGACCGGCACGGCCAGCGGCAGCATGATGCGGAACAAAATGCGCCCCTCGCCCGCGCCGTCAATCTGTGCCGATTCAATAATCGCATCCGGGATATTGTTTTTAAAATAGTTGCGTACCAATAGCACGTTAAAGGCGTTCATCAGGTAGTTCGGGATGATCAGCGCCCAAATGGTGTCGTTGATGTGGAAAATGCGCGTCCACATAATGTAGGACGGCACAATACCGCCGCTGAACAGCATGGTGAAGAACACCAAAAACGCCAAAACATTGCGGTATTTAAAGTCGCTGCGCGACATGGGGTATGCCAGCGAGGTCGTCAGCAGCAGGCTCATGGCCGTGCCCACGGTGGTCACTAAAATCGATACCCCGTAAGAGCGGAAAATGACCTTTGCCTGCTGCACCATGTAGCGGTAAGAATCCAGGCTCCATTTTGCCGGGAAATAGCTGTAACCGTTGCTGACCAGTGTGGATTCATCGGTAAACGATGAAATAATGATCAAGATAAACGGCAGGATTGCAAGCAACGTCAAGATGGTTAATAGCGCAAGTGCAAAAATGCGAAACGATTTTTCACCGCGTGTTTCCAGTTTGCCCATAGTAGTCCCCTCCTCAGAACAATGCATTTTCGGCTTCGCGCTTGCGCACAATGGCGTTAGCCACCATGACCAGTGCAAACCCAATTACTGACTGGAACAAACCGGCCGCAGACGACATACCAATGTTGCCGTAGGTCATCAAGCCGCGATACACGTACGTGTCAATCGTTTGAGTCACATCAAACAACGCGCCCGAGTTCATTGGCACCTGATAGAACAGGCCGAAATCGGAGCTGAACAGCCGCCCCAGCGACATGAGCACCATCATGATAATGGTGGGTTTCAGCTGCGGCAGTGTGATTTTAAACACCTGCTGCAGCTTGCCGGCGCCGTCCAGCCGGGCAGCCTCGTACAGCCCCTTGTCAATACCGCTGATGCTGGCAATGTACACGATAGAGGAGTACCCGGCGCTCTTCCACATCTGCACCAACACTAAAATTACCGGCCAGTAACCGGGGGAAGTATACCAGTTGACAGGGTCTTTGCCCATGGCGCTCAAAATGGCATTGTTGACAAGGCCGGTTTCCGGGTTCAAAAATGCATACACCAGGTAAGCGACAATGACCATGGAAACAAGGTTGGGCAAAATAAGCCCCGCCTGAAACAGCTTAGAGCAAAAATATTTTGTGATTTCAGACATCAAAATCGCAATAAAAACCGCAAAAATGGTACCGAGCAGAATGAAAGTAAGGTTATACAGCACGGTGTTGCGCACCATAATCCATGCGTCTTTGGTTTGAAACAAGAATTTAAAATTGTCAAACCCACACCAGTCGCTGCCGAAAATCCCTTTAGAATAATCGATCTGCTTAAAGGCGATAAAAATACCAAACATGGGGATGTAGTTATTGATGAGCAGATATAAAAGCCCCGGCGCCGCCATTGCAAACAGCGCAAGATTTTTATTTCGGTTTCTTTTCTTGGATGATTTCGTCATGACACACTCTCCTAAAGCAAAGTGAGGTTGCAAACACAACCTCACTCTGCACAGAATCTTAGATTTAGCAGTTTACTGGTTGGCTGCGATCCAGGCATCAAGCTGTTTCTGCTTTTCTGCCACTACCGTGTCAACCCCTGCGTCCTTCAGTGCCTTCACGAACTCCGGAATTGCCTCATCCGGGTCGAGACTGCCGCAAACAAGGCCGGGATAATACTGCTTTACCACGTTGGTCAAAGCGGTCATTTCGTTCACTACGTTCGAAGCATCAAACACAAAACCATAGTACGGCGAACGCTCGGCCGTTTTGTTCATCTCAATGGCCTGCAGCTTTTTCTGGTAATCCTCTTCGGTGGTCGTTACCCATTGCAGCGATTCCGAGCCGATAACGCCGTTGCACAGGTAAGCGGTGTAAGGCACGGTGTTGGCGTCCAAACCGTCGGGGTATACCGCAACATGGTCGCTGGTCTTTACGTAGTCCTCGCCCTCAATACCAAACAGAATTGTATTCAGCACAAACTCGTCGGTGTACACGATGTTCAGCAGTTTGACAGCGGCCTCCGGCACTTTGCTGTTGCTGGAAACACACATGGCAAGGCTGGTGGACATGGTGTCCATGTAGAACGAAGAAATCCACTTGCTGCCAAACGCCTCGGTGTTGGTCAGCTGGTTCAGCACGCTGTTGTCGCTCTGCTTGTCAACGCCCGAATAAGAGGCATAGGTGCTGAACAGGCGGCCAGAAGAAGCGTAAGCCGGTGCCGTGGTGGTCGAAGTCGCCATATCCTGCGGCACATAACCGGCAAGATACCAAGAGCGCATCAGGTCAACATATTTGCGGAATTGATCGGTTTCATACAGGTCAACCACTTTGCCGCTGTCGCCAAATACCACACCGGTAAAGGTCGTGTCGCCCAAACGGTCCATCTTGTCGTCGCCTTCCAAAATCAGCGAGATGTAGGTATCCTGCTGGTTTGTCGGCGCATAGCAATATACGTCGGGGTATTTTTCTTTAATCTTCGCGTAAACATCGGTCAAATCCCAAATGGAATTGATGTCGTCAATCGAAACGCCAACACTGTCCAGCATTTCTTTGTTGTACGACAGGGTGGGGTTAATTACGACTGCCTTGTTAATGGGCACACCGTAAACCGCACCATTCTGGGTCAGGGTGTTAAAGCCGTCATCACCAAAGTCTTTTTTGATGATCGAGACCATGTCCTGGCCGTACTGATCCAGATAGCCGCTGATATCCATGCACATATTCTGTGCAATGAAGGTCTGCAGGTCCAGCGGGATGAACAGGTCCATCTGAGTGCCGCTCTGCATTGCCAGCTTAATCTTGTCATTGTAATCTGCCGGCCCAATCAGGCGCAGATCCAACGCAACGTGAGCATCCGGGTATTTTTCTGCAATGTAATTGTTGATTGCATCGGTCACCTGGCTGTAATCGTCGGGGATGTTGTTGAAGGTGATGAGGTACATGACCACCTTTTGGGTTTCGGTGCTGTCGCCCGAAGCGGCTGCGCCGCTGCTGGCGCTTTTGCTGCCACAGCCGCTGAATGCGGTAAGTGCCAGCGCCATTGCCAAGAACAGGCTAAGCAGTGATTTTCCTTTTTTCATTCTGTCTTGCTCCTCCTTTTGATCTCTTTTGCGGGGAATTTCGGTGATTTCAGTATACCGGTTTCCCAACGCCGGTTCTTTTGATTTTCAGAAATGAGTTTTGGATTTCGCGGCATCCCCCGATGCCTGCGCGCTTTTTCAACAATTTATCTATTCGGTTTTTGCCGTTTTCACCATCTGCTGTGTATTTGCGCCCGGTTCTCTTCATTTGCTTTGGTTATTTATTTTCTCTTTTTTGCTACTATACCTGCCGCCACATCAAAAAGCAAGCCGGCAGCAGCGCTGCCGACTTGCTCTCTTTTAAAAACCAGCGGTATTGTACTTTATTCCCCTACGGTCACCGTGCCGTCCGGTGCAACTGCCACCGGCATACCACTTTTTACATATTGCAAAAATTCGTCGCCAAGGCTGTCTACTGTGGGCATCGGGATGTCGGACCACACCCCGGCAAGGATTGCCCCCGCCGCCGCAAGTGAATCGATAGGCTTTGAAAACAACAGGCACGTCGGGCTTTGCCCCATCTCTACCGCGCAGTACAGCACCATACCGCCGGTGGTAGAGCCGATGGTCTGCGGCATACACAGCGCCTTGCCCGCCATCGGCTGCTGGTACAGCTCCGCGTTGTTTTGGTCTGAACAGGTGGATTTTTTATCCCCAAACATCAGGCTTTTTTGAAAGCTGGCCAGCGTGTTGAAGCCTGCGCTTGACACAAGCGCCGCCGCCTGTGCCGTGCCCGGCACGACCGGGCGCCCTTTAAATACTTTCATTGCAATGCACCCCCTTGTGTAATGGCCGCCAAAATACGCTCGTCGGTGGCATAGCGTGCACTGGTATAAGTGCGCAGCTTGTTCGAGTTTGTAATGATGGGCAGCTTGCCGCACAGCGGGTTGTTCATGTACATCAGCGGGCAAATAGAGGCTAGCACCGCACCGGTGGCCTTCAGGCGGGCGGCATCCGGCGTTTGCTCAAACTCTTTCACCACGGCGGGTGCCGCCGTGAGCACCGTGGGGATTGCCACCTTTTGGCGCCCCTGCTGCTGCAAGGCCTGCTCCAGCCGCGCCGTCCAGCTTTGCAACTGGGAAAGCGAAAGGTGCGGGCAGCCGATGAAACACATCTTCGGCTCGGCATCCGCCTCTTTCCAGATGCAGGGGTAACTGTCCATCACCCGCTGCAACTCGGCATCGTCAATCACATAAGTATTGGCCTGCGGCGCAAGCAGCGCGTCGCCAAGTTGCACCGCCTCGGGGGTAAGGCCCTCTACATGGTACAGGCCCACCGCCCCGTTGGACGCCGTGGCCGCCCCCATGTCCTTCAGGTAATCCTGCACCGCCGGGGTCAGCTCATTGCCCAAATAGGTAGTAAGGCCGCGGATGTACGGCACTTCTTCCAGCACCTTCATGCCAATGGCGCTGCCCAGCACCTGCGCGGGCGGCAGTTTGGTCGTTTTCAGCTCTATCACCCAGGTCGCACGGCGGCCCTCATCGGTCAGCAGGCCAAACTCGGGCACAAACCCGGCAATGCTGCCAAAAATATCAATGATGCCCGAATTGCGGTTGCATCGCGCGCCCAGCACGCTGTTGGCATACACCACGGCACTGCTTTCTGCCCAGCTGAGCACCTGCCCCTGTTGCGGCGTGTTGCCGGTCTCCGGCTGGTAGCAGGCGCAGGTGAAGGCGTCGTCCCCCATCAGCCCCAGCTTTTGCAGCCGGGCTTCGTATTCGGTCTGTTTCGAATACATCAGCCGGAACACCAGGCTTTGCAGCAGGGTCACCGGCACCCCTTTTTGCAGCGGGCGCGGGTCAACCGAAAACTGCTGTTTTGCCACAACACCGTCTGCAATAATTTCATCCAGCAGTGCATACACCGGTTTGAGTACCCCCAGCCCAAAGCTGGTCACCAAATGGCCGTAATCGCTGGTCACCGGCACCATGCGGGTCGCCCCAAAGGTTTCGCCATACATCACCAGCGTTTTCATCACCTTTGCAAGGGCCTTGCCCTGCGCGCCGTCCAGCATGGCCTGTTGCTGCTGTGTCAGTTGCATCGTCACCTCAAAGCCCCCTTTAAATCGAAGCCGCCAGTGCGCGGGCCGCACGGGTCGCCTCTAAAATTTTGCCGGCACTAAAGCTGTCGCCAATATTGTGCAGCTCTGGCGCGGCATGGTTTTTCTGCGCTTCAAAAAACAGGCTGTCATCAGGGCGGCCGCCCATTGCCAGCACCACAAGGTCTGCCTTGAGCACCAGTTCTTCCTCCTCCGGCCCCATCTTTGGTGCCAGCGGGTTTTCAATGTTTTTCGGCAAAATCGGCTGCCAGGTGTTGTACGGGTCCGGCACGCCTTTCGACTTATTGCGGCTCACCTTGACCTGCTGCTCTTCAAACCCGGTCACCTTGGCACAGTTCAGCAGTGTTACTCCTGCTTTCTGCAAATAGTGGATCAGGTGCCCACGGTTTGCCGTGCAGGTGCCGTCCATCAGGTTGGGCAGCATTTCCACCACCGTGACCTTGCGGCCCTGCTCGTAATTCAGCCAGTAAGCCGTTTCACAGCCCACCACGCCGCCGCCGATCACAACGACCTCTTGTGCCTGCCCCGCAAGGCCAATGTCGCACAGCAAATCGACTGCCTGCACGGTTTTCACCTTGTCAATGCCCGGGATGCGCGGCGACACCGCGCGGGTACCCACGGCAAACACAATGCTGTCGTACCCGCGTTTTTTCAGCTGCTCGGGGTCAGCTTCGGTATTAAAATATGTTTTCACATTGCCGGCCTTTTCGGCATCGCCGAGCAATTTTTCAAGGTAACGACGGTAGTTTTCCACCTCATATTTGATCTTAGGCGCGCCGCCGGGCACAATTTTGCCACCCACTTTGCCGCTGCGCTCAAACAAATCCACCTTGTGGCCACGCGCGGCGGCTTCCACCGCAAATACGACACCGGCAGGCCCGGCACCCACCACCGCAATGTGCTTGGGCTTTGCCGCCGGGGCGGCATGCTCCGGCATGCTGTGCTCAAACCCGGTGCGGGGGTTCACCGCACACTGCGGGTGGCCGCCGTCTACAAATTCATTGATGCAACCCTCCTGGCAGCCAATGCAGGGGCAAATTTCATTCACTTTGCCCGCATAGGTCTTGTTGGGCCACTCCGGGTCGGCCAACAATGGGCGGCCCAGCATCACCATGTCACACTCGCCGTCCCGCAGGGCCTGCTCGGCAATATCCGGGTAGCCCAGTTTGCCCACTGCCACTACCGGCACCGGCAGCCCGGCGTTTGACTTCACCTGATGCTCCTCAAAATACTCTTTTACCAGCTTCGACACCGCAAGGAAACACCCCGCGGGCATACCCGCGGGCGGGTGCGGCAGCCACCAGTTGTCATAGCAACCAAGGTCGACGTCAAACATGTCCACACCGGCCTTAACCAGGTTCACCATATAATCCAGCGTCTGCTGTACCGTGCGCCCGTCTTTAAACTTGTTCAGTGCCGGGATGCTCATCCCCTCTTCGCCGTAGGTTTCGTTTAGCGCAAGCGAAAGGTCGATGCGGTACATAATGGGGTAACTGTCACCGCCACGGCGGCGCAATTCCCGCACCATATCAAGGCCAAACTGCTGCCAGTCGGCATAGTGGCCCATTTTACGGCGGTTAAACGCAGGGTTCGTCAGTTGTTCCAGCAAATAGCCCTCGTGCCCGTGCAGGTAGACACCGTCCAGCCCTGCGGCTTTGGCATCCGCGGTTGCCTGCCCGGCGTTTTTGATAATCTTTTTCAGCTTGCCATCACTCAGCCGAACACAAGGAATCTGAGGGATATAAAAATTGGGGTTAAACGACGCTGAAACCGGGAATTTGTGCTCGTTGATCAGACACTGCGGGTTGCCCACCCGGCCAAGGCCTGCGGTCAACTGCACAAAAATTTTGCTGCCGTATGCATGTACCCCCTGCGCAAGGTCGCGCCAGCCGGAAAACACTGTGCGGCTGCGGTCGATGCGCGGGAAATACGACAGCCCGCCCAACTCGCTGACCGAAGGGTCAATGCCGTGGCTGATGGGGATGAGCCCGGTGGTGATCAACCCCACGCCCCCCTTGGCGCGGGCAAAAAAGTACTGCAGCATTTTTTCGTTCGGGCGGCCGGTCTCCTCGCACATGTCAATGTTGCCCATCGGCGCCATCACCAGCCGATTTTTCACCTTCAACCGGTTGATCTGCACCGGTGCGAACATCGCATCATACGGGTACAGGTTTTGGGTCATGCGGGCCGTGCCGCCCGCACAGTTTTCGGCATTTTCACACACCCAGTTGCCGTAGCTGTCTACCAAAGATTGCACAATCGCGTCTGTCTTCATCCTCCAGCCTCACTTTCATATTGTCGGGTAACAAAAACCGAACCTTGTTCTGTTTTTACTTTAGCATTTCGTTAATTTTATGTCAATAATTTTGTACTAAACTATTTTTAAAATTAGAATATTTTTAATCAAAGTGTACAAGCAGTCAGTTTTATAGTATAATACAGCTGCGCAAAAATACTTTTTGTATCATGGGGGCAAAGATGCAGACACAAAAAAAACGCTCTGCCAAAACGGCAGCGCGTATTTTAGAGACAGCAAAACAGTTGACCGTTCAAAATGGGTGGCGTAACACAACCGTGCGGGATATCTGCAGCGCCTGCGGGATATCTGTGGGGGCATTTTACCACCATTTTTCTTCAAAGCAAGAGCTGATGAACCAGGCCTTTTTGCTGTTTGATGAAACCCTTGCCGCAGAACTGCCCCTGGCAGAAGGCCCGCCGGTAGAAATGCTGCGCCGCATTTTACTGACACAGACATCGTTTGTCGCGCGCGAGGCCGGGCCGGCCACTACCGAGTACTATTGCAACATTTTAATGGACGAACAAAAGGCCGCGGCAAACCCGCAGCGGCTGTATTACCAGCGCGTGCTGCACTACACCACACTGGCACACAAGCAGGGTAGTTTAAATGAAAACTTCACCCCGCAGCAGGCAGCCGAGCTACTGATCAAGTTTGTGCGCGGCAGCTTAATAGACTGGTGCCTGCACAACTGCGATTACGATGTCACCGCCCGCACCAAGCAAGAACTAAATTTGCTGCTGGGGGGGCTTTGCAAGAGATAAAAAATAGAGGGATAAGAGCTATAACTCTTATCCCTCTTAACTTTAAACACCATTTTCTCATTTTTTACCAGTTTGATTTTCTTCTTGGTCTTTAAGCGCAATGTACTGAACCAATTCAGTTACCTGTTGGTTTAATTTCGAAAGCTTCAATGTTGTAGTAAACAGCTTAATTATCAGTAAGAAAATAATAATTAAATAAACAAGGTTAACCGGAGATTTGACATGTAATGCAGCAGCAACCCATTCAATAGTTCCTGGGAAAAAGCTAAAAAACACAAGTGCGCCGCTAAAAAGCGCCCAATAAATTGCATAGTCAATTTGCATTTGGTTTTTGCGGATATGCCGAATAAAATACAACATTGTAAAAAGGGCCCCTATCAGTAAAGTGATTCTTATTTCAATCGACATTTTCAGGCCCTCCCTCGTCAAAACGCTTTCCACCTCTAAACCACTGCATCGCCAAAACAGAAACACCCATGCGTAGCATGTACCCGATACTACGTGTCAAATTCAAATAACTTTCTCCCGCCAGTCTCTCTCTCATTTCTATCTGCACTTCAGCAACACGGGCGCCACGTTTCATTAAATAACTAATCGTATCAGGTTCTGGTGCGTGGTTAATTTGAACCGCAAATTCATGTATCATACGTTTATTATACATACGCATCCCGCTGGTTGTATCTCGCAGCCCTTTACCGGTGGTTAGCTTTATTGCCACCCCAATCAACACACTGCCCATCATCCGCAAAGACAATGGCTTTTTCTTTTCTACAAACCTGCTCCCTATAACAATGTCATATCCTTCAAGTAATTTGTGTTGTAAACTTGCTATATATTCTGGCCTGTGTTGACCGTCTGCATCAAATTGCACCGCTGCATCATAATCATACTTTAGCGCATATTTCATGCCTGCCTGCACCGCACCTGCAAGGCCTAGATTCACGGGCAAATCTATCAGGCAAAATCCATGCTCTTTGCAAAGCTTTGCGGTATTGTCTCGGCTACCGTCATTGACCACAACATAATCATATTGCGGGTAGTTTTGCACCAAATCATCTACGACAGGTACAATCGTTTCTTCTTCATTGTAAGCAGGGATTATAACCAGGGTTTTCATCGCACACCACTCTTTTAAAATTTAATATCCATATGAAATAAATGGGTAAGCACCCTGTATGACCAAAGTACCACGCCAAATAAATGCAAGCGATAGGCTACAAAACAACCCCATATCCCGACTTTTTTAACCCCGCCTTTGCATACTGTTAGAAATCCAAAAAAGCGGTTTCCTGCAAACCAATTATAATTTTGTTTAAAATATCTGGCAGTCCAGCGAATATGCTCTTTCAGATTAATATTGGGGTTATCAGCCGCACGTAATGCCATTGAAAGCCCAATATGCACAAACGCAATCATTTCCACAGTGTCTTTATAAATCCCGTTAGGCATTTTTCTATGGCAGCTTTTTATCTCTTCTGCAAAACAGTAAATAGTTTGTTGTTCTGTATTTGAAATAATCGATTCTGGCCTTACACGGTAGTGGATAAGGGTTTCATTTACAAACGCAATCCTTTTTGCTTGTAAATAACGCGTAAATTGTAATACAACCTCTTCTCCAACTTTGAATGATGGAAAACGCGCTTGCCCAAACAGTTCTTTTTTCCACAACTTATTCCACGGAGAAGTATTGATGAATGCCAATATATCACTTTGCGGAGGCATTTCCAGCACAGGCATAAAGCCTTTCATTTCAGTACATAATATTTGCCCAGTTTCAGCTTCTACACGGTCATATGCACAAATTGCAACTTCTGCGTTATTTGTTTTGGCTGCCATGTAAAGCTTTTCTAGCAGCTGCGGTTCAACACTGTCATCCCCATCTTGGAAAATTAAATATTCCCCACTAATTAGCCCACTGTCTAATGCCGCATTTCGCGTGAGAGATGGTGCCCCAAGGTTTTGAGGTAAATAAAGAACTTTTATTTGTTCACCTTTTTTTTGACGCCACTGATCTATAATCTCTCTGCTACAATCAGTGGAAAAGTCGTCGACTACAACCACTTCAAAATCTTGAAAGGTTTGTGCAAAAAGCTCGCTAAAAAAAGCATCCAAATACTTTTGCAAATTATGGACAGTCAATATGACGGTAATCGTTGGCATCAGCAGAATCCTTTCTTATAAAAACAGCCAATAAATATACATAACTGGCCAATATAAGCAAATGCACCAAAAGGAACGAAAGTGCCCCCCCCCACAGGCCCAAATGCGCTACACACAACCACGTTAGTATGACAGCCGCTACCGCACCACCAATATAAATGGAAAGGATTTGTTTTTGTTTTCGCAAAATGACTAAGATATAATAAAAAAGCTGACAAATGGCATAAACACCACCCGCAACAACGACCCATGTTAAAACGTACTTATATGCTGAAATGTCTTTATTGTAAACTAAACCAAGCACTTGTGTACCCATAAAATATGCCGCAATTGCACAAAAAACTGTAAACGCCACCGTTAGAATCGACTGTTTTATAATCACTTTGCCGAATGCTTTATATTGTTTTTGAAAAATAAGTTTTGCATATTGGTTTAGTAATGGTTTAAATAGAAATTGCGTACACAAGTTAATGACTTGTACCGGCATAAAAATCATATTGTAATAGCCTTGCGCCGTATCATCCATTAAAAATTCTATGCCATATTTAGATGCATTAATAATTGATGTCATTAAAAACATACTAAAAAACAAAGGTAGGCATTCTACCAAAAGCTCTTTTACGTTTTCCGTTAAAGCAGTATGGTGTTTAACGGGAGATATAAACCGGGGAACCACTTTAATTGCATAATAAAGGGTAATAAACAAATTCCCCAGTATCTGCACCGTAATCGCAAAGAGAATATTTCTTGTGTATACCAATACGGCAGAAAAACTTATCAGTGGCCACAACGTACGATGAAAAAGCGCCGACCCCGAAAGATCAAGTCGATTTTTTTGAAAAAACAAACTTTGGAATAATTCTCCGATTGCATTTAGCATCATTAAAACTGTCAATAAAACAGTATATTGTGCTTTTTTCCCTTCAAACCCAAGTACCCAAATTGACAAAACACATCCCGCCGCCATTAAAAGACAAGTAACTACTTTTGCCCTCGCGTACTCTAAAAAGCTGTGCTTTTCTTGGTAGTCGGTCATCTGGTAGGTATTCATACCAAATAAGCCCACCATATACAGAATTTGCGCCGTTGTAAGGGCAATACCAAAATAGCCCGTCTGTTGTACAGTACTTACTCTACTTACCAAAGCCAACATGACAAAGGTATTGGCCGCATACATTCCACTACCTAGTGTATTCCATATTGCACCTTTTACTTGGTAATTACCTGTTTTACCTTTTGGCATATTGAGTAAAAGCTCCATTCTGTCAATTTTTAACAACATAACAGCCTTTAGGACCGCATTGCATTCATATGCCTGATTGCATTCGCCCGTTTTACTATATAATTCTATCTAAATTCACACTAAAGATGGTTTCACACTAATTTAAAAAGTTTGCTGTTAGTTGTTTTGAAGTCTCTATTTTTTTATTGAATTCTACCATCTTTTCTTCCAAAATCGCTTCAATTTTATCGCGATTACTAAGCACTTGCTTCACATATTCACAGACTGTTTCTGGTCTCACCTCGCTTAAATCCAATCCGTATTTTTCCATTCCCAAATATTGCAAAAGTTGGTGAACTTTCTCATCATAAATCAGCGCTAGAAAGGGTACTTTCTGACGTGCCGCAAAAATAATTGAATGCATTCTTTCGCCTAATAAAAATGATGAATTTTCGATTATTTCCGCCATCTGCATACAATTCCAATCCGAAGGGACAATCCGAAAATCTACGTCGTTGAGATACTCTTTTAACTGCATACCAATCTGCACATCATGCACAACAGTAGGTACGAACACTGCTGGCTGCTTAATTACTTTAACCGCAGCTCTAATTGATTCCGCTAATTCACGTATTCGAGCAGAAAAATCCATTTCATTACGATGCCAAAAATTCGTTGACTCAAACCATTGAGAGGCTGTAATACAAAAATAGCTATGCTCTTGCAGATTCAGCTCCCTTAATGTTTTTTGTTTGCACTGATTTTTTTGGGTTATCGCAAAAGCTGCGTCGGCTGTTAAAACTACATTCTCTAAACCAATTTTTTTACATAAATTATAGCCACGCATGTCCCTTACAAATAATCCATCTGCGTGTTTTAGAAAAAGCCTGCTTAGCCTTTGACCCATGGAGGTAGTTAATGGTCCAACCCCCATAGAAAAATAGCAAACTTTCTTCCGGAATATCTTTGCCCATAATTGCCAAAAAAACAAAAACGGCAGATTATATACAGTCAAATCGTGGATTAAACTCCCCCCTCCAAACATCAACATATCTGTTTTATATATTGCTTTCAATATTCCAAACGAATCTTTTATCATACTTCCTAAAACAGGTAAAGATATCCCCTCATTCAACCTACATGGCACAATTTCAACCGGTAAGTAACCTGAAACATCTTCATATGTACCGCACGTAGCATAAATTTTTGAATTGGAAAACTGTTCACAAATACTCTGCAAAATTGCATCATCACCGCGATTTCCGCACCCATACGAGCCAATTGCAAATATACTTTTACTCACTTACTTAAATCCTCCGGTACAATCTTCAATAAATCGCTTCAAGTTGCCTTGCTATAATATCTTTTTACCGTAATAGGTTTTCACATAAAAATTTGCCAGCTTGCTTACCTAGAATTTCGTAATTTCATACGAAAACAAAGTAGAGAATTAGTCGTCTTAATTATTTCCCTGCTTTTTTAATACGGAACCAAATATAAGTAGTTCCACCTTTCATTACGCGTTTAAACTCAGACCATGTGAGGTTTGCCAAAAATGTTTTAAAAATATACGTAAACGAAAAATAGTAGCGACTCATTAAGTTATCGCGCAATTTTTCAATTTGCTTATGGTCTGCATAGGGGTAGTCTACAAGGCAATCCAGATAACCATCTTGATTCAGCCACTTTGAATAATCCTCTGTGCGCAAATAACCCTCTTGTTTGACCCACTCGTAAAATGCTGTGCCAGGGAAAGGCACTGCTTGTTGAAAAAACACTTCGTTTGCATACACTTTTTTTGCAAATTGGAAAGTCTCTTCAATCGTTTCAAGGTTATCGCCTTTTAGGCCTATCATAAAGCAACCAAAAACCTTGATTTTCAACTTTTTCGTATTTTTTGCAAATGCCAGCGAATCTTCCAGTTTGATGCCTTTGCGAGTTTCGTTTAATACCTGTTGATTACCAGACTCGTAACCAACAACAAGCAGCCGGCAACCGGCCTCTTTCATTTTAGCCATTACTTCATAAGGCAAATCCGCGCGGGTATTGCAAGACCAAACCAATTTAAGGCCGCGCGCTAAAACTTCGTTGCATACTTCAATAACACGTTTCTTGTCTGCTGTAAACGTGTCATCCTCAATGAATATTTCTCGGATATAAGGCATTTTTGTATGGATATATTCCAGCTCGTCCACAAAATTTTTCACACTGCGGCGCCGGAATACTCGACCACTCATTGATTCTGGATAAGAGCAGAAATTACAGTGAAAAGGGCAACCGCGCGCGCTGAATACCTGAATCATAGGCTTTTGCGCAAATGCATAGCAATAATCTGAGGGGTTCAAAAACTTTTCGTAAACTTTTGAAACGAACGGCAACTCGTCTAAATCATGTAGCCATACACGGTCTGGCTGAACTATAATATCGCCTTCCGCATTTCTGTAAGTGATGCCCTGCACATCTTGCAAAGCATCGCCCGCCTGCATGATTTCAGAAATGGTAAAATCATATTCTTGCCGAACAACGATATCAATCTGCGGGCATTCTTGCATTACCTGCTTGCTGAGTACAGTTGCATGGGTGCCCCCAATAATTATTTTTACTGTTGGGCAAGCCTGTTTTATTGTGCGTATAACTTCAAAATCATGTTCGCATGTTGAGGTTGTTATTTCCCCCATTACGTAATCAGGTGCACTGTTTTTTACCAACTCTACAGTCTGCTGTGGGCTCATTTTGCGTGTAATGCAATCTACCAGCTCTACCTCATAACCCTTTTGCATACAAACACCCGCCGCATAGCAAAGCCAATACGGGTAATACATCGTGCCGCTTTTGGTTTTTTCTGGCCAGCGGCTTGCGCGGCTGATAGCAAACTTATAAGGCAAATTTAAAAAAAGTATTTTCATACAGGTAACCTCTCTATCCTTTTACATAAATAACAAAATTAATTGAATGCATATAGATGTTAATATGTTTTCAAAACAGACTCAGTAAATTTTACTAAAAAACAGTTTTCACAAAAATAAACAAAATAACATAACTGTTTATTAATCCACTGACAAACAACAGGTTTTTTGCTTCTGCTTTAAAACGCAACGTATGGGATAACAGCAAAAAGAACAATGGTAAAACGGGGATCAAATACCGCCCTTGCATCCCCATAATAGAATAAGACCCCACTGTTGTCCATGTCATTGCAGCCAAATATCCCAAGGATTGTACCGCAACTATAATAAATGCAAACATCCACTTGTGTGCGGCAGGTATTTTACTTGTTTGCTCCTGTGATACATTAATACAAACTATAATAATAAAACATGCTGATACAATCCAAGGAATACCCGCATGCTGAATGCTGGTAATACTATCAAAAATTAATGTTAGCGACTTTTCAATTGAACTGGAAACGAATAAACGTATCGCCTCAAGTGGTTGCTGCAACAACAGGGGCACTGTATACGCTTCGTTTGCCCATGGACCAGTGCCTACCCCATCTTGTGCAACTCTTTGTGAAAGTTGATTGAAATTGGTTAAAAATACAGCTACACCCGAAAGCAAAAAAGTAGCACAAAAAGCCCCGCACAGATACTTCTTTTGCAGTTTTTCTTTAGGTATTAAAAATAACAAAAGGCACAACGGCACGTAAATTATTTTGCAAGGTGCAAGTATAACGGCAAGTAATAGCACTGGGGTAAAATTTTTCACCGTAACTTTTTCTACCTTATAAATTAAACGAAAAATAAGGGCCACATAAAGTAGTGCTATGGCATTAATAAATCCATCGTAAGAAAAAGAGCCCGAAGATCGGAGAGTCATCGGAAAAAGCGCAATCAAAGCAAACAACTCTTGAAATGGTGAAAAACGAACCGCCCAATATGCAATAGCCGTGTAAACAAGTAAAGCCATTATTTGCGCTAAATAAAGCGTTTGCGTCTGCCCCAAATTTAGTTCTCTCGCAATTAGCACACCACAAATTTGCGGCGTATACTCATACGAAAACCCTGCCGATTTTGTCGTAATATCAATATAATCTGAATTTCCTTTTTCTAAAAGTGTTTTTGTAAAATAGTAGTATTGCCCTTCATTCGCTTTAAACGCGGTATACCCCACTTGCTCTTCACTTTCTCGAATAGCTATCTCCTCATTGGGGTCAAAATCCAATTTTCCATTTTGCCATGCGGTAGCACGAGCAAATGTAGCCGGAATGTGTGTTGCTTCATCGTGAACACCATAAGGTGGATAAACGACCATATAAAGAACACCTAATATCAATGCTGAAAAAAGAAATAAATTATAAATCTTCCACTTCCTACTAAAAATATATAACGTTTCTACAAAACATAACAGCGCTACAGCAATACACCAATAAAGAGGCGTAAGAAATGTCACTTCTATCCCTGGGTAAAAGCTAAGTGCCGCATCTTGCTCTTGTCCATCCACCAAAGCTGTATTTCCGGCAAACAAATCCGACGTACCATTATCTGTAAACCACACCCAAAACTGAGAGGATGAGGGTAAATAACTCACAAGAATCTCTATTTTATATTGTCCGGATTCGGCTTTATAAGCATTCTCGAACTCAAAATCAACAAAAGAATTGTCTTCTACTTCAGACAAATCTACTGTTGTAGTCTCAAAGGTTCTACCTGTCTGGGCATCCTTTAAAGCGACAAAAAGAAGCCCTTGTTGGCCTTCTAACCCATAAGTACCTATTAATATTGACCCACCTTTTATTGGGTCTGCCGAAAAGAACTCTTGCTCCAACCGCATATCTTTTTCTAATAATATTCCTGAATAAAGAGAAATCTCATCTTCAGTTTGTTGCACAACACTAACGCTACGCGGGGCTATTACCGCATAATAAATAAAAAGCTCTACTAGTACAACAACTAAAAAAATAGCAATAGCATTCCACAAAATACGATTTTGCTTATACTTTTCAAGTATTTTTTTCTTCATTACAGCAAATTCCTCTCTTACCCAGCCCATTAACAAACCCATTTCATTATAATATATCTGCCCGCAGTTTACTGCATTGTTACCTTTATTGTAACAATTCTACATTTTTGTTAATTAGCAATATACTATCCATTATTTACACAAAAGCAAAAATGCAGTAATTCACACTTCGTATCTTTCAAAAAACCGGTATGCCTCTTCGATTTGTTTCAAAAACTTTTCGCCGCTATAGTTTACAAGTGCATGTTGCTTTGCCGCAGCACAGACTGCAGTACAATCAACTTTACCCAAATATATGTCTTCTAATGTATGATACCACTGGCCTGGGTTACACAAGTAACCATTTTCGCCATGTTTTATTGCTTTACGGTAAGTGTAAGTTGGTGTTGCGACCGTAATTGTGTCTACCGCCGCCGCTTCAAAGTATTTTAGTTCTGATTTGCAGTTTGTAAAAGAGTTGTTTATTAACGGCACAATATTGACATCTACTTGGGCAATCAATTTTTGCAGCTCAATAAAATCAACTAACGGTACTCGTTGAATATTTCCTTGCTCCACTAGTTTTTCTACTTCAGGTGAAAAAGTCATAAACCCTACGACCAATAATCGGGTGTCTGGGTAAGTCTTTAAAAATTCAACAAGCTCGCCTTGGCATTCTCTAAAATCATTTTCGTGCGATGGGGTACCACTAAAGTATCCTATCGTAAAAGGTTTTGCACTAAATTGAGCCGCTTTTTGCTTTGCCAACATGGCGGACACAGCAATCTGCTCTTCGTTAAGAGAATTCGGTATAATACAATATTCTTTGCCAAATTTCTTTTGGAGTTTTTCACCAAGGTATTCGTTTGTTGTGATAAACCCCTGCGCCATCGATGCCATTTTTTGAATGCGCCCAATATAAGAAAACCAATAATTACAATTTTCTTCAATTTCCAAATCCACAGCAAGGGTGTTGGCAAGGAACTTGACAATGTCAATATTAAACACATAGTCATCAACATCAAACAGGACAGGAACCTTTTTTTGCTTTGCAAAAATCGCCAGGCTTTCAAGCTCGATAGACCACCCCACACGCGTAAAAACCAAAAGCGAAGCTTGCGGTAATAACACTTTTAATTGCTCTATTTCATTTTGAAAAAAGTACACTGCTCCCCATTCTTTACTTTTTTGACTGGCTTGCATTACATTGTAGCAACGATAACGAAATGTAGAATTGTCCGCCGCTCTATAACATAATAGTGCTACTTTTTTACCATCTGCAAAGGCTTTGCTAACTGCACGAACCCTTGCGCTGAGCGGTATTTCCCAAGGTTCTTTGTTGTATGCTGGAATTTTAGAGAGCGAGGTCATGACCACTCCTCCATTTTTTTCAATGTATCTTGCAGGGTAGGTGTCCACTCACGAGGAATTGTCATTGTTTCATAATTTTTATGCCGCATTTGCATGTCCTTTGCTAAAGTAATTGCCTGTTTCATTTTTTCCAAAAACGCATCGCGATTTAAAGGTGCAACAATAACATTATCGCAATACTCAAATGTAGTCTTGTTGGCACACTCGTTGGTAAGAACAACACCGCCGCTGACAGCAACATCGTATGGCGGATAACTTGGATGAGGCGTATACATCAAAGAAAGCGCAAGGTCCGTATCAGCAACAAATTCGCTATATTCTTGCCATGACATTTGCCCCATTGAAAGCGGTCTTGTCCCATCGCAAAACGTAAAATCCGGGTAATCTTGACCTGCAAAACAAATTTCCCATTCCGTTGTATCTATAATTCCCTTTTGAATAGCAGTTTCCAACATCAAAATACCAAAACCAAATAAATTGCGGGGGTTGTTAGGGCGCGCATAAAAAAATAATCTGTATTTTTCCTTTTTTCTAAACAAGCAAGGATGATAAAGCGTTTTGCTAAATGCTGGCTCAAAATAAACACCATTTTCAGTAATGTTTTTCTGGTTTTCTTCAAAATAGTCCCACAAAAATTTGCTGTTTACAATAAAATGGATATCCTTGTCCTGCATAATCTCGGAACACATCAGATGTCTATCGCCATGTTCATAAAAAAAAGTTTCGACTTCTTGAATAATGTAATAGAAGTCCTCTCTGATTGTAATATCTTTAATAGACTTTGCGCTCCACCAGCTTGTTGCAAAAAAGATATCTTCTTTCCCAACATCCAACCTGCGATTAGGGGAACCATCTTCTCTATAATGCTGTGAAAAAAAAGTTACCTTATCCGGGTATGGCACCCCGTTCAACCTTAAAATATTTTCATAATTGGTCGGTTCGACCTCATCTGTAAGCGTAATAATTCTTAAGGGGATCTGCATTTTATTTGCAAATTCCGTTGCCACAATCAATGCCGTGGCAACCCCACCCAATAAGCTGTGCGATGAAATTGTATCAGTTACAAGATTTAATCTTTTTGTATCTTCTTCAGAATACATCGCCTCTATCGGCACAATTTCTTGAAAATGCGCTCTTAATAATTCTCGTACAGAAAGCATTTTTTCTTCTTGATTCATTGCTACCGGCACATCTGTAGCTTTTAGCATTTTAGATGAGCTTAATTGTGTTGCATTACCAAATGGTTGCCCTTTTGTCGGATGAAAAATTTTTTTAACTTTGCTGACAACCACACGCCCCGGCCATGTAAGTTTCCAAAACGTTGAATTGACTATCTGATCGTGAATCTGTTGCAATTGCTGCTCATGGTTGCGTGTGTTAGCCAAGTCTATATTCAAACGATTATAGTCGTTTTTCAGTTCAGTTTCCCGGTTTTTTGCCAAAATTACTTTTTGATGTTCTTTACCTATTTTTTCATAGACACTGTCTAATATGTCTTTGATAATTACGCTTTGTTGCTCTGTCTGAATCTCCCATTCACGTCTTTCCTGTAGTTGTTGTGTGGTCAATCCACCAATATAATCATCCTTATTTTTTATAATTGCCGATATCTCTTTCTCACTTTGCTGCCTTTGCACACGATTAGCTCTCTCATAATCTTCAATAAGCCGTAACGTTTCTTTTTTGCTTTTTACAAAAGCCACTGCCTGTGGTGCAATGAAAGACAAATCGACCTGAAAGTCCCTTAAAAAACCCTGTTGGGCAAAACGCTTTGCCCAATGCTCTTGTTGTTGCACATTAAAATGTGATTTTTCATTAAAGTCATCCGGTGTCGAAGAAAACACAATATGTTGCGTCCGCCCACAAAGAGCCTGCAGAAATGGGATTTCATCCTCTTCATATAAATGCTCTATCACTTCTATTGCCGAAATGCAGTCAAATTGAGAAGGCAACTCGGCAGGTAACCCTTCTGCCACATTTGCAACAAAACAGTAGGGCCGAATATCCTCCCTCACCTTGCTAATTGCATAGCTGGATACATCTACCCCGTATGCCTTTACACCTAAATCGCGCAAAGCCTCTACCAAATAGCCGTATGCACACCCAACGTCTAAATATGTAGCAGGTCTATAAAGCTCAACTATATTTTGAGCCACTTTTTGAAATACAGAACTCCAATAGGTTCTGTCATTATAATCTTTAACATAGTTTAAATAATATTTTTCATTATAATAAGAACCATATTTGTTATCACTCATTTTGAAACCTCACATCATCTTTTTATAATCCGTTTTTTGTAATCATAACCTAAAAACATTAATTTGAAATAGTGTCTCAAATTTTTACATTAAATTATGTATCAACCACAACTTATAACCGCCTTTTACTATACCCTAAAATAAGGTTTCAGGCAACCCATTTTAGCTTACAATGTTTTTATCCATATAAAAAGCTCTCAGCTAGGATGCCCCAACTGAGAGTTTTAAAAAATTTATACTGCTCCTAAAATTGTGCCGGGGAAGTAATGGCTCAACACTTGCTGCCACGTATACCCACTATTTGCTATTAGCCCCATGGCGCCATACTGGCTCATCCCCACACAGTGTCCATTACCATATGCTGTAAATGTAAATATCCCACCTTGATAACTTACCGTGAAATTGGGTGAAACCGGGCCGTATACCTTTTCAATAAAATCAGAAATATTAACAGAGCGACCCCACACGGTAAGCGCTGTAACATACCCGTACACATCTTTATTTGTAATTTGTATCCATGTCGCAGGGTCTGGGTAAGATGCTGAATAATCTGCCCCTACAAGGCCTATAAGGTCTTCTTTTACCGTTGAAGTATCCGGCTTGAGAATTTTAGGTTGATACGCTGCACCGCCAGCATAATCATCTGGGCTTTCTACTGACGTTAGGTACGGCACCGCTGTACCCCAGTAATTAGCAGCCGTATTGGTATGACCAGCGGCCGTTGAAGTATAAACCGTATTTGCCGCCGCACCATTGTAGGTAAGGACATAACTTTCAACCGTTGCAATGGCGCTTTTTATTGTTTCATAATTCCCGTCATACTTCAGCCCAACCGTTGGCAGTGTATTATAATTTTCATACCTATAAAGCAGCCAACTGTGTGCCGCAACCGCTTGTGCGCGGTAAAGTTTTATTGCATCAACCCCAGTAAGGTTAGTACCCCCTACTTCATTATTCACAATTGCAGCGAGGATATTTAGCCTTGTATCCGTTACCACTGTACCGTTATTATTTACCGTCAATGTAGCCACTGTGCCACCACCGGTATTATCGCTACCAAAAATCACGGTAGAATAATCTTTATACAGATAACTAAGGTCCACATTACCGCTGACACCACTTACCGCCCCGCTACTTGTATATTGCCACAAAGCAGCCGAATCGCCCCATCCGTTGTAACCACGGTAGTCTGCAATCCACAAATCATAACCTTGTGCCTGCAACGATGCTGCATCCACATGGTTTTGCGCCCAGCTGGTGCTCATATACATACCCGGGTAATACCCGTTTTGGTCGAGCAAATCCATTTCGTATTTTAGGAGCCTTGTGCGCTCTGCCTTTGTCGATACATTAGTCAAAAGCGGTGTGTATTCATAATCCACAAATACTGGTAAGTCAAACGTATAGCCTTGGTCTCGCAGGCTATTTGCGGCTGACAAAAATGTACTAACCTCGGTAGCTACCTCACTATCACTAAACGCATACGTATAAATATATGCGCCTACCTCAATACCCACATTCTTTGCATTAATTACATTCTGCGTGAAAAACGGGTCAACAATCCAACTACCACTAGTTCCCCCGCTCCATGTTACTGCACGAATAATAGCATAATTAATACCGCTTGCCTTTACTGCCGACCAATCTATGTATCCCTGATGCGCAGACACATCTAAAACTTCCGCATCTGCAATAAGCACCCCATCGTTATTAAAGGTATAGATTGTCCCATTGATCGAAATACGCCCACGTGCAACAACACCATTAGAAAGTGCATAGTACTTTTTAGAATCCACTTCAAACCATGTGCCCTTTACAAGGCGTCCATCAGACCCCAAACGATATCGTTCTCCGCCTGTTACAAGCCAGCCGAACTGCTGCTTACCATCATCGTTGAAGTAAAAAGTATCAGAACCTAACGTCAGCCAGCCGCGCGCAATCGTACCATCTGCTTTTGCAAAATACACACTGCCTGACTGGATAAACCATTTATTTGTAGCTAATACACCAGTTGTTGCATCCATCCAGTATCGCTGCCCGCCGGTTATTAGCCACCCCTTTACAAGAACACCATTTGACCCGGAATAGTATGTTTTGCCCTCACTTTGTACCCATTGAGAAACTGCGATTTTCCCATTACTTTGCACGTAATAGGTTTTCCCGTCCACGGTAACAAACTGTGCACTGCTTGTCAGCCTGCCATCTGACTGGATGTAATACAGCACCCCGCCTACGCTGATAAGCCCAAACTGTTGCTTGCCATCGTCATTGAAATAAAAGGTATCAGACCCCAACGTTAGCCAGCCGCGGGTAATCGTGCCATCTGCTTTTGCGAAGTACACGCTGCCTGCCTGCACAAACCATTTGTTCTTTGCAAGTGCACCTGTGGTTGCGTCCAGCCAATACCGCTGCCCACCGGTTACAAGCCAGCCCTTTACTTTTTGCCCGTTGGAGTCGAGGTAATATCGCTCTCCGCCACTGTCTACCCACTGGCTCGCCTGTACACGGCCATTACTTTGCACGTAATAGGTTTTCCCGTCCACGGTAACAAACTGTGCACTGCTTGTCAGCCTGCCATCTGACTGGATGTAATACAACACCCCGCCTACGCTGATAAGCCCAAACTGTTGCTTGCCATCGTCATTGAAATAAAAGGTATCAGACCCCAACGTTAGCCAGCCGCGGGCAATCGTGCCATCTGCTTTTGCGAAGTACACGCTGCCTGCCTGCACAAACCATTTATTTGTGGCCAATGCACCAGTTGTTGCATCCAGCCAATACCGCTGCCCACCGGTCACTAACCAGCCCTTTACTTTTTGCCCTAGCTGATAGTAATAAACGCTCCCATCTCCATTAGCCCATCCGTCTGGTTGGGCCGTAGCCGTAAGGCTTTGCACCAATGATGACGAAGAACTCTCTGGCACAGCCGTCGGCTCCGGCGTCGGCGTGGCCGTCGGCTCCGGTGTCGGCGTAGCCGTCGGCTCCGGTGTCGGCGTGGCTTCCTGGGTGACTTGTGGAGTACTAGAAGAAGCTGCCTCTTCTGCGTGAAAAGCCGACATATTGCCAATACTTAAAAACAGCGCTCCTGCAACCAACAAGCAAACCAAAAATTTTTTCATGATTCCTCCTCTTTCACTTTACTATTATAAAGCAAAAGTTAACACTTTAATTTTACAGCAAATCTTGTTTGAATTTTTGTTTTACGCTTAAATTTTGTATCTATTAGTATCTAATTGGTAAAATATAGAACAAATAGAGCATCTTTTAAAACTAAATATTTTTTATATCATACCATAAAAACTGAATGTGGAACAATATAATTAAATGATATTTGCACCTCGGCCATTATTTTTTAGCAATTTTTCTATTTTATGGCTAGGCCAAATATTACATAACAAGAAACGCTTATTTAAAAAAATAATTACAGTTAGAAATGATTTTTCTATTGTAAGTTGCTGCTTATTGTTTTTTCTGCTATGATTACACCAATAACACAAGTGGGGGATTTCTTTGTCAAAACAACACATCCGCAATTTTTGCATTATTGCCCATATCGACCACGGCAAATCCACGCTGGCGGACCGCATTTTAGAGCTGACGCAGTCGGTGGATAAGCGCGAGATGGAAAGCCAGCTGCTGGATAATATGGACCTTGAGCGCGAGCGCGGCATCACCATTAAGGCCCGCGCTGTGACACTGCACTACACTGCGCACGACGGCGAAACCTATGAACTTAACCTGATTGACACCCCGGGCCACGTGGACTTTGGGTACGAGGTCAGCCGGTCGCTGGCGGCGTGCGAGGGTGCCATTTTGGTGGTGGACGCAACGCAGGGCGTAGAGGCGCAAACACTCGCCAACACCTATATGGCGCTGGAGCATGACCTTGAAATTTTGCCGGTGCTGAACAAAATCGACCTACCCTCGGCAGAGCCGGACCGCGTGGCGCACGAGGTGGAGGACGAAATTGGCCTGCCGTGCCTTGATGCGCCGCGCATTTCGGCCAAAACGGGTGAAAACATTGAGGCGGTGCTGGAAGCTGTTGTGGCGGGCATCCCCGCGCCGACCGGCGATGAAGACGCCCCGCTGCAAGCCCTGATTTTTGACGCAGTGTATGACAGCTATAAAGGCGTTATTGTGTATATCCGCGTGCGGGAGGGCACCGTGCGCGCGGGCGACACCATTCGCCTGATGCAGACCGGCGCGCAGTTTGACGTGGTGGAAGTAGGCCAGATGGGCGCACTATCGCTTGCGCCCTGCGAAAAGCTGGAGGCCGGCGAGGTGGGCTACCTGACCGCGTCGATTAAAAGCCTGCGCGAAACGCGGGTGGGCGACACCGTCACGCTGGCAGCGAACCCCGCCGCCACCGCGCTGCCGGGTTACCGCAAGGTGGTGCCGATGGTGTTCTGCGGCATTTACCCCGCCGACGGCGCCGACTACAACGACTTGCAGGATGCCCTTGGCAAATTGCAGCTGAACGATGCCTCGCTGAGCTTTGAGCCGGAAACCTCGGCTGCGCTGGGGTTCGGCTTCCGCTGCGGCTTTTTGGGGCTTTTGCACCTTGAAATTATCATTGAGCGGCTGGAACGCGAGTTTGATTTAAACCTTGTCACCACCGCCCCCAGCGTAAAATACCGGCTGACACTGACCGACGGCACGGTAAAAGAGATTTCAAACCCCACCGACTACCCCGACCCCGCCACCATTCGCAGCGCCGAAGAACCATTTGTGAACGGCCACATTTACACCCCCACCGAGTATGTGGGCGCACTGATGGAGCTGTGCCAAAACCGGCGCGGTATTTTTAAGGACATGAAATATCTGGACGCGACCCGGGTGGATTTGCACTACGAGCTGCCGCTGGGCGAAATTGTCTACGACTTTTTTGACGCGATTAAAAGCCTGTCGCGCGGGTACGCCAGCTATGATTACGACATGAAAGGCTACCAGCCGTCGAAGCTGGTGCGGCTTGACATTTTGATCAACGGCGACACAGTAGACGCATTCAGCCTGATTGTGCACGCCGACAAGGCGTATGAACGCGGGCGTAAAATTTGCGAAAAGCTATTGGACAACATCCCCCGCCAGCTGTTTGAGGTGCCCATTCAGGCGGCAATCGGCGGCAAAGTGATTGCCCGCGAAACCGTGCGCGCAATGCGCAAGGACGTGCTTGCCAAGTGCTACGGCGGCGATATTACCCGCAAAAAGAAGCTGCTGGAAAAGCAAAAAGAGGGCAAAAAGAAAATGCGGCAGATTGGCTCGGTGGAGATCCCGAGCGAGGCGTTTACCGCCGTGTTGAAGCTGGATTAGCCCCACCGGCAAACCTTAAAACAGAGGTGCTTGATGAAAGCGATTATTTTTGATTTAGACGGCGTTTTATGCCACACCGACAAGCTGCATTACAAAGCGTGGAAGCAGATTGCCGACCAGTATGGCATTTACTTTGACGAAGCGATTAACAACCGGCTGCGCGGCGTGAGCCGTATGGACAGCCTTGCCATTATTTTAGAGCGCTACCCCGGCGATGTTGCAGCGCTGGACCGTGAGGCCATGGCGGCGGCCAAAAACGACTATTACCGCGAATTGCTGAAAACGATGTCCCCCGCCGATGTGGCGCCCGAAGTGCTGCAAACGCTGCACGCATTGCGCGCAAAAGGGCTAAAGCTCGCGGTCGGCTCTTCCAGCAAGAACACCGACTTTATCCTGCGCCAAATTGGCCTTGACGGCTTTTTTGACGCTGTGTCGGACGGCAACGGGTTACAACACTCGAAACCGGACCCGGAGGTATTTTTGCGGGCAGCCGCACTGCTTAAAGTCGCCCCCGCAGACTGTTTTGTGGTAGAGGACGCAGAAGCAGGCTTGCAGGCAGCACACCGCGGCGGCATGCAGGCCGGCGGCTTTGGTGACGCGGCAGACAGCCCGCTTGCCGATGTGCACCTGCACCACTTTGCCGACCTGCTGGCAGTGGCCGGCGAAAGCGAGCCTCTATAAAACCAGCCAAAAGCCGCTTAGCGGCTTTTTTATTTGCCATTTATACTGCATAATCACGAATTTTGTGCGGGCTATACGCAGTACCTCCCATACAGCCACGCCCTAAAACAGCATACAGCTAGAAACACAAAAAAACAGCACCACCTGCACAGGCTTTGATTGCCCTGTGGGTGGTGCTGTTTGCTTTCAAATTGTTTGTTTTGGTAATACAGTGCTGGTGACACTGCCGTCCTGCGCGCGGTTTACCCGCGCTTCGTACTGCCGCCCCTGCCACCAAAAGCAGAATTGCAGCGACTGCCATTTGCCCGGCAGATGTGGCGTGAGCGTGGGGCCGTTTTGCCCCATGTGCAGCCCCGCAAAACCAAAGACGACACTTTGCCAGGTTTCGCCCATACCGGCAAGATGCAACCCCTCTTTGCCGGTGTTGCCCATCACCTCACGCAGGTCTAAAAACGCCGCCTTTTCAAAATAGTGCATCGCGGGCCCCAGCAGGCCGTTTTGCGCCGCAAACAGCGCATGGCTGGCAAAGCTGAGGGTTGAATCGTGCAGGCACAGCGGTTCAAAATCCGCCCAGGCGTCCAGCTTTTCCTGCTGCGTAAACGCGTCGGGCAGCCGGGTCATCAGCAGCAGCACATCTGCCTGCTTGACAACCTGATACCGCTGCACCCTGTCAAAGCAGACCCCGTGGTAGCTGGCGCTGTCGCCCGTTTTTAGCGCGGCGGGCGATACCGGCTCTAGCAGATGAAAGGTGTCGTCGGTGCGCAGGCGGCCGGTTTGCGGGTCGCGCGGCAGCGGGATGCCGGCAGAAAGTGCCTGCCAGCCCGCTACCTCTGCCGGGGTGACCCCCAGTGCCGCGGCACGGGCCGGGCTGCTTTGCAGCAGGCTTTGTGCCGCTTCGATTGCGAGTTGCAGGTTATATTGCACCATGCGGTTCGTAAACAGGTTGTTGTTGGTAATACCGCAATATTCGTCCGGCCCTTTGCAGAACAGCAGATTAAACCCGCCGCCGGGCGCGGGCGAATACCGGCTTTGCCAAAAACGCGCCGTTTCAATATACACTTCCTGTGCACGCGCCTCAAACTCCGCATCGCCCGCCAGCGCGGCATACTGGTGCATGGCATACACCACATCGGCGGTGACATGCACTTCACTTGCGCCAATATCCCAGCTCTCGCACTGCTCTGTGCCGTCGTAAGCAGCCATCCACGGGTAGCGCGCGCCCGCGCTGTTCATGCCCGACGCGTGCGCTTTTGCCTGCGGCAGGCAGGCAAGGCGATATTCCTCTAAGCTTTTTGCCGCCTGTGGTCGCGCAAGCAAGAAAAACGGCATCATAAACAGGTCGGTGTCCCAAAAATAACAGCCCTTGTACCGGGTGTGGGTCAACCCGCGCGCGCCAATGCTGACACTGCCGTCCCGCGCGCTACAATTGCAAAGCAGCTGAAACGTCTGGTAACGCAGCGCCGTTTGTGCGTCATCGTCCCCACTTAGCTGAATATCGCTGCTTGCCCACAGGGCCTGCCATGCCTGCCGGTTTTCTGCAAGCAGGCTGTCATAGGTATCACTTGGCGCCAGTGGGGCAAGCAGCGGGTCGTTGTCGCGCCCGGTCTGTACCGCGCACAGCTTGTCGAGCTGCACCGGCACCCCGGCGGCAAGCGCACCGTCTAATTGCAGCCCGCAGGTTTCGCCCTGCCGTTCAAACAGCCGAGACGCAAACCCCTGCGGCAGGCTGAATTGCAGCGTTTGTTGCAATGCGATTGCTGTGGTTACAGTGTGAAAGCGCACTGCAAAGCCCTGCGGTGCCGCTTGCAGCTGCTCAAACCGTGTAAGCTGCACGGTTTCACTGTTTTCTTTCACCTGGTCGTCCGGCACCGGGCAGTTGCAGCTTGCGGTCAGCACCCCGCTTTCGATGCACAGTTGCACCGGGGCAGCCGCGCACAGGGTCAGCCGCTGTGCCACCACTGCGGGGTTGCTTTGGCTGAAAAACCGCTGCTCACACACGGTGACTTTAACGCCGCCACCCTGCACGGTATAGTGCTGGGTCAGCGCCCCGGTTGCAAGGTCCAGCGTATGGGCCACCTTGCTGCAAAGTACCGCCTGCTGCCCATCAATAATGAGGGCATGCCAAACGGGGGTGGGCAGGTTGACAATGTCGGTAATGCCGGGCTTGATCTCGTCAAACATGCCGGCCACAAACAGCCCGCGCTGCACCGGGCGCAGCGCCGTGTCGCCCGCCGCCGTGCCGCGCGCGCCCATGCGGCCGTTGCCGGTGAAAAAAACACTTTCAAAAAAAGCGTCGTCAAAGCCGGTGCTCTGCCCGCTGATCTGCCAACCGTCCAGCAAAAGGTCGTCACGCACGGGCTTCACCGCCTTCCATCGCGGTGCGCAGGCTGTAACACAAAAAGCCTGCACAGGTGGCAAAGGCTTCGCCGCTGGTGCACATGCCGGTCTCTTCGTCAATGCTCTCGCACGCAATGCCACCGTCCATGGGTGCTGTGCGCAAAATGGCAAGGCTGTGCGCTACCCTGCCGCACAACAGGCTATTGGCAACGCTGAGAATCCAGGGGTGCGGCGCGTGCGGGCACCCAATTTCGGCATAGCGGCTACCCGCAAAGCTGTATTGATAGCCCGGCGCGCGGATGAGCGCCACTGTGTTTTGCCACGTTTCATCCTGCTCGCTGCAAAACCCAAAGGTCGGCAGTAATTGCAGGCTGCCCGGCGGCTCGTCGTACACATCGTGGTGCCCCGCAAGGTCTACCGACCACGCAAAATACGGGGTGCCCGCGCCTTTTTGTACCACGCAGTGGGCCCAAATCGCCTCTTTTACCCGCTGCGCCTGCTGTTGTAGCGCTGCCTGCCCCGGCACCGCGCGGGCCACAAATTGCAGCGCGCGCCACACCAGCACATTGTCATAGGTAAGGTAGGGGTACACGTGTTCATCGTCGGTCGGCTGTAAAAAGGTCTCGTACAGCTCTGTGTCTGGTGCTTTGTGCAGCGCCAGTTTTTGCAAAATATCTTCGATGCCACACACTACGTTTGGGTATGCCAAAAGCGCGGTGTCGCCGCTCGCCTTTACATAGCGCTCCAGCGCCAAAAGCGGGGCCATCAGCTCATCCAGCTCAAAGCCGGGCTCCAGCACCGTGCCATCAATAAACCGCGAGTGCACGCCAAAGTTGCGGCGCTGGCGGCCAAAGGCGTAAAGCAGCATCTGCTTTGCAAGCGCGGCATCCGCCGCCAAAATTGCGGGGAAACTCCACAGCAGGCTGTCCCTGTCCCAATAGGCGGCGCTGACATAATAGCGCGGGCTGCGGCTCGTCACCAGCACCAGCTCTTCGGTGTCCAGCGTGATGCCGGTAGAAAAGAAGATACAAAAAAACAAATTGGTGTTGTACAGGGTACTTAGGGCTTCGTCCTGCCAGTGGATGCTGCGCTTCGCAAGCCAGGTGCAGGTGCGCTGCCATTCGCGCGCATAGCCCTGACGCAGCATCTCTTTGGCACTGGTGGCGGCCGCCACCTCTTCAAACCCAAAGCCCCAGTAAATATTCAGCGTACAGGCGGCGCCGGGGGCCAGTGTTTCACTGCAGGTAAGCGTATAGCTGATACCGCCGCCCGGCGTTTGTGTAAACGCCGACTCGCACGGGCGGTCTGCCATTGGGGCAAAGCTGTACAGTGGCACGCCACAGCGGTGGTCAAACACAATACTGTCGTTCCACCCGCTGCGGGTACAGTGGCGGGTGCCCTCGATTTCTTTTTCTTCATTCACACAGTGCCAGCTGCCCGCCCACTCACCGCGCAGGCCAAAGCGCAGCGCCACCGGCTGGGTGCCCGTGTTGTGCACTACAAGTTGCACCACAAACCCGCGCTCGCCAATGGGTGAAAGGTAAGTGCCCTCTAGGGGCAGCGTACCGGCGAACCCGTGAAACTGGGGTGTCCAGCCGTTTGGCCGTGCCCAGCTAAGGCCGTGCAACACGGCCTCTTGCCCGGCCGCCTCTACCCACGGGGCAATCAGGGCGCCGCCCGCGGGGCCGCGCAGGTCTACAAGGCCCTTATACCCCATATGCAAAAACGTCACGTCTTCTATCCCGCCGCTTTGCGCGTCAATCGACGGCAGCGAGACCATCTCATTGCCGCCGGGTAGTTTTAACTGTTCCATCTTCATCCCCTCTTTGTTTAACCGCTTAAACATTTTATAAGCCAAATATACCATATATTCAATTTATGTCAACACAAATTTGGCTATTTTCTTAAAAAAGTGATTGACATATGGGTGTTTATTGGTTATTATGTGTTTGTAACAGGTTAAGCGATTAAACAACCGGGGAGCGGATACATCATGAAAAAGAGAGCCACCTTAAAAGACGTCGCCTCTGCGGCGCAGGTCAGCCCCGCTACCGTGTCTTATGTGCTAAACGGCAAAAAAAGCATTTCGCCCGAAACTGCGGCCCGCGTGTTACAGGCCGTACAAGAATTAAACTATGTGCCGGATTTAAGCGCGCGCAGCCTGACCAGCCGCGATTCCAAGTTGATTGGTGTCGTGGTGCCGCAGACAGAGCCCGGCAGCCGCCTGATGCTGCAAAACAGCTTTTACAGCGAAATCGTGGGCAGCATTGAGTATTATGCGCGCGGGCAAGGCTACCATGTGATTATTTCTGCCACCGACATCAACGAAAGCTACCTGACCCTCGCGCAGGAGCGCAACCTTGACGGCATTATTGTCATTGGCATGTACCCCGACGAGTTTTACCAGCAGATGAAGGCGACGCAGATCCCTATTGTGCTGATCGACAGCTATTGCAACGACCACTATTTTCACAGCATTCGCATTGACGATGCCTACGGCAGCTACCTTGCCACCCGTTATGTGCTGGGCTGCGGCCACCGCGACGTCGCGTTTTTTTGCGGCCAGTTAAAAGAAAACGGCGTCATGCAAAAGCGCCTTGCGGGCTACCGGCAGGCGCTGGAGGAAAAAGGTATCCCGTTTGACGAGCGCAATGTGTTTGAGGGCAACATCAATTACGACAGCGGCCTTGCGCTGGCCGACCGTTTTTTACAGGCAGGGCTGCCCGCCACCGCCGTGGTTGCCGCCGCCGATATCCTTGCGGTGGGCGCTATCAAAGAATTCTATGAGCGCGGCGTGAATGTGCCAAACGAAATTTCCGTCATGGGGTTTGACGACGTGGAAATTTCGCAGTACCTCACGCCCGGGCTTTCGACGATTCGGCAAAAAATATCGCTGAAGGGCGAAAAAGCAGTGGAGCTGCTGCTCAACAGCATCAACGAACCCGGCCTCACCAAGCAGGAGCTGATCCTGCCGGTCACGCTTGTAGAACGGGCTTCTGTGAAAAATTTAAATTAAGGAGGGAACGTGAAAAAGGGGGAAAAGAAACGGCTCACACCCACCTGAACAGTTTGTGTGAACCGCCACAACAAAGACGCTTGCGAAGGGCCTTTGTCGTTACCACACAGTGTAAGCGATAAGGGCAAAAAAATCAACCACAAAGAAATAAGGAGGACCCCAATGAAAAAGCACTTGTCTCTTATTGCAGCAGCACTGGCCGCTGCCCTGATGTTTTCTGCCTGCGGCGGCGCATCCTCTGCGGCCGCATCGACCGGCAGCAGCACCCCTGCCGCCAGCACCGCCGGCGAGCCGGTCACCATTACATTTGAACAGTTTTCGGGCTCTGGCGACAACGAGGCCTATTTGCAGCAGATGATTGACGCCTACACTGCCGAGCACCCCAACGTCACCATTCAGCTGCAGTCTTACGGCTATGACGATTATTTTACCCAGCTGACCGCAAAGGTATCCGGCGGCAAAGCCCCGGACGTGTTTGAGCTGAACTACGAAAACTTTGTCTCGTACGCCAAAAAAGGCGCGCTGATGCCGCTGGACGATATTCTTAAAACCGAGGGCATCGATACCTCTGTGTACAACAAAATGGCGCTTGGCGCGTTCAACGCAGACGGCAAGCAGTACGGCGTGCCCAACAGCTTTTCAAACGTCGTTCTGATCTACAATAAAGACCTGTTTGACAAAGCCGGTGTCACCTACCCCACCGATGACTGGACGTGGGAGGACGCGATGGCCGCGGCTGAAAAAATCCGCGCGCTGGGCGACGACACCTTTGGGTATTACCACCCCATCTCGTTCAACGAGTTTTACAAGACCGTCAAACAGAACGGCGGCAGCCTGTTTAACGACGATTTTACCCAGTTTACGATGGACACCCCCGAAAACGTGGAGACCCTGCAATACCTCGTGGACATGCAGCTAAAAAGCAACGTGATGCCCACCCCGGAGCAGATGGGCGGCATGGGCGACTGGGACCTGTTTAAATCCGGCCGCCTTGGCATGATCGTCACCGGCATTTGGGCGTTCCCCGACTTCACCGAAAACTGTGATTTTGCATGGGATATCGCCGTAGAGCCGGGCCACACCCAGAAAGCGACCCACTTCTTCTCGAACGGGTATGTCATTTCGAAGGACAGCAAGGTTGCAAACGAAGCCGCAAAGTTTATTGCGTTCCTGTCGTCCGACCCCAAAGCCACCCAAATTCGTTTGGATGCCGCGTGGGAGCTGCCCCCTGTGACCGACGAGAACATTTTGAACCAGTATAAAGAAAAGACCCCGCCGGCGAACCGTGAGGCCGTGTTTAAAAGCCTTGATTACCTTGTCACCCCGCCGGTCATCACCCAGTATGCCGAGCTGCAGGACATTGTGGGCCGCCACTTGACCGACGCCGCGGCAGGCACCGTGACCCCGCAGGAAGCGCTGCAGGCCATGCAGGCGGAATGCCAGGAAAAAATAGACCTTACAAAATAAGCGATCCCCATCAAGGGCAGGCATTGCCTGCCCTTGTTTTTTAGGAAAGGGCGGATAACCAATGAAAAAAACCCGACAGGCCGGATGGAAAGCGGCTTTGCCATTCCTGCTCCCCAGCATGGTCGGCTTTACCTTATTCAGCATCCTGCCGATGATCACCCAGCTGTTTATCAGCGTGACCGACTGGGACGGCCTAAGCGAGCTGACACTGTTTTCGGACTTCGGGGGGTTCATGCAGCAATTTTTTGTGGGGCTGCAGAACTATGTCGAAATTTTCACCAGCAAAGAGCTGTACCAGGTGCTGGGCAACACGCTGTGGTTTATTGTGCTGTACATCCCGTTGATGTTGGTGGCCGCCATGGCGGTGGCACTGGTGCTCAACAGCAAAATACGCGGCGTGGGCTTTTTGCGGGTCGTGTACTATATCCCGGTCATCACCTCGTGGGTGGCCGGCGCGCTGATTTGGAAATGGGCGCTCAGCCCGCAGTACGGCATCATCAACTCGCTGCTGGGGCTGGTGGGCATCGACGGGCCCAACTGGCTGCAAAACTCGCAGTGGGCCATCCCCGCCATTGTGCTGGCCTCGGTGTGGAAGGACATGGGCTACTTTGGCCTGATGCTGATGGCCGGCCTGCAGGGCATTAACCGGCAGTATTACGAGGCCGCCGCCATTGACGGCGCAGGCAAGGTGAAGCAGTTTTTCCGCATTACGCTGCCGCTGCTCACCCCGACACTATTTTTCATCATGATTATCAGCCTGATCAGCTCGTTTCAGCTGTTCCCGCAGATTATGATTATGACACCGGACGGCGGCCCGGGCGGCGCCACGATGATGCTGGTAGAACGTATTTACAAGTACGGTTTCCGGTATTACGAAATGGGTTATGCCTCAGCCTACAGCTGGATTCTGTTCGCCATTTTGCTGGTGCTCACCGGCATCCAGATGAAATTACAAAAAAAGTGGGTGAATTACGATGATTAATACACTGCGCCTGAAACGCACGACCGGCAAAATTCTGTTTTATGTGTTTGCGCTGGTGATTGCGTTCATCGTGTGCATCCCGTTTTTTTGGATGGTGGTGACCAGCCTTAAAAACCGCGGCGCGCTGATGAGCGTGCCGGTGGAGTGGATACCGAAAGAGCCGACGCTGGAGGTATACCAAAAGCTGTTTGCGATGCCGAATTTTACGACTTCGATTGCCAACAGCTTTTACCTTGCCATCGCCTCTACCTTTGCGCGGCTCATCTGTGCCAGTATGGCCGCCTTTGCGCTGACTAAAATCGCGTTTAAAGGCCGCGAGGCAACCTTTAAAATTTACCTCACCGCGCTGATGATCCCCGCACAGATTACGTTTATCCCGCTGTTTATCGTGATGACCCGCCTGCACCTGACCAACAGCTTAAACGCCTTTTTGCTGTTGCAGATGTTTAACGCGTTCGCCATTTTTATGCTGCGGCAAAAAATGATGACCATCAACAACGCCTATGTTGAGGCGGCGGTGATTGACGGGGCCGGGCTGTGGACAATTTTCGGCAAGATCATTCTGCCGCTGTGTTCCGGCACGCTGGCAACGCTGGCGGTGCTGTCGTTTATGGATTTGTGGAACGACTACCTGCTGCCGCTGGTGCTGTTGACCGAAAAATCGAAGTACACACTGCCGCTGCTGCTCAGCACGCTGTCCGGCGAATTTAAAAACCAGTACAACCTGATGATGGCCGGCGCGCTCGTGTCCATTGTGCCAATTTTGATTGTGTACATTGCCGCGCAGAAATACTTTAAAGACGGGCTGACCGTGGGCGGCGTGAAGGGGTGATTACATGCAACTATTAGCACTTGACGCAATGCCCATTACACTGCCGTTGCCCGGCGGCGGCAACGCCGTGCTTACCGCAACAGCGGGGGCAACTACTGCGTTGACCATTCGCCTGCCCTACCGCGGTGCCTACGGCATGGGCGAAAAATTTAACCGTTTTAACCAAAAGGGCCTTGTGTGCCAAAATGTAGTAGAGGAAAAATTTTGCTACCAGGGTGAAAAGACCTACTGCCCCTCCCCGTTTTTTTGCACCGACAGCGGCTTTGGCCTGCTGGTAGACACCGGCGAAGTGACCACCTTTGATTTTACGGGCGATGCCATTACCGTGCTGCTACCAAGCGGTGCCCCGGTATTTGCCGGCACCGGCACCCCGGCTGAGCTGGTGCGCGCTTACATGCAGCACTTTGGCCCGGCACCCGTGCCGCCAAAATGGGCGTTTGGGCCGTGGATCTCGGCGAACCGGTGGAACACCCAGCGGCAGGTAGAACAACAGCTTGCCCTGCTAAAAAACCACGGCTACCCCGCCACCGTGTTGGTGGTGGAAGCATGGAGTGACGAAGCCACCTTTTATACATGGAACGGCGCACGTTACACCCCGCGGCCAAATGGCGAAGCGCTGCGGTATGAGGATTTTGATTTCAGCGAAAGTGCCCACTGGCAAGACCCGCGCGGGATGATTGACAAACTGCACGATGCCGGGGTACACCTTGTTTTGTGGCAGATACCGGTGTATAAACAGCAAAGCGACGACGAGCCCCCCTGCCCGCAAAACGACCTTGACCGCGAAGATGCGGTAAGGCGCGGCCTGTGCGTAAAAAATGCCGACGGCACGCCGTACACCATCCCGCTGGGGCACTGGTTCCCCGGCTCGATGATCCCCGATTTTACCAACCCCGCCACCCGGCAAAGCTGGTTTGCCAAACGGCAATACCTGCTGGACATGGGGGTGGACGGTTTTAAAACCGACGGCGGTGAATTTATTTACAGCGATGATGTACAGTGTTACGACGGCAGCACCGGCCGCACGCAAAAAAACCGGTACGCGCAAAGTTATACCAGTGCTTACAGCGCGTTTTTAGGCAGCGACAAGGTGCTGTTCAGCCGCGCGGGGTATGCCGGGCAGCACACCAGCCCCTGCCTTTGGGCGGGCGACCAGCAGTCGACAAACGACGAACTGCGCAGCGTGCTGCACGCCGGGCTTTCTGCCGCAATGAGCGGCATTGTGTTTTGGGGCTTTGACATTGCAGGGTTTGCAGGGCCGTTGCCCACGCCGGATTTGTACCGCCGCGCCACGATGATGGCCTGCTTTGCGCCGATTATGCAATGGCATTCAGAGCCGGACGGCGGGCAGTTTAAAGAGCTGATGGCGGGTGCCGCCGGGGACAACGAGCGCAGCCCGTGGAACCTTGCCACCGCCTTTGACGCGCCGGGCCTCACCGAAGAACTGCGGTTTTGGCACCGGCTGCGCATGAATCTGCTGCCCTATATGTACAGCACGGCACTGCACTGTGCCGCCACCAGCACCCCCATGCTGCGCCCGCTGGTATATCACTGGCCTGACGACGCCATCGCCGCCGTTTGCGACGACGAATTTTTGCTGGGGGACAGCTTGCTGGTTGCCCCGTTGCTGGCCGAAAACGCCACCGGCCGCAAGGTCTACCTGCCCGGTGGGCAGTGGTATTCGCTTTTTACCCACGAGCACACACAGGGCGGGCAAACCGTAACGGCAACGCTACCCGGCAAGCTGCCGGTGTGGGTGCGCGGGGGCTGCGGCCTTGCGCTGCACCTTGCCCCCGGCGGCGGCCTTGGCAGCGACGTGGGCAACGCGGTGCACACAAACGACCCGCTGCACTTTGTATTTGCCGGTGAAAACGGCAGCTACACATTTTACGGCGAAAACGGCACTACGCTTGAATTTGCGTGGCAAAACGGCGCGCTGTGCACCCGGCCCGACATGGCGTTTACCTGCGAATTTTTAGTCTAAGCGGCAACAACGCTACAGCACACCTTGCGCAGGCTTTTAAATGACCCATCACAACAGCACCCATGGCTTTGCCGCGGGTGCTGTTGTTTGTTTACCGTGGTTGCGCCCGCCTTGCAACCTTGGGGGATACCTGCTTGCATGGGCAGTGCTACAAAAGTGCGCCCGTTTCGCATTCACCCCCTGCCTGCCAGCTACATTATTTCACTTGCATTCGTTATATTGGTATGTTAATATCACTATATCAAATTTTGATAGGGGGGATTTTGGTGGAAAACATCAATCGCATTGTCGCCGGCAATTTAAAGCGGCTGCGGGAAGAAGCGGGGTTCAGCCTTGAAAAAACGGCCGAGCGCACCGGTGTCAGTAAAACAATGCTGTGCCAAATTGAACAGGCACAAAGCAGCCCCACGCTGAACACACTATACAAAATTGCGGCGGCGTTTCACATCACGCTGTCAGAGCTCGTCAGCAGTACGCAGCCCACGCCGACAATTATTAATAAAAACGAGCTTGCCCCGGTAGCGGATGAGGGCGGCAGCATGTGTGTTTACACACTGTTCCCCGCCGACCGGCAAAAGAAGTTTGAAATTTTTTGGGGCGAAATTGCGCCCGGCGGCCAAAGCAGCGTGCGCACACACGAAGCCGGGGTACAAGAGCATTTGACCGTTTTTGCCGGCACCTTAACACTGCGACACGGCGACACGGTTTATACGGTGCCCGCACAGCACGCCATTCACTTTTTTGCCGATGAAGCACACCGTTATGAAAACAACGGCAGTGTGCCGGTCGTGTTTTGCAACACCATTTACAACCCTTAAAACGCCAATTTTTACCTGAAAGGATGGCGGCCGCGCCGCCCACCACCCGCATGAAAAATAAAACTTCTGTGTTCGCACTGACCACAATCGTCTTATGGGCTTCCACCTTTGTTTTTACCAAAATCGCACTGGTGTGTTTTACAACCTCCTCCGTTGGGGTGTTGCGCTATGTCATTGCGTCGCTCTGCTTTATCGCCATTGCCCCCAAATACAAAATCGGGCTGCCACGCAAAAAAGATATCCCGCTGTTTTTGCTTTCGGGCGGGCTGGGCTTTGCACTGTATATGGCAGCGTTTAACCGGGCGTCGATGACGTTGAGTGCCGCGACCGGCAGCGTGCTGATTGCCACTGGGCCCATCCTGACCGCTCTGGCGGCGAGCATTCTGCTAAAAGAAACCCTGTCGCCGGGCGGGTGGGGTGCCATTGCCGTGTCGTTTGTCGGCATTTTGGTGTTGACGCTGTGGGACGGCGTATTTTCGCTGAACAGCGGGGTGTTTTGGATGCTGATTGCCGCTGTTTCCGTTAGCGGGTACAACCTAATGCAGCGCTTTTTTAAAGGCCGCTACACTGCCTTGCAAGCAACCGCCTACAGCATTTGGGGCGGCACCCTGCTAATGCTGCCCCAGCTGCCCAAAGCCGTTACCCAGCTTTGGGCAGCCCCCGCTTACGAGTGGGGCATGATGCTGTATCTCGGCATTTTCCCCAGTGCGATAGGGTACCTTTTGTGGTCGGCCGCGCTGTCGCAGGCCGAAAAGACCAGCGACGTGACGAACTTTATGTTTATCACCCCGTTTCTTGCAACCGTACTGGGCTTTGCATTGCTGGGCGAAGCGCCCACCCCCGCCACCTTTGCGGGTGGGGCGTTAATTTTGGCCGGGCTGTGGCTGTTTCAAAAAGCGGGCGCTGCAAAGACGATAAAAAAGGAGGCAATTGCAGATGAAGCTGGCACTGGCACAGATGAAACTGGCACCGACTGAAGAAGAAAATTTACAGCACGCACTCGACATGATGCAGCAAGCGGCACAGCAGGGCGCAGAACTGATTCTGTTCCCCGAATTGCAGCTGACCCCGTTTTTCCCACAGTACGCGGGGCGCGATATGCACGGCGCTGCACACACCTTGGGCGACGACACCTTGCAGGCACTGACGGCTGCCTGCCGCCGGCTGCACCTTTGGGCCGTGCCTAATGTCTATTTGCAGCAGGGCGCGGGGTATTACGACGCCTCGCTGATGCTTGACGCGGGCGGCGTGCCCCGCGGTATTTCTAAAATGGTGCATATTACGCAGGCACCGCTGTTTTACGAGCAGGACTATTACACCCCGGCAGAGGACGGGTTTCACGTCTACGACACCCCGTGGGGCAAGGTGGGTATTGTGATCTGCTTTGACCGCCACCTGCCGGAGAGTATTCGCACCTGTGCCGCGCTGGGGGCCGATTTAATCCTCATCCCCACCGCCAACACCGAAGGTGAGCCGATGGAGCTGTTTGAGTGGGAGCTGCGGGTACAGGCGATGCAAAGCAGTGTGTGGGTGGCGATGTGCAACCGCACCGGGCGGGAGGACGCCATGTTTTTTAATGGGCAGTCGCTGGTAATCGGCCCGCATGGCAATGTTGCCACACAAACGGGCAGCGATGAAACCCTGCTGCTGTGCGACGTTGACCTTGCGGCAGCTGCGGCACTGCGCGGCCAAAACCCCTATTTTACATTGCGGCGGCCCGGCTGTTACCGTTAAATTAAAAAAACCGACAAAAAATGCAGGCCCCGCGGGGCCTGCATTTTTATTGTTTCGCTACTTACAATAAGCCAAATCAGCGCGGCAGAGTGTGCGACCAGCGCTCGTCCTGCTGGGGCGGCACCAAAATGTGTGCGCGCTCCACATTGTCCAGCCAAATGGAAACATAGCGCTTGCGCATGCGCTTACTAAAGCCCTTGGTCATGCTGACGGTGACCAGCCGCACCGTGACCCCCGCAAAGCGCCGGGTCGCGTCGATTTTCAGCGTTTTACCCTCTGCCGGGCGCCACGCAAAACGGCGTTTTACCATGCGCTTCTGCTTGCCGTTTCGGTCGGTGCCCTCATATTCCAGCTTCACCGGGCGCCGCAGTGCAAGCAACAGCAGTAAGAACAACAGCACCGCGCCCAGCACCAGGGCCGCATACACAATGCCACTGTCCTGGTTCAGCTGCGCCTGCACCGGTGCCGGTGTCTCCGCCGGGCGGGTGGGGGCTGCCTGCGGCACCGCGTCATCCGGCAGGGTCACGGTGATGACCTGCCTTGTCACGTTGCCCGCCGCGTCTGAAACCTCGAGGATATACTCCCCGCTTTGGGTCGCGGTAAAGTTAAAGTCTGCAATCGTGCTTTCGACCACCGTGCCGTCCGGCAGGGTCAGCTTCACCGTACCGGTGGCATCCTGCGGGGCATCCAGCAAAATTTTGCCGCCCTTTGCCGTCAGATCGCTGACCTTGTAACTGACCTTGGGCGGTGTGCTGTCGATAGAAAACGGCCCAAACACCGCAGTAGAGGTATTGCCGGCCCCATCCGTCGCCGTGACATGCACATAATAAGTACCGTCTGAAACAAGGCTGAACACCGTACTACCCATTGCCCCGCCGGCTGCGCCGCTGAGCGAGATGGTTTTCGATGAAATACCCGAAGCCGCGTCTGTCACTTCAATGTTCAGCGAGATGGGCTTTGTGGAAACACGCCCGGCCGCCGCACTGCTGGACAGCTGAATGACGGGCGGCACCCGGTCGATATTGCTGACCGTCACCGTTTTTTCGGTGCGATTGCCGGCGACATCCACCAGCGTAAAGGTATAGCTGCCGTTGTCTTGTGCAGACCACACGATGGTATCCTGTGGGGTAGCGCGGGTGCCGTCCGGCAGCAGCATATAATCGTTGCCGCGGCCACCGGGGTCCGCCGCAAGCTGCAGGGTAATGGGTACATTTTGGTTGGTGGGGGCCGTGGGGGCCGATGTTTCAAACACCGGCGCTTCAAGGTCTACAAACAGCTCCACACTGCCGGCAAAGGTATTGCCAAGCTGGTCGACCGCGCGGTAATACACCATGGTGCGGGTGGCAAAGCTGACCTTTTGCCCGCTGGCCAGTGTCACCCACTTGTTGCCGCCGGTGCTGTAGGCGTAGGTGAACGGCAAAAGGTCCTGCCCACCGGAAAGTGAAAACTGCGCGGTTGCGCCCGCCCAGCTGCCGTTGCCCTGTGTCGCGGTGACCACTACGGCAGCGGGGGCCGTGTTGTCGATGATAAACCGCTCGCCGGTGGCCGGCACCTGCACTACCCCGTCTGTTGCGGTAACACGGTAGCAAACCATGTTGCTTGTCAACTTCGTATCTGCCAGCAGGTGGTCATAGGCGGTGTCCGCCAGCCCGTCTGCAAGTGTGTGCCATGTATTGCCGTCATAGAATTCCAGCCGGTAGGTCACACTGTCGCCGTCCACATCTGTGGCGGTGGCCCAGGTGACGTGTACCGTCTGCCCGTCTTTATAGGCATCGCTGGGGGTGGGGGTCAGCAGTGTGGGGGCAAGCGGCGCATCGTTGACCGGGGTCACCGTCAGTGCCACCTGCGCAGTGTCCGTTTCGCCCGCCGCATCCCGCATTGTGTAGGCCAGTGTCTCTGCCCCGTGCCAGTTGGCCGCCGGGGTATACAGCACCGTTTTGCCATCTGCCGCAATTTGTGTGGTGCCGTGCAGCGCACCGGTTACCTGCGTGATGGTCAGCGTATCACCTTCCTGCGCAAGGTCTACGTCGGTGTCGTTGGCCAGCAGGTCCAGCGTTGTGGGCGTATCCTCCGGTGTTGTGGCAGTGTCATCTTGTGCCACAGGCGCATCGTTGACCGGTGTCACTGTCACTGTTACCGCCGCACTGGACGTTGCACCCGCTACATCCCGCACGGTGTAATTAAACCCAAAGGTACCATTGTTATTGGCAGCCGGGGTATAGGTGACGGTTTTGTTATCTGCTGAAATTACGGCGTTGCCGCCGGTCACATCGCTCACCGCGGTAATCGTCAGCACTTCGGCATCTGTCAACGTGTCGGCATCAATGTCGTTGGCCAGCACGTTAATGACGACCGGCGTATCCTCTTGTGTCGTCGCAGTGTCCCGCACCGCTGCCGGGGCGTCGTTGACACTGACAACGGTGATAGAAACCGTGGCCGTCGCCTGTGCGCCGCTGGCATCTTTTATGGTGTATTGGAAGCTCTCATCCCCATGCCAGTTTGCCGCCGGGTGGAATACCACCTTATTGCCTGTAATTTCGGCAGTGCCGTTGTCAACACCCGCCAGCGAAACGATTTGTAAATTTTGGTCCAGCACAGCACCCGGGTAAGTATTCAGTGCCGCGCTTGCATCCACATCGGTATCATTGGCAAGCACGTCGACCGTGATGTTGCTATCCTCCGCCGTAAGCACACTGTCTGCCACGGCGGTGGGGGCATCGTTCACCGGGGTCACCGCAAGCGTAATGGTGGCAGTCGCCTGCGCACCCAGACCGTCGGTGATGGTATAAGCAAAGCTTTCAACACCGTTCCAGTTGGCGGTGGGGGTAAATTTAATTTTTGTCGTGCCGCCGTCACTCACAAGCTGTACCGTGCCGTGCTCCACACCACTAAAGCCCGCAGGGGCAATGGAAAGTGCTTTACTGGCGGCGGGCAGCAACGGGTCTTGGTTGAGCACCGGGTCGGCATCCACATCGCTTGCCAGCGCCAGCACGTCAAACAGTACCGGCGTATCTTCTGCCGTGGTCGTGCTCCCATCCCCTGCATGGGGGGTGTCGTTTGCCGCAAGCACGGTAAACGACACGGTTTTGCTGGCAGTGCCGCCATTTCCGTCGCTCACCTGTACCACAAAGCTGTCCGGCCCATTGTAATTGGCCGCAGGGGCATAGGTATAGCTGCCATTACCGGTATTCAGCGTCAGGTCACCGTGCGCGGGCAATGTAGTGGCTGCATAGTGCAGCGTATCACCGTCGACATCGCTGCCCACAAGGCTGCCGGTCGCGGTTACATCTTCGGTGACGCTAGGTGCAGGTGCCACCAGCGTGGGGGCATCGTTCACCGGGTGTACCGTCACCGTGACATGTGCCGTTGTCTGGGCGGTACCATCGGTGACAGTATACGAAAAACCGGCGGTGCCGTTAAAGTTTAGCGCCGGGGCAAACTTGATTTGGCTGCCTTGCACCGCCGCACTGCCGCCGGTAGCCCCGGTAATACCGCCGGCTACAAGGCTCAGCGTATCATTTTCAATATCACTGTCATTCGCCAGCACACTAATCAGCACCGGCGTATCCTCGTCGGTCTCGGCCGTGTCATCCTGTGCTGTTGGCGCATCGTTGACTGGCGTTACCGTCACCGCAACTGTTTTAGTTACAACCCCGCCATTGCCGTCGCTGACCTGCACCACAAAGCTGTCCGCACCATAATAGTTTGCCAACGGGCTATAGGTATAGCTGCCGGTTGTCGCATTGATTGACACCGTACCGTGCACTGCAAAGGTGGTAATACTGTATGTCGGGGTACCGCCGTCCACGTCTGTACTGGTTGCCTTTGCGGTTTTAGGGGTATCCTCTGCCGTAGTAATGGCTTGTACCGTCAGCACCGGCGCATCGTTGACCGGGGTCACGACGGCGCGGTAGACCTTTTGTGTCGTGTTGACCCCGTCACTCAGCGAAACCGTAATGTTGACAACGCCGTTCCAGTTGGCGGGCGGCTTTGGCAGTACAATGGTTTTGACCTCTGTTCCCTGCAGCGTGATGGCCGTTGCGGGGAACACACTGGCGTTCGAGCTTTCCAGCGTGACGATCAGGTTTTGGGGTGCCGTCTCTACGTCCCCAACCGTGAAGGAGAAGGTGCGGTTTGCAGCGGCCGCTTCGTCCTCGTTCATCACCCAGTCATCAGTGGCATCATCCGCATCGGTTATGGTGGGCGCATCATTCACCGGGCGCACCGTCACCGTTACCTTGGCGCGGCTGGTCGAGTTTTCTGCCTGCTGGTCAGAAACGGTGTAATAAAACACGGCTGTGCCGTTCCAGTTGTCATACGGAGCAAACACCACTTTGCCGCTGCGGATATCCACCGTACCGTGCTGCACGGTGCCGCTGCCGTCGGCCAGCGCCGAAAAGCCACCTGCCACCAGCACAAGGTCGTTATTTTCCACATCGGTGTCATTGGCCAGCACATCAATTTCTGCCTCGCCGTCCTCATCAATCGTGCTGCTGTCCGGCTTTGCATTTGGCGCATCGTTGACCGGGGTGATTTGCAGCGACACCGGCACATTGGCAACATGGCCGTCGTTGCTGTCCGACACCGTGTAGGTAAAGCTGTCGGTGCCGTAATAGTTTGCCGCCGGGCTGTACAGCAGCTTGCCGCCGCTGTAAGCCACCGTGCCGTGTGCCGGGACACTGATTTCAATAATTTGCAGCGCGCGGCCCGCCGCGTCGTCTTCAATATCGTGGTCGTTGGCCAGCACGTCCAGCAAAACGGGGGTATCCTCCAGTGTGGTACCGCTGTCCGGCTGGGCATCCGGCAGGTCATTCACCGATGCAACGCTGATCTCTACCACTGCGGTAATGGCCTTTGTGGCATCTGCAAGGCCCTCGGCGTCCTTTACGGTCACCGTCACCGTATCGGTGCCAAACGCGTTGTCGGCAGAATCCGCCTCAAGGTGCCAGTCACTGCCGCTGCCCACCAGCTTCAAACCGGGGAACAGTGTTTCATTGGTGTGGGTCATGGTCACTTGCAGCGCTTCGCCGTCCACATCGCTGACTGTAAAGGGCAGTGTAAAGGCCGCGGCATCTTCTTGCGTGGCATAAGTGGTGGGCAACCCTGTAACGACCGGCAGGTCGTTCACGCTTTGCACCGTAATTTGAATGGTCGCCTGTGCCGCCGCGCCGTCTGGGTCGGTCAGCTGGTAAGTAATGCTGTCCGGCCCATTGTAGTTTGACGCGGGGGTATACAGGATCGTCGCCCCCGACACACTGGCCGTGCCATGCTGCGGCGCACCGCCCTCTGCAATGCTGAGAGTCAGTGTGTCGCCGTCCGGGTCCGCGTGGTCCAGTTCAATGCCAAACTCGTTGTCTTTTGTATCCTCAAACACCACCTGCGTGCTGCCAGCTGCCACCGGGGCATCATTCACCGGGGTAAAGGTGACGGTAAAGCTTTTGCTGGTGCTGATCATCCCGTCGCTTGCCGCCAGCGTCACCGTGGCACTGCCGTTTGCGTTTTCGACCGGGTTCAGATTTATTGTCACTTCATCCCCTGTGCGCTGCAGAGAAACGCCGGCATCCAGCAATACCGGGTGGTCGGCGTCGCTGTTTTGCAGGTAAACCTGAAACGAAATATCACTGCTGTCCACATCGGCAAGGTCTACGATATAAGGGCCCACCACCGTGTCCTCCGACAAAGTAGTATCCGCAAGAGGCTGTGAGCCCGCTGCCGCCGTAATGGTGGGGGCATCGTTCACCGGGTACAGCGTGACATATACTTTACCAGTGGTCGTAAGGTTGTTAACGGTGTCTACCACCTCATAGGTCAGATATTCGGTCGTTGTGGTGTAGGCATCCGGCTTTGGTGTAATGGTCAGGGTCGCCGTTTGCGCGTCGACATCCGTAACCAAAGAGGCCGTTGCCGCAGACAGGTGACTGGTATCAAGTGTGATTTCACTGAAGTTGCCGCTTTTGTGAATATACGACGGTATTAAATCAAAGCTGTACGGCGCAGAATCCTCATCGCGCTCTACCCATGCGTTTTCAGGCCAAAGCGAAGCAGACCCACTCACCCCAAGGTGTACGGTGGCCCAGCCGCTGTATTTTACATCCGGGTCCGTCGTCTCGGCGCGGTCGCGAATGCGAATTTCAAACGAGCCGCCCACGCCCGCGACAGTGGGGATAAAGCTAACGCTTTTTTCATCACTGCTGATGATTACCGTACCGCCCTGCACATTTTGTACCGCATCAATGTACAGTTCATTCAGCGTGTTGTCCACATCGCCCACAATACCGGACTGAATAAAAGCAATATCGACAGGGGTCGTTGCAGTTGTGTCGGCAAGGGATTTCCAGATATCCCGCCAGATGCGGGGTGCGTCGTTGACCGCATCTACCGTAATGTTGACGGTTGCCGTCACTTCTGCCTGCCCGTCGGTCATGGTATAGGTAAAGCTGTCGCTGCCGTTAAAATTGGCGTACGGCGTATAGGTGTATTTGCCGGTGCCCGCAAGGGCCAGGCGGCCATGCGTGGGCTGGGTGATATCCGTAACACGCAGGCTGGCGTGCGCCGTTTCAAGGTCGCTGTCATTGGCCAGCACATCAATTGTCACCGCAGTATCTTCGTTTGTTGTCACAGTATCGTCTGCCGCTACAGGCAGGTCGTTTACCGGGTAGACCGTCAGCTTAAAGCTGGTGGTTGTCGTGTTGTCGCCGTCTGATACCGACAGTGTCACCGTAGCGGTGCCATTGGCATTGGCGGCGGGCACCAGCTGCACGGTGCAACTGCCGTCCGGGTTTTGTGTCAGCAAAATATTGCTGGTGAAATTGTTAGGCAAAAGAGTGGTGTTGTCTGACTGTGCGCTAACCGTCAGCGGCGCACCCTCGGGGTCTGCCACGGTAAAGGCCAGCGGCGTGGTGGTGGTGTCCTCGTTGATGTACTGGGCCGCCACCGGGGTGATGCTGGGGGGGAACGACGCCCCGCCCACCGACACATTAACCGTTGCCTCTGCCGTATTACCGTGGCCGTCGCTGACGGTATAGGTAAAGGTCGTCACCCGCACCGTGCCCAGTGTATCGCGGAAAACCAGCTTATCGCCGTCCTGTGTCACCTGCCCGCCAACTACCGCTGATGTATCATACGAAGCAATGCTCAGCGTATCACCGTCCGGGTCGGTGTCATTCGCCAGCGGCTCAAATTCCACCTTGCCCATTTTTGCGGCAAACACATAATCATTTACGCCAACAGGCGGGTCTTGCACCGGGGTCACCGCAATGTCAAAGCTGGTGACCGCCATCAGCTTGCTGTCGCTGACCGTCAGCGTAATCGTCGCCGTGCCGTTTTGGTCGGCATTCGGCGCAATGTGCAGGGTGCACTGCCCGTTGGCCCCGCGGGTGATGGTCAGCCGGTCGGCCCCCACCACGCCGGGGGTACCGGTGCCCGCCAGTACAATCAGGTCGCTGGCATCGGTTTCAAGGTCGTTCACCGTGAAAGTGATGTCAAGGCCGGTATCCTCGTTTGTGGTATAGATATTGCCGGCGTTCAGCACCAGCGTTGGGCGGTCATTGACCCCTTTTGCCGTCAGGGTGACTTGCCCTACTGATTGCAAATCGCCATCACTGACAAAGTAGGTAAAAGTGGCCGTCTCGTTGGTGTTGGCTACGGGGGTAAAGGTCCATTCATGGCTGGCGGCATTCGTTTCTACCAGGGTTCCCACTGCCGCACCCGGCAATGTGTTTACCCCGGTAAAGGTCAACGTGTCGCCGTCAATATCTTTGTCGTTTGCCACAAGGTCATCCATATCGATGACCAGCGGCGTATCTTCGGTATACTCCAGCGTGTCTGCCACCGGGGTGGGCGCATCGTTTACCGAAGCCACCTGCACCGTGACATTTTGTGTCGTCACCAAAAAGCCATCGCTCAGTTTCAGCTGCAACACCGCCGTACCGTGGGCATTGGCCGCGGGGGTATAATGCAGTGTCACATTACCATCGCTGGCACCAAGGCCGTCTAACGTAAGGCTTGCGGCAGGGATGAGCGCTTCGTTTTGGCTGGACACCTGCAGCATCAGGGCCGATGTTGCAGTTTCCGCATCGGCAATCGTAAAGTTTACTGTTTGCTGCGGGTCATCTTCACTAATATTATAAACTGCCGCCAGCCCGTCGAACGTGGGGGCGTCGTTCACCGCGGTAAAGGTAAAACTGATGCTGCGCGTCACCGTGGCAGCCCCGTCGCTTACCTTTACCGTAAAGGTATCGGTGCCATAATAATCTTTTACCGGGGTGTACACATAGCGGTAGGTTGTCACACTGGCCCCCGCAACCGGCTCAAAGGTCACCGTACCGTGGGCCGGTGGCGTTGTCAGGGTAAACGTCAGTTCGCTGTTATCCACATCCGTAACAAAGGTGTTTGCCACCACCGTGTCCTCTGCGACGGTAATGCTGGTCACCCCCTGCAGTGCCGGCGCATCATTGACCGGTGTGACCGTTATAGTGATGGTCGCCATTTTTTGTACCGTGCCATCGGTCACTGTATAAGTAACGCTCGCTGACCCATTAAAGTTTGCCGCGGGGGTAAATTTAATCTGCCCGTCCTGCACAGTTGCCGTGCCATTTGTTGCGGTAATGCCGTCACTTACAAGGGTCAGGGTATCCCCGTCAATATCCGTGTCATTGGCCAGCACATCCACCGTCACAGGGGTATCCTCCTGCGTTGTGGCGGCATCAGCCTGCAACACCGGGTCATCGTTGACCGCAGTCACCGTTACAGCAAAGGTCTGCGTTTGGGTGTTCACCCCATCGGACAGCGAAACCGTCACCTGCGTCGCGCCATTTTTGTTTTCAAGCGGCGCAAGGGTCAGGGTGGCGTTGCCGCCCTCCTGTGTTACCACCGGGTTTGGCAGCAGGTCTGTATTGGCCGAAACCGCCTGCACCATCAGCGCCGCGCCCTCGGGGTCGCTGATGGCAAAGGTAAGTTCCCGCGTGGTGTCCTCGTCCATCGTTTGCGCGCTGATTGCCTCGAGTGACGGATACAAGTTGACTTCTGCCGTCGTAGTGGCAGTATTGCCTGCATTGTCGGTTGTAAGCACCGTGTAGCTGCCGCCCTGTGTCACCTCAAACGTGTTGCCCGTAATTACAGTGCCATTTGCCGCCACAAACTCCGTGGTCTGCACACCGGCCATCCATTTGGTCTGTGCAATACCGGAGGGGGTCACCCCTGCCACCGGGGCAACATCCTGTGCGGTGACCGTTACGGTGGCGCCGCCCGCACTGTGCGGCTGTACCTCGGCCGTAACGGCCGGGGCAGTTGCATCTACCATTGCAGTTACTGCCTGTGTTGCAGCAGAGGCATTGCCTGTTGTATCCACTGTACGCGCCTGCACGGTATAACTGCCCTCCGGCAGGTTTACCACATCGCTGTACGCCTGCCACTCTCCGGTGCCAAGGCGGTACTGCCGTGTTTCGGGGCTTTGGCCGGCAGGGGCGGTGACCGCCCCCAGGGTCAGCGTTGCCGCTTTGGCCCACGCACCCGGCGTGCTAAGTGTCACCGCCGGGGCGGCAGGGGCTTCGCGGTCAATCTGCACCGTAACGGTTTGTGTTGCAGATTTGTTGCCCGCATAATCCATACTGTAAAAATGCCGCGTACCGCTTTCGGTTGCCGTATAGGCCCAATCTGTGCCCGCGGCTACTTTTTGGTCATTATCCGCATCGTAAATGCCCTCAACCCCACTGGCAGAGCCATTGGCGTCGGTAGCGTCCTGCGCGGTAAGCTGCACCGTGACATCGGTGTTTACCCACCCTGTTGTATCGCTTGGGGTAAGCAGCGGGCCCAACTGGTCTGAAACGACAAACGACAAATCACTGAAATCTGCGTAACTTTGTGTAGCAAGATAAATATCAACATGGTCCGTACCGGCCGGGATTGAAATTTGCCCGGTCACCGGCGTCACTGCTGCATTATCGGGCATATCGATAACCTGTTGCCCCAAAGCACCGTTTTCTGCCGTTTTAAATTCAAACGTGGCACTCGCCGCAACGGTTACAACAGCTGACGCACTAAACACCGCTTTCAGCATACCGCCGGCAACCCCGCCCTGAATGCCCGCAAGGGATACTCTACACTGCGCCACAGCGGAGGAAACTTGTAGTTCGAGCAACTCTTCGCCGCTTAAATCATCCCACATTGCACCGCCAGACAGTTGCCAGTCACTATTGGAAACCTTGTTGCTGTTGTACCCCACCTCCGTTGCCGCACGCACCGGGGTACCTTGAAAAATTTGCACAAAAAGAAGACACAGGCAAAGGAAAAACGCAATTCCCCGTTTGCCTGTACCTTCTGTTTTACGCCATACCACTTTTTTCTTTTCTTCTTTCATCTATTTACCTCAGCACCATCTCTTTAATAGTTTGTTCTATTTAGTATAACCACACAATTGTTTTAAATTCATTATATCAGTAACAAAAATCAATTAAAACTAATTTTATTGTAATAAATAACTATTTTAAGTAAAACTTTTTGCCGAATTTTTTACAACTTCACTACTATTAAAGTTGCTTTCGTCTTTGTCATCTTTTGAGAACTGTTCTCATTGTTTTACCCCAAGCTCAAAGCAAAAACAAAAGGGCTTTGCCCGGTCTTCGCCGGCAAAGCCCTTTTGCTGTCACCACAGCAATTCACAGTTAACCCCTGCCCCACTTTTTGCCCGTACTTATTTCTTTCAGTTAATATAGCCCATATACAACCCAGCCCCGCACCAAGGCCGAAAAAGGCCATTTGCAGATACATTGTGGTTGTGTTTTTCTAATGAAAGGCCGTTGCCCCGTTATTGCGCACCAAGGCCCAGTTGCATAAATTCGACGTACTGGTCTAGGTTCGCCAGCAGCTGATTTAAGTCGGCAGCAGCATCGGCGCCGAATACCTCGTCAAACCCGGAAAACAAAAACGAAAGTAACTGTATTAAAAACGCCCGTGTGTAACCAGGCCGCAGCTCCCCTTTTTCCAGTGCGGCATCCACCAGCTTGGCAAGCTGCTGCTCCCCGCCCGGCTGCAACTGCCGCTTTGCAATTTCATAAATGGGGGTACCCGCCTCTTTTGCCAGCATACGCCCCAGCTTGTGGTACTGCGGATGTTGCTGTGCAAATTGCAGCCCAAAGCGCGCCTGCACCCGAAACTGTTCAAACAGCGGTGCAGCCGTTGCGGTGCCGGCTGCACTTTGCTGGGTAATAAAGACCCATTTTTCTTTGGTCGCCTTTTGCAGCAAATACAAATAAAGGGCCTGCTTGTCGGCAAAATGGTAATAAAATACGCCCTTGCTGACCTTTGCATTTTTTAAAATCGTATTCAGCGAGGCCGCTTCATAGGGTTTTTGCGTAAATTCTTCTAATGCCGCCGCAAACAATTGTTGTTCTTTGGCAAAACTTTTCTCTTTCATCTGGGCCTCCACAGTTAGACTAGTCGGTTTATTTTAGTCTACTCTGTTTTATGTTGCTGTCAAGCGGCAAACGGCAAAGGTGCTGCCGGCACCCGTAGTTCTTGACAAACTATCAAAGGAGTGCTACTATTTAGCTTGTAGACCAATCGGTCTAATTTTGAGTTTTTCGATTGCATGAAAGGCTGGTTTTCAATGAAACAGAAGGTATGTGTGATTACCGGTGCAAATTCCGGTATTGGCAAGCAGGCTGCCATTCAGTTTGCAAGCGCCGGCTACCTTGTTGTGATGGGTTGCCGCAATCAAGCGCGGGGCGAGTCGGCGTTACAGGATATTTTAAAAGCCAGCGGCGGCAGCGCCGTACTGTTGCTGGTCGATATGGGGGTAAAAGCCTCTGTTTTGGCGTTTGCACAGCAATTGCGTGAACGGTTTGATACCATTGACGTGCTGGTTCACAATGCGGCCGTGTTTGACCTTGCCCAAAAAGAGCGCCAACTGACCAGTGAGGGGCTTGAGAGCGTTTGGATGACGAACCACATTGGCCCGGTGCTGCTGACAGAACAGCTGCTTAGCCTGTTGCAAAACAGTGACGACGGGCGTGTATTGCTGATTGCCTCAAAAGGGCTGCTTGCCATGCCGGGCCTTAAAGTGGACTTGCAGGACCCGGAGTTTGCGCACCGCCGTTTTTCTGTAACCAAGGCTTACTATCAGTCTAAGCTGGCACAAATTATGTATGGGCAATGGCTGGCCGGCAAGCTGGCCGACACCCATGTCACGGTGAACAGCGTCCGTGTGCCCGCCGTAAAGGTCGACCTTGCCCGGCATGCCGGGGTTTCCAGCTTTCAAAAATGGCTTTACGGGGTGAAAAGCAAGCATGCCCTACCCCCGGCACAAATGGCCGAGACTTATTTTTACCTTGGCGCCAGCCCCGCTATGCAAGGCAAAACCGGGGGATATTTTGATGAACACCACAATAATGTTTCTGCCGGGCGATATGCCGAAAACCCGCAGAACATTGCTGCCGTAATGCAGCTGACAAGCCGGTATTTGGCATGATCGTTTTACACTGATTTTCACCATACACAAAAAGGATGTGCCCGCAGGCACATCCTTTTTGTGTATGATTAGCACTGCCCACAAGGGCAGCAATTCACAAATCAGCGAAACGAGACAAGCTCCGGCAGCGCGTCGCCGATCAACGGGCGGCACCAGTCTACAAACTGCTGTGTGACACCGTTGCCGCGCGCGTTGATATACTCCTGCGGCATTTTGCGCTCGGTCAGCATGACCTTTTCAATCTCGACCAAAAACGGCTCGGCGCTGTAAACAGGGCCATCGGCACGGCGGAACGCGACCATTTTGCCGGTTTCGCCTTCCAGTGCGGCGCGGCAGGCAAGCTGCCCGGCAATGCGGGCTTCCTCGCGGTCTACCGGGCTTTGCAATGTGGCCGACGCGCGGCCCAGCAGGCCCGGCTTTTCGCCGCGGGCCTTATAACCCAGCTTTTTGGTGATCAGCCCCGACAGATGCGCGCTGACATCGCCATAGTTGACCGAACGCCCCACCTGAAACACCGGCGGCACGATGTTTTTGCCGTCTTTGTCTGTCAGCCCCTCGCTTGCCACCACGACAAGGCCGGTCTTTTTTTGCAGCAGGGTGGAAACGTCCTGCAAAAAGTCGTCTTCGCTAAACGGGCGCTCGGGCAAATACACAAGGTCGGGCCCGTCTTGCCCGCCGGTGCGCGCCAGCGCGCTGGACGCCGTTACCCAGCCCGCATTGCGGCCCAGTGCCTCCAGCACCACTACGTGGATGGGCATGCTGCGCACATCGGCACAAAGCTCTTGCACGCTTTGCGCAATATAGCGCGCCGCACTGCCATAGCCGGGGCTGTGGTCGGTGATTGCAATGTCGTTGTCCATGGTTTTGGGGATACCCATCACCCGCACTTCGGCCCCGGCTCTGCGGCAGGCAGCATACAGCTTGCCGCACATATCCATACTGCCGTTGCCGCCGTTGCACAGCACCCAGCCAATGTTTTGATGTTGGATTATTTGTGCCATGGTGTCGTAGTCCTCTGGCTCTAAGTGGTCGCGGGACGTACCGATGGCGCTGCCGGGGCTGGTGAGCAGCAGGCGCAGCCGCTCTTCGGGGATCTCTTTAAGGTCTTTCATCTGGCCTTTTAAAAACCCGCCGGTACCCCCAATCGCGCCGTAAATATGCTCTACCTGCGGGTGTGCCTTTGCTTCGCTCACCGCGCCATACAGCGATGCGTTGATGACAGCGGTCGGCCCGCCGCCGTGCAGGATCAGCAGATTCTTTTTCATTTTGTACCTCCCCATTTGCGGCGCGGCTAATTGCCTGCGCCGCTTTGCCCCTGCGGGCCATTACAACAGGCCCCACTGTCGGCTTAATAACGGCGCAACGGCAGATAAAACGACCGATATTGCACCGCCTTTGTTACAATTTTACCACGCGCACGGCCGGAAAGCAAAGGCCGCTATTACGCCCTTTGCCTGTTGGCACAAAATAATCCCCCGGCAAACAGTTGCCGGGGGATTATTCTATTAGATACAGCCTCGGCTCACCACAAAAAATCGGTTTCACCTAGCTTTTGCTGCGGTACTCGTTCGCGCTCATGCCGGTGAGCTTTTTAAAGGTGCGCGAAAAATGGGTGGCGTCGGTAAAGCCGGCCTGCTCGCCCACCTGCCATATTTTCAGCGACGGGTCGCTAAGCAGCTCTTTGGCCTTTTCTACCCGCACCCCGTTCAATAAATCGAAAAAACTTTGCTGCGTGTACCGGCTAATCAGTTTAGACAGGTGCCACTGGCTGACGTAAACGGCGTCTGCCACATCGGCCAGCGTCAGCCGCTCGGCATAATGGGTGCGGATATAATCCAGCGCGTTTTTAACAATAAAATTCTGCGCTTTTTCGGTGCCGGTCTGCGCCGCGGCAAGGCCCACGTCGCCACAAAAAGCTCCTTGCAGCACGGGCGGCGTTGTTTGCGCCTGCTGCAGTTCGTGCAGGTTTTCGGCCATTTTGGCCAGTGCTTCCTCCAGCAGCTGGAAACGGCTGGGCTTCAGCACATAGCTGACGACCCCCAGCTCAATGGCGCGCTGGGCATAGTCGAAATTGGGGTAACCGCTTAAAATGGTCACCTGCATCTGCGCAAACTCACTGCGCACGGCAGCCAGCACCGCCAGCCCGTCCTGCCCCGGCATGCAAATATCGGTAAACAAAATGTCCGGCTTTTTTTCGCGCAATAATTTCAGCGCTTCGCCGCCGCTGGTGGCGGTGGCCACCACTTCGCAGCCATATTTTTGCCACGGCATGGCCCGCACCAGCCCGCTGACGATTACTTCTTCATCGTCCACCACCATGACCCGGTACATTGCAGCCACCCCCATTTTGCTTTGTTTTATTATAGCACGCACGCCCCCGCGCATTCAAACCGGCGCATCAACCTTTCAACGCGCCCACCGTCATGCCCTTAATGATGTTTTTTTGCAGCAGAATGTACACCAGCAGCACCGGCACGACCACCAGCACCACCGCCGCGACCATCAGTCCATAGTTGACACCGGCCTGGCTTGAAATTTCGGCCAGCAACCGGGTGATGCTGTAGGTGCGCTTGTTGCGCAAAAAGAACATCTGGGTAAACAGGTCGTTATAGCTCCACAAAAAGGTGAATATCGCGACGGTGGCAAAGCTGGGCCTGCCCAGCGGCCACACGATGCGAAAAAAGATTTGAAAGACGTTATACCCCTCAAGGTAGGCCGCCTCTTCCATCTCTACCGGGATGCTGCGGATATACCCGGTAAGCACCACGATGGCAAACGACAGGTTGCCCGCGATTTGCGGCAGGCTGACACACAAAAGCGAATAGAACACGCTTTCAAACCGCACAAGCCCCCACGAATACAGCATGCGAAACACCGGGATAATGGTGGAAAACACCGGGAACATCATGCTGGCGATAATCAGCCCCTGCAAGGCACGCCGGCCGCGAAACCGGTAGCGCGCCATGGCGTAGGCGGCAAACCCCGCCAGCAGCACCACCACTGCCGTCACCGTGATACTGATGATGAGGCTGTTGCGGTAAGCGCCCAGAATATCGACCCGCTCGAACGCCGTGCGGTAATTGTCCAGCGTAAACATCTCACCCAGCGGCAGTGCAAACGTGTCGCTGCGGATATACCGTTTTTCTTTGAACGAGTTGACAATGACCCAGAAAAACGGGTAGATGGTGGACAGTGCCCAAGCCGAGAGCACGAGATAGATGAGCCCTTGTGAAACACTGAGCTTTCTTTTTTTTACCATATCTGTGCCCCCTTTCAATACTCTTTTTCTTTAAAAATGGCGTTGGCCAGCTGGCTGATCGCGACCCCCAGCACCACCAGCACAATGGCAATGGCCGAGCCGTAATCCACATCGCCCACATTAAAGGTCTGCTGGTACATGTAGGTGCCAAGCAGCCAGCTGCGGTCCATCGGCATGCCCTGGCCCATCATCACCCACGGCAAATCAAACACCTTCAGCGCACCGGTGATGGCGAGTGTGAGGCAGATGCACAGTGTGTTGTGCAGCAGCGGCAGCGTAATGCGGGTGACGCGCTGCAAGCCGGAAGCCCCGTCGATGGCCGCTGCCTCGTACAGCTCGGGGCTGATGTTGTTGAGCCCGGTCACCAGAATGACAAAGTAAAAGCCGACATACTGCCACATCACCGGCAGCAGCATGGTGAACATGTAATACTTTTCGCTCTTCCAGTCAATGGCCTCTTTCACCCACCCAAGGCCCATCAGCAGCTGGTTTAACATGCCGCCGTTGTACAAAAAAATCAGGTTAAACAAAAGGCCCAGCGCGGTGGCGCTGATGACGATGGGGAAAAAGTACACGGTGCGAAAAAACCCGGCGCCCCGGCGGATATTATCTACCAGCAGCGCCAGCACCAGCGCAATGCCCACCTGAAACACAATGGTAAACAGCATCAGCAACATGGTGTTGCCGAACGCGGTGCGCAGCTTTTCGTCGGTAAACAACTGCACAAAGTTTTTGTACCACGGGGTATTGATGCCCTCGCTGGCCGTGCCAAGCCCGCTGATTTTTGACACACTGTTGACGATGTTGCGCACAAAGGGGTAATAGAGGAACACCGCCATGAACGCGAAGGCGGGAATGAGAAATACCGCCAGCGGTGCCTTTCGTTTATAAATGGTGGAATTGTTCATTGCGGGACCTCTTTTCAAAATCAGTCTGCCCCGGGAAGCCTAAAAAGCAGCCGGCAGAGCCGGGTTTTGCTGGCTCTGCCGGCTGTTTTTTGACAATCAGGGAGGATTGCCGGGGGTTACTCTACCGCAAGGCAGGCATCAATGGCCTGCTCTGCCGTGGTTTTGCCGGTGACGATGTTTTTCACGTCGGCAAACAGCGCGGCGCGGGCTTCACTGGTCAGGCCGTCCTCGGTGGCGGCGGCAATGCCGGTGGCACCCTTTGTCATCGCCAGTGCGGCCGTTACCAGCGCGTCGGCGTCGGTGGGGGCAGTGGTGCCGTTTTTCAGCGCGGTGACCGCGGTGGCGCCAAAGGTCGAAACCACTTCGTCGCTGGTCATCATTTCAACAAACTTTACTGCGGCTTCGCGCTTTTCGGGGTCATCCCACGCTTTGCGGGTGATGAAATAGCCCATTGACAGGCCGCCCACAAGGTCGGTGGATTTGCGCTCGCCCTGGCCGGGCACATAGGTCACGGTGAAGTCGTTGATGTCCATTGCGTTTTCCTGGAAATAGCCGATTTTCCACGAGCCGTCGATTGCAAAGGCCGCTTTGTTGTCGGTCATCAGCTGGAAGGTGTCGGCGTCCCCTGCCGTCAGGGTGTTGACGGGGAAATAACCCGCGTCATACAGCGCCTTCATGTCGTTGAGGCCCTGGGCCCATTTGGCACCCACTGCGTCGGTGGAAGCGGCGGGCAATTCGGTGTGGTTTGCGGTGTTGCCGTGGTTGTACACCGTGTACTCAAACCAGTAGTGCGGCACCTCTTGCAGGCTGCAGGCAATGGGGGTGTAGCCCTTTGCTTTGATGGTTTCGCACATGGCCAAAAATTCTTCCCACGTGGTGTCGGCGGTCGGGGCTTGCAGGCCACAGTCTGCCAGCACCTTTTCGTTGCAGTACAGCGCTTCCCAGTAGCCGTTTACCGGCACGGCGTATTTTTTGCCGTCCGCCGGGGAAGGTGCAATCATGTCGTCTTTCATGTTTGCCGCATAATCGGGGTACTCGGCGCGGATTTCGTCAATCGAAACAACCTTGCCGCTCTCGACGAATTTGTTCGAATCCACCCCGTTAAAGTAGAACAGCACGTCGGGCTCACTGCCGGTCTCAAAGTCGGTGTTGACCTTGGCTTTCCACTCTTCGTTCGATGTTTCAGAGGCGTCCAGCACGGTGTTGCCGGTGGCCTGCTCGTATGCTTTATAGGCCGCTTCGTAGTTTGCGCGGTTGCCGTCGTCACCGCCGTAGCTGGTGACAACATTCAGGGTGACCGGTTTTGCCTGTGACGCAGCAGAAGCCGATGCCGCGCTGCTTGCCGCAGAGGAACTGCCGCCGCAGGCCGCCAGCATGGAACCGCACATGGCCACAGCCATTACAAGTGCAAGTGTTTTTTTCATGGTATGATTCTCCTTCTCGTAGATAATACGGCGGGCATCGGTTGCCCGCACCTTATGGCTTTATGATACTGCGGCGCGCGCAAAAGCTTAATGATTGAGGTTGGTTTTTATTGTATATTCTTGCCCGCCTTGGTCAAGGTCAATTTTTATGCTGCAAAGAGTGTTGCCTTTTTTAGTGATAGTGACGAATAAACCGCTCTCTTCGCCATACAAGATGCGCAGCCGCTGGTGCACGTTGCGAATGCCAAGGCTCACGCTGCGTTCCCCCTCCTGCGCGGGGGCATCACTCAACAGCGCCCGTATTCTGGCAAGGTCGTCCTGTGTCATCGTGCCGTCGTTTTCCACCTCCAGCAATAGCCAGTGCCCCTGGCGGCGGGCACGCAGCGTAATGGTGCCTTGCTGGGTGGGGTTGATGCCGTGCTCCACCGCGTTTTCCATAATGGGCTGCAACACCAGCCGCGGTACCATTACGTCCAGCAGCTCGGGGTCGATTTGCTTTTGCACCGTCAGCCGTTTGCCCAGCCGCTCGCCGATGATATACAAATACGCGTCGGCATACATCAGCTCTTCCGACAGATGCACCAGCGGCCGGTGGCGGCGGTCCATCGCGGCTTCCAGCATCGTAGAAAGGCTTTCCAGCATGCGGCAAACCTTCAGGTTGCCGTTCATGCGGGCCTCCCAGTTGATGATTTCCAGCGTGTTATTGAGAAAATGCGGGTTGATTTGGCTTTGCAGCGCCATAATGCGGGCGTCGCGCAGCGCAAGCTCCTCTTTATAAATATGTTCAAACTGGTTGAGCAGGGTGTTGCTCATCGAGTTAAAGCTGTCGCCCAGTGTGCCCATTTCGCTGCTGGTTAGGGCCGTCTGCTCGACCTGCACGCCAAAGCTGCCAAGCTCTATCTGCCCTGCCGCGGCAATCAGCGCGTCAACCGGGCGGGTGACCTTGCGGGCAAAAAAGCGCAATACAAAGCCCATCATGGGCAATAGCAGCACAAAAATGGCGGCCAGCGCCAAAAGTGCCACCCCCTGCTGGCTGCGCAGGCCCACCGGCTGCACAAATGCCGCCCATTGCAGCTGGTACGATGCCCGTGCCGCCTGTGCGCCGACCACAAACCCGTCTGCCTGCCGCGCGGTTTTTACCCCGCTTACGCTGCCGGTAGGCGGGGTGAGGTCAGGGCCGCCCTGTACCAGCGGCACCGGGGTACCGCCCAACCACAGTGTGGAGGTGCCCGCGCCCGGCAGGTCGGCCATTTCACGGAACAACAGCCGGCTGTTCAGCTCCATTGCCAATACCGCATAGGGCTGGTAAGCGCTGTCTACTAAATTGCGCACCAGATATACATGTCCCTGTTCTACCACAAACGCGGTGGAGGTACCCAGCGTGGCGCTGCGGGCCAGCAAACTGGCCTCCAGCGTTTCGCGGTAGCTGCGCACCCCCTGCATAGTGCCGCCCGCCGTGACATTGGTGGTGTAAAACGACAGCGTGGGGTCTTGCAAAAAGGTGACCATCACGTTTAAAAATTTTTCGTCGTACTTATATTGCTGGTACAAAAACAGGTTCACGTTTTCGTACAGTTCCACCGCTTCGCCGGTTTGCTGGTAGCTTTGCCACGCATCGCGAATGGTGGGGATATAGCTTGCCTTGCGGCTGGACGCCATGGCGGCGTCCATGCGGGTCGTCACCAGCTCGGCCGCGGTTTCGGCGCTCATCTGCAAATTTTTTTGGGCCTGCGTGGCAAGGCTGTTGAAGATATATACGCCTGCCCCCGCGACGATCAGCAGTACCGGCAAGATCCAGCAAAACAGCACCATGCCGATCATGCTCCATTTCAGGCTGTAGCGGCGCGGCCCGCCCTGCCCTGTCTTGGGTGCTTTTTGCTGCTTCATTGCGCTGCCCCTTTCTGCTGTCGTGTTTTGTTTTATTATAACAAAAAAAGGCGGGGCACTGCCCGCCCCACCCCAAATCAAACTGCCAAAAATTGTTGCAGTGTTTTGGCTGTTTTTTTTGCCAGCGCCATGCTGTTCATCTCGCAAAAAATGCGCAGCAACGGCTCGGTGCCGGAAAACCGGGCAATTACCCAGCCGCCGTTTTTAAAATACACCTTACAGCCGTCGATATAGCTGACATGGTCGATTTCCAGCTCAAACGGGGGCAGCAATTTGTCCTCCATCAGCAATTGATAAATGGCGTCCTTTTTCTCTGCGCTGAATTTAAAATCACTCTCGTACATTTCAAACACGCCGTACTGCGCCTCAATTTCAGCCCAAAGGGCGGACAGGCTGTGCCCGGTGACGGCAATCATCTCAATCAGCAACGCCGCGGCATAAATGCCGTCTTTGCCCTGGATATGCCCGCGCACCGTCAGCCCGCCGCTGCTTTCGCCCCCAATAATGGCGCCGGTGGCCGCCATTTTGCCCGACACATATTTAAAGCCCACCGGCACCTCGTAACAGGTTTCGCCAAAGCTTTCGGCAATGCGGTCCAGCAGGTGGGTGGTGGCAATGTTGCGCACCGCCGCCCCGTGCCAGCCCTTGTATTTGACAAGGTAGTAATACAGCAGCACCAGTATTTTGTTGGGGTGTAAAAATTCGGCGCGGTCATCCACAACGCCCAGCCGGTCGGCATCGCCGTCGGTGGCAATGCCAATGTCGCAATGGTTTTCCTCCACATAGGTCATCAGGCTTGCCAGCGTTTTCTGGTTGGGGGCGGGCAGCCGGCCGCCAAACAGCGTGTCGTGCCGCTCGTGGATGACACTGACATCACACCGCGCGGTAAGCAGCACCGTTTGCAGCGCCGTTTTACTGACGCCGTACATCGGGTCCAGCGCAACACGCAGGCCGCGGCGGCGAATGGCCTTGACGTCCACCGCGCTTAAAATACTGTCGATATAGCGGTTCATCGGGTCAATATACTCTGCCATGCCGCTGTGCAGTGCCTCGGCAAACGGCACGGTGGGCGGGGTTTCGCCGCTAAGCGCCGCAAGATACTGCTCTAAGCTCTGGGTGACCGTTTCGTCCGCGTCGCGCCCGCCCGCCGTAAACACCTTGACCCCGTTGTACAGCGCCGGGTTGTGGCTGGCGGTGACCGCCAGCCCATAGGCGCAGCCCTGCTCTTTCAGGGTAAACATGATCAGCGGCGTTGGGCTTTGGCGGTGGATGATGCTGCAATGCACCCGCTCGGCCGCAAACACCTCAGCCACCCAGCCCGCGGCTTCCTCGCTTAAAAAGCGGCGGTCATAGCCGATGACAAAGCCCTGGTCCACAACGCCTTCGTCCTTCATTTTTTTGCAAAGGGCCCACGCCAAAAGCTGCACATTGGCGCGGGTAAACCCGTCGCCAATCACCGCGCGCCAGCCGCCGGTACCAAACTGAATACTCATGCCTGCCGCCCCCCTTTGCCCAGCACAACGCGCACCTGCGCGCTTTCGCCTGCCGCAAGGCAGGGGATGCGCTGTACCTGTGTGCCGTTGACCCAAAGCTCCGCGACCCCTTTGCAGACGTGCTGCGGGTTTTCGACCCGAATATGGTACACCGCGCCGCGGTAACGGCGCACGGCGGTAAACCCGCCCCACGCGGCCGGGATGCAGGGGTCGATTTGCAGCCCGTCAAAGCCGGGGCGAATGCCCAGCATATACCGGGTGGCCGCCACATAGCTCCACCCGCCGGAGCCTGTCATAAACGGGTGATGCGCTTCGCCAAACTCCACATGGTCGGGCCCGGTGACAAACTGGCAGTACGAATAGGGCTCGCACCTGCGCACCTCAATGCGGTCGTTCTGCTTTGCCGGGCACAGCGCGTCGTACAGCCGCATCGCGCGGTCACCCCGCCCCAGCACACATTCCGCCGCCCATGCCCAGGGGTTGGGGTGGCTGAAAATCGAGCTGTTCTCTTTCAGCCCGGGGTATACCCGGGTGACAAAGCCAATTTCATCGTCCGGCGTTTTGTACGCCGGGGCGTTGAGCCGCAGGCCATACGGCGTATACAGGTATTCGTAAACGGCGTCCATCGCCTTTTGCCCGCGCTGCGGCCCCGCCGCGCCCGAAAGCACTGCCCACGCGTTGCTTTCAAGGTGCACCTTACCCTCGGTGTCCGCGTGGGTGCCAATGGCGCGCCCGCTTTTTGTAAAACCGCGCAGGTACCATTCGCCGTCCCACAATTGTTCTTCGCAGCGCTGTGCCACGGCGGCGCGCAGTGCTTCGTATTTGTCGGCATCGGCCTGCCGGCCAAGGTGGCGGGCAAGCCCCACAAAGCTGCCAAGCGCCCACACGTGCAAAAAGCTCACCATTGCGCTTTCGCCGCCGCCAAGGTTTAAGCAGTCGTTCCAGTCCGCCCGCAGGCCCTTACAAATGCCGTGCGCGCCCACCATGCGGGCCGAAAAGTCTAAAATGCGCAGCAGGTGCTCGTACACCGTGCCCTCGCCGCCGTCGGCATAGCCCACCGTTAAATCAAGCAGCGCGTCGTCGCCGGTTTCTTTGACATAGTCGGCCACCGTGGCCACCAGCCACAGCGCGTCGTCGCTACAGGCGTCTTTCAGCCCGTGCACCCGCTGCTCGGCGCCCGGCATCGGGATGAGCGTGGGGCTTTTAAAGCTTTGCTTTTTTTGCTCTTCAAACCATTCCGGGCTAAACAGGTGCAGCCCATACCCCTCACTGACGAGGCCTTGCATCAACTGCAAAATGCGCTCGCGGCATTTTGCGGGGTTTGAGTGCAGCACCGTCATTGCGTCCTGCGCGGTGTCGCGGTAGCCAAGGCCGGTGCGCCCGCCTACCTCAATAAAGCTGGCAAACCGGCTGAACATCACGTTGATCTCGCTTTGGTACAGCGTCCAGGTGTTCAGCATCGTGTTCATCGCTTCGTTGGGGGTACACACCGTCAAGGCGTCGCATTTTGCCTGCCAGTACAGCCGCAGCTCGGCCAGCGCCGCATCGCGCGCGGCGGGGGCCGCATATTTTTCGCGCACGCGCAGCCCTTCGCTGCGGCGGCCCTCCCCCAGCAAAAACGCACCGCGCCACACTTCGCCCGCGGCAAGCTGTAACCGGTGGTGCAGCCCGCAGCACTGGTTTCCGCCCAGCGCCGTGCTGCCGTTCAGCACGCCCTTTTCGACCCCGATGGGGTTTGTCTCGGTGCGATAGGGGCCGATAAACTGCTCGCGCACCGCGTCAAAGCTGTCCGGCTGAAAGGTGGCGGTAAAGTACTGGTAGCCGTCCTCTTCATAGTATAAATCCTGTTCGATCACGCCATCGGCGTAGCTGCTGCCCGCGGCGTACAGGCTCATCTGGAAATTGCGGTTGTCCATGTCGATGTGGTGAAACGACAGCTCGGCATAGCTGAACACGCTGATATGCCGCGCGCGGCCCGAGCGGTTTTCAAGCCGCAGGTCCCAAATTTCCACTTCTTCGCCGCGCGGGATCAACAGCGTTTGCACCGCGGCAATGCCGCTGTACTCGCATTCGTATGCCGTATAGCTAAGCCCGTGGCGGCAGGTGTAGTGTGCCTGCGCCAGCGGCTTGCCCACCGGCTGCCAGCTGACGCTCCAGTAATCGCCGGTGTCGTCGTCGCGCAGGTAGATATACTGCCCCGGGCGGTCCATCGGCACACTGTTTGCCCGAAACCGCGTGATGCGGTGGTATTCGGCGCTGCCGCAAAACACATACCCGCCCGCGGTGTGGTTGACGACCGCGCACATTTTTTCGGTGCCAAGGTAATTTGTCCAGCTGGTGGGCAAATCGACCCGGTCAATGACGTACTCCCGGTGTTCATTGTCAAAATGACCGTATTGCATAAGTTTCAAGGCTCCTCACAAAAGCATTTGCCCGGCCAGCGTGGGCCCGGCATTTTCTGCTTTTATTGTAAGCGCATGCCCCCGGCGCGAACAGCGCACCGGTTGTCAAATCTTTGCTGTGGTTGCCCAGTGCAACAATGTGCCGCAATTCGTCACCATTTATTTACAATATCACCGGGCCGGGCCGCATAAAAAGGTGGTACCATGCCCATTATCCGCCAATAAAAAATCGCCCTGTCTGCATGGTTTACATACCATACAGTCAGGGCGCCTAATTTTAGTTTTCTTCTTCCGCACACAAAATATCGGCGGCAACGGGGGTGTAAAACAGCCGCTTTACTTTGCTTTGCGCCGTGGCTTGTGCCAGCACCCACATCAGCTTTGCAGTCACGGCTTCGGTGGTCATGTCGTAGGCTTCCAGCACACCGGGGGTACCTTTTAGCGCGTGCCCCACCATATATACGCCAAGGTCACTGCCCTCGTTGGGCACCTGCGTTGTCATCACAATCGTTTTGCCCGCGGCGGCAGCGGCGCGTATCGTTTCAAAATAACCGCCGTACTCCGGCACGCCGCCCACGCCAAAGCTTTCCAGCACCACGGCATCGCTTTGCCGCAGCAGCACGCCCAGCAGCTCTGCCGACGCGCCGGGAATAAGCTTTAACAGCGAAACACGGGTGTTGAGCGCGTGAAAGAACACTGGCCGCGCCGCTGCGGGCGGGCAGAGGTACGGGATGAGCCTGCCCTCGCGCACCACCCCCAGCGTGGGGTAGTTGATGCTGGAAAAGGCACCGTAGCTTTTAGAATAGGTTTTGCGCGCGCGGGTGCCCGCAATGACCGCGCCGCCAAACACAATTTGCACCCCGGCAATGCGGCCGTCGGCCGCACAGGTAAAGCTGTCCAGCAGGTTGGTTTTCGAGTCGGTGATCTCCATGTGAATGGGTTTTTGGCTGCCGGTGAGCACGATGGGCTTGGGGCTGCCCTGTATCAAATAGCTCAGCGCCGCCGCCGTATACGCCATCGTGTCGGTGCCGTGGGTAATCACAAACCCGTCGTACGCATCGTATTGCTGCTCAATGGCCCCTGCAATGGCAAGCCAGTGGGCGGGGGTCATATTCGTGCTGTCAATGCTGCACACCTGCACGCAGTCCACCGCACAAATGTCCTGCAACGCCGGCACATAGTGCAGCAATTCGCTGGTGGTCAACTCCGGCGTCAGGCCCGCGCTGGTAATGTCGGAGGCAATCGTGCCCCCGGTGCCAATCATCAAAATTCGTTTCATCCGTCCGCCCCCTGTGCCGCGCCGTGTTTGCGGCGCAGCGTTTTGCCTGTTCTGCCTGCATTATACCAGTTTTGGCCTTGCGCCGCACCATGCGGCGGCCAGTTTTATTTTGCGCTGCCCGCTTTTTGCCCGCGCCCCGCCGGCAGTTGAGCCAGCAAAATGGCGGCAAACACCAGCGCACAGCCCAGCAGCTCACGCGGGGCAAGTGTTTGCCCCAGCACCAGCCAGCCGCCCAGCGCCGCAAACACCGACTCCAGGCTTAAAATCAACGAAGCCAGTGTGGGGTCGGTGCCCTTTTGGCCCAAAATTTGCAGCGTATACCCCATGGCGGCCGAAATGGCACCCGCGTAGAAAATGGGCAGCCACGCCCCCAGCAGGTCGGCCGCGTGCGGCTGCTCCAACAGCAGCATCGGCACACAGCCCAGCAGCCCGCAGACCAAAAACTGAATGCAGGACAGCCGCACACCGTCCACCCGCGCGGCAAAATGGTCGATAATCAAAATATGCACCGAAAACATCAGCGCACAGCCAATGGTCAGCAGATCGCCGATGTTGACCGAAAAGCCCTCGTTGATGCAAAGCAGGTACATGCCCACCAGTGCCAGCGCCACCCCGGCCCACACCTTTGCGGGCGGGTGTTTGCCGCGCAGCATGCCCAGCAGCGGCACCAGCAAAATATACAGCGCCGTTAAAAAGCCGGATTTGCCCACGCTGGTATACACAATGCCGTACTGCTGCAAGGTAGAGGCCGCCAGCAGCGCCACCCCGCAGGCGGTACCGCCAATCAGCAGCTGTTTGCGCGCCGCCACATCTTGCGTGCCCCAAACCGAGGGGGCCAGCCCGCGTATTTTATCCAGCAGCGGCACCAGCGCCGCCAACACCGCGCTTGCCACCAAAAAGCGCACCCCGTTCAGCGTCAGCGGGCCCACATGGGCAAGCCCCGCCGACTGTGCAACAAAACCAAACCCCCAGATCAGCGCCGTCAACACCAGCAGTGACGCACTGCGCACCGATGTAATTTTTTTCAAAGCGATACCCCTTTTTCTGCACAATGATTCCATTTTATCATGCTGTTGCATAAAAATCCACAAAAAGCGCAACACGCCGCCATTTATTTGACAGTGCCCGCTTTCTATTATATAATAATGTGTCTGTATGCATTTGTATGGAATTTTATGGAGAAGGAACAAAAACTATGGAGAGAAAAGATCTGCGCAATATCGCGATCATTGCCCACGTTGACCACGGCAAAACGACCCTTGTGGATGAAATGCTCAAACAGAGCGGCGTTTTCCGAGATAATCAGGTCGTTGCCGAGCGCGTGATGGACTCTGGCGACATTGAACGTGAGCGCGGCATTACAATTTTATCGAAGAACGCTTCCACCGTGTACAACGATGTGAAGATCAACATCGTCGATACCCCGGGCCATGCCGATTTTGGCGGCGAAGTTGAACGTGTCCTGAAAATGGTCAACGGCGTGCTGCTGCTGGTCGATGCGGCTGAGGGCCCGATGCCCCAGACCCGTTTCGTGCTGCAAAAGGCGCTGGACCAGAACCTTTCGATCGTCATCGTCGTGAACAAGATTGACCGCCCGGACGCCCGCATTAAAGAAGTCATTGACGAAATTCTGCTGCTGTTGATGGACATGGGTGCCACCGACGAACAGCTGGATTCGCCCATGGTGTTCTGCTCGGGCCGCGCTGGCACCGCAAGCTATTCGCCCGATGCCCCCGGCACCGACCTGAAACCGCTGTTTGACACAATCATTGATTATGTCAAACCCCCGGTGGGCGACCCGAACGCCCCGCTGCAGTGCCTTGTGTCGTCTATCGACTACAACGAGTTTGTGGGCCGTACCGCCATTGGCCGCATTGACGCGGGCACCATGAAGGTGGGCCAGGCCATCACCGTGTGCGACTGGCACAACCCCGACCTTTCGAAAAACGCGCGCATCACTGCGCTGTATGCGTTTGACGGCGTGGGCCGCAAAGAAATCGAAGCCGGTGTCGCGGGCGACATCGTGATGTTCTCAGGCATTGACGATGTGACCATCGGCAACACCATTTGCGAAGCCGGCGTGCCGAACCCCGTCAACTTTGTCAAAATTACCGACCCGACCGTTGAAATGACTTTTTCGGTCAACGACTCGCCGTTTGCCGGCCGTGAGGGCAAGTTTGTCACCAGCCGCCAGATTCGCGACCGTTTGTACAAAGAGCTGCTGCGCGACGTGGCGTTGCAGGTGGAAGATTCGGCCACGACCGACAGCTTCCGCGTAATGGGCCGCGGCGAAATGCACCTGTCGATTTTGATTGAAAAGATGCGCCGTGAGGGGTATGAATTTCAGGTATCGCCCCCGAAGGTGCTGTACCACACCGACGAGAGCGGCCAAAAGATGGAGCCGTACGAGCTGGTCGTCATCGACCTGCCCGCCGAGTACCAAGGCGCTGTCATTGAGCGGCTTTCTGCCCGCAAGGGCGAGCTGGTGCAGATGCACCCGCAGGGCGACACCCGCATGCGGCTCGAGTTCCGCATCCCGTCGCGCGGGCTGTTTGGCTACCGCAGCGAGTTCTTGTCCTCCACCCGCGGCGAGGGCATTTTGAACACGATTTTCGACGGGTACGACGAGTTTAAGGGCGTGCTGCCCACCCGTTCCACCGGCTCGCTGATCAGCTTTGAAACCGGTACCGCCGTCACTTACGGCCTGTACAATGCACAGGAGCGCGGCGTGCTGTTCCTCGGTGCCGGCGAAGATGTGTACGAGGGCATGGTCGTTGGCGCAAACCCCAAGGGCGACGACATGGCGGTGAACGTGTGCAAAACAAAGCACCTCACCAACACCCGTGCATCGGGCAGTGACGATTCGCTGCGGCTCATCCCGCCGCGCCGGTTCAGCCTGGAAGAAGCGCTGGAATTTTTGGCGCCGGACGAGCTGCTTGAAGTGACGCCGAAAAACTTCCGCATCCGCAAACAGATTCTGAAAAATGACCTTCGCATGAAGTCCATGAAGGGCAAAAAATAAAAACGTGCTGCCGGCAGCCTTTGTTTTGCCGGGCGCACACCAAATAATAGCCAAAACAACAGGGCCGACAGCACTATGCTGCCGGCCCTGTTGTTTTGCGGCGGGTATCTTTTACCATGGCCCCTGCTCGCACCCGGCAGCGGGCAGGGCTTGCCCGGCACAGGCACTTGTGGGGTAGGGCCGGCGCGCATTGATTGCGGGAGAGTGCCCGTTTTACTGTCTGCCCTACCTTGCGGCCCACTTACCTGTGTCAAAAGCCGTTGTTTTATCCCGCGGCAAAGCCCTGCCGTTCTGTATGCTCAACGGGATATTTTTTTGGGCCAGCAGCAGATGCCCACTTCTAGCGAACGGGGCTGGTCAAGGTGAAAATCCGCATACCGGCAATACCAGCATTGCCGCAGTTTTGCGGGCGCACCGCTGCGCGGCTCGAACGCCGGGCAAACCTGCCCCGGCCAAACATTGCCCTGTGCGTTGGGGGCTTTGAGCGGGTGGTCTTCCCGCCTGCGCTTTTGCATGCCGCAACCCCTTTCTTGTAAAAGCAGTACCTATTTGCCGTCTGCCACAGAATGTCCTTTTTGCTTTGCCCTAACATAGCGTAAAACGCGCAAAAAAAGAGCCCTTGCACAAAAAAGGCTCATTTTTGCACTTATTCATCCCATTTGGTCACGTTACCGTGCGCTGCTTAAACCAGCAGCCTTACCCTAAAAACGCCGGCCTTAATCTGGTAAAGCAACTCACCGCCGTACTGGTTGGCAAAGGCAATGACGCTTTTACTGCCTACCCCATGGTTTTTCTTTTGTGCCACCGGCAAACCGTCATTGCCCAGCATAGTATCTGCGGGGCATGGGTTTTCCATCTCCAGCAGCAACCGCCCTACCGGACGCGCGGTAAAACGCAGATAGCGCTTTTGCCCACCCGGTAATTTTTCACATGCGTGAATGGCGTTTTCCATCAGGTTTGAAACCACCATGGAAAGCTCGAGAGAATCCACCGTCAACCCGGCGGGGATATCCAGCGCGGCCTGTACCTCAATACCCGCCTGTTGCGCCAGCGCCGCATAATGGCATACGGCGGCGTTGACTGTGGGGTTTTCGCAGTATACCTTGTCATCCACACGCACTGCTTTGTTTTGGCTTCGCAGCAACGCCGTGGCCTCGCCTGTTTTGCCCTGCGCCAACAGCTCCAGCAAAACATTGTTAAAGTGGCGCTGGTCGTGCGAAATGCGGCTGTTTTGCGCCGACACCTCTTCCATCAGCTGCAACCGGCGCGACATGCCGCCCGCGGCAAGTTGCAGGTAGTCGCGTTCGGCCTGTATGCGCTGGTTTTCCTGCTTTACGCCAAATTCGCGCTGCAGGTTTTTTAACGAGAGCAGAATAGACCCATAAGAAGCAAACCCGATAAAAATGATTAAAAGCAGCGGCACCGCCTGCTTTGTAAGCGTATTTACAATGTCATCTGAAAACATCACATAGTAACCAAAGGCCAAATTGATGCCCAGCGCAACGGCAAAATACTCTGCCCAGTGCTCCACCGCTTGCCGGTACAGCGGGCGCATATAGTGCGACAAAACAAGCAAAAACGCGCCAAACAGCAACACCCGCAGCAGGGTATTGGCATAAACGGGGTAAGGCAGGTTGCGCGAGCAAGGAAGCTTAGCACCACAACCGCCTCGCTGATATTCTGCACCGTAAGGTACGAAAACAGCCACTGCATAAAATTGTCTTTAAACATTGGCCGCACCGCAAAGCACAGCACGGCAAACAGCACGATATCCAGCTTCGCAAGCAGGGTCAGGTTTCCGCTCAAATAGCAATAAACCGCAGTGCCAAAATCAGCCGAAAGGATGCCAAGCAGGGTCAGTAGCGTCACTTTTTTTGAGTATTTGGGTTGCAGCAGGGTTATCATCAGCAGCACATTTGCAACGGTAGACACCGCAGCCCGCAAAAGATCCGGTAAAAGCGCTTTCATCACTGCCTCACCTTCGCCATCAGGTAGTCCATATAGGCATCGCGTACCGCGGGGTATTGCCGGGACGCAATGGGGACAACCTTGCCGCCAAACAGTGTAAAGCTGTCTTTTGCAAAACGCTCTACCCTGCGCATATTGACGACAAACGATGTATGGCATTGCAAAAAATGCCCATCCATTAACACCGGTGCACAGTAATCTGCAAACCGCTCGCGGATTGTGCGGCTGCAAATTTGTTCCCCGCTTGTCAGGCTGAAGGTGACCGCGTGGTTGCAATATTCGCAGCAGGTAATCTGTGTCAGCTTTATGATTCGCAGGCTGTCTGCCGTTTTTACCGCAATCGTTTGTACCTGCGCAAGATCCGCTTTTGAAATGGCAAGGGTCAGCGTGTCAAACAACCGCTGCTTTTCAACCGGCTTTACAAGGTAATTGATGGGGCTTGCCGCATACGCCTGCAACGCAAACTGGGGTTCGGTCGTGACATAAATAATCTGCGCTTCATTGTCGCGGCGGCGTATCTCTCTGCCAAGCTCCAGCCCGTTTACCATCGGCATCACAATATCCAACAGGTAAAGCTGAAAATTTTGCGTTTCCACTGCCCCTAGCAGTTTATCCGGGTGAGTATATGCCGTCACCTCTGCCTGCAACCCATGCGCGGTAAGGTACTCTTCAATATAGGCACAAAGGGTTTTCAGTTCCCCCTGCTGGTCGTCACAAATGGCGATGTGCAGCACTTTGCTCACTTCCCTTCTCTTTTGGTTTTGCCACGCTGCAAGGCCGCAAACGCCACAGCGGGCGTTTTAAAACAAAATGACCACCAGTCGCGAGCACTACCCCCCAAAAAAGCCGCCGTTGGCAGGCGGCCCTTTGTTTTCCACTTTGCCTGTACAATGTGTTGAAAACCGGCTGGAGAAAAGCTAGCCTGCTTTTTGCCCCTTGTCAATCGACAGCAGGGCCACGGTGCCCAAAATCAGCACAAAGCCGATAAAATCCCATGCGGTAAACGATGCCCCCAGCACCGCGGCAGACAGCAAAATGGCCGTCAATGGCTCCACACTGCCCAGCAAGCTGGCCTTCAGCGGGCCCACAATGCTGGCCCCCGCCAAAAACAGCGAAAAGGCAAGCGCGGTGCCGATGATGACGATGCCGACGAACATCCACACCATTTCACTGTCCCAAACGACCCCCATCGACCACGGGCGCACAATGGCCGCCAGCAATAACCCGGAAAAAAACATGCCAAGGCCAACGACCGTCCAGGTGGAATAGCCCTTATTCAACAGCGTTGCCGAAAGCAGCGTGTACAGTGCGGCCCCCACGGCGGCACCAAGGCCAAAAAACAGCCCCTGCGGCGTAATGGCAAGGCCGTTCAACTGCCCGTGGGTCGCCAGCAAAAAGGTGCCCAGCAGCGCGCCCGCAATGGCAACCAGCTCCATGCGGCGGGGGCGGCGGCGGTAACGCAGGCAATAAAACAGCAAAATCAACACGGGAGACAGGGTTTGCAGCACCGTCGCCGTGCCCGCGTTTGAATATTGCACCGCCGAAAAATAAGTCAACTGGCACAGCATCATGCCAAACACTGAAAAGGTCAAAAGGCGAATTAAATCGGCACGGTTAAAAAAAATCGCGACCATTTTTTTGCCCTCGACAAAAAAGCCCAGCACCACCAGCAGCAGCCCTGCCACCACCATGCGCTGCGGCACCAGCCAAACCGCCGTAACGGCCTTACTTTCAAACAAATACTGGGCCATACAGCCCGAAAACCCCCAACACACCCCACCGCCAATGGTCATCAATGTGCCCACCGTCTGGCGGCTTGCCTTCTGTTTCATTTCATACCCCTTTGCGTCTGTTTGCGTTCACATATAACAGATATTATACGGCAGCGGGGGGCTGCTGGCAAGTTCCAGTTTTCACCTTTTTAAAGGCTGAGGTCACCTTGTTTGACGGCGTGGCGCAAAGCTGGTAAGATAAAAGAAATTTTTGCCCGGCACGTGTTTGTCGCCGGGCCTTTTGCCTTTTGCCGCCCCCTTGGGCCGGCAGCCTAAGGAGGTTTTTTGTGTTGGATGAAACCCTGCTCTCTTTACTGGCCAAAGATTTCCCCAGTGCCGAGGCGGTCTCGACCGAGATCATCAACCTGCACGCCATCTGCTGCCTGCCCAAGGGCACCGAGTATTTTTTCAGCGACCCGCACGGGGAGGCCGAGGCGTTTCGCTACCTGCTGAACACGGCATCCGGCGTGCTGCGCGAAAAAATTGAGGTGCTGTTTGCCCGCTCGGTACCCGCCGCCCAGCGCGAAGAGCTTTCGCTGCTGATCACCCAGCCCGAAGCCGTGCTGCCCGCCCACGCCGCCGCGCCCGATTTTGACGACTGGTGCCGCGTGACCATCTACCGGCTGATTGAGGTGTGCCGCAGCGTCGCGTCTAAATACACCCGTTCAAAGGTGCGCAAAATGATGCCCGCGCGGTTTTTATATGTGCTGGACGAGCTGCTGCACGCCGACATGGAGGAAAACAAAGAGGACTACTATGCCGCCATTATTGACTCGGTGGTCACGACCGGCATTGCCACCGGCTTTTTAACAGAGCTTTGCGGCCTGATTCGCCGGTGCGCGGTGGACCGGCTGCATATTTTGGGGGACATTTTTGACCGCGGCCCCCATGCGGACACGATTATTGAAGAGCTGGCCGCGTTTCGCGATGTGGATATTCAGTGGGGCAACCACGACATTCACTGGCTGGGCGCCGCTTTGGGCAGCCCCGTTTGCGCCGCCAGCGTGGTGCGCCTTGGCATCAGCTACAATAACTTTGACCTGCTGGAGGACGGCTACGGCATCAACTTGCGCGCGCTGTCGATGTTTGCGGCCGACCTTTACCGCGACGACCCGTGCGAGGTGTTTCGCCCCCACCTGCTGGATGAGAACACCTACGACCCGGTGGACGCCGCGCTGGCCGCCAAAATGCACAAGGCCATTGCGGTGATTCAGTTTAAGCTGGAGGGGCAGTTATACCACCGCAGGCCGGAATATGGGATGCTGCACCGCAGCCTGCTGGAGCAAATCGACTACGCGGCGGGCACCCTGCAAACGGCAGACGGGCCGGTGCCGCTGCGGGACACGCTGTTCCCCACGGTGGACCCGCTGCACCCGCTGGCGCTCACCGAAAAAGAGCAGGCGCTGATTGATACGCTGACCCTTTCGTTTACACACAGCCGCCTGCTGCAACGCCACATGCGGTTTTTGTTTGCGCACGGCAGCATGTATAAAATTTGCAACGGCAACCTGTTGTACCACGGCTGCATCCCCATGACCGAAAAAGGCCAGTTTGACACGGTGTTGCTGGACGGCCAGCCAGTATTTGGGCGCGCTTACCTTGATGCCATTGACGCCAAACTGCACACCGCCTTTTTTGGCACGCCGGGGCAAGAAGCGCGGCAAAACGCGCTGGATTTTATCTGGTATTTATGGTGCGGGCCGCGCTCGCCGCTATTTGGCAAAAGCAAGCTTGCCACCTTTGAGCGGTATTTTACCGCACAGCCCGCACTGCACTGTGAAACGCTGGACCCCTATTATTCGTTTATTGAACAGCGCGCAACCTGCGAGATGATTTTGGCGGAATTTGGCCTTTCGCCCGCGCACGCGCACATCGTCAACGGGCATGTGCCGGTCAAGGTGGGCGAACACCCGCAAAAGGGCGGCGGGCTGCTGTATCTCATCGACGGCGGTATTTCAAAGGCCTACCACAGCCAAACCGGCATTGGCGGCTATTCATTGATTTTCAACTCGCACCACCTTGCGCTGGCCGAGCACCGCCCGTTTGAGGAGGTGCGCCGCGACCCTGCCGCCGGGATGCCACGCGTGCAGGTGGTGGAGGCGCTGCCCCACCGCATGCGGGTGGCCGACACCGACACCGGGCGCATGCTAAAGCAGCAGATTGCCCTGCTGGAGGATTTATTGCGCGCCTACCGCAGCGGCGTGTTGCCAGAGCAGGTGTGACACACAAAAAGGGGGGTCGGCCCATTGGGGCGCCCCCCCCGTTATTTAATTCTGGTTGGCCGGCCCGGTGCGGT
>JAEWRN010000006.1 GCA_023460035.1 Bacillota bacterium
TGGGAAAACTGGCATAGCCCCCGGTGCCGATAACCACCTGGGGGCGAAATTCCCGCAGAATGCGCCGCGCCTCCCGGGGCGCCCGAAGATAATTTCCCACGGAGATTAAATTGTGCTTCATTTCCGCCATCTTCATCGAACGGTGGAAGCTGGAGATGTGGACGGTGCGAAAAGCGAAGCCCGCCTTGGGAATCAGGTCCTTTTCAAGGCCCCGCTCCGCACCCACAAATAAAATCTCCGTATCCGGCTTCCGCGCGAGCATCAACTGCGCCAGAGCGACGGCGGGATTGACATGCCCCGCCGTCCCCCCGCAGGTAAAAATGACCCGTTTGGGCGCGTTGCCCATTTTAAAACACTTCCTTAAAAGTCCGCGCGTCCGGAATTAAATCTTCATCTGCCGGGACACGCTCAATACAATGCCCATTTCAAAGAGCTGGATAGTCAGCGCCGTCCCCCCATAGCTGAAAAAGGGGAGGGAAACGCCGGTGGTGGGCAGCAGCCCCGTCACCACCGCCATGTTCAAAAACGTCTGGAAAGCCAGCAGCGTGGTAATGCCCACCGCCAGCAGGTTCCCAAACCGGTCCCGGGCGTGGAGGGCAATCCAGTACCCCCGCAGAATCAGCGCCGCAAACAGCAGCATAATCACCGCCGCGCCGATCAGCCCCAGCTCCTCGCACACGATGGAAAACACGAAGTCGTTGTGCTCCTCCGGCAGATACATGAATTTTTGCCTGCTTTTCCCAAGGCCCACGCCCAAAAGCCCGCCGGAGCCGATGGACAACAGGCTCTGGGCCAATTGATAGCCGTCTCCCCGTGGGTCTATAAACGGGTTGTGCCACATGGCGATGCGGGACGCGCCGTAGCCGACGATTCCCACCACGGCATACATCCCCGCCGCGGCCACGCCCAGCGCCCCGGCAACCCACTTCCAGCTGATGCCGCCCACCAGCATAATGGCTGCCCCCGCGCCTAAGATCAGCAGCGTTCCGGACAGATGAGGCTCCAGCATCATCAGCCCCGCCAAGACCACCAGAATGATGCCGTAGGGTAAAATGCCGTACCGAAAGGTCTGCATCCGCTCCTTCTTTTTGGAAACGGTATCGGAAAAATAGAGCACCACCGCCAGCTTTGCCACCTCCGAGGGTTGAAATTGCAGCGCGGTGTTGGGGATTCCCAGCCAACGGGTGGCGTTGTTCCGGGTCAGGGCGATAGGGTTGCCCGGAATAATCACCAGCACCAGCAAAATAATGGCCAGAAACAGCAAAGGCTTTGCAAGGGCCCGGAACCGCTGATAATTGATCTTTCCCACAAACGCCATGGCAGCCACGCCCATAATGGCGAATACGCCCTGCTTCGACACGTAAAAGGTTGGGTTGCCGCTTTCGTAATAGGCCCTTGGAAAGCTGGCGGAAAACAGCATGATGAGGCCGATGGCGGTCAGCAGCAGCACCAGCAGGCAGAAGGGCAGGTCAATGGGTCCTCTGGCCAGCTCCCGGCTCTCCTGCTCCCGGAGCAGGCGCTCCTCCTTGGCCCGCTGGCGGGCCAAGAGCGTCTCCCGGCTGACGGCTGGACGGCGGACGGAGCTGAAGCCCCGGTCCCGGTCCCCTCGGGGCGCGCGGGGCCGCGTGTTATTCGGTTTGCGTTCACGGACCACCGGCCACTCCCCCTTCTCCGTTTGGCAGACGCGTCAAATTCTCCCCTGAATGCCCAGCCACGCCGCGATACAGCCCGCAAGCGTGATGAGGGAAAACACCGTCACAAGCTTCGCCTCGCTCCAGCCGCACAGCTCCAGATGGTGGTGCAGCGGCGCCATTTTGAAAAAGCGCTTGCCGTGGGTGGCCTTGAAATACACCACCTGAATAATGACCGACGCCGTTTCCGCAATATAGCTCAGCCCTATGGGAACCAGCACCAGCGGCATATCCATTGCAAACGCCAGCGCCGCCACCGCGCCGCCCAAAAACAGGCTTCCGGTGTCGCCCATAAACGCCTTTGCCGGGTGGCAGTTATAGACAAAAAACGCCGCCAGCCCCCCCGCCAAAGCGGAGGAAACCAGGCTCAGGCCCCCAAAGGCCGCGACGGTGGCCCCGGCGAAAAACATCATCACCACAAAGGTGACGCCGGTGGCCAGCCCGTCGATTCCGTCGGTCAGGTTCACGGCGTTGACTCAGCCCACGATGACAAAGGCCGCAAAAGCTAGATACATCACCCAGTTCAGCTCCAGTGTCACGTTTGCAAAGGGAATATAAAGGCGGTTGCTCAAAAGGCCCTCGTAACGCATGATGCTTAAAAACACCACCGCCGCCGCCAACTGCAAAACAAACTTCTGTCGGGCGGTAAGCCCCTCGTTCTGGTGCTGGCGCACCTTGCGGTAATCGTCCACAAAGCCGATCAGTCCAAACACCAGCGCAAACAGATAGACGTACAGATGGACGAATTCGCCCGCCAGCATCTGCCGCCAGCCCAAAGCCACCACCGTCACGCCCGTGCCAATGATGAACATGATGCCGCCCATGGTGGGTGTTCCGGCCTTTCCCGCGTGCCATTTGGGGCCGTCCTCCCGAATCTCCTGTCCGGCCTTCAGCTTTCTCAGCTCCGGAATCAGAAATTTTCCAATGACAAGCGTCACGAAAAAGCTGATCGGCGCCGCCAGCAAATTTGCAATATCCATGTGCCTACCCCTTACCCGGCGGGGCCGGGTCCTTCCCTCATGCAGTCTCCGTATAAAACGCGCGCCCTTCTCCGCTATGCGCGGGAGCCGTCCTACAAACGGGGCGCGCGCCCTGTTCCGGGCGCTTCAGCGCGCCCTTCCCAGATGCTCCGCCACAATCTCCCGTTCGTCCATGTGGCGCTTTTCGTGGTTCACTTCCTGATACGTCTCGTGCCCCTTGCCGCACAGAACGATCACATCGTCCGTTTTGGCATTGTCCATGGCAAAGCGGATGGCCTCCACCCGGTCCTCCACCACGGCATAGGCCGTGGGCGTCCCCTCCAGCCCGGCAAGAATTTCGTCGATGATAGCGGCGGGCTTCTCCGTACGGGGATTGTCGGAGGTCACAATGACATAGTCCGCGATCTCCGCCGCGATTTTTCCCATTTGGGGCCGCTTCGTCCGGTCCCGGTCCCCGCCGCAGCCGAACACGGCCACGGTGCGCCCTTTGGCAAAGCCCTTCACAGCGGTCAGCACGTTTTTAAGACCGTCGGGGCTATGGGCGTAGTCAATCAGAATCGTATAGTCCCGCTCCGGCGTGGGGACCACCTCCACCCGGCCCTTCACATGGGGGACGCGGCGCAGGGCCTCGGCGCTCTTTTCAAGGGGAACGCCCAGCTTCAGCGCCGCTGCTAATACGTCCAGCGTATTATATACCATAAATTCGCCGGGAATGCCAACCCAAATTTTTACCCGCCCGTTTTTCGTCACGGCGGTGAAGGCCACATGGTCCGCTCCCAGCTCAATTTCCTCGGCCCGCAGATCGGCCTCAGCCTCCACCGCATAGGCATATTTTTCGCAGGTCGCCTGTTGCAACAGCCGCCCGGACCACGGATCGTCGGCATTGTAAATGCCCACGCCGCAGTTTTGGAACAGGATGGCCTTTGCGTCGCAGTAGTCCTCCATGGTTCCGTGGAAGTCCAGATGGTCCTGCGTCAGGTTGGTGAATACGCCCACTTCATACCGGATTCCGTGAACCCGCCC
>JAEWRN010000007.1 GCA_023460035.1 Bacillota bacterium
AGGCTTTCCGTATCCACTATTTCCAACACGCCGCGATCTAATTTCCCTCGCTGTAACATTCCTCATCACCCATACCTATTTTACCGCTTTTAAATGAAAAAGCCCAGCTTTCGCTGGACCTTTTTCGACAGACTGAGGCGGCGGCCCTTTTGGGGCCGCCGCCTTTTGGTGGTAGCGGTTTTGTGCAGCTGCATATAAAAATACAAATAGTATTTAAATATAACGATAGTACAAAATATCACGGCAACAGGTCGCTCAACTGCGCAAAATCCTCCAGTGTCAGCTGTTCGGGCCGCACCAGCGGGCCCTTTTGCAGCGTCGCAACCGCCTGCTCTACACTGGCCTTAGGCAGCGAAAGCCCTGCCGAAATGGCGTTGACCGCCGTTTTGCGCCGCTGGCCAAATGCCGCTTTAATCACCCCAAACATGCGCGCGGGGCTTTTGGGGGTGACGGGCGGTGTTTTGCGCACCGCAAGCTGTATCACCGCGCTGGTCACCTTTGGCGGCGGGGTAAAGCTGCCGGGGGATACGGTAAACAGAATTTTAGGTTCGGCCCAGTAACGCACGGCAAGGCTGATGGCGCCGGCTTCACGGCTGCCGGGCTTTGCGCAAATGCGGTCGGCGGCCTCCTTTTGCACCATGGCGGTAATGCTTTCAATCGGCAGCTCATCCTCCAGCAGCTTCATTAAAATAGGGCTGGTGATGTAGTAGGGCAGGTTTGCCACTACGGCGACCTTCAGCCCGTCAAACTGCTCGCGAATCAGCGCGGCAAGGTCCAGCTTCAGCACGTCGCCGGGGATAATCTGCACGTTGCCAAACTCCGCCAGTGTTTCGTCCAGCACCGGGTACAGGCGGCTGTCCACCTCAATGGCGGCAACCTTGCCGGCCCGCAGCGCGGCCTCTTTGGTCAGCACGCCTATGCCGGGGCCGATTTCCAGCACGCCGGTGTTTTGGTCAATGCCGGCCGCCTCAATCATTTTAGGGCAGATGCCGGGGTTGACAATGAAGTTTTGCCCAAAGCCCTTAGAAAGGGTAAACCCGTGGCGCTCGCACAGCGCACGGATAAATTTGGGGTCGGTGAGGTTGGGCATGAAAACGCTCCTTTTTGTGGCGGGGGCGTGCCCCGGCAACACTACTTTTTGCAGTATTAGTATACCACATTGTGCCCCGGCGTGCAGCGGGGTGGCAAAAAAGCCCGCCGGGGCATAAACGTCAACGTAAAATATGCATTTATTATTGCGCGGGCGGCGAAAATCCGGTATGATAAAAAAAGAAGCCAAGGCGGGCGGAGGGCCTGCCGGGCAAGGAAGCAGAGGTGTTTTCATGGCACGCAGAGACAAGATCAATTATTATCTCGACATCGCAGACACGGTTTCGCTGCGCGGCACCTGCCTGCGCCGCAACTACGGGGCAATCATCGTGAAAAACGACGAGATTATCTCCACCGGGTATGTGGGTGCCCCGCGCGGGCGCAAAAACTGCAGTGACCTTGGGGTGTGTATTCGTGAAAAAATGCAGGTGCCCCGTGGCGAGCGGTACGAGCTGTGCCGCAGTGTGCACGCAGAGGCCAACGCCATCATCAGTGCCGGGCGCAGCGCGATGATTGGTGGCACGCTGTACCTTTCGGGCCGCAATGCGCGCACCGGCGAATATGTGGAAAATGCGATGTGCTGCAGTATGTGTAAGCGCATGGTCATCAACGCGGGCATTTCTAAAGTCATCGTGCGGGTGGACGACGAGCATTACCGCACGGTGGACGTGGAGAGCGAATGGGTGGCGCAGGACGAAAGCCTGAGCGGTGAAATGGGGTATTGACCTCTGCGCCGCAACGCATACAAAACAAAGACAGACAAAAGGGCCCTGCCGTTTGGCGGGGTCCTTTGCTGTAAAAAAATGCTTTGCCCGGCTGCAACAGCAGGCGGTTGCCATGCAAAACGCGGGTATGGTATACTTTATGTGGTAGAAAAGGGAGTGTATTGATGTCGGTCATTCTGTAAGACGCTAAAACAAAATGCTGGGGCAGTACTGCTGCCTTATTTTGTGTTACCCAAAACGTCTTGCAGGGCTGTGCCAAGGGTGTAAAAAAGCAAAAACGCAAAAAACGCAGTTGCTTTTACCCCCCTGCAGGGCCAACAGAAAGGAAAACGACATGAATCCCTTTACAGAAGAATTTATGGCAAACCCCGAGAATATGGAATTTTTGCGGGCGACCATGATGGGCCCTAACGCGATTCGCCTGGCAGAAGAGCTTGCGGGCGGCCTGGATATCCACCCCGGCAGCAAAGTGCTGGACCTTGGCTGTGGGTGCGGGCTTTCCACCCTTTTGCTGGTAAAAAAGTATGGCGCCACCGTGTTTGCCGCCGATTTATGGGTTTCACCGGCCGAAAACAATAAACGTTTTGAAGCATTGGGGATTGCAAACAGAGCAATTCCCCTTTTGGTGGATGTGACCAAAGGGTTGCCCTTTGCAGAGCGATACTTTGATTTGCTGTTTACGGTGGACGCCTACCATTATTTTGGGGATACACCGCAGGCGTTGCCCGCGCTGGCCAAATTTGTGAAAAGGGGTGGCATTATTGCGGCGGCGGTGCCCGGCCTGCGGTGGGAGTTCGGCAAAAATGTGCCCGCGGAGATGCGCCCGTTTTGGAACAGTGAAGTAGAGCGGACGATGCATTCCCTCCCTTGGTGGCAACAGCTGTGGGCCGGCGAAGAGAGTGTCGAGCTGCTTGAGTGCCGCGAAATGGCCTGCTGCAAGCAGGCCTGGGCTGAATGGCTGACCGCATACCACCCGGTGGTGGCAAATGACATTCAAATGATGCAGGCAGAGGGCGGCAAGTATTTTAACCTGATTCAGCTGGTCGCAAAAGTGCGCTGAGTGCAGCCCGCTTGAAAGCCTGAATAAACAAAAGGGCCCCGTTTCGGTTTGTACCGAAACGGGGCCCTTTACTTGTATTTTAGTTGCCTTGTGCGGCGGGCACCGGGCGCTTTTGCGGTGCCGGTTTAGGCCCCCCGCCAGCCCACTGGGGTACCTGCTTACAGGCCAAGGTCCTTTTTCATTTTTTCCAGCTCTTCGTCTACCGAAGCATCGGTGCCGGCGTTCGCATATTTTTCTTCCAGCGATTTTGCTTCGTCGACCGGCTGGCTGTTCAGCTCTTCCATTGCATTGGCTTCGTCCAGCATGCGGTTTGCCTTGTCCTCCATGCGGTCAAACGCACTGGCGGCACCGGCGGCTTTGTCGGATGCAGAAGAGAACTCGTTGACCTTCTCCTGCGTGCGGGCAACTGCCACTTTGGCTTTTACCATTTCACGGCGCTGGTTCAGTGTTTGAATGTCGCTCACCAGCTTGTCGTGCATCTGGCGCATTTTTTCTGCGTTTTCATGTGCGGTGGCATAGGCGGTTGCAAGGCCGGCACCGGCACTTTCCACTTCCTGTTTTTTCGAGATAAACACCTTGGCATCGCCCTCGTTGCCTGCCTGCAGGGCCTTTTTCGCCAGCTTTGCGTACTTTTCAATGTCGGCCTTGTTTTCGTCTACCAGGCGTTTGGTGCGGGTCTCTTCTGCCAGCACGCTGGCAGCTTCCTTTTTCACTTCGGCAAGGCTTTCGGTCATATCGATCAGGTACTGGTCGATCATTTTGGACGGGTCTTCCAGTTTGTCCAGCGCGGCGTTGATGTTGGCCTGAATGATGTCGTTAAATCTTGAAAGAATACCCATTAGAATGCCTCCTGTTAAATTAAGTTAAGTTGATGTTCGTATGCAAGCACAGCGCATGCGCTGTGCGGGGGAAAACGGTTATTTTTTGTTAAACTTGGGGTCCCACGGGTCCAGGTCGCTTTTGGTGTCGGCCTGGGTCTCGTACTTTTTGGCAAGGTCTTCTACTTCGCTGTCCCCAAACTTTTCAAGCGGGGTGTTTAAAATGTCCGCCGCCCGCTTGGCTTCTAAGTTCTTCTGCTCTTTGGACTTTTTCCACCAAGTGTACAGCAGTGCAACAATCACTACCACTGCAACAACGACTGCAATTACCGCGGTCGCGACCGGCCATTCAGACTTGGTGACCGTCATAATGCGCTCGGCCGTTTTGGAATAGGTGGTCGAAAAGAACTCCTCGTCCTCCATGTCGCTGGAATAATATTTGCTCATGTACCCGGCAAAAATATCAAGGGCTTCATCGTCCAGCACCGTGCGTGCCTGGTCACCCATCCAATACCCAGCGTTAAAAGAACCGTTGCCGTCATCGCAGAAAACCAGTAAAAAATGGCCCTGGTCGGTAAATTTTTCGTCGTAAAGCTGCTTTGCATAGGCCGACAGCTGGCTGGTAGAGGGGCTTGTGGTGCCATCCACAGAGGTTGCGATGTAAAGGTAGGGTTGCACGCCGGTTTTTTCGTAAAACTCTTTCATGCCGCTTAGCAGCGTGTTTTTGCTGGTAATCCAGCCCGGCTCGTCGGTGTAATAATCGGTTTCGACCACTGCACTTGCGGGCAGGGCCTCGCGCGCCACGGTCGATTTGGTGATGTCGCCCCCAGACGAACTGCCCGAAAGCAGCGGCGCCACGATAACGAAAAACACCATGACGACGATGAAGATGGCCAGCACGGTGCCGCAGCCAGAATTGCCGCGGTTGTTGCCGTTGCCCCCATTGCCGTTGTTGGACGGCCCGGAGCCACCCCCGTAATTGCGGGTGCTATTATTGATAATGACAGGGCCCCAAAGGCCGCCAAAGAACGGGCGAGGGCCACCAAACCCGTTGTTGCTGCCGCCAAAGCTGCCACCGCCACTGCGGCCGCCGCCTCCGCTGCGCCCGCCCCCAGAAAAGCCGCCGCCAAAGCCGCCGCCACTGGAAAAGCCGCCGCCGAAACCGCCGCCACCAAAGCCACCGCCGCCGGAGAAACCTCCGCCGCCTCCACCTGATCTTCCCACAAGAAACCTCCTTTTAATTGACTCTTTATCTAAACAGTTGAACCGATTTGCGGTAACGGCGCGCCGTGCCGGCAGTGGGTCTGCCGTGCGGTTTGCCGTTTTGGTTAACCGGATAGTGCTCGCAATTGCTGTTCCTTACCGCTTGTATTAATTAAACCATACAAGGGGCCCTTTTGCAATCTGCCCCCGCGCCCCACAGAGTGTCCCCCGGGCAGCGGGGGCATCAGGGCGGTAAAGAAAACTTCGAATCTTTCAAAATCGCGCTCAATCTCTTTCAATCTCGCGAAATCTCGAAAAAAGTGGGGTAAAACACCCCCGCGGGCTTGCCACAGGGGGCAAAACAATTATTGTGCGGCGTCTATTTTGGCGTGCAGTGCCTGCCGTTCGCTTTCGCTGACAAAAGCGGCGTCGGCAGAGTAATGCAGCATTTTCAACAGGTCGCTGCGGGTAAAGCCCATTTCGTTCAGGCAGTGGTCGTATTCAATATCAAGGTCAATACCGGACAAGATCATGTTGTCGGTGTTAATGGTCACCCGCAACCCGGCGTCCAGCAGGCGCTTTGCGGGGTGGGCGGCGTAGCTGGGCTGGCTTTGGCACTGAATATTGCTGGTGGGGCAAATTTCAAGGGTCACACCGTCGCGCACTGCACGGCGGCACAGGGCCTCATCGTCGGCGATGTGGTGGCCGTGGCCAATGCGCTTTGCGCCAAAGTCCATGGCATCGCGCACCGTGTCGGGGCCCTGGCTGTCACCGGCGTGGCAGGTGAACGGTACGCCAAGCTTGGTGGCAAGGGCAAAAATGGGGGCAAAATTATGCAGCGGCACAATGCCCTCTGCCCCGGCAAGGTCTACCCCAACGACCCCTTTGCCAAGGTAGTCGGGCGCAAGGCTGACGGTTTCAAGGTTTTGCTGCATGTTGACCGTTTCCGGCCCCATCGACATGGCGCACAGCAAAATGCCAATGCCAATGCCGGGGTTTGCGGCAAGGCCCTCGGCGCGGCCGCGCAGCACGGCCTCAATGGCGTCTCGCTGGGTCAGCCCCTCACGCAGGTGCAGCTGCGGCGCAAAGCGAATTTCGGCGTAAACCAGCCCCTGTGACGCCAAAAGGCCAATCAGCTCGCGCGTCACGCGGCACAGGGCGTCTTTGTCCTGCAACAGTTGCAGCGGCATTTCAAAGCGTTTTAAATACTCGTTGACACTGCGGCAGTCGGCGGTGACCACAATAAACTGCCGAAACCCCGCAAGGTCGTCGGCGGGCAGCTTGATGCCCCGTTGTTTTGCAAGGTCCCACGCGGTTTCGGGCAGCATAGAGCCGTCTAAATGCAAATGCAGGTCAATTTTGGGCAGGTTATGATGCGCCATAAAGGTCGCTCCTTTGTCGAATTTGTTTTCTTTTATTGTAAACAAATCGGGGCGCAGTGTCAAAAGAAATCCATGTGTTGTTTTAGTGGCAGGGCTTTGTAACGTGGGGGCACAGGGGTGGCCGGCTGCAAGCCTTGGCAGCCCCGGCAAAGCCGCGCGGTGCGGGCGCGGCACGGCACAAAACAAAAGGCAAAGCAGCAAACAGACGGGCCCCAAAGGCCCGTCTGTTTGCTGCTTTGTGTGCGATAGTAAAGCAAAGCCGTTCCCCCGCGCAGCTTTTTATAAAAAGGGCTTAAAACGGCGGCCCGGTTTCAGCTGTGTGGCCCGGCTGTTAAAAGGCATAGTGCTCTAAAAACAGGGCAATCCCATCGTGGTTATTATCCGCGGTAATGTGGCCGGCTGCCCGTTTTGTTTTTTCACTCCCGTTTTCCATCGCCACGCCAATGCCCGCGCTTTTCACCATGTCCTCGTCGTTATCCGCATCGCCAAACACCAGCAGGTTGTCCAGTGCCAGGCCGTGCAGCGCCAACGCCTCTTGCAGCCCGTTGGTTTTGGTCACCCGCGGGTCCATGTATTCAAAAAGGACACTCGCCGTTTTCAGGCAGGCACTTTTATAAGAAGAGTTGCTAAAGGTTTTACTGCGCTCAATGACGGCCGGCATGCCGGCGGGGTCGCAGATGATCATCAGCTTGCCCTGGGGCGTTTGCAGCAGCTTTTTAAAATCCACCACCTGGTAGGGCAGCCGGTCGCCTTTTGAGAGCATGCGGATATAATGATCTTCGCGGTAGCCCAGTAAAATGCCGTCTTTCGGGATGCAAAAGTTTACATCCATATCCTCAAAATGCTGAATGATCTGCAAAATCAACTCGCCGTCAAGCGGGTAGCTGGATTTTTGAATGCCAAGGGTGAAATCCTCTATTTCACCGCCGCCCATGCCTACAATGACATCCACAAGGCCCGCAATATGCCATGTTTCTAATAAGTTTTTACAGGAGATGGCATCGCGGCCGGTGGCAAGGCCAAAAAGAAGGCCCTTGTCTTTTATTGTTTGTATGGCCGCCACCGTTTTGGGGGTCACAAACCCCTCGTCACACAAAAGCGTTCCGTCAACATCGGCCATGACAATTTTAATCTGTTTCATTTTCCTTTGCACCTTCCAATCAATGGGCTTGCCCTAAGGGGCCTTTTTTTATGCGGCTTTAAATTGAGTTCAATAGTTAAGACCATTGAATTGCCTTTTGTGCCGTAAAAATACGCGGTGCCAATACCACACAAAAGGGCGCACGGCAGGAACCTGTTACCCCGCCATTGTAACACAAAGTAAGCCTTATTGGGGTGTGTGCCCCATGTAAAATATATTTTTTTACCATCATCGGCAAGCGTGCCCCCAGTGCTGGGGGCAAAGTGGAAAACGGTTGCTTCATAGACTTTATGCCGCGCCGGGTACCACGGGCAACGGCAGGGCGGCAGGTAATGATACCGGTAAAACAAAAAGTGGCGCAGCTTTGTGCCGCACCACTTTTTTTAGTTGTGTTGATGCCCTGCCGCAAAGGCGGCCTTTGCCCACACGGTATAAGGGAAAACCTGCGGGTGGGCTGTGTTTCAATTACAGCTCGGGGTGGTATTCTTTGCAGGTGCACTTCTTCCACTTCAGCCCGCTGCCGCAGGGGCACGGGTCGTTGCGGCCAATCTTCATTACCTTAGCGGGGGTTTTGGTGTTGGTTTTCGTGCCGCCAACGCCTTCGCCCATCGGCACGGCTACCTGCTCGCGCTTCGGCTCTTCTTTTGTGCGAATTTCCACCGTCAGCAGCAGGCGGGTGGTGTCTTCGCGAATCGAGGCAATCATGTCGTCAAACATGTCAAAGCCCTCAATACGGTACTCAACCACCGGGTTGCGCTGGCCGTAGCTGCGCAGGTAAATGCCCTTGCGCAGTTCGTCCATGTTGTCGATGTGCTCCATCCACTTCATGTCAACGGTTTTCAGCAGCACCACACGCTCTAATTCGCGCATCATCTGGCTGCCGTAGCGGGCCTCTTTGTCGGTGCAAATTTTAGTTGCACGGTCAATCAGCAGCTTGTTCAGCTCTTCACGGGTCAGCTTTGCCAGCTCTTCGTCGCTGTAGGCAAAGTCGCCGTCGTGGCACAGCCAGCCGCGGTAGTGGTCGCGCAGGCCGGAGAGGTCCCACTCGCTGGTCGTTTCGCCGGCGGTGTACATGGCAATCGTCTCGGTGATGGATTCTTCCATCATCGCGCGCACGCTGGCCGAAACATCGTCGCCCTGCAACACCTGGTTGCGCTGGCCGTAAATGGTCTCGCGCTGGCTGTTCATGACGTCGTCAAACGACAGCACGTTTTTACGAATGCTGAAGTTCTGGCCCTCAATCTTTTTCTGTGCGCTTTCAATGGTGCTCGTAATCATGCGGTTTTCAATCGGGGTGTCCTCGTCCACGCCCAGCGTGTCCATCAGGTTTTGCACCCGGTCGCCGCCAAACAGCCGCATCAGGTCGTCCTCAAGGCTCAGGAAAAAGCGGCTGGCGCCGGGGTCGCCCTGACGGCCGGAACGGCCGCGCAGCTGGTTGTCAATGCGGCGGGACTCGTGCCGCTCGGTGCCGATGATAAACAGGCCGCCCGCGGCGCGCACCTTTTCGGCTTCGGCCGCAACGATGGGCTTGTATTTGGCCAGCGCCTCAACAAATGCGGCGCGCACTTTTAAAATCTCTTCGTCCTCGGTCTCGGCATGGCCGTCGGCCTCGGCAATCAGCTCGTCCTCAAAGCCCTGCTTGCGCAGGTCTGATTTTGCCATGTACTCGGCGTTGCCGCCCAGCATAATATCGGTACCACGGCCGGCCATGTTGGTCGCGATGGTCACGACGCCAAACTTGCCTGCCTGTGCAACAATCTCGGCCTCTTTTTCATGGTATTTGGCGTTCAATACCTCGTGGCGGATGCCGCGGCGTTTCAGCATGGTCGACAGCAGCTCGCTCTTTTCAATGCTGATGGTACCCACCAGCACCGGCTGGCCTTTTTCGTGCGACTCCGCAATCTGGTCGATGACCGCGTTGAACTTGGCCTTTTCGGTCTTGTACACCACGTCGCCCATGTCGTCGCGGATGACGGGTTGGTTGGTGGGCACTTCCACCACGCTCAGCCCGTAAATCTCGTTAAACTCGTCGGCTTCGGTTTTGGCAGTACCGGTCATGCCAGACAGCTTTTTGTACATGCGGAAATAGTTCTGGAAGGTGATGGTCGCCAGCGTTTTGGATTCCTTTTGTACGCTGACGCCCTCTTTGGCCTCAATGGCCTGGTGCAGGCCCTCGTTAAAGCGACGGCCCAGCATCAAACGGCCGGTGAACTCGTCGACAATAATCACTTCGCCGTCTTTTACCACATAGTCGACATCCAACTTCATGATGCCGTGGGCGCGAATGGCCTGGTTGATGTGGTGTGCAAGGGTCATGTTGTCCGCGTCGGCAAGGTTGTCGATGTGGAAATACTCCTCGGCCTTTTTGATGCCGCGCTGGGTCAGCGTGACGGTCTTTTGCTTTTCCACCACGATGTAGTCGATGTCCTCGCCCACTTCGTCGTCGTGCTCTTCCTTGTCGTCCACATCGGCAAACACCTTTGCTTTCAGGCGTTTGACAAATTCGTCTGCGGTGCGGTACATCTCGGTGGATTTGTCGCCCTCGCCGCTGATGATCAGCGGGGTACGCGCCTCATCAATCAAAATGGAGTCGACCTCATCGACGATGGCAAATGCGTGGCCGCGCTGCACCATCTGCTCTTTATAGGTAACCATGTTGTCACGCAGGTAATCGAACCCCAGTTCGTTGTTGGTGCCGTAGGTGACATCACAGTTATACGCTTTTTTGCGGTCGGCGCCGGGCATGTCATGCACGACAAGGCCAACCGAAAGGCCCAGGAAACGGTAAACCTTGCCCATCCATTCAGAGTCGCGCTTGGCAAGGTAATCGTTGACGGTGACGACGTGCACGCCCTCACCGGACAGCGCGTTCAGGTAGACCGGCAGGGTGGCAACAAGGGTCTTGCCTTCACCGGTCTTCATTTCGGCAATTTCGCCGCGGTGCAGCACAATGCCGCCGACGACCTGTACCGGGAAATGCCGCATGCCCAGCACGCGGCTGGACGCTTCGCGGCAGACCGCAAAGGCGTCGGGCAGAATATCATCCAGTGTCTTGCCGTCTGCAAGCTGTTGTTTGAGGGCGGGTGTGACCGCCTGCAACTCAGCGTCGGAGTAAGCTTTGTACTTGTCCTCCAGCGCCAGCACCGCAGTGGCGATGGGCCGGATTTTTTTGAGCTCCTTGCCGGAAAAGTTGCCGAAAATCTTTTCGAGAAAAGCCATTTGATTACCGCCTAATCTTTTACAAATTGCGCCGCCGCAAAAGGGAGAAAAGGGCCAGCCTGTGTGGGGGCGGGGCAGCGCGGTCGCATACACTCTCCCATTTTACACCGGGGTTTGGGCAGTGTCAAACAATCAGGGCAAAGAAATTGTAAAACACCGCAGGTTTGTACAGGTTACACATAGATTTCATCCATTTTCAGGGTGTCGGGGCTGCGGTCGGCCGCTGCGCGAAACGCCGCGGGGGTGCAGCCGGTCTCGGCGTGGAACACGCGGCACAAATAATTGGCGCTTGAAAACCCCGCAAGGCTTGCCACCAGCTCCAGCGGGGCATCGGTGCTGCGCAGCAGCTGCTTTGCGGCCTCAATGCGCACGGTGGTCAAGTAGCGCCCGGGGGTGACGCCGGTCTCCTGCCGGAAGGTGCGCACTAAATGGCTTTTGCTCACCCCCAGCGCGTCGCTTAGCTCCTGCACGCCGTAAAGGCTGGCATAATTGCGCCGCATGGCGGCAATGGCCTGCGCCGCCAGCCGGCCCGCGGGGGCCGGGGCTTCGTCGAGGCGTGACACCAGACACAAAAGGTCAAACAGCAGCGTGGGGGTGGGGGGCAGCGCTTTGCCCGCCAGCTGGTGCAGGGTTTGTGCTGCGCCGGGGCAGCGCGTGCTGCTTTGCGCCACCGGGGCGGGCAGTGCCGGCAAAATGCTTTTGGCAAGGCTGCCCACAAAACGCACCCCTTCAAAGGCACAGGGCACGGTGGGGTACAGCGTCAGCGGGCCCGCGGCAAGCAAAAGCTGGCCCTCCTCTAATAAAAAGGGGCTGCCCTGCGGGGTGCCGCAGGCGCAGCGCCCCGCCGCTGTGGCAACCAGCCACAGCCCTGCCTGCAATGGCACCGGCTGGGTGCCGGTGGTATGCAGCAGTTCACCCGCGCCGCAAAGCGCGGCAGGATCAAAAACCATATTTGACACCACACATCAATATTTTGCTATTTAAAACCCAATAATCGGTGTTATTATTGTAATAGATACCGCACGAAAGGTCAACTTTCTGCAATAAAACAACATGGAGGTTTTGTTATGGCAAGCATTAGCCTGAAAAACATTTTCAAAGTCTACCCCGGCGATGTCACCGCGGTGAAAGACTTTAACCTTGAAATTGAGGACAAAGAGTTCATCATTCTGGTCGGCCCGTCCGGCTGCGGCAAGTCCACCACGCTGCGCATGATCGCCGGCCTTGAAGAGATTTCAAAAGGCGAGCTGTACATCGGCGACAAGATGGTCAACGACGTGCCCCCGAAGGACCGCGACATTGCAATGGTGTTCCAGAACTACGCGCTGTACCCGCACATGACGGTGTACAAAAACATGGCGTTTGGCCTGGAGCTGCGCAAGACCCCGAAGGACGAGATTGAGCGCCGCGTGCACGAAGCTGCAAAGGTGCTGGACATTGAGCATCTGCTGGACCGCAAGCCGAAGGCATTGTCCGGTGGCCAGCGCCAGCGTGTTGCACTGGGCCGCGCCATGGTGCGCAACCCGGCCGTGTTCCTGCTGGACGAGCCCCTGTCGAACCTCGACGCTAAACTGCGCACCGCAATGCGCACCGAGATCATCAAGCTGCACAAGCGCCTTGGCACCACCTTTGTCTACGTCACGCATGACCAGACCGAGGCTATGACGATGGGCGACCGCATTGTTGTCATGAAAGACGGCGTCATTCAGCAGGTCAACACCCCGCAAAACCTGTACGACTTCCCCTGCAACATGTTTGTGGCCGGCTTCATCGGCAGCCCGCAAATGAACTTTATGGACGCCACCCTGATCAAAGAGGGCGACAAGTTCTACTGTGACTTTGGCGACCAGAAGCTGCCGGTACCGGCAGAGAAGGCGGCAAAGGCCGAGGGCCTTGACAACTATGTGGGTAAGGCCATCAAAGTTGGCGTGCGCCCGGAGGACATTAAGGACGACCCCGAGTTTATTGCGGCGCACCCGCAAGAGACCTTTGAGGCCGACGTGGATGTTTCCGAGCTGATGGGCAGCGAGGTTTACCTGTACCTCGAGTGCCGCGGCACCAAAATGACCGCCCGTGTGGCCCCCACGACCACCAGCACACACGGCAGCCACATCAAGGTTGCGTTTGAAACCAAAAAAATGCACCTGTTCGATGCGGAGACCGAGCTTGCCATCCTGAACTAAAAAACAGCCCGGCATAGAACAACAGCAATCAAAACGGCGCGGAACCTTGGGTTCGCGCCGTTTTTGGCACTCCACTTTTTGAAACACCGGCCCACAGTTCACAAAAGTTTACAAATTAAGGCTTGCGCAAGTTAGCTTGAATTACTTATAATAAATTACAAAACAAAATTTGAAACAGGGTAGCGGGTGCCGTGCAAGGGCGCCCGGGGGAGGAATTGTATGGGAAACTATAACTTTTCAAATATCACGCCCGCTATTCGCGATTTAAGCGAAATGGGGCTGCAGCACAATACCATTGCGCCCGAGCTGTTTGCGCAGTATCAGGTCAAGCGCGGCCTGCGCGATGAAAACGGCCGCGGCGTGCTGACCGGGCTGACCAATGTGTCGGACGTTGTCGCCACCCGCAAAGAGGGCGACGCGCTGGTGCCCGCCCCGGGCGAGCTGTATTACCGCGGGGTCAATGTGCGCGAGCTGATTGACGGCTTTTTGGCGGATGGCCGCTATGGGTATGAAGAGACGACCTATCTGCTGCTGTTTGGCGAATTGCCCGACAACGCGCATTACGAGTGGATCTGCCGTCTGCTGGCCGATTACCGCAACCTGCCCACGGCCTTTGTGCGGGACGTCATTTTAAAATCCCCCAGCGCCAATATCATGAACAGCCTTGCGCGCAGCACGCTGACGCTGTACTCGTACGACGACAAGGCAGAGGATACCTCTCTGCCCAATGTGCTGCGCCAGTCGCTAGAGCTGATCGCCCTGTTCCCGATGCTGGCGGTGTACGGCTACCAGGCGCACACCTATTACCATGACGACAAAACGCTGGTCATCCGCCCGCCGCAGCCGCAGCTTTCCACCGCAGAAAACATTTTGCAGATGCTGCGGCCGGACGGTTCGTTTACCCAGCTGGAAGCCCGCGTGCTGGACCTTGCGCTGGTGCTGCATGCCGAGCATGGCGGCGGCAACAACTCGACGTTTGCCGCGCGGGTGGTCACCACGTCGGGCACCGATACCTATTCTGCCATGGTGGCGGCACTGGCATCGCTAAAGGGGCCAAAGCACGGCGGCGCCAACATCAAGGTTGCCGAAATGTTTGAGGACATGAAGCAGCATCTCACCGACTGGGAGGACGAGGAAGCCGTTTCGCAGTATCTGGTGGATTTGCTGGAAAAGAGGGCCTTCGACAAAGCGGGCCTGATTTACGGTGTGGGGCACGCGGTGTATTCCATCAGCGACCCGCGCGCAGAGGTGTTTCGCGGCTTTGTGGAAAAGCTGTCGCGCGAAAAGGGCGTGGAAAAAGAGTACGAGCTGTATGACCGCGTGGCGCGCCTTGCGCCGCAGGTTATTGCCGAGCGCCGCAAGATGTACAAGGGCGTTTCGGCCAACATCGATTTTTACAGCGGGTTTGTGTACCGCATGCTGGGCCTGCCCACCGAGCTGTACACCCCCATTTTTGCCATCGCGCGCATTGCGGGGTGGAGCGCCCACCGCCTGGAAGAGCTTGCCACCGCGGGCAAGATTATCCGCCCGGCGTATAAAAGTGTGGCCCCGCATGTGCCGTATGTGCCCATGCAGCAGCGGCACGAGCGCGAGCTGAACGGCGAAGGCTGAGGGGAAACAGAACGCACACAAAAACAAAACAAACAGGGCCCTGCCACCCGGCAGGGCCCTGTGCTGTAGTAACAGCCAAAGAGAAAAAGCAAAAAGGGGTCAGCGCCTTTTGGTAAACAGGCCCACAATGCCAAGAAACAGCACCGCGCCGACAATGGCGACAAAAAAGCTCCACAGGTTCAGCCCCGTGGCGGGGCCCCAGCCCACCAGGCTAAATACCCAGCCGCCCACAAAAGCGCCGATGATGCCGACAATGATGTTGAGGCCAATGCCCATCTGGGCGTCGCGTTTCATGATCTTGCTTGCAATCCAGCCGGAAAACCCACCTAAAATGATCCATACTAAAATACTGCTGATCTGCGGCATAATTATTCCCCTTTCTTTTTGTCGTGTTGGTCTTTTTTATCCTGCAATTCATCCAGCAGGTCATTTGCTTTTTCGGCAAGGGTCTCTTTCAGCTCTTTGCCAAGCTGCTTGCCTTGCTGTGAAAGCTCGCTGCCCATGGCCTGCAGTTTGCCTTCTAGTTCCAGCTTCTGCTGGCCGGTCAGCTTGCCGGCAGCCTCTTTGGCTTTACCGGCGACATGGTTTGCCTGGTCTTTCAGGTCGCATTGCATAGGTAAAACCTCCTTCGCCCCAAAAGGGCGGCTACGGGCGTGCGCCCGTGCGTTAAAAATGGGTTTAAAGTATACTAAAAAGATAAATTTTTGTGCCTTCATTGTAGCAAATGCTCTGCGGTTTGTCAAATAATTGCACTGCGCTTTGGGGTGGCCGCGCGGCGTGGTATTGTGTATAATAAAGGCAGCAAAGCAGCAGAAAAGCAAACAGCAGAAAGAAGGCTTTTGATGAATGCAAGTGAAATGCTGGCTAAGGTAGACCACACCCAGCTGAAACCCACCGCCACCTGGCAGGACATTGCGCAGTTGTGCGAAGAGGCCGTACAGTACGCCACTGCTTCGGCCTGTATCCCCCCGGCGTTTGTGGCGCGCGCCCACGCGGCGTACCCGGCGCTCAACCTGTGCACGGTCATCGGCTTCCCTTTGGGGTATGCCGCCGCCGCGGTAAAGGTGTGCGAAGCAAAGCAGGCGCTGGCCGACGGCGCAAACGAAGTGGATGTCGTGGTAAATTTGGGGGATGTGAAGGACGGCGCGTTTGAGCGCATCACTGCCGAAATTGCAGCGCTGAAAGCGGCGGCCGGCACCCACATTTTAAAGGTCATTGTCGAGACCTGCTATTTGACGCAGGCAGAAAAAATAGCCCTGTGCGGCTGTGTCACAAAGGGCGGGGCCGATTTTATCAAGACCTCCACCGGGTTTGGCACTGCCGGGGCACAGCTGGAAGATATCGCGCTGTTTCGCAGCCACATCGGCCCCGGCGTGCAGATCAAAGCGTCCGGCGGCATTCGCACCCGCGAGCAAATCGAGCAGTTTTTGCAGGCGGGCTGTGCGCGCATCGGCTGCAGTGCGGCGGTAAAGGCGCTGGCAGGCGATATAAAATAAAACACACAGCAAACGCAGCAAACGCAGCAAAACACCCCTTGCCGGTTATAAGGCAAGGGGTGTTTTATAATTATAATAGAGGCGGGCGAAACAGCAAAAATTACAAAATTTTGCTGCGCTCTTGCACGCTGAGCTGAAAATTCACCACTTCATGCTGGTATTCTTCGCTCATCAGCTTCGAGCTGATCATAAAATCAGCCGATGCCCGGTTGTTGGCAATGGGGATGTCGTACACCTGCGCAATGCGCAGCAGCGCTTTTACATCGGGGTCGTGCGGCTGCGCGGTCAGCGGGTCAGAAAAGAAGATGACAAAATCAATTGCGCCCTCCACAATTTTGGCGCCGATCTGCTGGTCGCCGCCCAGCGGGCCGCTGTTATAGGCGCGCACCGGCAGGCCGGTATAGTCGCTGACCATGGTGGCAGTGGTGCCGGTACCACACAAAAAGTGCTGCTGCAGCACCTCGCGGTTGGTTTTGCACCAGTCCAGCAATTCATGCTTTTTGGCGTCATGGGCAATCAGCGCAATGTTTTTTTGCCGGCCGATTGTCAGGGTAATCAAGTTGTTGTTCATCTGGTTTCTTCCTCTCCATCAGCCAAAAAGGGGCGCATGGCGTCCATATAAGGTTGGTTTTCATCATAAACACGCAGCAAAACGGGGTGGGCGAGGTCCAGCGTAAAAATCCCCATCAGCGAGCGCGCGTCCAGCACATGGCCGCCGCTGACCAGCTCAAAATCGCCGTTCAGCTTTGTCAGTGTAGAAACAAATTTTTGTACCCGCTGTACGTTTGGCAGGTTCACATATAGTTCGCGCATAAGGCACCTTCTTTAGTTGAGCTAGTTTTAAAAATACCCCGGCAAAGGGCTGCCGGGCCAAGTATTGGTTTGTTCTTATCATAACACACCCATAGGGGTGCGGCAAGGGGAAGCACTGGCAAAAGCGCAAGAGCCGTATGACACAAAGTGCCGCGTAAACCAAAAAATGTGAACAATTTTAAAAGCCATAATTTGTATAATAGTAACGAATTATGGGTTTATGGGTTGACAGAAAGCCCGCTTTTTGCAATAATGGCGACGAAGTGAATGATAAATGGCTTGTTACCTTTCAACGAGGGCAAAACCATATTACGCGCAGTTTCTGCTGCCCGTAATATGGTTTTTTTATTTATCAGGGCAGAAAACGAGGGAAGGAGGGTTCTTTTGAAAATCATTAAAATTCTCAACAACAATGTTGTTTACGGCCGCGACCATGACGGGTATGCCATTGTGATGGGGAAAGGTATTGGTTTTAATGGCAAAGCCGGGCAAAAGCTGCAAAGCGAGCAGATTGAAAAAATCATCCGCATGGACAGCGATGAGACGACCAGCTCGTTTGTCAAAGACCTCGAGCGCATCCCGCACGAGTTTTTTGAACTGTCCAACAGCATTGTCGACTATGCCACCACAGCGCTGGACACCAAACTGAACGGCAATGTGTATATCACACTGACCGACCATATCAGCTTTGCGGTTGAGCGCTACCAAAAAGGTTTGCTGATCACAAACCCGATGTTGTACGAAATCAAGCACTATTACCCCGCCGAATTTCAGGTGGGCCAGCATGCCACCGAAATGGTGCGGCAGCAGTTTGGGGTAGACCTTGGCGAAAATGAGGCGGCATTTATTGCGATGCACATCGTGTGCGCGCGCTATAACTCCGACATGACCGAAATGATGGATACCACCCACCTTGTCACAGAGATCATCCATTTGGTGGAACAGCACTTCGGCATTCAGCTCAAGGCGACCAGCCACGCCTACCAGCGGTTTGTTACCCACCTGCGCTTTTTGGCAGGGCGCGTGGTAGCGGACGGCCAGTGGGAAAGTGAGGATGCCATGGAAGAAGATTTTGTGCAGGCGGTCAAAAATTCGTTCCCCAAAGAGTACCAGTGCAGCCAGCTGGTCAGTGACTATATTGAACAGACCTACGGTCACAAAATGAGCAACATGGAGCTGACTTACCTCACCGTGCACCTTCGCAACATGCGCAAAGGGCAGCAACAATAAATCACTAGCAACGCACAGCAAAGGAGACTCAACAACTATGACCAGTATTGTAGCCCCGGTTTCGGGCACCTGTATCCCGGTACAGCAGGTAAAGGACCCCGCATTTGCGGGCGAAATGTTAGGCAAGGGGGTCGCGATTCAGCCCGCAGAGGGGCGCCTTTACGCCCCGGCCGATTGTGAGGTTTCGGCGGTGGCCGACACCAAGCACGCCCTAGGGCTGATACTGCAAAACGGTGCCGAGCTGCTGATCCATGTGGGTATTGATACCACGCGGCTCAACGGCAAATACTTTAAGCCGCAGGTCAAACAAGGCCAAAAGGTAAAGCAGGGCGACCTGCTGTTAAAGTTTGATCTCAAAAAGATCGAAAAACAGGGGTACGACACGGTGGTACCCATCGTCGTCACCAACCACGACGAGTTTGGTGCGCTGCAATGCAACACCGGCGAAGTCGCCACCGGGGACGTGATCATCACCATCGACTAAAAACAGGCAACACAAATCAAGCAAAGAGGTGCAAACTTATGTATTACAATCATCCGCCCAAATTCCCCGAAGGCTTTTTGTGGGGGGCTTCCAGCGCAGCGTGGCAGGTAGAGGGCGCGACAAAAGAGGACGGCCGTGCGGTTTCGGTCATTGACTTAAACAGCCAGACCAAAAAACCGTTTGCCGACAACTCGGTTGCGGCCGACCATTACCACCACTACAAAGAGGACGTTGCGCTGATGGCCGAATGCGGCTTTACGTCCTACCGCTTTTCGCTGGCGTGGCCGCGTATCATCCCAACTGCCGACGGCAAGGTCAACGAAAAGGGTATTGCGTTTTACAACGCGCTCATTGACGAGCTGGTAGCCCACGGCATCACCCCCATCGTCACGCTGTACCACTACGACCTGCCGGTTTGGGTGGACGAGCTGGGCGGCTGGAAAAACCGCGACACGATCGGCTATTTTGAGCATTATTGCCGCACCTGCTTTGCGGCGTTTGGCGACCGGGTAAAGTACTGGCTGAGCATCAACGAGCAGAATATGCAGATTGTCTACGGCGACTGGCTGGGCGTTTCCAAGGGCTGCGAGGACTGGTTCCGCGACAAGTGGAAGATCAACCACATCATGAACCTGTGCCACGCAAAAGCGGTGCTTGCCTGCCACGAGCTGGTGGAGGGCGGTAAAATTGGCCCCGTGCCGGGCATGGTGCCCATCTACCCGGAAACCTGCAACCCGCAGGACCAAATCGCCGCGATGAACATGGAAGAGTTCACCGAAAAGATTTGGAACGACACCTACGTGTTTGGCACCTACAGCAACTTTGTGCGGCGCTACTGGGCCGAAAACGACATTGACCCGGACATTCGCCCCGGCGATATGGAGCTGATTGCAAAGGCAAAAATCGACTTTTTCGGCATCAACTGCTACCGCAGCAATGTCGCAAAAGACTGCCCGCCCGACACCGCGTTTACCGAATTGCAGCTGAATAAAGACGGCGTCAAAGGCGGCTTTGTGTACCCGCAGTACCCCGGCCTGTACGCGCAGGCGGCAAACCCGTATGTCAAAACGACCGATTGGGATTGGGAGATCGACCCGGTTGCAATGCGCTACCTGCTGCGCTACATGTGGGACCACTACCACCTGCCGATGGTCATTACCGAAAACGGGTTTGGCGCACACGAGGACCTTGGGGCGGACGGCAAAATCCACGACCAGGCCCGCATCGACTTTTTGCGCGACCACATTTACCAAATCGGCCTTGCCATTGAGGATGGCGCCGAGGTGTTTGGCTATAACCCGTGGAGCTTCACCGACCTGCTGAGCACCGGCAACGGCATGGCAAAGCGCTATGGCCTGGTGTTTATCAACACGACAGACGACGATGTGCGCGATCTGCGGCGCATCAAAAAGGATTCGTTCTCTTGGTATTCCCGTTTGATCAAATCAAACGGATCAATATGGTGAGCAAAATAAAGGAGGAGTCGTAATGACAAATTACGAACAATCAGCAAAAGACATCTTGCAATGGTGCGGGGGCACCGACAATGTGGCGGGGGTCAGCCATTGTGCGACCCGCCTGCGCATCGCGGTAAACAGCGGTGCAAAGGTGAACAAAGAAGAGCTGGAAAAGGTGCCCGGCGTCATGGGCATCGTAGAGCGCGATACCGAGTATCAGCTGGTCATCGGTACCGACGTAAGCAAAATGTACGGCGAGTTCGTCAAACTGGGCAATTTTAAAAAGAAGGGTGCCGTTGACGAAAAGGGCAAAAAAAGCATTTTTGGCACCATCATCGATTTTGTAAGCGGCACCTTTATGTCGATGCTGCCCATCCTGGTCGCGGCAGGCCTTGTGTCGGCCGTGCTGACCATCGGCACCAACTTCTTTGGCATGAGCACCGAGTCGGGCACCTACGTCGTGCTGTCCGCCATTAACCAGGCAGGCTTCTACTTCCTGCCGGTCTATCTTGGTTTTGCCGCCGCCCGCAAGCTGAACATCAACCCGTTCCTCGGCGCGTACCTTGGCTGTATTCTGGTGTTCAGCAGCATCAATGGCGCAGCGGGCCTGTCGTTCCTCGGCATCCCCATCGCAACGGTGACCTACTCGCAGTCGGTCATCCCCATCATCTTGGGCGTGCTGTTCATGTCGGTCGTTGACAAGCTGCTTGACTACATCCCGAAAGAAATCCGCTACTTCGCAAAACCCCTGCTGCTGATGCTGATCGTCACCCCCGTCACCCTGTGGGTGCTGGGTCCCATCGGCACCTGGCTGGCAGACGGCCTTGCAATTTTGCTGTCGCTCATCAACCAGTACCTTGGCTTTGTGTCGGTCAGCATCATTGGCGCACTGACCCCGTTCCTCGTCATGACCGGTACCAACCAGGCGCTGTTCCCGCCGTGCCTTGCCGCCGTGGCCGAATTTGGGTATGACCCGTTTGTGCTGCCCGGCATGCTGGCTGCCAACACCGCCGTGGGCGCCGCCGCCCTTGCTGTCTGGCTGAAAAGCAAAAACAAAGACGTAAAGGCAACCGGCATTTCCACCGGCCTCACCGGTGTACTGGGCATCACCGAGCCCGCCATTTTTGGTATTTTGCTGCGCTTTAAGCGCCCGTTCTGGGGCGCGGTCGCAGGCGGTGCCGCAGGCGGCCTGTTTGCGGGCATTGTGGGCTTAAAGCAGTACGCCGTCGCGTCGCCGGGCCTCGCTTCGCTGCCCACCTTCATCCCGCCCGATGGCAATATGATGAACTTCTGGATGGCGATTGTCACAGTTGTTATTTCGTGTGTGGTTTCGTTTGCCGTCACCTGGGTGCTGGGCTTTGAAGACCCCGCGCAGGACGACGCCAAAAAATCTGCCTGATTTTATACTCCGCTGCCCGCAGGGGCACAGTAGAACAGTAACAACAAAAGCAGGGGCTGCCTTTTTTACAAAGGCTGCCCCTGCTTTTGTTTGTGTTTTCGTATTGTTATAAGGGCAAACAAAAAAGCCCGCAGCCAAAAGCTGCGAGCTTTGCGTTGGTGGACGGTACAGGACTCGAACCTGTGACCCCCTGCACGTCAAGCAGGTGCTCTACCAGCTGAGCTAACCGTCCATACTGCCGTGTTGTGCGACGTTTTATATTATATAATGCATTGGGGTTAAAAGCAAGCTTTTTTTAAAAAAAGTGTATTTTATACGGCTCTGCCGGCCCCGCCGTGAACCAGGGTTTGCCAGCCGGGCCGCCTTTTATTATAATAAGGTATCATAGGGGGCAAACTGCGGGGCGGCAGGGGTCCCGCGCAGTTGCCGCCTGCCGGGGTTTATGCTATAATAAATCGGTTAGCAGCTGCTTTGCCCCCGGTTGGGTTTGCCCCGCGCAGGCAGGGCGGTAAAAGCGTAAAAAAGCGAGAAAGGGGCGGGCAAATGCGTATTTTGGGTATCGACCCCGGCTATGCCATTGTGGGCTATGGCGCACTGGATTACACGGCCGGGCGGTTTGCCACGGTGGAATACGGCGCTATTACCACCCCGGCCCACACACTGTTCGAAGACCGTCTTGTCAGCGTATACGATGAAATGACCACCCTGCTGCAGCGCACAAAGCCGGAGGCGATGGCGCTGGAAACTCTGTTTTTTGCAAACAACCAGCGCACCGTCATCTATGTGGCCGAAGCGCGCGGTGTTATTTTGCTGGCCGCCCGCAACGCCGGGGTGCCGGTGTTTGAATATACCCCGCTGCAGGTAAAACAGTCGGTGGCGGGGTACGGCAAAGCCGTTAAAAAGCAGGTGCAGGAGATGACTCGCAATATTTTAAAGCTGGAAAAGGTGCCAAAGCCGGACGATACGGCCGACGCGCTTGCCATGGCCATCTGCCACGCACATTCCAGCCGCAGCCAGCTGTTTGGCCGCACGGGTTCGGTCAACTGCTATAACTTGCGCCCCGGCACCCGCCGGGCCCCGCAAAAACCTTAAATCCGGCCCGGCACCCGCCGGCCACTTTTACATCGCGGGTTTGCCCGCAGAACAGGGAAAAGTAGGGGAGCAGGATGATTTATTGTCTGACCGGCAAAATTTTAGAAAAAACCACCGACCGCGTGGTGATTGAATGCGGCGGTGTGGGTTATGAGGTGGGGGTACCCGCCTCTACCGCCGGCGCGCTGCCCCCGCAGGGGCAAACGGCCACGGTGTATACCCACCTAAACCTCAGCGAAAACGATGTTGCCCTGTTCGGCTTTGCCACACTGGCAGACCGGCAGATGTTCCGGCTGCTCACCAGCGTGTCGGGCGTGGGGCCCAAAGCGGGGCTTGCCATTTTGTCGGTGCTGCCCAGCGACCGCGTAGCGCTTGCCGTGTCGGCGGGCGATGCAAAAGCGTTTACCGCCGCCAGCGGTGTGGGGCCAAAGCTGGGCCAGCGCATTGTGCTGGAGCTCAAAGACAAGGTGGGCAAGGGCCTTGCAGACGGCATTTCGTTTGCCGATTTACAGGGTTCTGCCGCCGCCCCCGCGGGCGCCGCGGCACAGGCGGTGGCGGCCCTGTGCTCGCTGGGGTATGGTGCCAGCGAGGCAGCGGCGGCCATTGCCCGGTTAGACGCCGCGCTGCCGGTAGAAGAACTGATTAAACAGGCACTCAAATCCATGGCCGGAAAGGTGCGGTGACGCATGGAAGTGACAGACGACCGGCTGATTTCGCCGGATGCCGTGGCGGAGGACTTTGACGGCGAATTTACGCTGCGCCCCCGCACACTGGAAGAATATATCGGGCAGGACAAGATCAAAGGCAACCTGCGCGTTTACCTTGAAGCCGCGAAACGCCGGGGCGAGCCGCTGGACCACCTGCTGCTCTATGGCCCGCCGGGCCTTGGCAAAACAACCCTTGCCTGCATCGTCGCGCACGAGATGGGGGTGCAAATCCGCATCACGTCCGGCCCGGCAATTGAAAAGCCAGGCGACCTTGCCGCCCTGCTGACCAATTTGCAGGAGGGCGACGTGCTGTTTATCGACGAGATCCACCGGCTTTCGCGCCAGGTCGAAGAGGTGCTGTACCCAGCGCTGGAGGATTACGCGCTTGATATTATGATCGGCAAAGGCCCGTCGGCACAGTCCATCCGCATCAACCTGCCGCATTTTACGCTGGTGGGCGCCACCACGCGGGCAGGCCAGATGACCAGCCCGCTGCGCGACCGGTTTGGCGTGCTGTTAAAGCTGGAGCTGTATTCGCCCGACGAGCTTGCCCGCATTGTGCGGCGCTCGTCCGGCCTGCTGGGGGTGCCCTGTGATGACGGCGGTGCGGCCGAGCTTGCAAAATGCAGCCGCGGCACCCCGCGTATTGCAAACCGTCTGCTGAAGCGGGTGCGCGATTTTGCCGAGGTGATGGGCGACGGCGTGGTGACCGAGCAAACGGCCCATTTGGCGTTGCAGCGCATGGACATTGACGCGCTGGGGCTCGACGAACTGGACCGCAGCTTGCTGCGCGCCATTATTGAGTTGTACGGCGGCGGGCCGGTGGGCCTTGAAACACTGGCCGCGGCACTGGGGGAAGAATCCGTCACGCTGGAGGATGTCTGCGAGCCTTACCTGATGCAGATGGGCTTTTTGGCCCGCACCCCGCGCGGGCGCGTCGTCACCGATGCCGCTTACCGCCATTTGGGGCTAAAGGCCCCCACCCGCGCGGCGCAAACCGACGCGGTGCAGCAGCAGCTGGCGGATATTCTGCCGGAGGACTGACCCCTTTGCGATTCCACGCAGCGGGGTAAAGCAGCCCTTCTGCGTTATTCTATGCGCGGTGCCGTGTGCCCCCGCGCACCCATTATTAGGAGGAACGTTTTTATGGCAAGATTGTTTGGAACCGATGGGGTCCGCGGGGTTGCGGGCAAAGACCTGACGCCCGGCCTTGCGATGCTGATCGGCCGCGGTGCCGCCGTGGTGCTGACCGAGCAGGCCAGCCACCGCCCGCGCATTTTGATTGGCAAAGACACCCGCATTTCAGGCGACATGCTGGAATCCGCGCTGAGCGCCGGGCTTTGCAGCGTTGGCGCAGACGTTGAGCTGCTGGGCGTCGTGCCCACCCCGGCCGTCGCTTACCTTGTGCGTAAATACGGCGCGGATGCCGGCATCGTAATCTCTGCCAGCCACAACCCGATGGAGTTTAACGGCATCAAAATTTTCAACGGCGACGGCTACAAGCTGCCGGACGCAATTGAGGATAAAATTGAGCTGCTGGTAAACAACAAAGAAAAAATGCCGCTGGAAACCGGTGCTTCGGTGGGCCGGGTGATGCGGCGTGAAAACGCAATCGAAGATTATGTCGATTATCTCACCAGCTGCCTTTCGGCCGACCTGTCGGACCTGCACGTCGCCATCGACTGTGCCAACGGGGCCTCCAGTGCGCCGGCCCAGCTGCTGTTCACAAAGCTCGGCGCCGACTGCCACTTTATCGGTACCCAGCCGGACGGCACCAACATCAACAAAGACTGCGGTTCTACCCACCTTGATCTGCTGGCGAAATACGTAATCGAAAACGGCCTCGACTGCGGCGTTGCGTTTGACGGCGACGCCGACCGCTGCCTTGCGGTGGACGAAAAAGGGCAGGAGATCGACGGCGATAAAATCATTGCCATTCTGACAAAACATTTAAAAGATACCGGCGCGCTGGCGGGCAACACCGCCGTCGTGACCGTCATGTCCAACCTCGGTTTCATGCAGTACATGAAAGACACGCTGGGGGTCAACATCGCCACCACCGCCGTCGGCGACCGCTATGTGCTGGAAGAGATGCGCCAAAGCGGTTATTCCATCGGCGGCGAGCAAAGCGGCCATGTGATTTTGCTGGACCATTCCACCACCGGCGACGGCGAGCTGACCGCGCTGATGCTGCTGGGCATTCTGGCTGGCTGCGGCTGCAAAATGAGTTCGCTTGCCGGCGTGTACGACAAATTCCCGCAGGTGATGCTGAACATCGAGGCCACCCCGGCACAAAAGGCCGCCTATAAAGAGGACGAATATATCGCCGGCTTTATTGAAAGCCAGCAGCAGGGGCTGATGGGCGCGGGCCGTGTGCTGGTGCGCGTTTCGGGCACCGAGCCGTATATCCGCGTGATGGTGGAGGGCAAGGACTACAACGCCATCACCCGCGCGGCGGAACGCATTGTGCAGATGATCGAAAAAAGAAAGTAGGAGAGCGCCGATGCGCCTTGCAAAAGACTGGAAAGAATATGAACTGCTGGACGCCACCGACGGCTGCCGGCTGGAGCGCTGGGGCGAGACGGTGCTGATTCGCCCCGACCCGCAGGTCGTGTGGCAGTTTGCGCAAAAAAGCCCGCTTTGGCAAAAGCCAAACGCCATTTACCACCGCAGCCCCACCGGCGGCGGCGAGTGGGAAAAGCGTGGCAGATTTGCCGACGAATGGGTCATTGGTTACGGTGACCTGCGGCTGAAGGTGTCGCCCACCGGCTTTAAGCACACCGGCATTTTCCCCGAGCAGGGGGTCAACTGGGACGCTTACCGGCGCGTCATCGCGGCGGCAAAGCGGCCGGTGCGGGTGCTCAACCTGTTCGGCTATACCGGCGGCGCCACGCTGGCCTGCGCGGCCGCGGGCGCACAGGTTTGCCATGTGGATGCCTCCAAAGGCATGGTGGCGTGGGCGCGCGAAAACGCGGCCCTCAGCGGGCTTGCGTCAAAGCCGATCCGCTGGATCGTGGACGACTGCGGTAAGTTTGTGCAGCGCGAAGCGCGGCGCGGCAGCTTTTACGACGCCATTATTATGGACCCGCCCAGCTATGGGCGCGGGCCGGGCGGCGAAGTGTGGAAGCTGGAGGACAGCATTTACGAGCTGCTGGCCAGCTGTGCCGCCATTTTAAGCGAAAAGCCGCTGTTCTTTGCGGTAAACAGCTACACAACGGGCCTTTCGCCCGCCGTCATGCAGTATATGGTGCGCACCATGCTGTGCCCCCAATATGCGGGCAGCACCGCCAGCGATGAGATCGGCCTGCCGGTCACATCCACCGGCGGGGCGCTGCCAGCAGGCGCGACCAGCGTTTGGCTGGCGGATGGCATGGAACGATTTTTTTAACAAGACAGGCAATACAAGCCGCCGGCGCATCATTGCGGCAGCGCCCGGCAAGGGCGGCCGGCTATGAGCGCCAGGCGGGAAAGGACACAGGTATGGATGAAAAAACAATGCTGCGCACCGAACAAATTGTGTTTCGGTACGGCAGCGAAGCAACGCCCGCGCTGCAAGGCGTGACGACGGAGTTTCAAAAAGGCGAGTTTGTCGCGGTGCTGGGTGCCAACGGGTGCGGCAAATCCACACTGGCAAAGCATTTTAATGCCATTTTATTGCCCGAGCAGGGCGAGGTGTTTGTAGAAGAGTACAACACCAAAGACGAAGCACACCTTTACGACATTCGCCAGCGGGTGGGCATGGTGTTCCAAAACCCCGACAACCAAATTGTCGCGACGGTGGTGGAAGAGGACGTTGCCTTTGCGCTGGAAAATTTGGGGGTGCCCCAGCAGGAGATGCGCGCGCGGGTAGACGAAGCCATGGAGATGGCCGGCATTTACAAGCACCGCGAAAAGGCACCGCACAAGCTGTCCGGCGGGCAAAAGCAGCGCGTCGCCATTGCCGGTGTCATTGCCATGCGGCCCTATTGTTTGGTGCTCGACGAATCGACCGCCATGCTGGACCCCATCGGCCGCGAAAAGGTCATGCGCACCGTCAAACGCCTCAACCAGGAGTTTGGCATCACCGTCGTCATGATTACCCACTATATGGAGGAGGCCGTGCAGGCCGACCGTGTGCTGGTGATGAGCGAGGGCCAAATTTGCCTTGAGGGCACGCCAAAACAGGTGTTTCGCGACAGCGCGCGCATCCGCGAGCTAAAGCTGGACGTGCCGCAGGCGAAAGAGCTGTGCGACGAGCTGCGCGCGGCGGGCATTGACCTGCCGGATGATATCATCACCGCAGAGGAATGTGCCGACGCGCTGGCAAAGCTGTTTGGCGCGGCGGGCTGAAACTAGCCGTAACGGGGGGCGACCCCCAAACAATAGAATTGTAATAAAACCAACAGGGCGGCCGCCAGCAAAACAGCGGCGGACCAGCCCGGAACAGGTGGTAACCAGTGTCAGTAATCAAGGTCGAACATTTGACCTATATTTATGGGGAGGGCATGCCCGACGCCACCGTTGCGCTGAACGACGTCAGCTTTGAAGTCGAGCGCGGCGAGTTTCTTGGTGTCATCGGGCCGACCGGCTGCGGCAAATCGACCCTCATCACCCATTTTAACGGGCTTAACCGCCCGACCAAAGGCAAGCTGCTGATTGACGGCGAGGACATTTGGGCCCAGCCCAAGCAGATTCGCCGCTACCGGTTTAAGGTGGGGCTGGTGTTCCAGTACCCGGAATATCAGTTGTTTGAAGAAACCGTGCGCAAAGACATTTCGTTTGGCCCGCGCAACATGGGCCTGCCGGAAGAGGAAATCACCCAGCGGGTCGAAGAAGCGGCGCGCTTTTGCGGCCTTTCGCCCGAGATGCTGGAGCGCTCGCCGTTCGAGCTTTCCGGCGGGCAAAAGCGCCGCGCGGCCATTGCCGGCGTGCTGGCCATGCGCCCGGAGGTGCTGGTGCTGGACGAGCCGGCCGCCGGCCTTGACCCCGAGGGCCGCGAAATGATTTTGAGCCAGGTGAAAGAGTACCACAAGCAAACCGGCGCGACCATTGTGCTCGTCAGCCACTCGATGGAGGACATCGCAAAATATGCCGACCGCGTGCTGGTGTTGCAGGGCGGCGAAATTGCCATGCTGGACACGACGGCCAATATTTTTGCACGGGCAGACGAGCTTGTGGCGCTGGGCCTTTCGGTACCGGAGGTCACTAAAATCTTTTTGCAGCTGCGTGCAAAGGGCATTGCGATCCCCACCGACGTGTACACGGTAAAATACGGGCGGGATATTTTGCTGGACGCCCTCAAGCGCAAAGGGGGTGGCCAGCATGCTTAGAGATATCACAATTGGCCAGCACTTCCCCGGCAATTCCCCGGTGCACCGCATGGACCCGCGTGCAAAGCTGCTGCTCACCATTGGGTATATCGTCATTTTGTTTGTGGGCTCCAACCCCTTGGGGCTGGCGCTTTCCACCGTGTTTCTGGTGGTGGCCTATACCGTGGCGCAAATCCCGCTGCGGCTCATCACCAAAAGCTTAAAGCCCATTGTGCCCATTTTGCTGTTTACCGCGGTGCTGAACCTGTTTTTTGTGCCGGGTGACGCAGTGTTTACCCTGTGGGTATTCACTGTCACGTGGCAGGGGCTTTATAATGTCATGGTGCTCACCGTGCGCATTATCTGCCTCATTGCGGGCACCAGCCTGCTGACCTACACCACCAGCCCCATCGTGCTCACCGACGCGCTGGAACGCTTGCTTGCGCCGCTGGCAAAGCTAAAAGTGCCGGTGCACGAACTATCCATGATGATGACGATCGCGCTGCGGTTTATCCCCACGCTGATCGAAGAAACCGATAAAATTATGAGCGCGCAAAAGGCCCGCGGGGCCGAGCTGGACACCGGCACCCTGCGCGAGCGGGTCAAAGCGCTGATCCCGGTGCTCATCCCGCTGTTTGTTTCGGCGTTCCGCCGGGCAGACGAGCTTGCGATGGCGATGGAATGCCGCTGCTACCACGGTGGCGAGGGGCGCACCCGGCTGCGCAAGCTGCAACTGGGCGGGCTGGATTTTGTGCTGACCGCCGTTTGCATTGCCGTGTTTGTGCTGGTTGGGTTTTCGGGCGCGCTTTGGGGCATGTTGCCGCTATGAGCCGGCATATTTTGCTGACCATTGCCTATAAGGGCACGGCTTACCACGGGTTTCAGGTGCAAAAAAACGCGGTGACAGTGGCCGAGGTTCTGCAACAGGCACTGTGCGCAGTGCTGGGCACCCCGCAGCAGTTTAAAGGCTGTTCGCGCACCGACGCGGGTGTGCACGCGCTGTGCTTTTGTGTCAGCTTTTTCACCGAAAGCGCCATCCCCTGCGAAAAGCTGCCGCTTGCGCTCAACAGCCACCTGCCGGCAGATATCCGTGCCACGGCGACCCGCGAGGTAGAGCAGGGCTTTCACGCCCGGTACAGCTGCACCGGTAAGGCCTATTTGTACCGGGTGCGCAATGCGCCGGTGGCGTCACCCTTCAGCGACGATGTCAGCTGGCGGGTGTGGCCGCAGCTTGCGCTAGGGCCCATGCAACAGGCGGCCGTGCTGTTAACCGGCACGCACGATTTTGCCAGCTTTATGTCTGCCGGCAGTACCATTGAGGCCGAGGGCGGCAGCACGGTGCGCACGGTGCGGCAGTTCAGCGTGAAGAAGCAGGGCGATGAAATTCGTTTTGAAATTGAGGCGGACGGCTACCTATATAACATGGTGCGCATTTTGGTGGGCACGCTGGCAGAGGTGGGGGCGGGCCGCATTGCCGCCGCGCAGGTGGCAGACATCTTGGCGGCCTGCGACCGCACAAAGGCAGGCCCCACCGCACCGGCAAAGGGGCTTGCGCTGGCGCGGGTGTGTTACCCCGGCTTTGTGGCCGACGGTGGAGGCATGCAATGAAACCAAAAGAAACCGGGCCCAAAAAACAAAAAAAACTCTCGCCCACCGAGGCGTTTCGCGCCGCGGCGGCGCAGCAGGGCTTGTTGTCACCCGGGCAGGCACCGCAGGCGGCCCCGCCCGGCACGGCAAAACAAGCCGCCCCGGCCCCGGTAAAACAACCGGCCCCGGCGGCGAAAAGCCACAAGAAGCAAAAAAAAGCCCCCCATGCAGTGCGGCAGCCGGCAGAAGGGCAACCGCAGGCAGAACAGCCCGCGGCAGAGCAGCAGCCTGCCGCGTCGGGTGCAGAACAGGGGAAAAAGAACAAAAAAAAGCAGCCCAAAAGCGACATGCCCCGCATCGAGCAGATTCGCCGCCGCAAAAGCGAAAAGCGGCTGCGGCGCGCCGTGCTGGCGGTGTTGGTACTGACCGGCATCTTTTTGTACCTTGGCGGCGTGTTTGCGGGGTCAATCAACTTTTTTGGCGATCTGCTGGACACCGCTAAAATTGCGATGCTGCCGGGCGACGGCTGGCCCGCTACGCTGGACATTGACGGGCTGGTAGACGCAAAACCGCTGGGCGGCGGGGTTGCGCTTTGCGGCAAGTCAGAGCTGCAACTGTATTCGCCCACGGCAAAGCTGCTGCGCACGGTGCAGCACGGCTATGCCGAGCCCGCCATAGTAACGGGCAATGCAAGGGTGTGCGTGTATAACCGCGGCGGCAAAGAGCTGCGGGTCGAATCCCGCAGCCGCACGCTTGCCACCAAAAGCTACGATTATCCCATTCTCACGGTGGGCATGTCGCCCGGCGGCACCATGGCGGTGGCCACCAAGGCCGAGCGCTACCTTGCCGCCATTACGGTGTACAGCCCCACTTTTGACGAAATTTACTACGCGTATCTGGCCGAATACTACCCGCTGGCCCTTGCGGTTTCGCAGGACGGCAAACACCTTGCCGTCGCTTGCATGCGGGTGGAAAACGGCAGCTTTGGCACCCGCCTTTTGCTGTACGACATGACAAAAAGCGATACCGAGGCCGGACAGACCACCGTGGACATTGCCGACAACGCGCCGTTGCAGCTGCGCTATCTGCCCACCGGCGAGCTGGCGGTCATCTGCGACGGGTTTACCGGTATTTATAATACCGACAGCGGCCAGCAAACCGCCCGGTACGACTACGGCGGGCGCTCGCTGCTGGCGGCAGACGGGTACGGTAAAAACACCCTGCTGGTGTTTGGTGCCGCCGGCAGCAGCACGGCAGGCAGCTGTGTGCTGCTGGGCGAAACACTGCAACAGCTTGCGGCGGTGTCGCCGGGGGTTGATGTGCAGGATGTCGCGCTGGGGCACGAGTATTTTTACTTGCTTGGCAAAAAGGCCGCCGTGGGCTATACCCTGGCGGGCGAAGAGGTCGACCGGCAGGTTTTGCCCGCGGAAGGCATGAAAATTGTGCCGGGGAAGGCAGCTTTTGCCATCACCGCAAAAGAAATTTTACAATTTACACCTTTGAACAGTAAATAATCTATGATATAATGCATATTTATCATGGATAGTTGCCCCAGATTGGGCAGGAGGTATTGCACAAATGACAATTACATCCGCGCTGATCCTGGATCTGGCGTTGCTGGCTGTGATCATTGTCACGGTGATCGTGGCGGCGAACCGGGGGTTCCTTGCCACCCTGGTACGTCTTTGCGGTACGGCTCTCGCTTTGTTCGCGTCCTGGATAGCGGCGAGCCGGCTTTCAACCGCAGTGTTCGAAAATTTTTTCAGAAACGGTCTTGTGGAAAAGACGGCAAAGATGATCAGCGAGGGTGGGCAGACCTCCATCCAGTCGATTATTGACAAGCTGGCGGCCTTTTTGCCTGACAGCCTGGTGCAAAGCATTCTCGGCGGTACCGACAAGCTGCAAAGCTTGGTGGATTCCAACGCGCCGGATGTGGCGTCCCAGATTGTAGAACAGGTCATTGCCCCGCTGTTTTTGCCCATCATTTCGGTGGTGGTGTTCTTTGTCACCTTTGCAATTACCGGCGTGCTGCTGAACTTCGTTATCTCCGCGCTGACGCGGGTGAACGATGTCCCGGTGCTCGGCGGTATGAACCGCCTGCTCGGCGCACTTGCCGGGCTGGTGCTCGGCGTTGCCTATGTGCTGCTGCTTTTATGCGCAGTGTGGGCAATCGTGGTAGTCACCGGTGACGGTTTGACCTATTTTAATACCACAACACTGGAGGCGAGCCGGTTTTACCAGTTCTTCTTCCAGTACAATCCGTTTTTGTAGCCGCGGCCGGGCAAATTGCCCGGTGGTAGCACAGGGGTACCCTTACGGGGTGTTCCCGTGTGTTGCAGCGGCCCCCGTGCAAGGTAAGGCGCGGGCGGCGGGCGAAACTCGCCGCAGCAAAGGAGTTGATGACCCATGGCACAGCAGATGTTATGTGTACGCTGCAAAAAAAGGCCCGCAGTGGTCTTTGTCCAGCGCATGGACGGCAAAGAGGCCAAAACCGATGGCTATTGCCTGACCTGTGCAAAAGAGCTTGGAATTAAGCCGGTCGACGATCTGATGAAACAGTTCGGCATCACAGATCAGGACCTTGAGAATATGGAGGATCGCTTTTCCGCATTTATGCAGGGCGCAGGCGAAGATGCGATCGAAGGGTACGAGGGGGACGAAGAAGAGGAGACCGGCGACGACGACTTCACCCCCGGCGGCAGCGCGACGTTTCCGTTTAACCTGATGGGCCGCCCAAGCGACGCACAGGACGCCGAGTACACCCCGGTGGAAAAGCAGGACGAAGCGGACAAAAAAGACCCGCGCGCCAAAGAGCGCGGCAAAAAGCGCAAGTTTTTGGACACCTACTGCGAAAACCTCACCGATAAGGCACAGCAGGGCAAGCTGGACCGCATTGTCGGCCGCGACAAAGAAATTTACCGCGCGGTGCAGATACTTTGCCGCCGGCAAAAAAACAACCCCTGCCTCATTGGTGAGGCGGGCGTTGGCAAAACGGCCATTGCCGAGGGCATTGCGCTGCGCATTGCCGAGGGCAAGGTGCCCAGCAGGCTGATGGACAAAGAAATTTACCTGCTTGACTTGACGGCACTGGTTGCGGGCACACAGTTCCGCGGCCAGTTTGAAAGCCGCGTCAAAGGCCTCATCAGCGAGGTCAAAGCCGCGGGCAATGTCATTTTGTTCATCGACGAAATCCACAACATCACCGGCGCGGGCGACTCTGAGGGTGCCATGAACGCCGCCAACATCCTGAAACCCGCGCTTTCCCGCGGTGAAATTCAGGTTATCGGCGCAACGACCTTCAGCGAGTACCGTAAGTACATCGAAAAGGACCAGGCGCTCGAACGCCGGTTCCAGCCGGTCAAGGTGGAAGAGCCGTCGATCGAGGACGCCGTGTCGGTGCTGATGGGCATCCGGCAGTACTACGAAAAGCACCACTATGTCAAAATCAGCCCCGAGATCGTGCGCATGGAGGTCAATTTGGCCGAGCGGTATATCACCGACCGCTTTTTGCCGGACAAGGCCATCGATTTGATGGACGAATCGGCGGCCTGCTGCAGCCTGCGCCACCCGGAGATCACCGAGTATGTCAACCTTGAAAAAAAGGTGGCAGAGCTTGCGGCAGAGCAGCAGGAAATCGAGCAGAAAACCGACGCCGAGCAGCCGGATTTTGAACGGCTTGCCAAGGTGAAAAGTGAGCTGCTGCGCTTGACAGCCGAGCGCGACGAAAAGAAAAGTATGGTAGAGGACATCGCCGTCGAGCCCGCAGATGTCGCCAAGGTGGTCGAGCTGTGGACCGGTATCCCCGCGGTCAAAATCGAGCAGAGCGATTTTATCAAAATCAATTCGCTGGAAGAAAACCTCAAGAAAAAAATCATTGGGCAGGACAAGGCGGTCGAGCTGGTGGCAAAGGCCATCAAGCGCAGCCGCGCGGGCATTTCGGCCCGGCACCGCCCGGCCAGCTTTATCTTTGTGGGGCCCACCGGCGTGGGCAAAACCGAGCTGGTCAAGCAGCTTGCAACCGAGCTGTTTGACACTGTGGACCCGCTGATCCGGCTGGATATGAGCGAGTTTATGGAAAAGTTCGCCGTCTCGCGGCTAATCGGCTCGCCCCCGGGCTATGTGGGGTACGACGAGGCCGGCCAGCTGACCGAAAAGGTGCGCCGCCGCCCGTACAGCGTGGTGCTGTTCGACGAGATCGAAAAGGCGCACCCGGACGTGATGAACATTTTGCTGCAAATTTTGGATGAAGGCAAGATCAACGACGCGCAGGGCCGCACCGTGAATTTTGAAAACACCGTCATCTGCATGACCAGCAACGCGGGCAGCAGCGACCATGTGGCGGAGACTGGCTTTAACAAAACGGCCTCGCAGATGAGCCGCGACAAATCCATGAAGGCGCTGCGCGACTTTTTGCGCCCCGAGTTTATTGCCCGTGTGGACGAAGTCGTCAACTTTGAGCCCCTGTCAGAGGAGAGCCTGCAAAAAATTGCCGCACTGATGCTGGAAGAGTACCGTGCCCCGCTGCAAGAAAAGGGCATCGCCCTCACCCACACCCCGGCGGCCCTTAGCCTGCTGTGCAAAAAAGCCAGCGGCGGCAAATACGGCGCGCGCGATTTGCGCCGTGTCATCCGCAAAGAGGTCGAAGACCCCATTGCCGAGCTGATTGTGGGCGGCAACACCCCGGCCGAAATCAACATCGATGCCGAAGGCGAAACGCTGCATGTGACCGGGCAAAAAGTCACAGTAGCCGGTTTATCGCTTGACAGCGCGGCCTCTAAAACAGTATAATCATAACTGTCCCCGCAAACGCGGGGGCATGTTTTGCAGGTGTCGTACAACGGCCAGTACATCAGCCTTCCAAGCTGAGGACGAGGGTTCGACTCCCTTCACCTGCTCCATATTCAGTTAAAGCAAACAACCAGCGTAGCATTTTTGGATTTTCGAAAATGGTATTGTTGGTTGTTTGTTTTTAATAGTGATTTTAATTATGAAATTGGAGGAGTATTATGGACATTTGGATTCCTGTCTTAGTGGCGTTAGTTACAGGTGCGCTTTCTTTTATGGCTTCAACAAGCAAATCAAGTAAAAATATCCAAGCAGTAAAACTTGAAAATGAGTCCAAACTGGAACAGATAAAGCAACAACATAAAGATGAATTGGAAAGAATGGAAAAAGAACACCTGACGGCTATAAAGCAGATGGAGATGGGGGTGGATCTCAAATTGAAAGAATATGGTGGAACCAAAGAAACAGATATAAAATATGGGTTTTTAAATACTATACTTGAACAAGCAATAGCGAATCCCCAAAAAGCGGTTCAAACTATTCAAGGGCTGCAACAACTATCTGATTCGGCTAAGCAAATGACAAAGGGTAATGAAAATAAATAGCCTGCTCCAAAACAAAAGCTGAAAATTCAGGCGTTCCTGGGTTTTCAGCTTTTTTGTGTTCCATGTCAAATTCTCTTTAAGCATGCAGTGCTTTTGTGTTCCCCGTGCTATAATAAGGCCATATGGTTAATATAGGGGGGCGGCATATGGTACAGTCAAAAGCGTGGGATTGGGGTAAAGTGAGTGCAAAAGACATCCCGTACTGGAAAACCCCGGCCACCGAAAGCTATTATCTGGCAAACCGCTGGCAACAGCAGGCAAAGCAAGACTTTTTAGACCTTGGCTGCGGGCTTGGCCGGCACAGCGTCTTTTTTGCAAAAAAGGGGTTTCACACCTCGGCTTTTGACCTTAGCCGCGACGCTGTTGAACAAACCCAAAAATGGGCGCGGGCAGAGCACCTTGCAATCACCGGCACCGTTGGCGATATGCTGGCCCTGCCCTATCCCGACGCCTCTTTTGACTGCGTTTTTTGCAAAGACGTAATATCCCACACGGATACCCAGGGTGTCAAAAAAATAGCGGCAGATATTTTGCGCGTTTTAAAACCGGCAGGCGAATGCTATTTAACGCTGGGCTCTAAAAAGGCGTGGGGTTTCGGCCAGCCCTGGCCGGTTGTGGATGAGAACACCAAAATCCGCATCGAAGCTGGCCCCGAAAACGGCATCCCCCATTTTTACGCAGACATCGGTTTAATAGAAGAGCTGTTTCAAAAGTTCACCATCCTTTCAGCACAGCAGGTAGAAGATTATATCAATGACGGCACCTTGCATTCCATCGGGTGGCATTGGCATGTGTTAATTCAAAAACCGGGGGTTTAAAAGTTTTAACTAAAGTAGTTCAGCTGTTTTGCATAAAAGGACGTAGCTATAGCGTACATTTAAAACAGTACCAATCAACACCCCTGCCTTGTGGAGGTGTTTTTTGCGTTTCGTTCAGAGGTGGGCACAATGACTTTTTTATTTTTGCGCCAGTTTGTCTAATTTGTCGCTCATCAATTTACCCAGAGAAATAGAAAACACATAGGTCATTTTTGTCTGCACCGCCTGCCCAAAAGACGGGCAGATGATAAACTGCTTACGGGTGATGTTTTTCGCAAGCCCTTGCCCCACGGCTTTAGGGTCTGCTTTAAATGCTTCCGGTACCGGTAAAGGCCTTGCGGAGACGGTGCGGGTAAGCGGCGGGTGCAGAATATGAAACGAGATGCCGTCTGCCTGATACTCCAATTGCAGGCATTTGGCAAGCGCCTCTAGTGCGCCCTTGCTGGAAGCATAGGGGCTGATGCGCGGGAAGCCCATGACCCCAACCCCAGAGCTTGTAAAAAATACGCTGCCGGCATGCCGCTTTTGCATGCCGGGGATAACCGCCTTCGCAAGGTGAACAGCACCGTAATAATTAACGTCAAATACTTCCCGGCAAGTCGCTTCTTCTGTTTCCATAAAACCTAAAAAGGTGCATTTGCAGGCGTTGTGAATGGCATAATCCAGCGGCCCCCAAACGGCAAGGGTTTCGTTGACACACTTTTCAACAAGGGCACCATCCCGGATATCACATTGAAAAAACAGCAGTTTACCCGGATTGTCATTGACTAGAGGGGCAAGGTTGCTGCCGCTGATGTCCAAAACAGCAACCCGATCACCGTCCTGTAAAAATTGCTTTATCATTTCAAGCCCAATGCCGTCATTGCCACCGGTCAAAATTATATTACGCATCTTGCACCTCACTGTACTGGTTTAGGAAGAAAATGGTGTGGGATTTTATTGCCTCGCGGGCCGCGGTCTTGTTGTTTTCGGTCAGCGCGTTGGCAAGGAGATATTTTTGATAATAGTATAAAGTAGAGGCATAAAAAGACACCGCAAGGCAGGTGGGGTCTGCATTTTTTAAATATCTGCATCGGATCAAAAAATCAAAAAGAATGCTTTGAAACTGAACGGGGTCGTCATACAGTACCTTTTGGGAAAGCTTTCGTAGTTCTTCGCTGTGAAACTGCTCAATGGAAAGAATTTTAAGAAACGAATTGACAAAAGGGTCCATCAGGTAATCTTCTACATAATGGCCGGTAATGCTCAAAAAATCTTCCCGTGTCACCGTGGCCGTAGGGGAAACGCTTTGCTGTAATTGGCCCATATAGGTTTCATTTAATGCTAAAAATTTTTGAAGTAAAGCGTCAAGGACTGCTTTTTTGTTTTTGAAGAAATAGTAAATTGCGCTCTCCTTTACCCCCACTATTTTGCAAATATCCCGGATGGAAACGGCTGTAAAACCCTTTTGTGAAAATAGTTCCAAAGCTACATCAAGAATTTTTTCTTTTGTGTTCATTTGGCACCTCGCAACTTAACGATTGTTAAGCAAATTATACTTAACAATCGTTAGGTTGTCAATACTTTTGTTCTTGACCAGGATTTTTTCAGCATACAGATAAACGCAAAACCGTAAAATCAAAGCAAAAGTGCCGTGCGGGGGGTGTTTTGTACGGTGCATTTTTTGTCAGTCTATGATAAAATTATGACAAAAAGTTTTGCCGTTCGGGCAATGAGGTGCAGCATGAAGCGGGGTAGCGGTATGGTAGAAGCGTTGTTGTATTGGGTGAGTTTTGGGCTGGTTTGCATTTGCGCAAACTGTTTTTATTTTGTGTCAGGGGCACCGGGGCTTGCCCCACTTTTTGCTGTGGGGGCCGTTGTCGCAAACCTGCTGCCGATTTATTCGGCAAGGCAGTTCCCAAACAGCAAAATCAAAACCTGTAACCACGGCACAAAATGTCTCAAACTGTTTGCTCTGTCGGTGGTAGTGTCCACCTGCTGCCAGCTGGTTTTACTGTTTACCGTGTTAAAAGGGCAGTGGCTGCAATGGGGCCTCAGTGTGCTGGTCTGCGTTTGTGTTGAAGCCGCCCTGTTTTGGAACGGGATCATCAGCGTGTACGCCACGTCGTTACAGCTTGGTATCAAGCTGCGAGTACTGGGTATCGTGTTTGGGCCCATCCCGGTGGCGCACCTTATTATGCTGCAAAAAATTATCCGCACTACTTCGCAAGAAGTGCGTGTTGAAACAGAAAAGTATCAGCTCAACACGGCGCGGCATGCGCAGCAGGTCTGCAATACAAAATACCCCCTTCTGCTGGTGCACGGGGTGTTTTTCAGGGATTTCAAGTACCTCAATTATTGGGGCCGTATCCCGGGAGAGCTTACCGCAAACGGCGCGCAGGTTTATTATGGCGAACACCAGTCGGCGGCGTCGGTACCGGACAGTGCCGCCGAGCTGGCGCAGCGCATCAAAGACATCGTGCAGCAGACCGGTTGCGAAAAGGTCAACATCATCGCGCATTCAAAAGGCGGGTTAGACTGCCGTTATGCCATCTGCCATATGGGTATTGCGGGGCAGGTTGCCTCGCTTACGACCATCAACACACCGCACCACGGCTGTAAATTTGCCGATTATCTGCTGGGCAAGGTGCCGCAGGCAGCGCTGCAAAAAATTGCGGCTACATACAACGCGGCCCTGCGCAAGATGGGGGACACCAACCCCAATTTTATTGCCGCCGTCACCGATTTAACTTCGCAGCGGTGCGCCACACTGGACCGCACGCTACCGCTGCCGCAGGGTATTGTTTCTGCCAGTGTCGGCTCTAAGCTGAACCACGCGACAAACGGCAAGTTCCCGCTTAATTTTTCGCACCCGCTCGTCAAGTATTTTGATGGCCCCAATGACGGCCTTGTGGGCGAGCAGTCGTTTCGCTGGGGCGCAGATTACACGTTTTTAACAGTGCGGGGTAACCGTGGTATTTCGCACGGGGATATGATCGATCTGAACCGCGAAAACATCTCCGGTTTTGATGTGCGCGAATTTTATGTACAGCTGGTTTACGGCCTCAAGCAGCAGGGGTTATAACGCTGTTGCAAGTGGTATTGCCGGTAGAAACACGTTTAAAACGTGGCAAATGGGCTTACTTTGGCTGTTCCCCTTTTACGGGCGACAAAGCAGCCGCACAGTTCCCCCCTTTTCTGCCGGCCGGTTTTGTGTTACAATACCCGCAGGTAACTAAATTACCAAAATACAACAGTAAAGAGGAACGCTTTTTGAAACAGAACACCACAATGGATCTTGTTGCAAACCGGGAGGTTTGCGACAGATAAGCCCGCATTCCTCCCAAAAGGCAGCGTACGTTACTTTTTGGAGGAACAACAAGATGAACCGCGAACATAAACGAAAACAGTACGAAAAAGGATATTACCAAACACACGCCTGCAACGACAGCTTTACCTGTAAATTTTGTGGCAGGCCCGTTACCGCAAACGGTGCGGGCAGCGGCCACCGCAACCACTGCCCAAACTGCCTTGTCAGCCTGCATGTGGACGATGAGCCGGGTGACCGCGCCGCGTGTTGCGGCGGCCTGATGGAGCCGGTGGCCGTGTGGGTGCGAAAAGGTGGCGAGTGGGCCATCATTCACCGCTGCCGCCGCTGTGGGGCACTGTCGTCTAACCGCGTTGCGGCAGACGATAACCCGATGAAGCTGATGAGCATTGCCCTAAAACCGCTGTGCCAGCCGCCTTTCCCGCTGGAAAAGGTGGAAGAGATGACCGCGCTGATGGGCGGCGAGGGCCGCATGCCGTGATGGCGAAACTGCCCGCTTGGGCAGGCGGGGCGGCCCCTGTGCCGTGCGTCAAAAATAAGTACTGTAACCAAAGTACCCGCCGGCAATTTGCCGGCGGGTACATTTTTTAGCTTAAACCTTATTGCAGCGGTTTTGGTATAAAACTAGTTTGAACCAGCTGGCTGTTTTTGAAAAGTTAAAATTGCAGTAAAACCCTCATTTTCTGCGCTTATAATTTGTAGGTGCCCCCCGTGAACTTCTACAATTTGATGTATCAGCAACAGCCCCAGCCCGTGTCGCAAATTCAGTTTTTCGTCGGTACTGTTCATATAATGGTCGTGCTTTTTCAGATCTGCCAGATTTTCGGCAGAAATCCCCACCCCGTCATCCGCAACAGTGAGAGTGAGTGCATTTTTCGAACAGGTAAGAGACAGTACAATTGCGCAGCCCTGTGGGTTATGGTTTATGCTGTTTTGCACCAGGTTGCTGATGGCGCGCGAAATTAAGCGCGGGTCGCAGTCAACGACAGCGGCTTCTGCCACGGGCGAAATTGAGACAGAAATAGAATAGATTTCGGGTAACCCGGCGTTAAAAAGCTCGGCCACATTTGTGCGCAGCAGTTTTGACAGGCGTACCGGCCGCCGGTGTAGCGGCTGCATTTCATATTCCAGTTGAGAAACTAGATTCAGGTCCTGTATAAGTTCTTTTATTTTGATGCTCTGTTTTTGAATGATGGTTGCCTGCTCTTCTAGCGGGCTCCCTGCGGGTGCGCTTTTTAAAACACGCCCGGCGTACCCCATAATCATCGAGAGAGGGGTCCGTATATCGTGGGAAACCCCACTAATCCAGTTTGCGCGGGCTTCATTTTGCCTGCTTAATAATTGAGAGGCCTGGTTTACACTTTCCGCAACCTCGTAAAGTTCCCCACGGACGACAAGCGATACTGGTTTGCCATTTGACAAAGCCTCCACACCAGTGATGATTGGGCCGGTATTTTGCAGAATTTTTCGTTTGGAAAGAGTATAAAGCAAAAAAAGCAACAGCAGGTCGACCGCCAACATACCGCTGAAATAAACCGGCAGGGTTTGAATTGCATGGATAGAAAAATAGTTGCTGGTAAGCTTCGTATAGCTGTCTTTGGGATATCCCAGTACTAACAGGCCGTCGGAGGTGTTCCACACAAAAACAGGATAATCCGCGAGGTATCCTTTGGAAAAAACCGCGACATCCTGCACCGTATAACTTCTCACAAACTGCGCCGGGGCATCAACAGACCACACACACTGCCCGTTTTGGTTTAAGAACAGCGCCCATATCTGGTTGTGCCGAAGTTGCTGTGCGGCACTGCTGGAGAGGCCGTTCAAGCTGGCTTCAGAAGCGATTTCGGCCAACATGCTTTGGGGCGAGTTGCTGCCGTAGTCTTTGGTGATGATGTTGTAAAAAGTCCAGCCGAAAGAAACCGTATTAACCAGAAACAAAAAAGCCAGAAAGAGGGCAAAGGATACCAGATGCTTTGCAATATATTTGCCGAATGACTTCATGGCATCACTTCCTTTTGTTCAGCTTGTACCCGAGCCCCTTTACTGTAATCAGCGAGATTGGCTTTGATGGGGCGGCTTCAATTTTTTCCCGAATCCGGCGGATATGGGCGTTCAGGCTGTTTTCATAGCCGAAGGGATTGTCACCCCAAAGTGCTTCACAAAGGGCATCCACAGTTACGATTTTCCCTTCATTTCGCGCAAGTGTTTCAAGCAACAGGTATTCTTTTGCGGTCAAAGAAAATACCTCGTCTCCTTTGCGAACTTCGGCCCGCTCAAAATCAATTGCAGAATCGTTTAGTATGAACAGTGGGGTGCTCTCTTTATAGCAGCGTCGCAGCACAGCATGAATGCGCAGCAACAGTTCCTGTGGCAAAAAGGGTTTTACAATATAATCGTCTGCACCAAGGCCCAAGCCGGCCAGTTTATCTGTTGCTTCGTCCTTTGCAGTCAAAAAGATAACTGGTATATCGGTAAAGGTATGCAGCTGTTGCATTAGAGTAAATCCGTCTCCGTCCGGTAGCATGACATCTAAAATGGCAAGGTCAGGTGGTTGTGTTTTTGCGGCAGAAACAGCATCGCGTAAGCCCCCGGCAGTAATGACGGCTTCAAACCCGTCATCTTTTAAAATGGCGCATACCATTTTTAGCAGTTGCGGCTCGTCATCGACCAGCAGAATTTTAAGGGCTTTTCCCAATTGTGTATACACAACATCACCTCTTTTAAATTGATTATAGCACGAGCCTTTTGCTTAAAGTGCGCTGTGGCAAAAAAGTAAGGTAAAAGTAAGGATGCGGGAAAGTAAATGTCAGCGTGATGCGGTACCATAAAAACGTTGAAAGGAGACGAGTTTATGGATTACATTATTACAACGGAAAAACTGACCAAGAGGTATAAAAACTTTACCTCGGTCAAAAATGTTTCGCTTCATATTCGCAAGGGCAGCATTTATGGGTTCCTTGGCCCTAACGGCGCGGGTAAGTCGACAACAATGAAAATGCTGTTGGGGCTCACGGTGCCCACAAAGGGCAGCTTTACCATTGATGGGAAGCATTTCCCCGAAGACAGGCTGACCATCTTGAAAGAGATTGGTTCCTTCATCGAGTCACCATCTTTTTATGCAAACCTGACGGGGCGCGAAAACCTTGACATTATCCGCAAAATTTTGCAATTGCCGCAAAAATCGGTGGACGAAGCGCTTGACCTGGTTGGCCTTACCGAATTTGGCGACCGGCTTGCAAAAAAATACTCGCTGGGCATGAAGCAACGGCTGGGGCTTGCCGGGGCACTTTTGGGGCAGCCACCCATACTTATTTTAGACGAGCCGACCAACGGGCTTGACCCCTCCGGCATCCACGAAATTCGCAACCTCGTAAAATCGTTGCCGGCACTTTATGACTGTACGGTGCTGATTTCTTCGCATATGCTTTCAGAAATAGAGTTGATGGCGGACGATATTGGCGTGCTGAATCATGGGCGGCTGTTGTTTGAGGGAAGCTTGGACAGCTTGCGCCAAAATGCACTGCAGGCAGGTTTTGCAACCGATAATCTTGAAGAGCTCTTCCTGTCTATGATAGAAAAAGATAATGCGGACAGAAAACAGAGGGCACAGTTATGAGTATGCTGGCAATCGAGCTGCAAAAAGAAAAGCGCACCGGTATTATCCCAGTGCTTCTGGCAGTAGGCGTGCTTGGGGCGGCTTATGCTTTTTTGAATTTTATGGTGAGAAAAGATACGTTGCTGAACCTGCCGCTGGCCCCAATGGACGTGCTGCTTACCCAGCTTTATGGGATGATTATGATTTTAAATATGTTTGGTATTATTGTTGCGGCCTGTATGATATACAATATAGAATTTAAAGGAAATGCGGTTAAAAAAATCTACATGCTGCCGACCAGCGTTGCAGGCATGTATTTATGCAAGTTTTTTATACTCACTTTCTTTTTACTTGTTGCAATCATAATTCAAAATACGGCGCTGGCGCAGATTGGCATAAACGATTTGACCGCGGGGACCTTTGAAATAGGTAAGCTGATAGCATTTACCGCATATTCTTTTTTGACATCAATGCCGGTACTGTCCTTTATGCTGTTGATTTCGTCTAGGTTTGAAAACATGTGGGTGCCGCTGGGGGTAGGGGTAGCGGGTTTTCTGAGCGGGATGGCTCTCGCTACAGCCAAGGCCCCATTGTTTATGGTTCACCCGTTTGTTGTAATGCTAAAACCGGCAGTTGCAATGAGCGCACAATGGGACAATACGGTAGCGCTGGTTGCTGCGGCGGAAACGCTTGTGTTTTTGGTTGGCGGGGTTTGGATGTCAAAGCAGCTGCAGTATGAGTGAGGAGAAGTAAAATGAACTTTATTGAATTGGTCAAAATCGAGTTTAGAAAAGTAAAACGGTCAAAAATAGTACCGCTGATCTTCATTGCCCCGCTGCTGGTTGTGGTGTCCGGGGTTGCCAATTTAAGCAATTATTTTACGCCCGAATATACCAATGCGTGGCCAGCAATGTTTATTCAAAGTGCACTTGTTTATGCGTATTATCTGCTGCCGTTCAGCATGATTGTTGTCTGTGTCATGATTGCCGGCCGCGAAACGCAAAATAACGGCGTTTTAAAAATGCTTGCACTGCCTGTCAGCAGAAAAGCGTTGTCTTTGGCAAAGTTTTGTGTGCTGGCATTCTTTCTCTTAATGGAGATGGCTGTTTTTTTGGTGATGTTCATCTTTGCCGGGCTGGTTGCCACAAGGGTAATGGGGGTTACAGAGGCTTTGCCCGTTTTATATCTGCTCAAATGGTGTGCATGGCTTTTCCTTACTATGCTTCCCAGCCTTGCCGTGATGTGGGCAATTACGGTGTTGTTTGAAAAACCGCTGTTTTCCGTTGGTGCCAATCTGCTTTTGGTCATCCCGGGCGTGCTGGTTGCCAACACTCCTCTTTGGGTCGTTTACCCTTATTGTTACAGTGGGTATTTGGTGTCGTGCTCTCTGCATGAGTTTACAACACAAATGGCTGATGGAGCCTTTTCATTTGTTCCGTTTTTGCCTTGCGCCATTTTAATATTTAGCGCGTTTTTAGCGCTGGCACTTACACAATTTGGGGAAAAAGAAATGAGGTAATCCGCGTGGTGAAAAAATTTCAGAAAATAAGTATGGCAGCTTTAGCGGCGGGGGTGTTCCCACTACTGACTTTCATTCCGGCATTGCTCAAAATTACACTGCCTGTTGGGTCTGGCGCTATTTGGGCGGGAGCAAATATTGTGGCAGCGTTGGCTGGCCTGTGCCTTTCAATCGTCTGCGTGAAAAACAAAAAAAGCAGAAGCGGTATCAATATTACCGCGCTGCTGCTCAATGTAGGCTGGGTGTCGATGATGACGGGCGTCGTTATGGTGGCTATGATGATAAATTTTTTGCAGTAAGTAGGAAAAAACGAAGTAAGAATAAAATGGATTCAACAGCCCTGTGCCGTGGCACAGGGCTGTTGCTGCAAAAAAATGTGTGGAGCCTCGGCGCTGCAGCGAGTACAGGCATATGGAGGAATAGCCGGCCTGCCTTTAAGAGGATTCCGCCCGCGCCTGATTTGGTGTGATATGGTACTGAGCTTTGAATTTCTGATAAAAAAAGCCAAGGTTGCTGTAGCCGACTTCTCGGGCAATATCTTCAATTGACAGCTGGGTGGTTTCCAGCAATTCAAGGGCCTTTTCCACCCGAACTTTTTGAATGAACTGCGATAAATTCATGCCGGTTTTTTTGAAACACTGGCGGCTTAAATAATCCGGGTTGTAACGAAAAAGTGCTGCCAACTGCTGCACGGTGGCAGTTTGATAGTTATGCTCTACATAGTCTATAACATCACGGAGAACGGCTTTGCCCAATTCGTGCTTCTCCGTTTTGTTCAGCTCAAACCGATACTCCAAGGCCAAAAGGTCGATTAGGCGTTCGGTGTAGCCCTTAACGATTTTGGTTTTTCCCGGCAGCGTGTGCAACAGCTCTTCCAGCAGCAGCTCAAAAGTCCGCTTGGTTTTTGGGGCATTTTCTATTGGTGAAAATCGCACAAAAGAGTATTCGGTTCTTTTTCGCGTAATCAGCTGGCGCAAGTATCGCGCATTTTCAAATGCAACCTCTCCCGTCTGCAAAAAGCGGCTGAAAAAAGCACTGTCGACCCCGAGACACAGCACGGTGGCATCTTCGTGGAGAAGAATATCGCAATGAAGTGTTTCTCGATCAACAAGGCAGATTTCTCCCTGTGTAAAAGTGACGGTTTTGCCTTTGATTTTTTGAATCAGGCGGCCACGGGCGACATAGGCGAGTTCAATGTAATTATGGGTGTGAAGTATGGTTTGGGTGCCTGCGGTGAACTGTAATTCGATTGCATGAGAAAAATTGCTGGATAAGGTCGCATACAACAGCCGCTGAACACCCCTTTTCAAGGTGATCCACCCGACGATGGAAACAAGATCATTGACATCTCGGGTTTCGGCAGAAAGACGTGGTGCTTCGCCAAATTCACCGTGAATATACTTTTCATACTCTGCGGGATGACCGCGAGTGATTGAATTGGCATTGATATAGCTGCAAAGCTGCTGGTAGATATTCATTTTCTTGCTCTCCCCTCGTTAATTCAGGATAGCACAAAAATCGGATTTGGTAAATCTGTGAATTCAAGTCAACAGATAATGTAATTGTGTAAAAATTGGTTATGAAGGAATATGGTAGTGAAAAATAAAATATAAAAAGGAGAAATTTAAATGCGTAAAGTCAATTTTAATAGCGGGTGGATGTTTTACAAAGAAACGCAGCCGGAAAATGTAAAAGTAATCAACCTGCCACATGACGCGCAGCTTACAGAAAAAAGATCTCCGGAGCTTTCAATGGACAGTGGGTATTTCCCCGGCGGGAAATACCATTACAGCAAACCGTTTGTCTGGCATGCTACGGATGATGAAAAGACAGTCCTGCTGGAATTTGACGGCATTTATATGAATGCGGAAGTCTTGGTCAATGGTAAAAGGGTGGCATTTCAGCCGGGCGGCTATACGAATTTTGTGGTGCCAATCGGTGACGATTTAAAACATGGTGAGAACCTAATTGAAGTGATTGCCGACAACAGCCAGTTTCCGAATTCGCGTTGGTACACGGGTGCCGGCATCTATCGCGATGTGGTGTTGCACCTTGCTGGCACAAAATTCATTTCCCCGTTTGGTGTCAAAATAGATACGCTTGATTATAAAAAAGGGGAAATTTTCATTCACATCGACACCTCAAATGCCGAAGGATGTACGGCCGAAACAGAAATTTTGCTCAACAAAGAGGTTGTGGCCGCTGCTACTGGTTTTGAGACTGCGCTCCAAATCCCTGCGCATTTGCTATGGAGTGCTGAACAACCAAACCTTTACAGTGCCCACGTGCGCCTGTTCGACAACGGGGTGGTCATCGACGAAACGGTGCAGAATTTTGGAATTAGGACCATTGAATGGGACGCAAGTTTTGGCCTAAAGGTCAACGGGGAAAAGGTTTTGCTGCGGGGTGGTTGTGTCCACCACGACAACGGTATTTTAGGTGCTGCGGCTTTTTTTGATGCAGAGGAAAGAAAAGTGAGGCTACTGAAAGAGGCTGGCTTCAACGCCGTGCGTTCCTCGCATAATATGTGCAGTATGGCAATGCTAAAAGCGTGTGACAAATACGGCATGTACCTGATGGATGAGTTTAGTGATATGTGGACACAGCACAAGCATAAATATGATTACGCGGTCTATTTTAAAGACTGGTATGAGCACGACCTCACTGCGATGGTGGCGAAAGATTATAGCCATCCAAGTGTTATCTTGTATTCAATCGGTAATGAGGTGGGGGAATCGGCGACCAGCGAGGGAATAGAATACGCAAAAAAGATGGTGACTCTTCTGCATTCTCTCGATAGTAGCCGCCCGGTGACCTGTGGGATTAACCTGCTGCTCAACGGCCTTGTTTCCATGGGAAAGGGGCTTTATCAGGACGATGGCATGGTGATGGAAAAAGAGAAAAACGAAAAAAAGAAAGAGTCAGGCAGCACTTTTGTGAATGGCGTAATTAACCACATGGGGGGCATAATTAATTTTCTTGGGCGGCTGAAAAAATTTGACCTTGCCACGCGTGATGTGTTTGCACAGCTGGATATTGCGGGGTATAACTACGGTTCCGGGCGCTATCCAATGGATCCTAAGAAATATCCCGCACGCATTACAGTCGGTTCAGAAACGCTGCCGCCCTACCTTTATAAAAATTGGCAGGCGGTGAAGAAATACCCTAACCTGATTGGTGATTTTATGTGGTCTGCCTGGGATTACTTGGGCGAAGCAGGGCTTTCTATCGCCACCTATGGTGAAAATGATACTGCATTTAAAGCCTACCCTGCATTACTCAGTGGCGCAGGGCTAATCGAAATTACTGGTGAGTTTCGGCCGGAGGTATACTGGGCACGCAGTGTATGGGGGCTGGATGTGAAGCCTTACCTTGCGGTGGAACCGTTGACACATGCAGGGGAAAAGGTGAGTTACGGCATGTGGAGAGATACCGATGCCAGACACAGTTGGGCTTGGCCGGGCTGTGAGGGTAAAGCGACAACAGTAAAGGTGTATACCTCTGCGAACAAGGTGAAACTGTATTTGAATAAGCAATGTATCGGGACAAAAAAAGTTAAAAATTGTATGGCGACATTTAAAAATATCGTGTATGCTGCAGGTGAGTTGAAAGCAATTGCCTACGACGTAAATGGTGAATTTGAGGGGGAAGATGTTCTGCTTTCCGCACAGGATGCTATAGTGCTGAAGCTAACGCCTGAACAAGAGAGAATCAAAGAAGGTAGGCTTGTCTATGTGAATATTACGCTGATAGATAATCGGGGTATTCGCGTTTTTAGCCAGGAAAAGAAGATTAGTGTCACGGTGGACGGTGGTACATTGTTGGCGCTCGGTAGTGCTAATCCCTGTACAGAGGAAAACTTTTGTGCGGCAGAACACACAACATATAATGGATTGGTGCAAGCTGTTATCATACCGGCGCAGGGGCAAAGTGTGTTATCTATTAAGGCTGTCAGCGACGGGCTTGCCGACGGTATTCTCAACCTGCAAAAATAACAATTTCTAAGATTATCGGTTTCATCTGTTTGTGGACCAAACGATAAAAACCCCCTGCTGTGGCAGTGTGCCACAGCAGAGGGTTTTGTTGTGCCATTTCTTAATAAGGTGTGGGTGGCAGGTGGGCCTGCCCACTGGTCACTCGCGAGAGTCGCAGCCAATTCGCTGTACGCTGTCGCGGGAGACGAGGCTGGGTTTTAATTCGATTTTAATAACTGCCCCGGTAGAACCGCTAATGCGGCGCATCAGAAAATCTACGGCGTAAGCGCCAAGCTGTTCCTTGTCTACCGCCATAGTAGTCAAGGCAGGGTCGGTGACCATACAAAAAGGCATATTGTCAAAACCGATAATCGATACATCTTCGGGGATACGGTACCCAGCCTTCTTTAAAGAAATCATGCAGGAAGAGGCGATAATGTCGTTGTCGGCAAAAAAAGCGGAGGGCAAAACCGGGTTGCCGGCCAGCCAGGCATCCATATTGGCGGTGCCTTCGTCGGTTACAGGGGAGACCCGCACGATGCTGAGTTTGGGCTCGGCTGTGTTTTCAAGCAGCCGCATCCCTTTGACAAACCCCTCGTAGCGCTCGCGAAAATTGCGAATTTCAACGCTGGAATGCAGATAACCGATACGAGTGTGCCCGTTTTCAATTAAATGCTGTACCGCGCGCTTGGCACCGTATATATTATTGATTACAACGCAATCGTAATCAAATTCAGAAAAGTATCGGTCCAAAATTACCAGCGGCACGGTAAGGGCATGAAAAGGCACCAAATCACGGTCATGCATTTCAGTAGCGACCAGAATCACACCGGAACAAAGCGATTTTTTCAGAGATTCGATTTGCTCGTCAATGTCCTGATTTTCATAAAAATAAGTAATGAATACCTGATACCCCTGTTTTTTTGCTTCCTGGTCGATACCCTGAATCAGATCGGAAAAAAAAGGTGTGTCGGTTAGCACGCTGCCATGCTTTTTATAAAGAACCAAAGAGAGAAAGCGCGGGGCCTCCACCCCTGCGCTTATCATTTTTTTATAACCCATCTGCGCCGCTTTATCCAAAATTTTTTGTCTTGTGCTGTTGCTGATACCCGGCAACCCGCGCAGTGCCAACGATACCGTGGACTGAGAAAGTCCCATCTCTTCTGCAATTGCTTTTGCTGAAATGGCCATCATGATCGCCTCACATGCTTTATTCTACTTATTAAAGATACTGGAAATAAAGAAACTTGTCAATCATATAATAAATAATTTTCTAAATAATTGCTATAAATATATTTATATTTATAAATATTGACCTAAAATTATAAATATCTTATGTACAAACTAGAAAAAAACATAAATAATCTTGAATTTTATAAATTATGGTCATATAATTCAGTTGAAAACAAAAATAATTTAAAAAATATTTATAACTAATTTAGTAAATTCTGAAAATGGGGGCAGCATAATGAATCTGGAGCAAAAAGCAAGTGAACGCAGGCAGGATGTGCTGAAGTTAATATGTGAAGCGGGAACTGGCCATATCGGCGGGGATTTCAGTGAAATGGAAATCCTCACCTATTTATATTATGAAGAAATGAATATTTCACCGGATTTGGTAACAGACCCGAACCGTGATCGTTTTGTGTTGAGCAAGGGGCACTCGGTGGAAGCCTTATATGCCATTCTTGCGGACCGCGGATTTTTTGATAAAGAAGAGCTTTTTGCAACATACTCTCGTTTTGGCAGCAGGTTCATCGGGCACCCGAATAATCAACTGCCCGGTATTGAAATGAATTCCGGTTCGCTGGGGCATGGGCTTTCAGCCGGGGTAGGTATGGCGCTTGCGGGCAAAATGGATAAAAGGACGTACTACACTTATGTGGTTACCGGTGATGGCGAGCTTTCAGAGGGCTCTATTTGGGAAGCATTTATGGCTGCCCCGCATTTCGCATTGGATCACCTGATTGTATTTATTGATTTTAACGGGCTGCAAATCAGTGGGCCGACAGAAGAAGTGATGCCGCACGGCCACATTCGTGAGCAGTTGCAGCTTTTTGGCTGGGATGTTTATGAGGTCAACGGAAATTGCTTTGAAGATTTGCGCGCTGCGGTGAGACTGGCAAAATCAGCACAGGGCAAGCCGTCGGTCATTATTGCGGATACCATAAAAGGGCACGGTGTTTCTTTTATGGAAAACCGGGCCGGCTGGCATCACCGTGTGCCGACAGAACAGGAAAGAGAAGCGGCACTTGCCGAGTTGAGCAAAGCGGGGGGTATTTCAGATGAATACAGTTGCCAATAAACAAATCATATGTGATGAACTAAAGATTGCAGTACAAAAAGACCCGTCAATCACGCTGCTTTGCAGCGATTCACGCGGGTCGGGTTCTATGACTTCGTTTTTTGAAGAATACCCCCAAAACAGTGTTGAGGTGGGAATTGCCGAACAAAACCTGGTCACGATCAGTGCGGGTATGGCCGCCTGTGGGCGACGCCCGTTTGCGGTTTCACCAGCCAGCTTTCTTGCTGCAAGAAGCTACGAACAGATTAAAATCGACGTGGGCTATTCCCACACGAATGTGAAATTGATTGGGATCAGCGGCGGGGTCAGCTATGGTGCGCTGGGGTCCAGCCACCATTCTGCACAGGATGTAGCCGCAGTGGGGGCGTTGCCGAACTTGAGGGTTTACCTGCCCAGTGACGCACATTTGACCAAGGCATTGATGAAGGTGCTTGTAGCAGATAACGAACCGGCTTATGTGCGGGTAGGCCGAAACGCCAGCCCTGAAGTTTATGATGACCAACCGCTTGACTTTGTGATGGACCGCGCCGTGCAGGTGAGGCAGGGTAAAGATTTGACCATTATCGCATGTGGCGACACGGTGGCAGAAGCTAAAATGGCAGCACAAAGCCTCGCGGCAAAGGGCATCGATTGTGCGGTGCTGGATATGTACTGTCTGAAGCCGTTGGATACAAAAGCCATTTTAGACGCAGCAAAGAAAACTGGGCATCTGCTGACGGTAGAAGAGCACAGCATAGTCGGTGGTTTGGGGTCTCTTGTATGCCAGACCGTCGCACAGCACCTGCCGGTACCGGTCAAATGTCTCGCCCTGCCAGACAGCGAACTTGTTACAGGCACCCAGAAAGAGGTGTATCAATATTATGGGCTGAATGCCGCTGGTATTGAAAAAGCAGCTGTGGAGCTGATACGGGGATGAGAGACACCTTTATTTTATCAATTGACCAAAGCACACAGGGCACCAAAGCGATGCTGCTAAACGAAGAGGGCGCGCTTGTTTGCCGTTGTGACAAAAGACACCGGCAGATTGTATCTCCGCAGGGCTGGGTAGAACACGACCCGGAAGAAATTTATAAAAATGTGCTGGCTGCTGTAAGCGCACTTTTGCAAAAAAGCGCAGTAAAACCAAGCAGTATCCTGGGTGTGGGTATCAGTAATCAACGCGAAACAGTGCTGATCTGGAACAAACGCACCGGCCGCCCGGTGAACAACGCGATTGTGTGGCAATGCGGGCGCGCAACAGAACAATGCGACAGAATTGAGGCCTACCGTGGCAGAGTACAGCAACTATCAGGGCTTCCGCTTTCGCCTTATTTTTCTGCGGCAAAAGCAGCGTGGATTTTAGAACATTGCCCCGATGTGCCAAGGGATGAGCTGATGATTGGCACAATAGACAGTTGGCTGCTGTTTCGGTTGACAGGCAAACATCTTACCGATTATTCCAATGCTGCACGCACGCAATTGTTTGACGTGCAGAAGCTTTGCTGGAGCGAGGAACTGTGTGACCTATTTGGCGTAAAACGGCAAATGCTTGCAGAGGTTTGCGATTCAGACGCGCAATTTGGTGAAAGCACATTTGAAGGGCTGTTCCCGCAGGGTGTACCCATTTGCGGTGTATTGGGAGATTCCAACGGCGCACTGTTGGGCCAGGGCTGCTTTGCGCCCGGCACCACGAAATGTACCTTTGGCACCGGCTCTTCGGTTATGATGAACGCAGGGGAAAAGTTCCCGGGCGTCCACGGCGCAGTTGCCACCTCTCTTGCATGGAAATTGGCTGGCTCGGTCAATTACGTTTTGGAGGGCAATATCAACTATACCGGTGCAATTATTACCTGGCTATGCGAGGATGTTGGGCTGATTAGCTCCCCCAAAGAATGTGCAGCCCTTGCAGGGCAGGCAAACCCGGACGACGGCACCGTGCTGGTGCCAGCGTTCAGCGGCCTTGGCGCACCTTACTGGAACAATGCCGCGCGGGCGTGCTTTTATGGCATGAGCCGCACCACCGGCAAAGCAGAGCTGGTGCGTGCGGCAGAGCGAGCAATCGCGTTTCAAATCGATGCGGTGGCAAAGGCGTTGGCACAGGCAAGTGCGCGCCCGATTTTAGACCTGCGGGCCGACGGTGGGCCAACCCGTGATGGCTATTTGATGCAGTTTCAGAGTGATTTGTTAAATGTGCCTCTGCTGGTAAGTGAAACAGAAGAACTGAGCGGGTTTGGTGCCGGTTTTGTGGCAGGGCACGCCATTGGGCTTTTTGATATGAGAAAAATGGTTGAAAATTTGAAGAGGACGCGTTTTACTCCAAACATGGGCGCGCAGGTGCGCGCGGCATTGCTGGACAACTGGGAAAAGGCGGTACGCGCAACCGTTGTCTAGTGAAATAAGACCGACGGGCTTTTGTGGCCCTTGGATATGATGAAAAAGAAAAAGGAGCAAAAACATGAAAAAACTGGTTGTATTTGTTTTGACACTGGCTATGGCACTCAGCATGGCTGCCTGCGGTGGGTCGGGCACCTCTACTACGTCGGCGGCAGCAAGCGGTGCCGCAGCGGTCAGCAGTGTAGCATCGGGCACATCGGCAGGGGCTGCTGGCAAAATTGCGGTCATTCGCCAGCTTGCCAACTCTGACCATACGGTGCAGTTTTTTGCGGGCTGTGTCGCAGAGGGCGAGGCACTTGGCTATTCGGTCGACACCTTTATGGCAGACGGCGACGATGTAAAAATGCAGGACTTGATGGAACAGGCGCTGCAAAAAGATTATGATATCTGGATTATTTCTCATGCGAACGAAGGGTATCAGTACGATATCATCTCCCGTGCAGTTGAGAAAGGCGTCAAGGTTGTTGGTTTTGACTGTGGCGGTGACCACGTTGAAGGTGTTACTTACACCTCGCAGGATGATAAGTCGCTGGCCAAAATTTCGCTGGATGCGCTGATTGAAAAAGCAAAGGCGGCAGGTGCGAGCGAGCCCATAAAAATTGTTGAAATTAATGTGCTTGGCATGATCGTGCCGTTTGACACCCGTCAAACGATTCTCGACGAGTACGAAAAAGAGGGCAAGATCAAGGTGCTTGATATGATTTCGCCCCCCAATGGCGGCGACACGTACAGCAATGTGAATACGGCAATCAGCACAGACCTTGCCCAGTATCCCGCAGGACAGTTGGATGGTATTTGGTCGGCTACTTCGGGTTACCTTGATGGGGCGGTCGATGCACTGAATACGGCGGGCCGCAGCGATGTGCTGATCTCAGCTGTTGATATTTCCGATACCGAAATTCAGCGCCTTGTCGCAGTGCCCCAGTATGTTTGCTGCGCCTGTGTTGACCCCTATGTCATCGGTGTGGTTGATGTGCGGCTTGCGGTTTTGAAGACACTGGGTGTAGAGACACCTGAAACATACTCTTTATCAGCTGTGGGTGTGACGAATGAAAAGCTCACCAAAGACGATACCATGAAAACACTCAATAAGTATTTTGACAACTTCGGCTCGACAGAAGATTTTAACACGGATGAAATTAAAGCCCAGCGCGAAAAATACGCACAATAAAACAGCCTGAGGGTAAGGCCAGTGGCGTGCCGCTGGCCTTACCTTACTTTTAAAGGGGGAGGCCGTACACGAAACGGCATATTACAACTGCAAAAGGAGTGTCAAAATGAGCCAGATCGTGATGAAGGACATCTCGGTGGAGTTTCCCGGTGTTAAAGCTTTGCAGCATGTGGACTGCGATTTTGAGGGCGGTAAAGTAAAAGCACTTGTTGGTGCCAATGGGGCAGGCAAAAGTACGCTGATGAAAGTGCTTTCGGGCGTCAATGCGCAATACACCGGGCAAATCGAGATTGACGGTGAAAAGGTAGATATCCGCTCGCCGGGTGATGCCAAAAAATTGGGGATTGAAATTGTTTATCAGGAAGTCGACACCGCGCTGGTGCCAAACCTTTCGGTGGGCGAAAACGTAATGACGGATTATCTCGTTTATGGCCTTGGGAAAAGTGGCGTGATCAACTGGAAAAAGCTGCACAGTGAAGCAGAACAAGTATTAGAGCGTTTGCATGTGCCTCTTGACACGCACCGTCTTGTGTCCACCCTGTCACTGGCACAAAAACAGATGGTCGTAATTGCAAGGGCAGTGCTGGGGGCCTGCAAGTTTTTGATTCTGGACGAGCCGACTGCCCCGTTGAGCCAAAGTGAAACAGAAAAACTGTTTACTCTGGTGCGCCAGCTAAAAGCCGAAGGGGTTGGGGTCATTTTCATCTCCCACCGGCTGAATGAGCTGTTTGAAATCTGTGATGACCTTACGGTGCTGCGCGATGGAAAGCTGATCGAGACTTTCAAAATCGATCAGACCACGACAATCCCCCGGATTGTCGAGCTGATGTTGGGTAAGGTTTTTAACGAGACGATTGACCGCAGCGGGCGAAGCATCGGCGAAATAAAACTTGAAACCAGTAATCTGGCCGACAGCGAAAACCGTGTGCAGGACATCAACATAAAGGTTTGTTGCGGCGAAATTGTTGGGGTTTCCGGCTTGGTAGGCGCAGGAAAAACAGAGTTGTGCAAGACCATTTTTGGTGTATATGGCAGACAAAAAGGGGAAATTCTCGTCAAGGGTAAACAGGTTCGTGCTTACAGCCCGGCAAAGGCAGTGCAGGCGGGTATGGCCTTTATTCCCGAAGAGCGGCGCAAAGAAGGGGTCATTGTGACAGAAAATGTGCTTGAAAATCTGTCCTTGGCCACATTGTCGAAGCACACAAGGGCTTTTGCATTTATCAAGCACAAGGATGAAAGCAATGCGGCAGATAAAAAGGTGGAGTATTTAAAAATCAAAACTCCGTCAACGGCACAGAAAGTGGGGCTGCTTTCCGGCGGCAATCAGCAAAAAGTGACCATTGGCAAATGGATTGACTCGGATGCTGAGATTTATATTTTTGACGAGCCGACCAAAGGTATTGACGTCGGGGCCAAGGCGGAGGTTTACCGGCTAATTGTAGAACTGGCGCGCAAGGGCAAAAGCATTATTTATGCATCCAGCGAACAGTCGGAAATTATGTGCCTGACCGACCGGGTATACGTGATGTACAGCGGCAAAATTCAAAAAGAACTCGTAACTGCGGACACCAATGAGGCCGAGCTTTTATTCTATTCAACGGGAGGAAACAACGGTGAAAACTAAAACTAAAACAATTTCTATTGGCCGCTTTTTGACAGATTGGGGCGCGGTAGTGGCCATTATTATCGCGTTTATTGCTTTTTCCATCACGGCAAAGTCAATTTTCTGTTCCATCGACAACGTGATTACAATCCTGCGCTCAATGGCCATCACCACCGTCATTGCAATGGGCGCAACGTTTGCCTTTTCAGCGGGCGTGTTTGACCTTTCGTACGGCTCAGTTGCAACTCTTGCGGCGGCGCTCAGCGTTACATTTATGGCGTGGTATGGCATTCCGATGATCCCTGCTATTTTGTTGACCCTGGCCGTATGTGTCGTGATTGGCTGTGTTAACTCGTTTTTTGTCATTAAAACACATATCCCAGCATTTCTGGCCACCCTTGCCATGCAGTTTATTCTGGACGGCATTGAGCTGACCTATTCCGGCGGTTCTGTCATCAACCCCAAGGTTGCGCCGGAGGGAAAAACGATCATGATGGAGGTTCCGGCGATATTTGGAAAACTTGGCAAAGCGCCTTACATCATCATCATTATGCTGGTGTGTATCGTTTTGGTTGAGCTTTTTCAGAGGCAGACCAAGCACGGCCGCTTTTTGTATATGGTAGGCTCTAACCCGGAAGCGACCCGCCTGTCCGGTGTGAAAGTCAACGGGTATCGCATACTCGCATTTGTTTTGACGGCGGTTTTTGCGGGCATTGGCGGCATTTTAATCGTTGCCCGTGCCGGCACGGTCGCCGCCAATGCGGGCACCTCATTCTTGATGCCATCCATCGCGGCGGTCAATATCGGCGCCGCTTTTGCGGGACGCGGCAAGCCGAATGCGGTTGGCACCTTTGTTGGTGCGGCGTTGATTGCTGTGGTTGAAAACGGCCTGTACGCGCTGGCCTTCCCGTACTATGCCATTAATATTGTAAAGGGTGCTATTCTGCTGCTTGCACTTGTTATGAGCAACTACGCCAACAAACAAGACTAAACGGTTTTGCCTCTTGTGGTTGAAACGAAACCCCGCGGGACATACAAGGTGCATTCATTAAATCAGCAGGGCACAACCGATACAACTCATCTGAAAAAAGGAGCAACTATCATGGGAACCAGACAGACCTTTGGGGTAATCGTCACTACGCGGAGCTTTTTCCCCTCACATTTAGTACAATCCGCTCGTGAGCAAATTGTAAAAAAATTGGACGCCCTTGGCTATGGCTGTGTAATGGTGGAAGAACATGCGACGCAATATGGCGCAGTTACGACCTTTGACGAAGCCAAAATTTGTGCCGCGCTGTTTCAGGCACACGCGGCAGAAATCAGCGGAATTATTGCCGTACTACCCAATTTTGGCGAAGAGCTTGGGGTGGTAGAGGCGATTGACCGGGCAAACCTGCAGGTACCGGTTTTAGTGCAGGCCTGTGATGACGATTTTGACAAGCTGGATATGGCCAACCGCAGGGATGCATTTTGCGGCAAAATCAGCCTGTGCAACAACCTGTATCAGCGCGGCATCCCGTTTACCAATACGACGCTGCACACCTGCCCTATCGACAGTGCTGAATTTACAGCCGATTTGCGGCGCTTTGCGGCAGTTTGCCGGGTTGTCGGCGGCTTGCGTGGTGCACGCATTGCCATGCTGGGGGCAAGGCCGGTTGCCTTCAATACGGTGCGCTATTCTGAAAAAATCTTGCAGGCCCACAAAATTGCAGTGCAGACAGTGGATATGTCTGAAATTATTTTTAACGCACAGAATTACAGTGACGAGAAAAAAATCAGCGAAAAAGAAACAGAGATTCGTGGGTATGGCAGAATCCCTGATTATATTGAAGAACAGAAGATTAAAAAGCAGGCAAAGCTTTGCCTGACAATTGAGCAGGCGGTAGAGGATTTGCAATGTCAGGCAAGTACAGTGCAGTGCTGGGACAGTGTGGAAAATAATTACGGATGTGCGACCTGCCTTGCCATGAGCATGATGGGGGAACAAGGCAAGCCGAGTGCCTGCGAAAGTGACGTGCTTGGCGCGGTCAGCATGCTGGCGGCACGGCTGGCGGCAGGTACAGCCCCGGCCCTAATGGACTGGAACAACAATATCAGGGATGAGCGGGACCGCTGCATTTCGCTGCATTGCTCCAATTTCCCCAAAAGCTTTTTTGAAAACCCGGACATGGAAATAGAAAACCTTGATGTGCTTGGCAGCACCATAGGGAAAGACCGTTGCTTTGGTGCTTGCAAAGGGCAGGTGGGCGCAGGGCCCATGACGTTCGTGCGCCTGACGACCGATGATGTGCGCGGTGTAATGAAAGCATATGTGGGCGAAGGGGAGTTTACAGAAGAGAACATCCCCACCAAGGGCGGTGTTGCGGGGTGCCACGTAAAAAACCTGCAGAGCCTGATGGATTATATCTGCAAAAATGGTTTTGAACACCATGTTTGCTTTGTGCGCGGCAACGTTGCCGATGCACTGGCCGAAGCACTTTCGACCTACCTGGATATTGAAGTGTACCGGCACCGGTAAAAATACTTTCTAGGGAGACAACTATGCTGAAAAACATTCCGCTGTGCCTTTCCCCAGATTTGCTGAAAACACTGGCAGAGATGGGGCATGGGGATAAAATAGTTCTTGGCGATGCCTTTTTTGCGTCGGCGTCAATGGCAAAAAACAACAGATTGATACGCGCAGACGGCCTTTCTTCACTGGTTTTAATGGATGCCATTTTGCAGTTGATGCCGCTGGACACATGGGTGGAAAGCGCCGTGACCGCGCTTGGCCAGGCAGAAGGCAATGGGTTTGTGCCGGCAGAGATGACAAGGCAGTACCAGGCCTTGATTGAAAAATATGAGCCGCAAGCGGCAAAAACGATAAAGCTTGTTGACCGGTTTGCTTTCTATGATATTGCAAAGCAGGCATTTGCCGTAGTGGCAACGGGTGAAACAGAACCTTACGGCTGCATTGTCCTGCAAAAGGGGGTAAAATAAGTACAATACAGTAAGTGGATGAAAGTTGAAACGATGCTCTTTGATTGAGGGAGGTTATTATATGAACTGGAAAAAAAATATGGAACCTATTGATCTGTCGGCGCTGCACGATGTGCTGATTGAGGATGAGGACGGTAATATCCAACCGATGGACCAGCCGTATTTCAAAGCAAAAAAAATTGCCCCCGGTACATGGCAGGTACTCAGTGATGGCGATTACACGTATGTGCTTGAAGGTGACGATGAGTTGCTTGCTATTGACAGTGGTATGGGCGCCGGCAATATCCGCGCGTTTTGCCAGACTCTTTCAGAGAAGCCTCTTTACCGGCTGCTGAATACACACAGTCACTTTGACCATACACTGAATAATTATCTGTTTGATGCCGTGTACATGTCGGAAAAAGGCTATGCCGGCCGCTGCCAGTCGTTTGGTGAATTTGCGGGGATGGATATCCCTGACAATTATCCGGTAGTTTTTTTGAAAGACGGCGACAAAATAGACCTGAAAGGCAGAACGCTGGAAGTCTTGAATATTGAAGAGCACTGCACCGGTTCACTTCAGTTTCTTGACCGCAAAAACAGAATCCTGTTTTGCGGCGATGAGCTGAACGGCAATTTCTTTGACAGCAGAATTTCTGTGGAACATTCTTTCCGCAATGTCAGCCGCTGGATGTCACTTAGGGGGGCCTATGACACATTGTGCGCGGGCAACGGCATCCATGATGCCGTTTATGTGGATCGCTACTATGAGACACTGAACTATATTCTGGATGGGCATGCAAATGAAGGCGTGGAATATTATGCCCCTTATGAGGACCCCCGGGCACGGGTCGACAACAAGGACGGGAAAAAGGTGTTTGCGCGCCGCAGCCCCCATATGATAGAAAGCGTTGCTGCATTATTGAAAGCAGCGGGGTATGAAAAACACCTGAAACTCACCGAGGGCAGAGGCTGTTTCTGCTTTATGCGCAAGCTGACACCGGACGGGATGTTTGACCGCCAGATAGAGATGAACGGCTGCCGTGTCTGCTATTATTTAAACCGTATCTGGGAAACCAAGACGGGCAATAACTATATTGTCTAAAGTAGTCTTGGTAAAGCTAGATAGCACGAACAAATAACGAGTGTACAAAAAACCTGTGTCGGCGGCGTTTTATGCCGTGGGCATAGGTTTTTTGTGTTTGTTTTGTGCTACAATAGGGTACAAAAGATTTGAATCACAGGTGCAAAGAGGTGTGACCGCGAATGCCGGAAACTACAACACAAAAGCAGGTGCCGGGCCGTGCGGGGGCGGGCGGCGCAAAGCAGCTTGCAGCTTTTTTATTGCTTGCCTTTTTGTTGCCGCTGCTTTGCCTGTTTTTCAGCACGCAAACCGCACTGGGGCAGCACAATATCACAGCCCTGCTTTTATTTGGCTTGCAGGCTGCCACCCCGGCGCTGGCGGCAGTACTGACGGTTTTGTGTTTTTGCGGCAGGCAGGGGCTTTTGCAGTTTTTAAAGCGGTGCTATGCGCGGCGGTGCAGTTTGTTTTTGCTTGTGCTTTGCCTGCTTTTACCGGCAGCGCTTACCGGTGTGGCCAGGCTGCTTTACTGGGCGGGCTTTGGCGTGCCGCCGGTGCTTGCGGCGCTGCCTGCGCAAAAGCTGTTGATTGTCGGCTGGGCACTGGTGGCGGAAGAGCTTGGCTGGCGGGGCTTTTTGCAGCAGCAGCTTAGCCGCTATGTCACCCCCCGCCTGCTGCCGCTGGTGGTGGGGCTGGTTTGGGCCGCATGGCATTACCATTTGTTTTTAGCGGGTAAAATGGAGGCGCCGCTGTTGCTGTTTGTGCTTGGCTGCATTGCAGACAGCTACCTTTTTTTTGCGGCAACCGTGTGGGCGGGCGGCAGTGTAGTACCGGCGTCGGTGCTGCATTTTTCAGAAAATTTATGCCTCAACCTCTTTCTCATTGGCCCGGCATACAATGCGGGCAACGCTACCCTATATTTGCTGTACACGGCCTGCACAGTGGCAGCGGCGGCAGTTGCCACCGCTGTTTTATGGCGTGGCAAAAAGCATGACGAATGACTACCTTGAGTTAACCATAAAAACCATAAAATACCAATACTAAGCTGCCGGGCGTGCGCAGCGGGGTTTTTGCCCCGCATATTGTGCAATACCCGGCGGCTTTTTTTAGGCAAAACGCGGTGTGCGTGCCCGGAATAAAAGTGTTAAAATAAATAAAAAGCACTGTTTTTTGCAGTTTTCCATTACCTGTCAGCCAAGGGGCTGCGGCGGCTTTTGCGCCGGCCGGGTGATGGGCAAACCGCCAATAAACAAACTGGGGGTGCAGCATGGCAAATTATTCGCAGGTGCAGCAAGACATCATCGCCTCGTTCAAGCAGCTGATGCAGGAACAGGAGTTTGACGAAATTTCCATTGCAAAAATCGCCGCCGGGGCCAAAATTACAAGGCGCAGCTTTTATAACCACTACACCGACAAGTACGACCTTGTGAACCGTATTTTTGATCAGGAGGTTTTCCCGTTTGTATTAAATGTCACTAAAATCAACAGCTGGGACCAGGGCTCGCGGTTCATCTGCAATTATTTAAAAGAAAACGGGGCGTATTACAAAAAAATTCTGCCGTTGCAGCGCCAAAACTGCCTGCAAGAGGAGTTTCACAAATTGACCGAGCAGCAAATGGGCCTGCTGATCCCCGAAACATTGCAGGGGCGGACCCTTGCGAAAGAGGACTGGCTGTTTTTGACCGAATATTACTACAACGCCTATATGGGCCTGATGACCAAATGGGTGTTGGGGGTGTACGACTTTACGACAGAGGAGTTTGTGCTGCGCTGGCGCTCGCTGCTTGAAAATTCGCTGCACAATTTTTTGCGCGACTTTTCTACCCCGTAGGGGCGGCACACACAGAATCTTCTATTTGTGATTTTTTTCACATACCGCCTGCTTTGTGAATTGGAGAATGCTTTTAAAACGATTATCATAAGAATAGCAACATCGTTAAAGAATTATCCAGCCGCGAAGCGCGCCTTTGGGCGTAAAACGAAGGGAGTATGTAAAACATGGGCAAGTACAAGGTCATTATTTGGGGGCTTGGCAACGTGGGCCGTTCTGCCGTGCGCATGATCGCCGAGAGAACAGAGATGTTAGAGCTGGTTGCCGCGGTGGACGTCGACCCCAAAAAGGTAGGCAAAGATGCCGGTGAGGTGTTTGGCTTTGCGCCGGTAGGGGTTAAGGTCACGTCGGACATCGACGCTGCGCTGCGCATGCAGGCCGATGTCGTGATGGATTTTTGCCCGACCGAAATGGATGATGAAGGCACCTTTATGCCCTCTGCCCTTGGCATGGCAAAAGCGCTGGACGCAGGCAAAAACGTGGTGACCACCATCCCGGTGTACCACTGCAAAGACAGCCAGCCCAAGGTTTATGCGTTTTTAAACCAGCACGCAAAAGAGCACAATGTCGCGTTTGTGCCGTTTGGCCTGCTGCCGGGCGACTATGCCTCTTACATCCCGCTGGTCATTGCGGGCACGATGGGCCATGTGGATAAAATTGTCGTGCAGTCCGGTGAGGACGACTGGCACAATACGTCTGGCTGGGTAACTGTATTTTCGTACGGTGGCGACATTGCCAGCTACCCGCAGCCGGATTCCGACAAAGACCTGCTTGCCAAGTTCATCTATGCGTATTATTCGTCCGGTGTGTACGAAATTGCAGACCGCATTGGCCTGAAATACGATGAGTTTAAAACCCGGCACGAGATTTTTACCGCCCCCTGCGAGCTGGAAACCGTAAAAGGCCCGGTGAAAAAGGGCAGCATTTACGGCCATCGGTTCACCATGGCCCTGCTGCATCAGGGCGAAGAGGTTGCCGCGCTGCGCTATGTGCACAAGGTGTGCCACAAGCAAACACCAGAGCTGCCCATTGACAACACCATTCACATTGAAGGCCTGCCCGCCGTTGTGGACGCCACCATTAACGGGCTGATCCCCGACCGCGAGGGCTATGTCACCTCGGCAGCGCCGGTTGTCAACCTGATCCCCTCGGTGGTAAATGGCCACCTGACCGGGTATGTGGAAGCGTGTGATTTGCCGGTTGTCATCCCCGTCAAGCTGAACTAAGCTTTTTCAAAACCAGTTACAGGTAAAACAAAAAGGTGCTGCCATTGCGGGCGGCACCTTTTTTGTTTTGTTTACCGGCAAGGGGCGGCGGGGCACGGCAAAGCCAAAGGGCATTGCCCCTGCCGCGCTGACGGCTGTGGCTGAAATGTAAGCGGCGGGCAACTCGTCTTAACAGGTAGAAAGGCAGGCACTTGCCGGTTTTGGCAGCGAAAGGCGGGGGGCAGTTGAAAAGATGGGGTGTTGCCTTGTTGGCGGTGTTGCTGCTGTGTACGGCAGGCTGCGCGGCGCCGGCACCGGGGCAGGGCGATTGCCCTGTGGCACTGCAAAGTAGTTATACGGCCGCACAAAGCGACAGGGCTTTTGCCATGCTGCAAAAATCTGTTTTTCGCAGTATGCTGCAAGGCTGGGCAGGGCAGGAGTTTGAAAACCCGGTTTGGGTGTATGACAGCTTTACGCAGTACACCCTGTTTGACGCCGAGCTTAAGGCACAGGCATCAGAATTTCCGCTTTATTGCTGCGGGTTTACAGACGATGCGGGCAAAACCGGGTTTGTAGTTGTTGCTTACGATGGCAACAGCCTGCAAAAGGTAGAGCTGCAAGCAACCCCATACCTGTACAGCCTGGACACAGCATGGCCCCCGCTTGCAAAAGCACTAAGCGCTGCAGGGGTAGATGCACAGCAGGCCACTGCCACAAGGGGCCGGGTGCAGCAGCAGGGGGCCGCCGCCGAAGTGGTTGTGCTCAGCGACGGGGCAAACTGCTGTGTGTTTGACTTTGCGGCGGCAAAAATGAGTGAATAAGTTAAAGTAAAGCCCGTTTGCAGCTTGCACAGGGGCCGGCTTTTGCGTATGATAAAGAATAAAGGTGAAGAGTAAAATGACCTCAAGGGACGTTGTTTGCATTTCGGTGGCGCTGCTGATGCTGGTGCTGTTGATGCGTCAGTTTGTGTATTTGCAGCAGCTTGAAGTGCGCACCAAAAAATCGCTGGTTGAAATCGCTGTCATTGGGGTGACACTTTTGGCGTTGGCCGGGCTGGTGTGGTGGGCCGGCACTGGGCTGGCGCAGCTTGCGGCGGGGGTGTTTACGGCTGCCCTGCTGGTGGTAAGCTGGCAAAAGCAGGGCCTTGGGGCAGAGGGCTTATTGACTTTTCAGCGTGGCCGGGAGTTTTACCCATGGCAAAAGCTTGGCAGGGTAGAGCTGGTGCAGGGCAAAACCATCAAGTTGACCTTTTATATGGCAGATGGCGAAGCCATTGTCACACACGACTACCGAATAGCCGACCTGCCACGGGTGCGCAGTGTGCTTGCGGCAGCCGGTGTACAGGTGAAAATAAAAGAATAAAGTAAAGGTGGGTATGATGGAACTTGACCAATTGGTGCAGGCGCTGACCGGCAGCAATGACCGGTATGCCTATGCCTGCTTGAAAGAGCTGTTGGCACAAAGCGAAAATTCTGACGCAGTGTTTGCCTATTTGGGCCGGTTTGCCGCCATGATCAGTGCACAAAACTCGTACCAGCGCACCCGCGGCCTGCTGCTTATCGCGGCAAATGCCCAGTGGGACGCTGAGGGCAAGGTACAAGAATTATTGCCGGAATATCTGCGCCACATCACCGATGAAAAACCCATCACGGCGCGGCAGTGCATCCGGGCTTTGCCGCAGCTGGTGGCGGGGCAACCAGCGTTTGCCCCGGCGGTATTACAGGCGCTGCAAACTGCAAAGCCGCAGTATGCAGACAGTATGCAAGGGCTGGTACAGCGGGACATTGCCGCCGCGGCAAAGGCAATTGCGGCGCAGGTCGGTGCGTAATACCCCGCATTTGGGGTGCTGCAAAATGTAAAGGCAAAACAGTGGGGGTAGTGCAATGAAAAAAGTGCTGAGGAAGAGTGGTAACATGTTGCTTCGCGTGTTGGCCGGGCTGCTGGTCATTTTGCTGCTGCTTGCGGCATACCACCACCTGCGCCTTGCGTGGGAAGAAAAGCAGATCGCCCCGGTGGGCCAGCGTGTCATGGTAGACGGTTACTACATGAACGTGTATACACAGGGGCAAAAGCGCAGCGGTGACAGCCCCACGGTGGTATTGCTTTCGGGTGCGGGCATGACGGCACCGGTCTATGAATACAAGGTGCTGTACGCGCCGCTTTCGGCCAGTTACCGGGTGGCGGTCGTTGAAAAGTTTGGTTATGGCTACGCGGACGATAGCCCCCTTGCGAGGGACGTTGCAACGATGGTGGAGGAGGACCGCGCCGCGCTGGCGGCGGCGGGCGAACAGGCCCCTTATGTGCTGATGCCGCATTCCATGTCGGCCCTTGAGGCAATTTACTGGGCCCACACTTACCCGGGCGAAATAGCGGGCATCATTGGGCTGGATATGGCAGTGCCTGCGTCTTATACCACCGACAACAGCGGCAGCATTGCCCTGCTGCGGGTAGGTACCTTTTTTGGTCTGCACCGCATCTCGCTGTTCAGCCCGGTCAACAGCCTGGGCCTGACGGCAGAGGAGTACCGGCAAAGCAAGCTGCTGAATGCCAAAAACGCGCTGGATACCGCGGTGTACAACGAATGCCTGACCGTACTGCAAAATGCAAAAACAACCTTAGACATGGATGTTTCTGCCGTGCCGGTTTTAATGTTTACCACAAACTTAAACGGTGCCCAAAACAGTGCCGGCTGGGTGGCGGCACAGGATGCCTTTGCCGCGGGCCAGCAAAATTGCACACAGGTGCACTACGAGTGCGGCCACAATTTATACTACGACAAAACAGAGGACATGCTGCCGCAGATGCTGCAATTTTTAAGCGGTTTACAAAGCCTGTGACGCAGATTGTCGCAACACCCTTTTTTTACCGGTTTGTTTGTGCTACACTAAAAACAGAATGGGTTTCACTTTACCGGGCGTTTAAAACGGCCCGCGAACAGAAAAGGAGTGTAGAAAAATGGATGAAGCTTTTATCGGCACGATTATTGCGTGGGCGCCAAACTTTGCCCCGCGTGGCTGGGCGTTTTGCGAAGGGCAAATGCTCGCTATCCGCGAAAACGAGGCACTGTTTTCTTTGATTGGCAACACCTATGGCGGCGATGGCGTACAAAATTTTGCACTGCCAAATTTGCGGGACAAAAGCATGGGCAATGTAAAATATATCATGTGTTTACAGGGCCTTTACCCAATGCGCCAGTAATGCCAACAAAAAAGCACCCGGCACAATTTTGTGCCGGGTGTTCTTTAATAGATCAAGGGGTTTATTTTGGTCAATGTGGCCCTGCCGTCCGGGTCCACATGGATATAGCATACCTGATACCCTGGCACCCCGGGCATTGCCTGCGCAGCAAGCTTGCAAACAATACAATAGCTGGTGCCAATGCCCACCCGGCGAGCCGCGTACAGCACCGGTACCAACGGCAGGCTCAGCATGCCGCGCGTCGCGCTGTCAAACGCTTTTTGTACATCCGGGGGCAGCGTACAGTCTGGCGCGCTGTCAGTCTGGTACTCCCAGCCGCTTGTGAAATCAGTCGTCATGTGGGGCACTTCCTTTCTTGTTACAACGGTTCTACTGTAACCATACGATGCGGCAGTTCTAATGTCAACGGGTTTGCGTCACAATTTACGAAAACGAAACAAAGGCAGCTTTACCATGACAGCGTTGCGGCACAAAGCGCCACAAAAAGCGTTGTGCACACGGGGGCACGCCGGCCACGCTGTGCGAACATAGAAAAAACGGTGCCCGGCGCTTTTTTGCGGCGTTGCACAGAAAGGGAATAGAAATGAGAATTGCAGTGGTGGTTTTACAGGGCTTGGGGGTTGTGGCGGCTGTGCTTCTTTGCCTTTTAGCGTTGCTGGCACTCACAGCGGCAGCGACCCCGCGGCTGTTTGTGTGGGTGATGCATGTGACCCATGTGTTTGACCGGCGGGTTTTGCCACCCCTGCAGCCGCAGCAGGTAAGCCCCGGCGTGCAGGTGCAAACCGATATTACCACCCCCTCGCGCTATGGCAGCAACACGTTTGATGTGTATGGCCCGGCGGCAGGGGGCGGGCCGGTGCTGTTTTGGGTGCACGGCGGCGGGTTTATTGGCGGGGATAAAAGCACCATACGGCCCATTGCGCTGCGCCTTGCCGCAAAAGGGTATACGGTAATTTCGCTCAATTATGCGCTGGCGCCCAAAACCCATTACCCGGCGGCGCTGGTGCAGCTGGGTGAAGTGTATGAGTACCTGCGGGCAAACGCACCGCGCTTTGGCATGCCGGACCTTGGCCGGCTGGCCTTTGGCGGAGATTCTGCCGGGGCGCAGATCGCACTGCAATTTGTGCTGTTGCAAACAAACCCCGCGCTGGCAGAGGCAATGCACTGGCACCCGCAGGTGCCCAAAGGGGCCATCAAGGCCAATGTGCTGTACTGCGGCCCGTACGACCTTGCCGCGTTTGCCAATACCGGCAGGGGGGTGCCCCACTTTTTTGTGCAACAGCTTGGCTGGGCATATTTTGGCCGCCGCGGCTGGCTGCGCGCTCCGCAGGCACGGCAGGCGTCGGTGCTGGACCATGTGACCCCCGCCTGTCCGCCCACATTTTTGACCGACGGCAACGCGTTTTCGTTTGAAGAACAGGGCCGGGCCCTTTACGCAAAGCTCACAGAGCTGGGGGTGCCGGCAGAGGGGCTGTTTTTTGGGCCACAGGCGGGCGAGTTGCGCCACGACTACCAGTTTTCGGTTGATCAATACCCGCAGCAGGCAGAGCAGTGTTACCAAAACACCCTTGCTTTTTTAAACCGGTACCTGTAACGGCCAATACAACAACGAACAAGCCACCCGCGGCCCTGTTTTGGCAGGCGCTGCGGGTGGCTTGTTGCTGTAAAATGGCGGCCCAAAAGGCCGGTGAGTTTAAGAGTACAGCGTGTTTTTTTCTAAAAAAAGGTCAATGGCAAACGAATAGCTCAGCAAAAATTTTGTCTGCGGGTCCTCAAGGTCAATGTTCGCAAGCTCCATAATTTTTTGCCTGCGGTAATTCAGCGTGTTGCGGTGCATAAACAGCAGCTCGGCTGTTTTGTTCTGGTTAAAGCCGGTCAGGGTGTAGGTGCGCAGGGTTTCATATAATTCGGTGCCCTTGCGCTGGTCATAGTCGCGCAGCAGCGGCAACACCGGGTGGCAATAGCGCATCAGCCGCAGCCCCTCGGGCAGGGCGTCCAGCAGATCAAAAAAGGCAAAATCGGTGTAACCGTGCACACAGCCCTCCGCTTTGGTGCGCTGTGACAGCACGATTGTCTTTTCCGCCTGCCGGTAGTACTCCTGAAATTTGGTGGGGTCGGTAAACGAATTGCTGATGCCCGCCAGCAGATAGTTTTTTTCGCACAATTCGCGCAGGGCGTCTAGTTGTGGCTGGGGGATGGCGCGGTTTTTTTGCACGTCGACCAACAGCACGACCGACTTTTGGTAAACAACGCTTTGCTCGAGGGAAAACAGCGCTTCCAGCCGGGCCTGCACGTCGCCGGTCAACACGCTTTCGCCGTGGTAATACAGCGGGCGCACCGCCAGTACCCGCATGTAAGACGGGAACGCCAGCTTGCCGATTTGAATGCGGGTGCTGGCCTGCTTTTGCGAAATGCCGTTCAGCATGTCGGTTAAAATCTCACCGTAAAGGTAAGAGTGTAGCGAAATGCGGTCCTGGTTTTTCAGCGTGGTTTCGGTCAGCGTTTTGCTGACCAGCGACAGCGTTTCATAGCAGTCCGGCCCAAAGCTTTTGTCCGGCTGAATCATAAACACATAGCCAAACAGCGCGCCGTCCCGCGTGATTTTGCTGCACAGGTAATAAAGCCCCATCTCCTCGCAATAGCGCACATAGGGGCCGGCGCCGGGCTGGCTTGCATCGGCCTGGCGCAGGGCGCGAATATGCTCCATAAACTCGGCGGGGCAATAACCCTGCTGCACGCTTTGCGCCCAAAGCGGCTCTTTGAGCCGAAACGGGGCAGAGTGGGCCAAAATTTTGCCACCCATATTGATGACGACAATCGAGCTGTCGGCGCGGTCTGCAATCGAGCTTAAAATGCCCGAAACGCCCCGGCCGTCAAAAATCATCTGCAACATCGACGAGTACAAAGCCTGCAACCGGTAGGCGTCGTTCAGCAAATCACGCACGGCACAAAGCAGGGTGTCATATTGCGCGGGGCTTACTTGTATCACGTTGGCTGCCTGCCCACGCAGGGCATCGGGCAAGGGGGCGGCGCAGACAAGGCTTTGCGGCAGTGTGCCCTGCAACAGGCCAGCATCATGCACAAAATATAACAGGTCGTCTTTTGCGGGTTCTGAAACTACGCCCGGTAAAAGTTCCCGTACCCCGTAAATTTGTACGTTATGCCCAATAGTCGTTGTGGATATTGACAACTTTGTGGATAATTTTTCCATTATTTCACTTAAGTACACGGCGCCTCACCTCATTTGTTATTTTAGTCACAAAGCACAAAAAGCGCAAGTGTTTTGTGTGGGCGGCCCATATCATTTCAAAAGTTACTGTGTTATATTATTAACAAGACATGCGCTTGCAGCGATGCTCTGTGCAAAAAACATGGTCAATTTTATCTGAAGGAAGGGCTGGTTTCATGAAGTATCCAAAGCTTTTTGAAAAAGGCAAGATCGGCAAGGTCGAGCTGAAAAACAGGATCGTCATGCCCGCAATGGGCACCGGGTTCGCGTCGTCCACGGGGGAGGCGTCCGACGAGATCATTCGCTTTTATGCCGACCGCGCCAAGGGCGGCTGCGGGCTGATCATCACCGAGATTTGCCGCATTGACGAGGAGACCGGTATCGGCACCAGCAACCAGCTGTGCGCCACCGACTCGAAGCACATCCCCCGCCTTGTGCGCCTTGCCGAGGCAGTGCACGCCTACGACACCAAAATTTTTTTGCAGCTGCACCACCCGGGCAACGAGACCATGGGCCGCCTGCTACACGGCAAGCAGATTGTCGCCCCGTCGGCGGTGATGTGCAAGGTGATTGGCGAAATGCCCCGCGCACTGTCCACCGAAGAGGTGGAAGCCATGGCCAAAAAGTTTGTCAAGGGCGCGGTGATTGCCAAAGTTGCCGGTTTTGACGGCGTGGAGATTCACGCGGCGCACGGCTACCTTGTGAACCAGTTCCTCAGCCCGCACACCAACAAGCGCACCGACAAATACGGCGGCGACTTTTTCAACCGCATGCGCTTTGTCACCGAGATCATTTTGGGCATCCGTTTTGCCTGCGGCCCCGATTTCCCAGTGTCGGTGCGCATCGACGGCAGCGAATTCATTGAGGACGGGCTGGATGAGCAGGAGTGCATTCGCATTGCGCGCTACCTTGAAAGCCTGGGCATTGCCTGCCTGAATGTCAGCTGCGGCACCTATGAATCCGGCGCAACCATCATCGAGCCGTCCTGCTTTGCCGAGGGCTGGAAAAAGCACCTCGCCAAAAACATCAAGGCCAATGTCAAAATCCCGGTGATTGCGGTCAACACCATTAAGCACCCCGCCTTTGCCGAGCAGCTGCTGGAAGAGGGCGTTTCGGATTATGTGGGCGTGGCGCGTGGCCAGCTTGCCGACGCCGAATGGGCCAACAAGGCAAAACGCGGCGACGATGTGCTGATTCGCAAATGCATCGGCTGCATGAACTGCTTTTTGGTGGCAAACCAGGGCCGCCCGGTGGAATGCACCGTCAACCCCACCCTTGGCCGCGAGCTGACCTACGACGACGACAAGCTGGTAAAAGACGGCGCCGGGCGCACGGTGGCCGTGGTGGGTGCCGGCCCTGCGGGCGTGCAGGCAGCGCTGGTACTGGCAAAGCGCGGGTTCCATGCCGTGCTGTTTGAAAAAAGTGACCGTGTGGGCGGCACCGTGAAATTCGGCTCCACCCCCCCGCACAAAGAGCTGCTGGGCGAGCTGATTGACACGCAGGAGGCCGAGCTGAAGCAGTACGGCGTTGACGTGCGGCTGAACACCGCCGGCACCGTAGAAGAGTGCAAAAAGGCCGGTGCCTGCGGGGTGTTCCTCGCCGTGGGCGGCAACCCCATTGCCCCGCCAATCCCCGGCCACGAAAAGGCTGTTCTGGCAGAGCAGATTCTGGCGGGCGAAGTGAAGCTGACCGGCAAAACCATCGCCGTCATCGGCGGCGGTGTGACCGGCCTTGAAACCGCCGAATACCTTAGCGCCGACAACAAGGTGACGGTTGTTGAAATGCAAAACGCCGTTGGCACCACGCTGTACCCCAGTGTGCTGCACTTCTTAAAAGAGCGGCTGGACAAAAACGGCGCCGAAATTTTGACCGGCCATGCCATTAAGGCCATCGGTGACGGCGAAGTGACCCTCAGCGTCAGTGCAACCGCAATGGATGTGACCCGCAAGGCGGACGTGGTGGTGTTTGCATTGGGCGTGCGGCCAAACCGCGCACTGGTAGACGAGATGGAAGCCGCGTTTGACCGCGTGGTTTTGCTGGGCGACACCGAAAAACCGGGCAACATTGTCAACGCCATGCATTCAGCCAACGACAAAGCGTTCGTATTTTAAGGGGGGAGAGCAAGATGAAAGAATTTAAAGGTAAAGTGCTGGTCATCACCGGCGGCGGCAGCGGCATTGGCGAAGCCATCGCCAAAGAGGGCGCACTGCGCGGCATGAAGGTCGTCATCAACGACATTGACGCGCCTGCGGTAGACCGTGTTGTGGGCGAGCTGCGCGCCATGGGCGCCGAGGCAGTGGGCCAAAAGGCGGATATTTCGCTGCTTGAAAATGTGCAGGCCCTGCTAAAACTGACGATGGACACCTACGGCCAGGTGGATATGCTGGTCAACAACGCCGGTGTTTCGGTCTCCGGCCCCATTTGGGAAATCCCGACGCAGGACGTCAAGTGGATTACCGAAGTCAACATGATGAGCCACCTGTACGGCATGCAGGTCTTTTTGCCGCAGATGATCAGCCAAGGCACCGAGGGCGTTGTCATCAACACCGAATCCACCGCGGGCCTGATGACCTCCGGCAACGCGGTGATGTACCACGCAACAAAGTTTGCGGGCATCGCCGCGTCAGAGGGCACCTACCTTGCGCTGAAAAACCGAGGCCTTGGCCGCATTCAGGTGCATTGCCTGATGCCCGCCTTTGTCAAAACCGGCATTCACCTGTCCGACACCCACCGGCCCGAGCGCTATGCCATCAACGACGACCCGTATTATGAAAGCCAGGAGTTCAAATCCGGCTATATCCGCAGCGAGCGCCAGGTTGTCGGCGGTATGCCCATCGACTATGTGGGCACCTGCGTATTCACGGCGGTAGAGGATGAAAAGTTTTACATCTTCACCCATCCGGAATCACAAATGGTCGCCGGCATGCGCATCCAAAACCTGGTCAACGGCAAAAACCCGCAGTAAGGGGGCGGCAGTATGATTACAGATTATAACGGTAAAGTACTCGTCATCACCGGCGGTGCAAACGGCATTGGCCGCGCGCTGGCACTGGGCTGCGCACAGCGCGGTGCCGACGTGTTGGTGGCGGATATCCACGGGGACGAAGCCGAGGCGGTGGCAGCCGAAATCCGCGCGCTGGGCCGCCGCGCCGTGGCGGTGCAGGCCGACGTTTCGCTGTCGCAGGAGTGCCGCAAAATTTTTGACCGCACAATGGCCGAGTTTGGCCGGTGCGACATTTTGATCAACGACGCCGGGGTTTCAAACGGTGCCGACATTTTAAGCATCAAAGAGCAGGACATCAAGTGGGTGACCGAGGTCAACCTGTATGCGCACTGGTTTATGATGCAGAACTTCATCCCGCAGATGGAGCAGCAGGGCACCCCCTGCCAAATCCTCAACGTCTGCTCGATTGCGGGCCTCATCACGCTGGGCTCGGCGCCGGTGTATTTCAGCACGAAGCACGCGGCTGTGGCTTTGTCGGAGTGCGTGTACAAGTCGCTGAAAGCGGCGGGCAGCAAAATTGACGTGTCGGTGTTCTGCCCCGGCTTTGTGCAGACCGAAATGCACCTGACCGACCGCCACCGCCCCGCGCGGTTTGCCATCCCGCAGGGCGACCCGTATTACAGCTCGGCCGAGTACCAAAAGTTTATCGAGTTCAACAAAAAAATACTCGACAACGGTGCGCCGCTGGGCCCCACCATCGACAAGGTGTTTGAAGCGCTGTCCAAACAGCAGTTCTACATTTTGTCCCACGAAAATTACGACGAGCTGCTGCGCCGGCAAGGGGAATTTCAGGTAGAGCGCACCCAGCCAATCGACCCGTCGCTGCTTGCGGCGAAGTGAGAGGAAGAAGAACATGAGTGAACCCGTGCAAAAGCGTTTTCTGCTGTACTTTCGCATCTCTCTGCTCATTTGGATCTTGATTGCAAACGGCATTTTACACGCAATGAATTTTCAGTACAGCTGGCTGATTTTCATCAGCAACATCATGCTGTTTACGATGGAGGGCGACTTAAAAGACAAGTTTATTTCGGTAGAGGTGGGCGGCCTTGTGGGGCTGGTGTTTACCGTGCTCACCCTGCTGGCGGTGTCGGCCTTAACGCCGGTGCTGGGCAGCCTGTTTGGCTTTTTGCTGCCGCTGGCCGTCGTGCTGTTTGTGCTGATCGTGCTGCACCCGTATGCGCCCAAGGTGCTCAACAACGTGGGCTTTGCCTACCTCACCTGTGCGTGCATTGATGTCACGGCCTTTACGTCAAACCTTGTGCTGTTCTTTGTCACCTTTATTGTGGGCAGCCTGGTGTTTAACGGCGTTTGTGTGCTGCTGATGGGCCCGTGCAAAAAACTGGCTTTGCGCAGCGGCAAAGCGGCATAACCCTTTGTTGCAATAAAAGTACCCCAGCGGGGCGCCAAACGGCGCCCCGCTTTTGTGTGTTAAGCCGCGGTGTGCCGCTACCGTTTTGTGCCAGCCTGTGGTAAAATGGCCTTATAACAACAGGTAAAGCGGGGGTAGAGAATGCAGCAGTATTTAGAACAAGAAGCCCTGATACGGCGGTATTTTGCCATTTGGCTGCAAAACGACGGCAGTGCACTGGGCGACGTGTTTTGCGAGGATGCCACTTACAGCGAGTGCTATGGGCCGGAATATCACGGCCTTGCGCAGATACGCCGCTGGTTTGCAGATTGGAACCAGCGGGGCAAAGTACAGCGGTGGGACATCCGGCAAATCGTCTGCACGCCGCAGCTTGCGGTAGCAGAATGGTTTTTTGAGTGCAATTATGACGGCGAAACGCAGGCCTTTAACGGGGTGTCGCTCATCACCTTTGACGCAGGCGGCAAAATCAGCACGTTAAAAGAGTTTGAATCAAAGGCGCGGCACGACTACCCTTACGGGCAATAAGTGCGGTGTGGGCAAAAAAGGGGTGGCAGCTTTGGGTTATTGTGTTTGTAATGGTGCGCTGCTGCAATGCAGCTTTGGCAGTGCGCCCGGGCAGTTTTCGGCGCTGCCGTGCAGGGTCACGGCGGCAGGGCAGCCGCTGGCAACTATAATAGCAAGCACGGCGCTTGTCAACATTGCGCCCTTTGGGCTGTGTAGCAGCCCTGCAAACCCGGTGGTCGCGGCGGCAACGGCAGCGGCGGGCGGCATTTTAACGCCCATGCCTTGCGTGCCGAACACAGCAGGCCCATGGGTGCCGGGTGACCCCCGCATCTTGGTTGGCGGTGCCCCGGTACTGACAAGCGAAAGTAAGCTGATGTGCTGCTTTGGCGGTGTGGTTACTGTGGTGGCGCCGGGCGGGCAAACGGTAATGGTGTAGGCAGCTGCAAAGCAGCGGGCGGAAAGGCAGGCAAAAAATGAGTGAGCAACAAAGCGTGCAGGCACCGGCGCTGAGCCGGTTTGTCACCCAGGGGGGCACCACGGTAGAGTTTACCCAAACTACGCAGGGTGAAGCCATTGCCATACAGGCCCCCAAAACACCGGCGCAGGGCACGGGGGAGACCATAACGGTCACCTGCGGCGAATTAAAGCTGGTGATCGATACCGCAAACGGGCAAATTGCCGTCAGCGGGCAAACGGCCCTTACACTGCAAAACGGCGCCTGTGGCCTTTCGCTTGGCGCAGACGGCAGTGCGGCCCTTACCGCGCGGCAGTTGCAGCTTGCCTGCGGCGAAAAACTGGCGTTGCAGGCAAACGAGCTTATGGCAACGGCGGCGGGCGGTTTGACACTAAAAGGTGCGGAAGTACAGGTAAATGCCGGGGGCAAGCTGCTGTTGCAGGGCGCAGAAACTCATTTAAACGGTATGGCAACCACCGAAGTGGCGGCAAGTGGTTTTTTAAAATTGCAGGGCACACTGGTACAATTGAATTAAGCTTGCCCTGCGCCGCGCGGCAGCATTTGCCCAAACTGGGCGGCTGCCTTTTTTTCTACCCTGCGGTGTGGTAAACTGTTGAAAATATATGCCGCATTGCAGCAATAGGGGGGACCTGAATGAAAAAACTGGGCCTTGTGGGTGGTATGGGGCCAGAGTCCACGCTGCCGTATTATTCCGGTATTGTGTATGGGGTACAAAAAAAGCTGGGGCGCAACGAGTTTCCGCCGCTCACAATCGAAAGTGTCGATGTGTTCAAGGTGCTGGGGCTGTGCGGGGCGCAGCGGTATGACGAGCTGCTGCAATACCTGCTGGCCGCCGTGCAAAACCTTGCGGCGGCCGGGGCGCAGTTTGCCGCACTGTCGGCCAACACGCCGCATATCGTGTTTGACGAATTGCAGCGCCGCTCGCCACTGCCGCTTGTCAGCATCGTACAGGCCGCCTGCGATGAGGCAAAGCGGCGGGGCTATACAAAGCTGGGGCTGCTGGGCACCGCATTTACGATGGACGGTACCTTTTTTACCGCGCCGTTTACGAACAGCGGCATCACTGTGGTTACCCCGGCAGCAGAAGAAAAACAGTACATCGGCTGCAAAATTGCCACCGAGTTGGAGCTTGGGGTCGTAAAGCCCGAAACCCGGCAGCAGTTTCTTACCATCATCGACCGCATGCAGCGCCAGCAGGGCATTGAGGCGGTCGTGCTGGGCTGTACCGAGCTGCCATTGCTGTTTCAAGGTACCTCGCTGCCGCTTGCCTGCCTTGACACAATGCAGATCCACATTGACAGCCTCGTGCGGTATATTTTAGAGGAGGAAGCCCTGTGACGCCGCGCAGCTATTGGCAGACCACCGCCCGCCTTGGCTTTGGCTATTGGCAGCCGGGGGATACACCCCTTGCCCAAAGCCTGTGGGGCGATGCCGAGGTGACGCGGTACATCAGCGCAAACGGGCAGTTTACCCCGCAGCAGGTCAGCGCGCGCCTTGTGCAGGAAATACAAAACGACACACAGTACGGGGTGCAGTACTGGCCGGTGTTTTTGCTGCAAAGCGGCGATTTTGTGGGCTGTTGCGGCCTGCGCCCCTATGCAAAAGAAGCGGGGGTGTACGAGCTGGGGTTTCACCTGCGGCCCGGCTTTTGGGGGCGGGGCTATGGCAGTGAGGCCGCGCGCGCAGTAATGGCCTATGCCTTTGGCCCGCTGCATGCCGGTGCGCTGTTTGCCGGACACCACCCGCAAAACAAGGCGTCGGCGGCACTGCTTTGCAAGCTGGGCTTTTGCTTTGTGGGCGAGCAGTTTTACGCGCCCACCGGGTTAAACCACCCGTCGTACCGTTACACCCCGCCCGTCGGCGGTAAATAAAGATAGATAACAAGGGGGGCCATTATGGCACGTTGGGACCCGTGGCGCGGCTGCCACAGGTATAGTGAGGGCTGCAAGTTTTGTTATATCCATAAGGGGGACGCAAAGCGCGGGGTTGACACCGGCAAGGTGGTGCAGACCCCAAGGTTTTGTGCCCCGGTAGAGCGAAAAAAGAACGGCGACTATAAAATGAAACCGCAGCAGCTGGTATACCTGTGCTTTGCCAGCGACTTTTTGCTGCCGGACGCCGACCCATGGCGGGCCGACTGCTGGCGCATGATCCGCGAGCGGCAGGATTTGCATTTTATCTTTCTCACCAAGCGCATCGAGCGGTTTGCGGCCACTGCCCCGCCAGACTGGGGCACCGGGTACGAAAATGTCACGGTGGGCTGCACGGTAGAAAACCAGCAGCGGGCCGACGAGCGCCTTGCCATTTTTTCGTCGCTTGCCATCCCCCACAAAAATATCATCTGCCAGCCGCTCATCGGCCCCATTGACCTTGCGCCATACCTTGGCGGGGTAGAGCTGGTGGTGGCGGGGGGCGAGTCGGATAAGTTTGCCCGGCCATTGCAGTATGACTGGGTGCTGTCACTGCGCAGCCAGTGTCAGGCGGCTGGGGTGCATTTTTCATTTCGCCAGTGTGGCACCCATTTTATCAAAGACGGCAAGGCCTACACGTTGCAGGTCAAAGACCTTTGCAGCCAGGCCCGCAAGGCCAACATCGACTGCTAAAAACAGTGATTTTTAGAGTACATTTGATTTTTTTACTTTTTTTTAGTCATTGCAGAAAAGTTGAAAGTAATATTTTAAAGGTGAAAATATGAGCATGAAATATAAAGACTTAATGGAGATTACGGATGAAGAACTAATTAAATATTATGACGATGCGGCAAACCATACTGTTGTTGGGCTGAATTATTATAAAGAAGAATTAGAGCGGCGCCGTATGGAAAAATCAAATAACCTAATGATTAGACTTACAAAATGGATTGCAACTATGACAGCAGTAATGTTGCTCTCTACTGCTATAAATATAATTATTGTATTTATTAGATAACCTATAAAAAACGCTTCTCCTTTTTGTCTGCCACCTTTTTTACCGTGCTTGCCCTGCGCATAAAAACGCGGTACAATGAACAAAAGCTGGTATAATTCCCGCCGGCCTGACCATCTGCCCGGCCGGCAAGAATGGGGGCAGTACTGTGAATTTGATCGAAGCACACCAAATCGTCCACGATTATATGCAGGCCCTTGCAACCCCACCCGAAGAAAATTCGTTGTTTTACCGCCCAATCAGTCATTTAAAAAACACCAAGGATGAAATTGTGGATGCGTATAAGCTGTTTTATGCGCATATGCTGCTGTTTGGCACAAGGTCACAAAAGCAGTACCAGCAGTACGAAATCGGGCGCAAGTTTTTAAGTACCTTTGTGCGGGATGAAAAATATCAGGACGTTATCAAGTGTATGCAGGTCATCAACGATGGCCCCCCGCAGGACAATTCGCTGTCTTTTTGCAAAGAAAAAATTAAAATCTACCTCACCGAGTCCGCCTCGCTGATGACACACCCTTACCGCGGCGAAGAAGTGGAAGCCTATTTTGCCCGCATGCAGCAGGAAAAGGCCGCGGTGGAACACCGCTGGGACGAAGATCGGCAGGCAGAGGGGCGGCTGTCGCTGCGTGCGTACTTTTTTGGCTGCAGCGACTATTGTAAAAAGGCGTATCAGGCCGCCGGGCTGCCCATGAAGCCCACGGACGCAGAGTATTTTTACCCGTTTGAAATCATGCGCGAGCTATTGCAAAACCCCGGCCTTGCCGATATTTTTAGCCCTTATGCGGATTATATTCTGCAAAACCGATAATGCGTATATCAAAAAAAAAAGCGCCGCAAGGCGCTTTTTTGTTGTCTGGGGCGATGTCTGTTTCAGTAATGGTGCAGGGCCTATTCGCCCGCCCTCTGCTTTTTTGAAATCTGTGCCAGCCGTGTGGTACACAGCAGCACCCCGGCGCTGCCCACCAGCAGAAAAGCCGGCATCAGCGCAAAGGTGGTGTGGGCAAAAATCTGGCCAAAAAGCGGCGGCATCAGCGTAGAGCCGGTGTAGGCACAGGCCATTTGCAGCCCCATCGAAGCCTGTGTGTCCTCTTTTGAAAAATAAGTCGGGGTCAAGTGCAGCATTGCGGGGAAAATGGGGGCCAGCCCAAACCCAATCAGCAGCAGGGCTGCGGGCGCAACGGCATTTGGTAGCGGCAGCAGCAACACCACAAGGCCGCCCAGCACCAGCACAATGCCAAGGCGTATCAGCTTTTCACTGCTTAGCTTGGTAGACAAAACACCGCTCAGCGCGCGGCCCACGGTAATGCCCACAAAAAACAGCGATACCCAGCCGGCGGCGTCCTCCGGCAGGTTGCCCTTTACCTTTACAAGATAGCTTGCGCCCCACAGCATAAACGAGTTTTCGACCGTCGTGTATAAAAAGAAGGTTGCCATGGCATATTTGGCGCCCGCTGCCCGCAGCGGGGCAAGCAAGGGCGCACGCTTTGGTTTGTCTGCATCATCGGGCGTTGCCGGCTGCACGGTGCGGGGCTCAAAGCGGCGCCACATTGGCAGCGAAAACAACAGCAGCGTCACCAGCGCAACTTGCAGCATCGCGATGGAAAAATAACCGCTGCGCCATCCAAAGCCCGATTTTGTGAGGGCTGAAATTAGAATGGGCCCCAGCATGGCACCCACGCCCCAAAAGCAGTGCAGCCAGTTCATGTGCTTTGCGGCATAATGCTTTGCAACAAAGGCGTTGAGGCCCGAATCCACCGCGCCGGCCCCCACCCCCAGCGGGATGGCAAGCACGACCAGCATCCAAAACGACGGCGCCAGCGATGTGCCCAGCAGGGCAATGGCGGTCAGCGCCACGCTGCCCACCATTACGACCCCGGTGCCAAACCGGCGGATGAGCCGGTGCGACAGCAGGCTGGACAAAATAGTGCCGGTAGAGACAATGATGGCCAAAAACCCGGCGTTGCCCACCGGCACATTGAATGACAGGTGCATCAGCGGCCAGGACGAGCCCAGCAGGGAATCCGGCAGGCCAAGGCTGATAAAGGCAAGGTAGATCAGTGCAAGAAAAATCATCGTTATTCTCCTGACAATTTTGTAGTTTCGGTTGTAAACGGGTAAGGGTGGTGCAGCGCGGCGCGGTAGGTTTGCAGCCCCTTTGCAAAAAGGCCCGCAAAAATGTCCTCGCGCAACGCATCGCGGTACAGCAGCGGCGGCAACAGCGCACCGGCAGCGCACCGCTGTGCGGCAGCCTGTGTTGCCTGCCGCATGGCGGGGGTAAAAAAGTCGCCGTAAAGCACCAGCAGGTCGGGGTTCAGCAACCCGCAAAAGGTACAAAGTGCGGTTGCCACCGCACCTGCGGCGGCGGGGCTGGTGTAGTTCAGTGCCAGCCAGTCAATGCCCAGCGGCAGCAGCCCCACTTCGCCCGCATACCCTGCGGCGCCGTGCAGCACGATGCCGTTGACGCACACGGCACCACCCGGCCAAAACCGCTGGGGGAAGTACAGCCCCGCCACAATGCCGCCCGGCAGCGCGTGGCACACAATCGCGGCGTTGACGTCGTTTTCTATCAGGGTCGGCAGGCGGTATTTGGCTTCCAGCCGTTTTTGAAAATCCACCCCCACCAGCGCAGGGTAGTCGTTTGTGACCGCGCACCCCTCGTGTACAACACCGGGCAGCGCCAGCGCCAGCACCCAAATGTCGGGGCAGGCGGCACGGCAGCGGTCGATTACGGTTTCAAAGTCGCTGGGCGTAAAGGTGTCCAGCACCAGCTCGGTTTGGTAAACCGTCTCGCCGTACAAATCACGCACCTGCGCAAAAATAACGTTTTGGCTGCCCCGCGCCTGTGCCGAAACCGCCAGCACCTGCGCATGGGCAGGGTTAAACCGGTACCCCTGTGCCCGGCGCCCCCCGCCGGAGGGCAAAACGTCGCCCTGCACCGCTTCGCCGGTTTGTACCAGCTCTGCCATAATGCCGGCAACGGTGGCAAAGCTGAGGCCGGTTGTACCGGCAAGGGTGCGAATGCTGGCGCTGTGCGCCGCGTGCAGTGCCCAGCGCACCGCGTCGACATGGTCTTGTTTTAAACGGGCAGTGCCGTTCAAAGGCTTCACCTCCGGCAGTTATTTTAAAACTTATTATAAGTACTATAATAAGTCACAGGGTAAAAGATGTCAATCCCCTTTCGCGCATTTGGTGTTTTTATAACCTGCAAGTGGGGGCAGGGCTAATTCACGCAAGTTTCACTTTTACAACAATTTTACATTACGCTCTGCCTTTATACTCAAAGTACAAACAAAACCAAAAACGGAAAGGAGTTTTCCCCGTGGTACATAAAAAACACGCCATCACGTTAGTGGCACTGCTGCTCAGCGCGGCGCTGCTGGCAGGGTGCACCGGCACCGCAGCTTCGCAGGCCGGCACGGCACAAGGCACGGCCAGTGCGTCGTCGGCATCTTCCGCTTCCACCACCCTCGCGGCAAGCAATGCAGTTTCAGTTACATTTGATGCAAGTGATGAGGCGATTGACTGGCAAAGCGCCGGGGCGACCCCCATTGATTTAAATACAGGCAGCGCGACCATCACCCAAAGCGGTGTTTATGAGGTGACCGGCACTCTTGAGGACGGCAGCCTTGTTGTAAATGTGGACAAGGACACCGACAGCGGTACCGTGATACTGGTGCTGAACGGCGCCAGCATTACCAGCAGCGACAGCGCCCCTATTGATATAAAAGACGCAAAAAAGGTCGTGCTGCTGCTGGCAGAGGGCACGGCCAATACCGTAACACAGGGCAGCGCCGTTGTGACCAATGAGGACGACGAGCCCACGGCGGCCATTTTTTCAAAGGCCGATCTCACCATCACCGGCAGCGGCTCGCTTGCGGTTACGACCGAGTATAACGACGGCATTACCAGCAAAGACACGCTGAAAATCACCGGTGGCACCATTACGGTCACAGCGGCGCAGGATGGCCTTGTGGGCAAGGACGCCCTTGCCATTCAAACGGCAGACCTCACCGTTACGGCGGGCAAAGACGGTCTGCGCGCTACGAACGACAGTGAAACCGGGCTGGGCAACCTGCTAATCTTAGACGGCACATTTCACATCACTGCGGCAAATGACGCAATGCAGGCAGTGAGCACGCTGCAAATAGAGGGCGGCACCTTTACCCTTTCGTCCGGCGGCGGGTACGGCGGCATCCTCAGCAGTGGCAACCAAATGGGCGGCCCCGGCGGGCAGGCCCAAACGGCAACCGCCACAAGCGACACGCAGGAGAGTAAAAAAGCCATCAAGGCAGACGGCGCAGTGTTAATTAACGGCGGCACGTTTACCATTTCGGCTTACGAGGACGCACTGCACTCAAACGGCAGCGTTTCGGTGAGCGGCGGCACGTTTGCCATCAGCTCGGGCGATGATGCGGTGCACGCCGACGGCACACTTACCATCAGCGGCGGGTCGTTTGATATTGCGGCCAGCTATGAGGGTATTGAGGGTGCCAACATCACCATCACCGGCGGCACGATTGCGCTGGTTTCATCCGATGACGGGTTAAACGTCAACGACGCGAGCGGTCTTTTGACCCTTGCCGGCGGCGAAATTACCATCGACGCGGGTGGCGACGGCATCGACTCTAACGGGTCGGTCGTGATGACCGGCGGCACAGTGCTGGTCAGCGGGCCCACCGACAACGGCAACGGCCCGCTGGATTATGACAGCACGTTTACCATCAGCGGCGGGTCGCTGGTGGCCGCGGGCAGCAGCGGCATGGCGCAGGCCCCCGGTACCGGGTCGTCACAGCTGTCCTTGCTGGTTTATTACACCGCTACCCAGCAGGCGGGTACCAGCGTGGCACTGAAAGACGCTTCGGGCAATACGCTGGCACAGTTTACACCCGCAAAGCAATACAGCTCGGTCGTGATTTCGGTGCCGGGGCTTGCGCAGGGCAGCACTTATAGCCTGTACAGCGGCGACACACAGCTGGCGCAGATTACGCTCAGCGGCACGACGACCGTTGTCAGCTCGACAGGCGAAGCCGTCAGCGGCGGCACCACAATGGGCGGGGGCGGCATGGGTGGCGGGCCCGGCGGCGGCCGCCGCGGGTAAAACACAAATGAAATGGAGGGAACACCATGATCACCCAAACCTTTCAGCGGTACGAGCTGAAATACCTTATCACGCCACAGCAGTTTACCCTGCTGCAGCAGCGCCTGGCAGAGATGATGCAGCCGGACGAATACTGTGTCAACGGCAGTTACCCCATTTATAATGTGTACTACGACACATGGGACGACGCGCTGATTCGGCATTCGCTGCAAAAGCCCTATTACAAAGAAAAGCTGCGCATGCGCAGTTACCAGCTGCCGGTCAGCCGGCAGGACCCGGTTTTTTTAGAGCTGAAAAAGAAGGTGGGCGGCATTGTGGCAAAGCGCCGTGCGGTGCTGCCCTATGGCGAGGCGCTGCGGTATTTAGAGGGCGGGCCCTTGCCGCAGGCGAGCAGCTATGAGGACGCGCAGGTGCTGCGCGAAATCGAGTATTTTCGCACCCGCTTTACGGTGCAGCCGCGCGTCTTTATCGGGTACGAGCGCATTGCCTATTTTGACCGCGAAGACCCGCAGCTGCGCATCTCGTTCGATTTTCACATTCGCACCCGCAGGGTGCGGCCCGACTTTTTGGCCGGCGGCAGCGGCACCCCGCTGCTGACAGACGGCAGCGTGCTAATGGAGATCAAATGCGGTGGTGCGATGCCGCTGTGGCTATGCCACCTGCTGGCGCAGCAGCAAATTTATAAAACCAGTTTTTCAAAATACGGCGCAGAATATACAAAGGCACTTGCGCAGAGCGCTTTGCCCAATGCTATGGAGGGGACACCATGTTAGATTCTATTTTTACCGATACCAGCACGACCACCATCACCTTTGGCACAACGGTTGCCGTGGTGCTCAGCGCAATGGCAATCGGCCTGTTTATCAGCCTGGTCTATATGGCCACCCATAAAAAAGAACCCTACACCGCAGGGTTTGTGGTGGCGCTTATTATGCTGCCCGCCATCATCGCCATGATTATTTTGCTGGTGGGCAACAATGTGGCGCGTGCGTTCAGCCTTGCCGGGGCATTCAGCCTCATCCGGTTTCGCAGCGCACCGGGCAATTCAAAAGACATCGCCTACGTATTTTTTACGCTGGGGGTCGGGCTTGCCTGCGGTATGGGGTACATCGCCTACGCGGTGCTGTTTGCGCTGATTATGTGCGCCGCCATGGCGGTGCTGACACTGGTGCAGTTTGGGGCAAAAAGCAGCAGCAGTATGCTGCTCAAGGTGACGGTGCCCGAAAGCTTGCAGTATGACGGCATGTTTGAGCCGCTGCTGGCCGAATACACCACCAGCCACAAGCTGGTGCGGGTCAAGACCGTCGAGTTTGGCTCGCTGTTCGAGCTGACCTTTGAAATTATGATGAAAGACGCGCTGCTGTCAAAGCAGCTCATCGACAACGTGCGCACCCAAAACGGCAATTTGGGGGTCACCCTCTCGCAAAACCAGCAAACCGAAGCCGCGGTGTTTTAAACGGCAGTAAAGCAGTAAAACAGTAACGGCCGGGGCAATTTGCCCCGGCCGTTACTGGGCTTTATTAGTATTGGTTATGGCTAATAATTGGAGGTACAGAGGTTACCTAGCTACTGTGTTTTTTAACAGTCGCCTTTGCGTAAAAACGCCGGCGGTTGCCGTCCACAAAAGCGGAGGTTGAAATTTGAAAACTAGTCTTACCACGAATATCTTTGGCAGAACTGCCTATTAAAATATCAATTTCTCCTTTTTCAATCACCCAATGGTCATCAAGGTCCAAAAAGGCGAGTTGGCTTGGCGATATGGAGAAGATAACGGTTTTGCTTTCTGCTGGCAATAAGTCTACTTTTGCAAATCCTTGCAATTCCATACAGGGGCGCAACATACTTGCGAATCTATCTTTTAAATAAAGCTGAACGGTTTCAGTGCCCTGCACAAAACCGGTATTAGTAACGACACATGAAATATTTATATTATCAAAAGGCTCGACGGTTTTCTTGTTGACCTTCAGGTCGCTGTATGCAAAACTTGTATAAGATAGACCGTGACCAAAAAAGTACCTTGGAGTATGTACTAGGTCGGCATAATGGGGGAAACCGATGCTTGCTCCCTGATGATAAGATGAGCCATTGGGATGATTGTAAAAAATAGGGATTTGCCCCGCATGATAGGCAACAGAAACCGGCAGTTTGCCGCTGGGATTTACTTTACCAGTAAGAACATTCACAATGGCTTTTGCGCCCATTTCAGTGGGGTTCCATGCTTCCAAAATGGCATGAAGATTTTCATCTGCGATATCTGAAGAAATCGGGCGCCCATCCAGATGCACGCCAATCATCGGTTTGCCAATTGAGGAGGCCTGCGTAATGAAGGCATCTTGACATTCAGGCAAATTGATGTTGGCAGCATCTACACCTTCTCCAGTAGTGGCAATCGAACTCGAACTATATTTCCCACCGAGTGTTAGAATACACAAATCTGCATCTCGTATGGCTGCAAGAGCCTGTTCGAAATGACTTGTGTCGTTACCAGAATTTGGATATCCATAGGCGTAGATCAATTTTATTTGTGGCAATTGATTCTGCAGCTCGTCATATAGCGTTTTGCACGTTGGTTTCAACAGAGGGAGTATGGAGTCGAACAAGACACTCTCATCCGATTGGATTTGCGTACCAGGTATGCGCTGATAATCCTTCATGATGTAATTTCCTGTTTCATCGATGCCGGCAATAGAGCTGGCCATTGCATACATTGATTCCAGCATACTGATGTGTGTATAACCACCAAAAAAATATCTGGCATTTTTGGCGTGACATCCAATAACTGCGATTTTTTTTATATTCTTTTTCAGCGGAAGTATGCCATCGTTTTTTAGCAATACTATAGACTCTTCTGCGGCCTGAAGGGTAACCTTTTCATCGGTGGCACGATGAAATGCTTTTTCGATGTCATCTATTGGTAGCGCATAGGGGTTTTCAAACAGCCCCATGCGAAATTTAGCAGTAAGGATGCGTTCTACAATATTGTCTAAAATTTGAATATCCGCCATACCATTTTTGAATCGCTCTGTAAGCTCCTCATTATAACAAGCGCGTTTAGGCCATTCCATATCCATACCAGCCTTCATTGCGGCGAGACCTGTATCGGTAAGGCTTTCAAATAATCCCTGTACGTTATGGGCGTTAGCAATACCTGTATAGTCAGCGACAGTCAATCCATTAAAACCCATTTCTGTGCGTAAAAGATCCGTTAAAAGACGTTTAGACGTAGAAGTAGCTTCTCCGTCCCAAGAGCAATAACAAGGCATAATACCTTGAAGGTTAGCTTCGACGATTGCTGCTTGAAAAGGTTTGCCGTATATTTCACGCAGCAAACGTGTAGGGGTTTGGTTGTCTGCCGCATGGATGCCCCCCATTGAATTGTGGAATCCTAAAAAATGCTTTGCTACAGCATCCGCGCGCAGCCCATCGTTGCGGGAATCTTCTTGAATGCCTTTGGCATAAGCAACCCCCATTGCTGAAGCAAGTGTGGGATCTTCACCGTAAGATTCACCTTGCCTGCCCATGCGAGAATCACGTGAGATATCCAGAACAGGGGCCAAAATTTGTGTAACGCCAATGGCCTTTTCTTGGCGCGAAATAATGGTGCCAATTTTTTGTTCCAATTCTGGATCCCAGGTAGAACCGCGACCAATACCAGACGGAAAGCTGGTACTTTCTGGAATAAATCCACCGCACAGTCCTTCCATATGGAAAATAGCAGGAATATGATGAGGGCTTTGGGCCATAATCATAGTCTGCATTTCATGCTGGTACTGAACTGCATCGGCGAGTGTTTTCAAACTGCGCATTTCGATTGTAGAAACAGTTCCTATCCCATAAGCACAAGCCTTTTTAGCCTCTTCCTTTTTGCCGGGTATGCCAAGCAGAGTTATAGGGTAAATACTACAGGTTTGCGCCATTTTTTCTTCGACATTAAGTTTTGAAAGTAAATCCTTTGCGCGCTGCCAAGGTGGTAAATTTTTGTCAAGATAAGGGTTCATAAAAAACTCCTTTCCAAGAGCGTAATGATTTAAAGAGAGATATTTAAACAATTGAATTAAAAAATTTACGTGTCCTTTCCCTTCAAAAAATGCATTTGCTTTTAAGTATGGGCCTAACTTCAAAAATAAGATAAAAAAGAATCTAAAAAGTAGGACGATTTCCATTTGCATAGACAGTAAATTTACATATAACACCAATTTTGCCACTATTACAGACTGGGACAGTATCAATGCAAATTAAGTTTAACGCGCAAAAAGTAAAACTAGAATAAAAATTTGCAAACATGTTAAAAAATTTGCTACGAAAGAAAAGGATGTCTAAAAAATATACATAAGACCAAATTATTGTACACAATTTTTTTTTCTACCTGCTATAATCGGCACAGAAAGCGGCTAAAGCCTGCTGCCCGGGGCCCCGTGTAGCGAAATGTTTGTAGTTTATAGGAGGAGAATTTTCATGCTCAAAAGCAAAAAGCCAACTCAAAGTGAAATCGACGGTGTACAGTATCGCCGTGCAAAGTTATGGCAGATTATCCTGTGGGCTTGTAATGCCCTTGGCGGTATGGCAGTTTATTCACTCATCGGTATGGCAAGTTACAGCGCCAGTATCGGGTATGGTATCAGCACGGCAATCGTTGGGGTGATTTTGACTGGTACCAGAATTTTGGATGCCGTGACCGACCCGTTGTTAGCATTTGTTTATGATAAAGTCAATACCCGGTGGGGTAAAATTAGAATTTTAATGGTGAGTGGTTTTTTGGTAGAAGCGCTTGCCTTGTTTGCGATGTTTCACCTGCTTTCCAGTAAGGGGTTTGGCCTTATAACATTTACCCTGCTTTACATTGTCTACATTCTGGGGTATACCGTTATCAACATGACCATTCAGACAGTGCCGGCGCTCATGAGCAACGACCCAAAGCAGCGTCCGGTAATCGGTGTTTGGCAGACAGTAATCAACTATCTGGTGCCTGTTGCACTGAGTATTGGTTTGAACGTAATCCTTTTGCCATTGTGCGGCGGCACCTATAACCAGACGTTTTTGTCGGCGGCAGTTAAAATTTGTCTGGGCCTTGGCTTAGTAGGGTTGATTTTTGCCTGCATTGGTGTTTCAGCTTTCGACAAACCTGAAAATTTTAGAGGGATTAGCAAAAAACACGAGCCTTTAAAATTGAGGGATATGGCAGATGTGTTGATGCATAACCGGCCTCTTCAGTCTTATATTATTTCAGCCGCGTCTGATAAAATTGCTCAGCAGGTCGCATCCCAGTCAATTATTGTGACAATGCTCAACGGTATTCTGATTGGCAATATGGGCTTAGCTACAATTTTAAGTACTATTGGTATGCTGCCGTCTATCGTGTTTGCAATTATCGGCGCTAAATATGCCGGTAAACACGGCAGTAAAAAAACGATTGTTACTTGGACAGGAATCTGCACGATTTTTGCTGTTATTATGATTATCTTCCTGACGGCAATCAACCCGGCGGAAATCGCGGTGATGGGCCCCGTTATGATCATCTATGTTCTGCTGACCTTTGCACTAAATGGATCTAAAATGTGTGTGACTACCGCGAATTCAGCTTTTATGGCCGACATTATTGACTTTGAACTGGACCGCAGCGGCAAGTATATCCCCGCAGTGGTTACCGGCACTTACAGCCTGCTCGATAAACTGATTTCGTCGTTTGGCGCGTTGATTGCCACAAGCGCGGTTGCAATGCTTGGTTATACCAGCACAATGCCGCAGCCGGGCGATGCCCGCACGCCGGCAATCTTTTGGATGACAATCTTCCTTTGCTTTGTACTGCCGATTCTGGGCTGGCTGTGCACACTGATAGCCATGCGTTTTTGCAAGCTTGACAAGGCAGAAATGGTAAACGTACAAAAACGTATCGCAGAAAAAAAGACAGCTTTGCAAAAAGAATTTTTTGAAGAGAACTTACAGTAAGGGATACGGAGAATAAGCCGCATTACAAAGGCGCCTGCCGTTTTTACAGCAGACGCCTTTGTAACCATAATTAGGGCCGGGCGCTTTGCCCGCGAAATTCGGTGGGCGAAAGGCCGGTCACTTGTTTGAAAATCATACTGAAATAGCTGCGGTTGGAAAAACCGACAGCCTCTGACAGCTCTTGAATGGTCTGCTGCGTTGTGTGCAGAAGAATTTTAGCGTGCTCAATTTTAGCAAATTTAATGTAATCGTTGATAAAGTATCCGGTCTCTTTTTTGAATTTACGGGTAACATAATATTCACTGTAACCAACTATTTCACCCAGCAGTTCGGCATTCAGTTTTTCACTGAGATGTGTCTCAATATAATCCAGACATTTTTGAATCAGTGGTGAAAGCTTTGGGTTTGTACGGCATTGGTGAACACGGCGGATGAAGTCGTCATACATCGATACCGGGATGTTCATTACCTCACTGAGAGATTTTGCACTTTCTATGCTTTGAATATAGGCATCCCCCAAAGAATACGCCTGTTCGGGGGAGAGGCCACCGTCTACTGCGGCACGGCATACCATTGAGGTGAACACAATAATGGAATTTTTAGACTGCCGCAAAAGGTCGGGGCTTTTTAGTGGCACCCCGTTGCTAATCAACATGGAGTTGCTTAGAGCACCGTGATAGTTCAGGTCTCCGGTGCGAACCATTTGAAGCAAGGCCTGTTCGGTCATCCATACCTTATGCCGGTCTCGGTGTTTTGCGACAGGCAGTGCGTGGGGGTCCAGCAAAACTTGGTTATTCAGCAGACTTGCGTCCAACACCTCTTGCGATACACAATAATGCAGCATTAAAAGGTAGCGCAAAAACATGGTGTTTGATACGGTGGTAATAGTCGGCAATATATCAATTAGGCTGTGACGCCAGGTAAGGCTGGCATTCAGTGAGGTGTCCTGCCGCAGCGCATTTTCTACGTCACGTATTGCAAAGTCATAAAAAAAGGTGGGGCCAATCACGTACATCTTATCTAAAACACCATCCTTTTTTACAAAATCAACTCCCCAGCGTACCCCAATAGAGGCCCCCACAGTAAGAGGCCGGTCGTTAGCTGCGCCGTATTGAAGGGCTTCATTTTTACAGCCAAACATTACAAAAACGCTATCCAGCATGTCGGGTTCCGGGCAGGTGGAGTGTAAAAGAGTGCCATCACCGTCGTAACACCACAGATAAAGGTTGCTACCGCAACGAATCAGTTCCTGAAACAATGTAATATTTTGTTCTATATTAAGTCCCACTCATCCCAATCCTTTCCGGTTTTCTTTATTATAGCGTAAAAATTCGTATAGAAAAACAATAATTTGTTATCGGCAACAGAAAAAGGAGTTTCTTATGAAAGCCGTTCAACTAAAAACAGAAATGCTGACCAACCCGATAGGTATTGATCTTGTAATGCCTACCTTTTCATGGTGTTGTGAGGGAGGTAATGCCCAGACGGCGTATGAAATTGAAGCGCGGTGTGGTGACACTCTTTTTTGGAACAGTAAAAAAGTACAAACGAATAAAATGTTGGCACTTCTTGGGGTGCCAGCACAAAGCCGCCAACGCATTGTGTGGCGTGTGCGTTTATGGGATGAAGCCAATCAGGCAGGAGCGTGGAGCGAAGACAGCTTTTTTGAGATGGGGATACTTGACGCCGCACAGTTTACAGCAAAATGGATTAACCCGGAGCTTACCTGTGACCCTGCCGTGCACAAGCCGGCGAGCTATTTGAAAAGCTCGTTCACGGCACCGGCACTGCAAAAGGCCCGCCTTTATATCACCGCCCATGGGCTGTACGAAGCATACCTGAACGGAGAGCGTGTTGGAAATTTTGTACTGGCACCCGGCAGTGACAGTTATGGTAAAAGGATGCCGTATCAAACCTATGATGTGACACATCTGGTGAAAACGGGGTACAATGACGTTCAGGTAATTTTGGGCGATGGTTGGTATCGCAGTTGCTCCGGCGTGGACGGCGACCGAAATTTGTATGGTGAAAATATTGCATTACTTTTTCAGCTGGAAGCTGACGGCGTACCAATTTGTAATTCAGACGAAAACTGGCAGGCGACCCAGATGGGGCCACTTGTTGAAAATGATATGCAGCAGGGCGAGGTGTATGATGCCCGCAAGGAAGAGCTTACCGGATGGCATGCGGTGAAAACGGAGATATTTCCTGTAGATACGCTGGTCTGCACAAACTCGCTTCCAATTACAGAACAAGAACACTTTCCAGGAAAACTGTTTGTAGCACCCAACGGTGAAATACTGATTGATTATGGACAGAATCTGGCTGGGTATATCACTTTTACGGTAGATGCACATGAGGGTGATACGCTTGTCTTGACCCATGGTGAAACGCTTGACGAAAATGGTAATTTTACCACCGAAAATTTTCAGGACAGAAAGCGCCATAAAGAAGGCGGCACAAAGCAGCGTGTGATTTACACCTGCAAAGAGGGGGTAAATGTCTACCACGCGAAATTTACGATCTGGGGTTTCCGCTATGCAAAAGTGGAAACAGATATCGACCTCTCGAAAGCACAGTTCACCAGTATTGCCGTTTATTCCGACATGCAGCAGACGGGGTATTTTAACTGTTCAGATGAAGATGTCAACCGGTTGGTACAAAACAGTTTATGGAGCATGAAGTCGAATTTTTGTGATGTACCTACTGATTGTCCCACGCGGGAGAGAGCTGCTTGGACAGGTGACATCGGTCTTTATATTGAAACAGGGCTCTTTTTCGCTGATTGTTACCCGGTTGTTCGGAAGTGGTTGTCGGCGTGCAGGGCAGAGCAGTATGAGGATGGCAAGGTGGCTAATATCGCCCCGCGCAATAATCTGCCTTCCTTTTTTACTCAACTGCTCGCAGGTTCGGTTGGCTGGGGTGATGCCTGTATTTTTGTACCGTATGCACTTTACCGCCGCAGCGGCGATGTACGAGTCCTAAAAGAAAACTATAAAATGATGCAGCGGTGGTATGCTTATCTTGAGCAGCGCGCCAGTCAGAAGGGGGAGGCACCTTTACTGCCGAAAGAAAACCCCTATGCGGGATTTGTCATTGAAAGTGGTGTGGATTACGGCGAATGGTGTGAACCGGATGTAGTATCGGTCGAATCAATGAAAAAACCACAGTATAAAGTGGCAACAGCTTATTTTGCCTATTCAGGTAGATTGTTGGCCGAAATTGCCACATTGCTGAACAAGCCGCAGGATGCTGCCCATTACAGTAGTGTTTGTGAAAATGCAAAACAGGCGTTCTATTTGGTAGCAACGGATCATGGGAAAATTGTTTCCAACCGGCAGGCTGAATATGTACGTGCAATTTCGTTTGGCTTATTGAGCGAAGAGGAGTCCATATCGGCTGCGGCGGACTTGAACCGGCTGATTATACAGAATGGGTTTCATTTGAATACAGGGTTTCTTACAACCCCTGCGCTGTGTTCGGTGCTGACACAATATGGCTACACGGAAACAGCGTATCGCCTGCTTTTGCAGGACACCCGACCCAGTTGGTTGTACGCGGTAAAGCGCGATGCGACCACTATTTGGGAAAACTGGGACGGAATCGATGAAAACGGTGTGCCTAAGGGTTCATTAAATCACTATTCCTATGGATCTGTTTGTGGTTGGTTATTTGCAGATGTCTGCGGTATTCATGTAAAAAATGGGGCTGTCTGTTTGACCCCACACCCTTGTAAACTGTTGGGCTTTGCCGAAGCACGTTACCAGTCGCCAATAGGGGAGATTGTAAGTGCATGGAGATATGAGGGCGAAAAATGTCTTTATGAGTTTACCATTCCATCCAATGGAACCGCGGAGGTGGTTTTACCCGGAGGGGAAAAAGCAACATTGTCTGCGGGGACACATCGGTTTTAAAAAAGGCACAAAAGCTTAGAGATTTTATACTATACAAGGAGCAGGGTTTATGAGAAAAACAATTGAATTGCAGGCAGGCTGGACTTTTGTAAAACAGGCGGCTACTGTACAAGAGGCAGAACAAAGCAAAGGGGAAGCCGTAACACTGCCCCATACATGGAATGCGGCTGACGGGCAGGATGGAGGCAATGATTATTATCGAGGTACCTGCTGGTATACATATCTCTTGACAAAACCTAATTTAGCTGGTGGTATGCGCGCTTATTTGGAGATTGAGGGCGCAGCCAACATTGCAGAGGTGTATCTGAACGGTAAAAAAATAGCCCGGCATGAGGGGGGCTTTTCGACATTTCGCGTTGATCTTACCGATCATTTGAGGGCGGAAAATTCATTGGCAATTGCGGTGAATAACGGGGACAATGATACTGTATACCCGCAAAAAGCAGATTTTACTTTTTACGGCGGGTTGTACCGCCCGGTGAAACTGCTAATTGTACCAGCCTCGCATTTTTCACTGGATTACTGTGGTACAAAGGGGATTAAAATCACGCCGGTGGTAGACCTTGCAGCGCACAATGCAAAAATTACTGCCGAAGCGTGGGTAGAAGGCGATACTGACGAAGTGCGGTTTACTATTGCGGGGATGAACCAAACAGCGAAAGTGGAACGCGGCCATGCCGAGTTGATTTTTACGATTGAAAATGTACATTTATGGGATGGCATAAAGGACCCATATCTGTACGATGCTGTAGCCAGCCTTCAAAACGGTGATGAAGTGAGTACCCGTTTTGGATGCCGCAGTTATTGCATGGACCCACAGCAGGGTTTTTTGCTTAATGGGCGCAGTTACCCGCTACGGGGGGTGTCGCGCCACCAGGACCGCAAAGGGGTGGGCAACGCCCTTACGCCTGAAATGTACGAAGAAGATATGGCTATTGTGCGGGAAATTGGTGCAACCACATTACGGCTGGCACATTACCAGCACGCTCAGCCGTTTTACGATTTGTGTGATGAAAACGGTATTGTCGTATGGGCTGAAATTCCGTATATTACGATGCATATGAAAAACGGCCGCCGCAATACACTTTCTCAAATGGAAGAGTTGGTTGCGCAGTGCTATCACCACCCCAGTATTGTAGTGTGGGGGCTTTCAAATGAAATTAGTGCTGCCAGCGCCGTAAACGAAGATCTGCTTGAAAACCATCGCTTGCTGAATGAATTGTGCCATAAGCTAGACAAGACGCGCCCCACAACGATGGCAAATGTATTTATGCTTGAAACTGACAGCCCTCTTTTGGAAATCCCCGACATAAACAGTTACAACCTTTATTTTGGGTGGTATGTGGGCGAGCTTGAACAAAATGACGAGTTTTTTGATGAATACCATGCAAAATATCCCAATCGCTGTATAGGATTTTCAGAATATGGTGCGGATGCAAACCCGCAGTATCAAACTGCCCGTCCTGAAAAAGGAGACTACACCGAAAGTTATCAGGCTGTGTACCACGAGCATATTCTCAATATGATTGAGCAGCGCCCCTGGTTGTGGGCAACCCATGTGTGGAATCTATTCGATTTTGCGGCCGATGGGCGTGATGAAGGCGGTAAGCATGGAGAAAATCAAAAGGGCCTTGTCACAATAGACCGCAAGACAAAAAAAGACGCATTTTATTTGTACAAAGCGGCATGGAATAAAACAGAGCCATTTGTACACCTTTGCGGCAGCCGCTATGTTGACCGCCCGGAAGAAGTTACGGAAATTAAAGTGTATAGCAACCAGCCAGAGATCGAACTTTTTGTAGACGGCACATTTTGGGCAAAGCAGACGGGCACGACCGTATTCAAATTCGATGTGCCAATTGCGGGGCGGCATATCATCGAAGCAAAGGCAGGGGCTTGCAGCAGTTCAATTTTAGTGAAAAAAACAGATGCACCTAACCCGGAATATCAATTCGATAACCGCCCTCCGGTGGAGAACTGGTTTGACACAGGGGTTGATGAGACCTGTTATTCTGTTGCAGATAAATTAGCTGATATTCGTTCAAATAAGCAGGCAGGCGCTATTGTGGATGCCATGATGGCAAAGGGGGCCGCCGCCCGGGGTGATGTGGCTGATGCCGTGAAAGACAACCCTGCACTGCAGCGTATGATGGGGCGTATGACGCTGCTGAGCCTATTGCGGCAGTCTGGCACGGACAAAGAAAGCGTGCAGCAAATCAACCGTGTACTGCAAGGGATTAAAAAAGACAATGCTTGAAGGGAGAAGCAGAATGTTAAAGCAAACCTATTGCAACCCACTTGACCTTGGTTACCGCTACCAACACTTGAAAGAAGGAGAAATGGTAAGTGGATTTCGTGAAGGGGCTGACCCGACACTGGTCCTTTTTAAGGGAATATACTACCTTTTTGTATCAATGGCAGCAGGCTTTTGGTATTCTGAAGACCTGCTGAATTGGAACTTTCATACAGTGGCGGATCTGCTGATTTACGACTATGCACCGGATGTGCGTCAGGTTGGGGATTATTTGTATTTTTGCGCTTCCCGCCGAGACGAAAATTGCCCGATTTTGCGCACAAAAAACCCACTGACAGATAAGTTTACACAGGTGTCTGCACCATTTGCCTTTTGGGACCCAGATCTCTTTTGTGATGATGACGGTCGTGTGTATTTTTACTGGGGCTGTACCAACACAGACCCTATTTATGGGGTGGAAATGGACCCTGTAACCATGCAGCCTATCGGCGAAAAACAACCGTTGATTTTCGGCAATGAAGAGAGTTTAGGGTATGAGCGGCCAGGTGACAACGGCATTGTTCAAAAAGAGAGCAGTGTAGTATATCGCCAATTAAAGCATCTTTTTAACCCATCAACCAGAAAAATAGAGTTTCCGGCAGGGCTGGATAAGATGGGAAACTATTCTGCTGAGGCAATGACTAAAATGTTTTTGTCTGTTGGAAAGCCTTATATCGAAGGGGCATTTATGACAAAGAAAAGTGGCCGATATTACCTGCAGTATGCTTGCCCTGGTACGCAGTACAACACTTATGCCGATGGCGTGTATGTGGCGGATGCCCCGCTTGGTCCGTTTACATTGCAGGCAAGTAACCCGTTTTCGTCGAAACCTGGCGGGTTTATCACTGCGGCAGGCCACGGCAGCACCATTCAGGATAAGTACGGGAACTATTGGCACGCCTCTACTATGCGCATTAGTGTAAACCATGATTTTGAGCGGCGCGTGGGATTATTTCCTGCCGGATTTGATGCGGATGGTGTACTTTTCTGTAATCAGAATTTTGCTGATTATCCGTTTTGCATTGCACAAGGCAGGCTGGATGCTGCCGCATTGGTGCCGGAGTGGATGCTGTTGAGCTACAAAAAGCCGGTTACCGCTTCATCAACGGCCCCATGCAGCAGCGCAATACACGCGGTGGATGAAGATATTCGTACATGGTGGAGCGCAGCGACATCTGCTGCCGGGGAGTGGGTGACCGTTGACCTTGGCGCACAAAGTGATGTGCGGGCAATTCAGGTCAATATGGCAGATGAAAAGCTGGCGGTTGATTTCCCGCAGGAAAGTTACGGTGATACACGCGGCACACGGCACATTGAGCTGGAACCGCAGATATCAAAATACACTATCAGTATTAGTAACGACAATATAAAGTGGGAAATACTTGAAAATGTGACGCGCGAGTCCTCAAATGGGTACTATGAATATCGCAATGGCATTACGGCCCGTTACGTTCGGGTTACGGGTATTGCGCTGCCATATGGCCAACAATTGCGCATTAGCGGGCTGAGGGTATTTGGTAATGGCAGCGGCTCTAAACCTTTGCAGGCAGATGCCGGCGGAGCGCGTGTGAATGAGTTGGAAGCAAAAATTTTCTGGAAACACATCCCCGGTGCACAGGGCTGTAATGTGCGTTATGGTATTGCACCGGACAAGCTGTACCAGAGCTGGCTGGTTTACGATGCTGATGAGGTGACGCTTTCTACTTTGATACGAGGACAAAACTATTACATTTGTGTAGACAGCTTTAATGAAAATGGCATTACACAGGGCAATGTGTTTGCGTTGTAAAAGGAGAAAATGGTATGGCAATCAAAGCAGTTCAGCAATTTATGCTGGGGAGCGTGACCGGCAGCGAAAAGCAGGCACGGCAAACCCTTGCAGCGATAAAAAACGCCGGCTATGGCGGTATTGAGTTATGCAGTTTCATGGTGCACCCTGCTGGCTGGATGGTGAAGTTGTTGACTAGGGCCGCCGGAATGCCGGTTGGCAAAGGTGGTAAGCTTGATTGGCACACATTGGTGCAGGAAGCTGGGCTTGCGGTCGTTAGCTTACATACGGACCTTGGAAGTCTGGAACGGTCTGCCACTGATGTGGCAAATGAGGCCAAAAGTTTTGGCACAGATACGTTGGTGATCACTGGTATGTACCGGTTTGATTACAGCGACGAAGCCGCCGTGCGGGGCCTTGCTGCAAGGCTGAATGAGGCTGGGCAGACATTGGCTGGCGAGGGGGTACGACTGCTTTACCACAACCACAACTGCGAACTTTGCCGCATGGGCGAAACAAAGCGTGCCTATGATATTTTACTGGATGAAACCAATCCGCAGTTTGTCAATTTTGAATTTGACAGCTATTGGTTTACAGAGGGTGGAGCAAGTGCACTAGAATGGATGCAAAAGCTTGGCCGGCGTATGAAACTGTGGCATATTAATGACCGTGGTACACGGCAGGCGGGCTCCTCGATGACCCCGATATTAAAAACTGACAGCATGGAGCTTGGTACTGGCAACATGCCGCTTGAAGAACTGGTAAAACAGGCAACTGCGGTGGACGTACAGGCCGTTATTCTGGAAAGTCACCGCAACTGGGTGTCAAACGACCCAGTAAAAAGCCTGCGTGTCAGTGCGGAATATTTAAATAAAGCATTTTAAGGAGGATAAAATGAAAAAGTTTTCAAAAGATTTTTTGATTGGGGCGGCAACTGCGGCGCACCAGGTGGAAGGTAATAATAAAAATAGCGATTGCTGGGCCTGTGAGCAGATGAAATATACCAATTACAAAGAACCAAGCCTCGATGCAGTGGATCACTACCACCTTTATGAGGAGGACATTCAACTGATGGCGCAAGCAGGGCTGAATGCTTATCGGTTTGGCATTGAATGGGCACGCATACAACCCACAGCAGAGACCTTTGACTTTGGCGCCACGCAACATTATAAAAATGTGATCGACTGCTGCAAAAAAAACGGGCTGGAGCCCATCCCCACGCTGATGCATTTTTCCAGCCCTAAATGGCTGATTGAAAAAGGCGGTTGGGAAGCAGAAACCGTACCTGCGGACTTCGCCCGCTATACAAGGTACATCATGGAGCAGATGGGCAGTGAACTGCACTATGTCTGCACGATTAATGAGGCGAACATGGGCGTTCAGGTGGCGGCGCTGATGGAGCGTTTTAAAAAGCAGATGATGGCCCGCGCGGCAGCCGCAAAAACGGATGGCACAGTACAGATGGGTATGAACGTGGAACAGATGATGGCCAACCAGCAAAATGCGGCTGCTGAAAACTTGCAGGTGTTTGGTACTGCACAGCCGCAATGCTTTACTAACCCGCGCAGTCGCCGGGGCGATGAGTTGGTCATCGAAGCGCACAAAGCAGCCCGTGCTGTAATTCGTGAAATTTGCCCACAAACCAAAGTTGGGCTGACCCTTTCGCTGCACGATATTCAAGCCCTGCCGGGCGGCGAAACAATTGCAGAAAAAGAGTGGGCAGATGAGTTTGTACATTATTTGCCAGCCTTGATGGATGACGATTTTTTAGGTGTACAGAATTATACGCGCAGCCAGTATGATTCCGAGGGTATTCGTACTACTCCGGAAGGCGCCGAGCTTACACAAATGGACTATGAATTTTATCCTCAGGCACTTGAAAATGTGCTGCGCAGGGTTGCCCAAAATTTTAAGGGTGATCTGCTGGTGACTGAAAATGGTATAGCCACCAGCGATGACAAACGCAGAGAGGCTTTTATTGAAGGGGCACTTGCCGGGGTACAGCGTTGCAGGATGGATGGCCTACCAGTAAAAGGGTATTTATATTGGAGTCTGCTGGATAATTTTGAGTGGCAAAAGGGATTTGGAATGACCTTTGGCTTGGTCGCAGTAGATCGTGCTCATGGTCAAAAACGTACTCCGAAGCCGAGTCTTAATTATCTTGGCAGTTGGCGCGAGTGAGCTGATATAGAACGAAATGCAAGCGAAACGTCATTGCTACACAAACGTTTCGCTTGCATTTTTTTATTCGGCAGTTAGCCCGCGTTTCAGGGCATCCGCAAGCAGTGTTATTTCTTCGGTGAGTTGTTCGGGAGATTCTTGCATCCCGCTTTGCAGCCAATAAGAAATTCCGCTGCTGCAGCCGCCTGCCAAAAAAGTACGAGCTATTGTCTGGTATGGTTCCTGTGTCCAGTGTGAAACCAGTTTTTCAGCAGGCCACAGTTCGGTATGTTGAAAATAACAGCGCATCAGATTTTCTACAAATTGGTGATCCATGTGGTTATCGGACAAAATGGTAAAAAGTTTTTTATGGTTTTGTAGGGACCTAAGAATAATGAGTAAAAGCAATTGAGCGTCGCTTGTCGTTGCGGTCGCCAGCAATGTATCGAATTTTACCAGTGCGGCCGCTTTGATTTCGTCCATCAGGTCATAACAGTTTTGATAATGCTTATAAAAAGTACCGCGGTTAATCTGTGCCTGGTCGCATACTTCTTTGACTGTAATTTTGCTGAGGCTCTTTTTTTCGAGAAGTGCTAAAAAACTGGTTTCAATAATCTCTTTTGTGTAGCGAACACGGAGATCAGTTTTCATAAAGTTGTCCCCTTTTTGAACAAAAAGTGCAAATGTGTTGCTCTTCTGACAGGCATCGCTGATTTGCTGATTGCGTCACGTGTTTTCCAACAGTATAATACGAATAAGCGGAAAAATCAACATATGTTCATAAAAAGAACATATGTGCAAAAACTAAAAAATACATTTGTTTGATAGTTTTTGTTGGACCCAAAGATTAACAGTTGGTGTATAGTTGAATAATTTGCTCTACAGGAGAAGACCATAATGCAAAGTGAAGCGTTGTTTCGAGATAAGCCTGTTTGGAAGGCAATCAGCTCTCTGGCAATCCCGTCGGTGTTTTCTGTCCTTATTATGGTGTTGTATAACATGGCTGATATGTTTTTTGTCGGTCAGTTGGGTAATACTGCACAGGTGGCGGCCGTTTCGGTAGTAGGGCCGATATTTTCGCTGCTTTCTGCCGTTGCAACAATGCTAGGCGCAGGGGGATGTGCGCTAATTGCGCATTCTATTGGTGCCGGAGAGAAGGCATATGCTAGGGCCAGCGCAAGTATTGTTGTATGGGGTTGCTTGCTGTTTGGCGTTTTTTCGGCAGTGGGAATGAATATTTTTTGCCATTCAATTTTGCGCTTTTTAGGGGCTACTTCAGATATGCTGATTTATGCTGAAAAGTATCTACGCGTATTGGCTTGTGGCGCCCCTTTGATGCTGCTCAGTACAGGCTCTGCCATGTTGCTGCGGGCAGAAGGGGCAATCAAAGAAGGATTTTTCATTAACCTTGCAGGTACCATTGTCAATATGGTTTTAGACCCACTGTTTATTTTGGTACTGCACATGGGTGTTACAGGGGCGGCCATTGCAACCGTACTGGGCAATTTTGTGGGTACGGTTTGTTTCCTTTTGTATATCCGCCGCGGTGCAAAAATCGTGAATTTTAATCTGCGGCTGGCACTTTCTGCCCCCAAAGTGCTGGGCAGAATTATGGGGTTGGGTATGCCTAATGCAGTCAGCAGTTTGCTGGCGGGTTTTGCTTCTACTTTTGCAAACCAACTGCTCGGGCAATACGGTACCAATTCCATCGCGGCAAATGGCGCAGCCGGCAAGGTAACCATGTTAATCGGGTTAATCCAAATGGGAATCTGTATGGGGGCGCAACCGCTTATGGCATATAACTGCGGGGCAAAAAATTTTGTGCGACTGAAAGAGGTGCTCAAAAAGCTGGCGCTGCTGACATTTGTCTTTGGCGTTTTGACGACCATTCTTTGTGCGTTGGCAAGGCGTACCTTGATTGGGATGTTTCTAACCCAACCAGATGCAGCTGCAATGGGGGAACGCATTGTAGTGTGGTTGACAATATCAGGCCCGTTACTTGGGCTTTACTATATCAGCGTTAATTTTTTACAGGCAAGCGGCAATGCTGCCGCAGCCACTATCGTTTCGGTACTTCGGCAGGGTATCGTTTTGATTCCTATGCTATACATTATGAATTTATTACTTGGTTTTACTGGTATTGCGGCGGCACAGGCAATAGCGGATATGAGCTCAGCCGTGATTGCCGTGGTAATTTGCTGGTGGCAGTTGCGGCGGATACAAACATAACAAGGAGGCATTTTTATGGATTTTAGCAGTGTAAGGGGAAAAGTGGTCATTGTAACAGGGGCAAGCCGCGGTATCGGCGAAGCGATTGCGCAAGTTTACGGGGTACATGGCATGAAGGTGGTGTGTGCTGCCCGCAGTGAAGCACAGGGCGAGACAGTGGCGCAGGGTATTCGGGCACAAGGCGGTGAGGCGCTTTTTATTGCAACAGACTGCAGTAGCGCGGCGCAGATTAAAGAGCTTGTGAACAAAACAGTTGCGCATTACGGAAGATTGGATGGCATTGTAAACAATGCGGGCATTGGCATGGGCGGCATTCCCCTGCATGAATATGAAGAGGATGAATATGACAAGATTTTTGCCCTAAACAGCAAGGGCGTTTTTGCCGGGATGAAATATGGTGCAGAAGCTATTTTGAAAAGCGGCAGCACTGGCGGCTTTTTGATTAACGTCGCTTCGATTGCGGGATTGATGGCACAGCGTGGGCAGGCACTATACTCTGCGACAAAATTTGGTGTGGTTGGGATGACCCAAGTGGCGGCAATGGATTATGCGCCTTACGGCATCACGGTAAACGCAATATGTCCAGGTTATACCAAAACAAGTATTTTTGGCGACGCAGGCGAACAGGCAATGGGATTTTTTGCAAGGGACTGCCCTGCCGGGCATCTTGGAGACCCAATGGATTGTGCGGCACTGGCGCTTTTTCTGGCCAGTGATTTGGCCCGCTATATCACCGGGGCAGCGATACCTGTCGACGGTGCGCTGAGCGCGGGGCACCAGAATATAATAAATTGGAAGCACTCGGAAATTCGCACAGGGGGCAGACTGAATGCCGACAGCCCGATAGGCACAATACTAGGAGATAAAAGAGGTGCAGAAATTGTAGAACAGGTGCTTCCTGGCTTTGCTTCAAACGAGCAGGCAAAGGCGCTTTATGGAATGTCTTTTCAGGCAATTGCCCCGATGCTGAACCTGCCTGAAGCAGTATTGGGAAAATTGATTGATGCGCTAAATACCCTTTAAAGGGGACGATGCGGGGCGTAGTATAGGCCGCTTTAACAAAAAGTCCTTGGCTTATATAGAAAAAAGCAGAAACACTGGCTTTGCACCAGATGCTTCTGCTTTTTTTATTGACCGTCTGTTAAAAAAACGACCAGTTGATTGCCGCCTGATAAAATGACGCAAGCTGGCAGAGCTGTATGTATTTGCTATAGGAGTATGGCAAATATGAGGGGTATACTGCCGCGCAGTATACCCTTTAAAACAAGGCTGTAAAAACGGTGGTCTAGACGCTCTGGCAGGTTACCCGAGAAATTGTTCGTTCAACGTTACATCGAAATCCTTTGCAATTGCACGAAGGTTTTCATCGGTAATGGTCTGCCGCAGTTTGCCTTGCCCTGCACTTAAGGCAAGAACTGCAATCTGTGCAGCTTTTTCAATGGTGTGCATCAAGCCAAAGGTGGTATCAAAATCTGGGCCGGAACAAAACAAACCATGGTGAGACCAAACGGTTGCGTCAAACTGTTTCATAAGTTCGCTGGTGGCCATTGCAATCTCGGCACCGCCAGGTACCATCCATGGTACAACGCCAACACCGGCAGGAAATACAACCGGGCATTCGGTTGCAGACTGCCATAAAATACGAGAAAAATCGCGGGAGGTAAGCGGTAGAACATAGGTCAGCGCAATCAGGTTTGGAGTATGTGCATGGTAGATTACACGAGTTTTACCGTTTGTTGCGGCAACCCGTACAGAATGGTTCATAAAATGACTAGGGAATTCGCTGGTAGGTTTTGCACCACCTTCCAGCCCCCAGACGATGCGCCAACTGTCGCCGGAGCTGTTGATTTCCACAATGCCAATGGAATGCTCTGGGTCAAGAATGACGTTGCGAAAATACTTCCCGCTGCCGGTAGTCAAAAAATATTCACCGGCAAGGTTTTTTCCGCTCACCCCCATAGGGACCCATTCGCCCGAATGGCTAAAATAAGGCTGGCATGCGGCGGCTTCTTGCGCGGTAAGCCGGTAGGTTAAGTTCCCGCCGTTGCGTTCATGCCAACCCTGTTTCCAACCGTCGTTGCACATGCGAATATAAGACTGCACGATTTCAATATCAGTGATACCCATTTGTTTAACCTCTTTTATTTAAAACATCACATTCGTATCTCTGTACATCTCTAAACCAGCTGTCATCTGCGGCGACACCTTGCATTTTGCAGTAATGTGCCCAAATATCGGTAAAAGGCAAGGTCTTTGCCTCTTCCATCAAGACCATTTTTTCAGTGAAGGCCCCCTTATCCTGCAGCGACTTCAGTTTTTCGTTTGGCTGCAATAGTGCCCACAGCAAGGCTTTTTGTACATTGCGTGCCCCAATTACCCATGCTGCAATGCGGTTAATAGAGGCATCAAAAAAGTCAAGACCGATGAGAACTTTGTCAACGGCATCATTGCGCACGATTTCTTTCATAATCTCTTTCAACTCGTCATCAAACAAAACGACATGGTCTGAGTCCCAGCGGACCGGGCGGGTCACGTGCAGCGGTATTTTATCAAAGTAACACAGTAGCGCTGGTATTTTATCGCTTACTACTTCGGTAGGGTGGTAATGCCCATTGTCAAGCAGGTTATATACGCCGGGGTGCGAAGCGGCATAACTCATGTAAAATTCGTTGCTACCAACAGTATAGCTTTCAAGTCCAATCCCAAATACTTTACTTTCAACGCAGTCAATTACATAAGGGCAGGGTTCGGTAAAAATTTCATTTAGAGCCTCTTTTAAACGCAGACGGGGACCCAGCCTGTCCGCAGGAATATCTTTAAAACCATCTGGGATCCAGATGTTGTTGAGTACCTTGTCGCCCAATTGTAACCCTATTTCATTCGCAATACGCCGGCTGACCTTGCAGTGCTCAATCCAGAACCGCCGCACGGTTTCATCAGGGCTGGCAAGTGTAAGGCCGTCTTTTACCATGGGGTGGGAAAAGCAGGTGGGATTAAAATCAATGCCTAGGTTGTTCTTTTGTGCAAATTCAACCCACGGCGCGAAATGCCTGTATTCCAACTTATTGCGGTCGGCCCATTCGCCTGCGTCAAAAATGGCATAGCAGGCGTGCAGATTAATGCGCTTTTTGCCGGGTATATGGGTGCAGGCTCTTAGAAAGTCGGCCTTAAGCTCTTCAAAATTGCGTGCCCTGCCAGGGTAATTTCCTGTCGCTTGAATGCCACCGCCGGTGCCGCCGTTCTGGCAGTCGAAGCCGGTTACATCATCACCTTGCCAGCAGTGGATTGAGATGGCTTTATTTGCTGTCACGGCCAGTGCCAATTCAACATCCACACCCAATTGAGCATAAAGCAATTTTGCTTCTTCAAATCTGCTCATACGATATCTCCTTTATATCAAACGAATTTCTAATTGCGATTCTCGCGTTTGCGAGGCTGGTAAATTCACCCTTGGCAATCATCTGTACCACAAGATTGCCAATAGATGTGCCTTCAGCGGGGCCGGCGTAGACCGGAACTCCGGTAGCCTTTGCGGTGAGTTGGTTCAGGTACGTATCTTTCGAGCCGCCCCCGATAATATTGATGCTGGTATATTGTTTGCCGGTAAGCGTGGACAGCGCTTTAATGGTCTTCGCATAATTGACAGCAAGGCTGTGGTATACGCAGTGCATCAATTCCCCCACGGTGTCAGGCACGGCCTGATTTGTCCTTGTGCAGTAGCCTTTTACGGCATAGATCATACTGTCAGGAGAAAGAAAGGTATCGTCATTTACATCAACGATGCTGTTAAAATAATTCGCCGAGCGGGCAGCGCTTTCGAGTGCATCAAAGCTAAGCGGTGATTTGGCTTTTGCCGATGGTGTGCTTTTGCCCGACACATAAAAAGTACCATTCAGTTCACGGCGAATGCTTTGTATCATCCAAAGCCCCATAATATTTTTTAAATAGCGGAAACGATATTGATAACCGCCTTCGTTGGTGAAATTTTGCAAGCGGCTGGCCTCGGTTGTAATCGGTATGGGGCTTTCTACGCCAAGCAGGCTCCATGTCCCACTGGAGAGGTAAACTGCGTGGTCGTCGCGGGCCGGTACCGCAAGAAAGGCTGACCCGGTATCGTGGGTCGCAGGTAAAATTACTTCGCAGCGAAAGCCGACCTCTTTTTCAATTGCTGGGGTAAAGGGGCCTAGGCTGGTGCCCGGCATGGAAAGCTGATCAAACAGTTGTTCAGGCAGGCCAAGCGCCTGCAGCAGTTCGGTGTCCCATGTTTTTGTGTAAGCGTTTACAAGGTTTGTGCTGGTGGCATTTGTGTACTCATTCCGGCAAATGCCGGTCAACAAAAAATTGAAAAATTCGGGGATCATCAAAAAACGATTCGCCATGGTAATTTGTTCTGGATGTTCGGCTTTTAACGCCATCAACTGGTAAATAGTGTTGAATGGCTGTTTTTGTATCCCTGTGCGCTGATAAAGTGGTGCGGGGGAGATCACTTTATTTACATTTGCTTCCATCCCTTTGGTTCTTTTGTCGCGGTAGGCAACGGCATCACTTAAAAGGCCGCCCTGTTTATCTAGAAGAACAAAATCTACCGCCCAAGTATCAATCCCCATTGCAATTGGTATTTTACCGGCGGTTTTACAAGCTTTAAGGCCTTCTAAAATACGTGCCCAAAGTTGGTCAATATCCCAGCAGTCGTGGCCGTTTTTGTGTATCTGAGGGGTGTCAAACCGATAAATTTCTTCTAAAAAGATAAGCCCGTTTTCCACATGGCCTAAAATATGACGTCCGCTTGACGCACCGATATCAATCGCCAGGTAATACTGCATCGATATAACTCCTTTGCTGTGCTAATAATTACTGAACTACCCCAATTTATGCGAAAAAACATAATATGAAACTATTATAGCCTACAAACAAAATTATAGGTTCCTGACCCGATTGCATGTTGTTCCCCGTTGGGCAATATCACCGTACAAGTAGTGTTACAGGGGATTTTCACCTCTAGCTGGAAGATTTCGTTTTCTTTTTTCCAGCTGCTAGATATTTCCCCATACATGCTTTTGAAGCTACTTTGTGCCCATGTCATCGATTCGTCCGGTATTGGTTTAATTAGCGATTTTTTAAAGCCGGCACTTTGATTTTGAATTCCTGCAACATTGCGGTAAATCCAATCAAATACGCAACCAAGAGCATAATGGTTATAAGATAAATTGCCTGTCTTGCCATCGGGTTTAATTCCATCCCAGCTTTCCCAAATGGTGGTAGCTCCTTTTTTAATTTCGTAAAACCAAGAAGGACAATTTTCTTGGTACAATATTTTATAAACAGTATCCTGCATCCCATATTTCGTCAGTACATCAAGCAGTATAGGAGTTGACAAAAAACCTGTGTCTAAGCAGAAATGATTATCTTCAATCAATTGTTTGAGTCGCTGTACTACTTTATCTACAGCGTTTTCAGGGACAATATCATACCATAATGCACAAACATAACAACCCTGTAAATCTGGATTAATCACCCCTGATTCCGAAATATAAGTATCGGAGATTGCTTTCTTTATCCGAAGATTTAAAGTGTGGTATTTCACTGCGGATTCTTCATCGCAAATAATTTTTGAAATTTCAGACATCATTTCCGCAGAATAGGCATAATAAACAGATGCGATAAATTCTTTTGTCGCTTTTGCGCCTTTTACACTGCCCATCATTCCTTTTGAGATACTGGGAATCATCCAATCGCCGTAATGCCATCCGGTGTTCCATAGATATTTATGGTTTTCAATTTCGGCGGGAGATTTGTTCTTCTTTTTTTCGAAGTTATCGGGGTTGAAATTTTCTGCCCGATATGTTACATAATTCATCCATCTCTTCATCATAGGGTAGTACTTTTTTAGAATATTAAAGTTGCCATACATTTTATATATGGTATAAGGCACAATAATACAGGCCTCTGACCAACCGGCAGAGCAACACCCCTCTTTGCTTTGAAGCTTCAAGGAATTTTGATAAGAAATGCTAAAGGGAACAACGCAGGGAATTTGGCCATCACTAAGTTGCTCTGCTTCCATACTGTCTAACCAACGCTCCAAAAAGGCGGTCATATCCTGGTTGTAAGCGGCAGTGGGGGCAAACACTTGGATATCGGCAGTCCACCCAGCGCGTTCTCTTTGAGGGCAATCGGTTGGAATAGAAATCATATTGGAACATTGTGACCATCGAACATTAGAGTATAGTTTGTTCACTAGTTCATTGCTACATCTAAAGTAGGATAAGTTTTCCATACGGCTTGAAATTGCAATTCCACAAAAATCTTCCAATTTGAAATTGCTGATACCAGAAACTTTTACATAACGGAACCCGTGAAAAGTGAATTGGGGCTCAAAAAGTTCTTCCTTTTCCCCCGAACAAATAAAAATATCAGTCTGATCCTTGTTAACGCCGATAATATTATTCAAGTAATCCCCGTTTTTATCCAGAACCTCACCGTGTTCAAGTTTGATTATAGTGCCTTTGGGGGCAGAAACTTTTAAGCGTATAAACCCGGCAAAATTTTGACCAAAGTCGACGACATTTTCTCCTTTAGGCGTATGTAAAATCTGGGTTGGTTTAATTTCCTTGTACCTTTCAACAGGCCCGCCAATTTGTGCAACTAGATTGCTGTCTCCGTAATCGATGAGAGTGACAGGCTTCCAATCATGTGCATCAAAACCTGCTTTGCTAAACTTTTCAATTGTCTGTGTATAGTTATGGTCTTGCTTTTCGCCTATAAAAATATCAGAATAACGAATGGGGCCATCTGAACTGCATTTGAATTTTTCATCTGAAATAATAGTTGTTTTAGTGTTGTCACTATAAGTTAATTCTATTTCAAGAAGAAGAGCTCTTGACATTCCATATTGGTTGCTTTCACCCCCGATGCCAATTCTTCCTGCCCACCAGCCATCTGCAAGCATTACACCGCAAGCATTATTGCCCACAACTAACATGCTTGTAATGTCATAGGTCTGGTAGCAGAGATATTTCTGGTAAGCAGTAAATTCAGGCGCCAAAAGCCGTTTGTCGGGTGCATTTCCATTGAATTGTATCGAATAAATACCATGGGCCGTTACATATGCCCGTGCTTTTGTAAGCCCTGGCTTGACTTCGAATTCTTTTCGCAAAAGAGACACAGGGAGAAGCCGTTCATCTGGCGGTAGTTTGGGCTTCGATTTCAATGCCATGCTCATCATTAGTGGAATTGGCTTTTCATATTTTACGCTTGCAATAGTCGGTTCAATCCATTTTGCTGAAAGTTTTGCCGGGGCAGATTCGAAATAATCTGTGCTCTCCGCTTTCTGTCCATGATTATCCCAGACAATTACTTTCCAGTGATAAACTTGTTTTTCAACTACCTGAAAATTATCCAGAACTACTTCGATTGATTGAGAGGAGAAAATGCGGCCGGAATCATATACCGATTGATTTTCAATATCAATTATTAACTGATAGGCGTTTTGCAAAGTATTAGGTGTATCGGAAAAAAGCTGCCAAGAGAAAACAGGCGCCCCAGTTATACCCAAAGGAGCTTTTTCATGATTACACTTCAGACCAGTAACCGTTAACATGTGCACTCTCCCCAATTCGCTAAAATATTTATAGATTGTTTCTTTAACACCAATCATATCAAATATATTATGGGTAGTATGGAAATGTATAACAATAGAAAAAACGAATGATTTTGGGGTAAAATGCGAATCAGAAATTAAAAAGAGTGACAATAGAAATGTGAAAAGCCATTTATGGAGCGGGCGAAAATTGATTTTTATATATGGTTGGTGTGCATCCGGTTTCTCTTTTAAATACTTTTGTAAAATAGGCAGGGTCTTTATAGCCTGCTTTTTCAGCGAGGATGGCTAAATTAACATGATTGTACCTCAAAAGTTCTTTTGCCATTTCGATTTTTGCAGAAGTCACAAGTTGGGAAAACGACTTACCCGTGTGTTTTTTAAGAATAAGTGATAAATACCTTTCGCTGAAATGAAACTTTTTTGCACAGTCTTTTAATGTGATGTGGGTAGAATTTACCAATATATAGTTTAGCATCTGCGAAACCTCGCTGTATTTATCAAAATAGCCAGGAGGATATTTCACATGATCTTCATGGTGTTGCAAGAGCGTTCCTACGAAAACTGCAAAATATCCATTCATGATTTCAGAGTAATATTGACCTTTCCCTTCACAGGCTTGAAACATTCTAAGAATTATTTCTTTAAGGATTTCGTCATTACCAGTGGAACAGACCAAATATTTGTGGAACTGGTTAGAATACAAAATCTCATTAAAAAAGACGGACAGTATATTGGAGGATTTCAACAAGGTTGTGAAAACTTGATCAAAAGTAGAAATTTTAATTAAAATATTTAAAACAATTGTTTCATCGTCTTTTACATAGACGGAGTGTTCTACTTTTGGAGGGATGATACAAAGGTCTCCGCCTGAAAAGATAAGATTTTTGCCATCGATGACATTAATGCACTGCCCTGAAAAAACAAACAACACTTCAAAGAAGCTATGGAGATGCATGATGGGAAATGAGTATCTTGGGTGTTTGGTGATGCGAACGTCGTCAACATCGTTAAAAAAATGCGATTCTGGCAATTCGAAATTTTCGTCGGATAGGCGCAGAGATGTAACATAATTTTCTTTTAATACAGTATGTCCGACGCTGTTAAAATGCTCATCCAGTATGATTTTGTTTTGTTGTGTGGGGACAAACTTATAACACACAAGGTGCTTGTTATAGTAGTCTTTTTGAAAAGATTCCAATTTAGTGAACTGAAAAAGATTTTCTTTTGCAGACTCTAAAAAATTCATAATAATAACTCTTTCATAATACAAAGAAGAAAAAATATTGTAGCACGGTGCATGCCACGCCTATAAAAGCAAGAGGCAAACGCAGTTAAATACCCAAATAAGCCTTTGCGTTGTCAAAAGCGATGCCGTTCACAATGGCAGAAAGCTGGTCCATGTCATTCGGGTACTGGCCGCTTTCCACTAAAGTGCCAAGATAATTGCACAGAATACGCCTAAAATACTCGTGGCGGGGGTAAGACAAAAAGCTGCGGCTGTCGGTCACCATACCAACAAATTTGCCCAACACACCAAGGCTGGCAAAGTCGGTTATCTGGTGGGTCATCCCGTCCATATGGTCGTTCATCCACCAAGCAGGGCCAAATTGAATTTTACTTGCCGCTTCACTGGACTGAAAATTGCCCGCCATCGAGGCAAGAACATAGTTGTCTTTGGGGTGAAACGCAAACAGAATGGTTTTGGGCAAAATGTCGTTTTGTTCAAGGCTGTCAAACAGGCGGGCCAGCGGTTCTGCGACCTGCCGGTCACTCATGGAATCATACCCGGCGTCCGGCCCAAGCTTTTTAAACATTTTTGTGTTGTTGTTGCGCAGCGCACCAATGTGCAGTTCCATGGCGATGTTGTGCTTTGTGTATTCGCTGCAAAGGTGGCACAGCAGCGAAGTTTTGTACTTTTCTGCATCTTCTTCGCTCACGCTGCCACCCAGCAGCGCATGCCGAAAAATAGAATCCACGGTTGCGGCATCTGCTTCGCGGTATGGGATAGCGGTAAACGAATGGTCGCTTGCAACGCAGCCCATCGCGGCAAAAAAAGCAACGCGCTGCGAAAGCGCGGCTTTTAATTGGCCGTAGTTTTCAATCGCTATGCCGGCTGCCGCCGCAAGTTTTTGAATGTAGTCGCCAAAACCGGGTTGGTCGATGCCAAGGGCTTTGTCCGGCCGAAATGCCGGCAGCACCTTAACGCCAAAGCTTGCGTCCTGCGCAAGCAGTTTGTGGTATTCCAGGCTGTCCGCCGGGTCGTCGGTGGTGCACAATGCGACAACATTACACTTTTTAATAATTTCCCGCGGGGTAAAACCGCCGGCCGCTATTTTTGCATTTGCTTTTTGCCAAATGGTATCTGCGGTTTTGGGGGACAAAGGCAGGTCAATGTCAAAAAAACGCTGCAGCTCAAGGTGCGCCCAATGGTAAAGCGGGTTGCCGATGCAAAACGGCAGGGTTTCGGCCCAAGCCTTGAATTTTTCGACTTCACTGCCGTCACCGGTAATATACTTTTCCTCAATGCCACAACCCCGCATCGCACGCCATTTGTAGTGGTCGCCGCCAAGCCAAAGTTCGGCAATCGTTTGAAACGGTTTGTTTTCGTAAATTTCCTTCGGCGACAAGTGACAATGGTAATCAAAAATTGGCTGCTTTGAAGCAACCGCAAACAGTTTTTTGGCAGTTGGGGTCTCTAATAAAAAATCTTCGTCCATAAACGCTTTCATTGAATCACCAATCCTAAGTTTAGTCTGGTTGCAAAAAACAAGATGAAAAGATGCAATGTTTGCTTTGGGGTTGTAAAGTAGGTGCTGTGGTGCGGGCTGTTCGGGCTGCCGCGCCGGCGCAGCTTACACAGAGCCGGTAAAATAATCGCCGTGCTGGTAAATCACTTCGGCGCTTTTTGCAAAGCCCTGGTTGATGTGCTCATAGATTAAAGCACGTAGCTCGTCGATTTTTTTGCCTAAAATCAATTCTAAAATGCCAACGTGCTGCTGGTACAGCAAATTTAAATCGCGCCCTTCGCCAAGGTCCATCAGCGCACGAAAACGGTGATAGTGGGCAATATGCGCTCCGATCATGTGCGAAAGCTGTTCTCGTCTTGCGGCAATATAAAGTGAATAATGAAATTCGTCATCTAGGCGAATAAATGTGTGGCTAAGAGAATCAGCCGCATTATTGGTTTCCAGCAATTCTTTTTGTTTTTGAAGAATTACACGTGCCTTGACTGCCTGAATAGGATCATAAAAGAACGCAAGGTCGCTGAATACAGCCTGTTCCACTATGGTGCGCAGATAAAGGGCATCTGCAATACCGCTTAGGTCTATTTTGGTTACAAAAGTGCCGACGTGAGGCCGAATTTCAAGCAAGCCCTCATTTTGCAATGCCTTGAACGCATCGCGAACCGGTGTGCGGGACACGTTGAATTTTTCGGTCATGTCGTTTTCATTCAACATGGTGCCGGGGGCGTATTCTAGGTTTAATATTTGGTTGCGAAGTGTGCAATATACATTATTAGACATGGCTTCGCTTCGCTTTTTTTGCTCATCCATAAATCAACTCGTCTCCTTCAAAATGAAAGACTTGTATACAAGAATATTATACTTTATATATCGGCGCGCGTCAATAATTTATCGCTTACTGCAAGTGGTAAAATAAGAGAAATATCGCAAAAATTCAATAAATTTGCTCTAATTTTTGAACTTTTAAAGTAACGTGCTTGTCACTTTTGTTTTGAAAGCGAAAGTCAAAAATGAAACTGTGTTGACATTTGTATACAAGCGATGCTATAATCTCCACGTAAATTCATATTCTGTAATTGAAGATGTTGTATACATAAACAAGAACAGAGGGTAATAAATTGTAAAAGACTTTAGAATACAAAAAGTTATAATATAAAGGAGAACATTCATGAAACTGACATTTCGCTGGTATGGGCCTGACGACCCCGTGTCCTTGGAACATATTCGCCAGATTCCATGTATGAGCGGAATCGTATCGGCCGTATATGATGTACCCGTGGGGGAAGCGTGGCCCATGGAAAAAATAACCGCCGTACGGGACGCGGCAGTGCAAAGCGGCCTTGAATTTGAAGTTGTTGAAAGTGTGCCGGTGCACGAAGACATTAAGTTGGGCAAACCCACAAGGGATCGCCTGATCGATCACTACTGCGAAACAATTCGCCGCCTGTCAAAGGTGGGGGTCAAGGTAATCTGCTATAACTTTATGCCGGTGTTTGACTGGTTGCGCAGTGACCTTGCCCGCCCCATGCCGGATGGCTCCACTGCTTTGGCGTACGATGATGCTGCGGTGCTGGCGATGGACCCGCTGAAAAGCGAGTTGTCACTGCCCGGGTGGGACGAAAGCTATGGCAAAGAAGAGCTGAAAGCTTTGATGGCGGAATATGCAAACGTAGATGAAGATAAGCTTTGGGACAATTTTGCGTACTTTATCAACAAGGTCGTCCCTGTTTGCGAAGAGACCGGTATTAAAATGGCCATTCACCCGGATGACCCGCCATGGGGCATTTTTGGCCTGCCGCGCATTATCACCGGTGCACAGAGTTATGCAAAAATGAAGAAAATCAACCCTTCTTCGGCAAACGGCATCACGCTGTGCCTTGGCTCTCTTGGTTCTAACCCGGAAAACGACCTGGTTTCGATTGCGCGCGACTACGCAGACAGAATTTATTTTGTGCATGCGCGCAATGTAAAATGGACTGGCGAGCGGGATTTTCAGGAAGTACCTCATCCATCCGCATGCGGAAGCTTGAACCTGTATCAAATCCTGAAGACATTACACGGGGCTGGTTTTGATGGCTACATTCGGCCGGATCATGGCCGAATGATTTGGGGGGAAACAGGGCACCCCGGATATGGCCTGTATGATCGAGCTTTAGGCGCGACCTATATTGTTGGGCTTTGGGAAGCTATTGAGCAGGAGGAAAAACAATGAAACTGCCGTTTGAAATTGATTTGAAGAACAAAGTAGCCGTGGTAACCGGTGCAGGTGGCGTGCTGTGCAGCATGTTTGCAGAGGCAATCGCCGCCAGCGGGGCCAAAGTGGCCTTGCTAGACTTAAATGAACAGGCTGCGCAAAAAGCAGCCGAAGCAATTACCGCGCAGGGCTTTATTGCCAAAGGGTATCAGTGCAATGCGCTGGACAAACAGAGCCTTGAAGACTGCCACCAGAAAGTGCTGGCAGACTTTGGCTCCTGCGACATTCTGCTGAACGGTGCCGGGGGCAACAACCCGCGTGCGACAACAGAAAAAGAGTATTACGAAAAAGGCGATATCGACGATGAAGTAAAGAGCTTTTTTGACTTGGACAGCGCCGGCGTAGAGTTTGTGTTCAACCTGAACTTCCTTGGCACGCTGCTGCCCACGCAGGTGTTTGCAAAAGACATGCTGGAAAAAGAGTCTGCCGTTATTCTGAACGTGTCGTCAATGAACGCGTTCCGCCCGTTGACCAAGATCCCCGCTTATTCCGGTGCAAAAGCGGCGGTCAGCAACTTTACACAGTGGCTGGCAGTGCACTTCTCTAAAACCGGCATTCGTGTCAACGCAATCGCGCCGGGCTTCTTTGTGACGAACCAGAACCGCGCCATGCTGTATGACGATGCCGGCAAGCCGACCGCCCGCACGGGCAAAATTCTTGCGGCGACCCCAATGGGCCGTTTTGGCGAGGCGGAAGAGCTGCTTGGCACCCTGCTGTGGCTGCTTTCCGACGAAGCGTCCGGCTTTGTCACCGGTATTGTTGTGCCGGTGGACGGCGGGTTCTCGGCCTATTCCGGCGTATAACAGCTTGCGGGCTTTGCAGGCAAAGTTTGTGCCCTAAAGACGAAACCATGACTCGACCGCGCAGTGCCGCGGGCGGGCCATGGTATTTGTCTATTCAAGCGGTTCTCTGCAATATGACTTTAAATGTGGTGCAGTAAACTAAATAGCAGCCTGTAAACCGGGCGGTGCCCTGTAAAAGAAGCCAGGCCCCTTATTACCCTTTATACCAAGGCTATCTGGGCGGGCCGTTGTGCCCGCAAAAAGCCCGGCACAGGGGTACCACGCCGGCATGTCGCCCAGCCGCAGTGCAGCACGGGGCAAAAAGCGGAGAAACATCAATTTCCCGTTTCCACAGGAGGAAAACGACCATGAAAAAGAAACTTCTGCTAGTCGGCGAGCCAATGGGCCTTTTTATTGCCCAGGAAGAGGCCCGGCTTGAAGATGTGAACCTGTTTGCAGCGCAAGTGGCAGGTGCGGAATTTAATGTTGCAGTTGGCCTTTCAAGGCTGGGGCATGCGGTGGGGTACCTGACAAAACTGGGCAACGACCCGTTTGGCAAACGAATCGTCAACACGATGCAAAAAAACGGCATCGACACCTCACTGATCACCTATTGCGACGACCACCGAACGGGTTTTATGCTCAAGGGCAAAACAAGCCACGGCGACCCGGACATTTTCTATTTTAGAAAAGATTCGGCGGCCTCTACAATCTCGGTAGAAGACCTTACGCAGCTTGACCTTTCAGACTACGGGTATCTGCACATCACCGGTATTCTGCCGCCGCTGTCAAAATCGGCGTTAGAGGCAACACGGTATTTGATGCAGCGCGCCAAACAGGCCGGTTTGACCGTGTTTTTTGACCCCAACCTGCGTTTACAGCTTTGGCCCGACACACAGACCATGGTGACAGAACTGAACCTGTTTGCCGGATTTGCCGACTATGTATTGCCGGGCTGCAAAGAGGGTAAAATTCTTTGTGGCAGCGAAGTGCCCGAAGAAATTGCGGCGTTTTACCTTGCGCGCGGTGCAAAAGCGGTCGTTGTGAAAACGGGGGCAAAAGGCGCCTATGCTGCAACCAAAAAGGGTGGCTTTTATTCCCGTACCTACCCCGCAAAAGAAATTGTAGACACGGTGGGAGCGGGCGACGGCTTTGCGGCAGGTGTCATCAGCGCGGTGATGGAGGGGCTGCCCCTGGAAGAAGCGGTGCGGCGCGCTAACGCAATCGGTACCATTCAGGTGATGAGCGTAGGCGACAACGAAGGCCTGCCCACAAGGGAAGAACTGGACCGTTTTATGAACGAAAACCAGCAGGAAACAGAATAGGAGGCAACAGGATGGACCAGTTTTTATCTGAATTAAAGCAAGTTGGCATCGTCCCTGTTATTAAAATCGATACGGCAGAAAACGCAGTGCCGCTTGCGGCGGCGTTGCAAGCAGGCGGGTTGCCCGCGGCAGAAATTACATTTCGCAGCGACGCGGCGGCAGACGCAATTCGTGCAATTTCAAAAAGTATGCCGGGCATTTTCATTTGTGCGGGCACTGTGCTGAATGTTGAAACCGCAAAACGCGCGCTGGATGCAGGGGCAAAAGCAATTATCAGCCCGGGCACCAATATGGAACTGGTGCGCTGGTGTGTCAAGCAAGGGGTTACCGTGATACCCGGCTGCGCCACGCCAACAGAGGTAGAGGCCTGCATGCGCGAAGGGCTGACAACGGTGAAGTTGTTCCCTGCCGCAGTGCTGGGTGGGGTGGCAATGCTGAAAGCCCTTGCCGGGCCCTACTTTAACATGGGCTTTATGCCGACAGGCGGCATCAGCCCGTCGAATGTAAAAGAGTATCTCGCGTTAAACAATGTTGTGGCGTGCGGCGGTAGCTGGATCGCGCCGGAAAAACTGCTAAAAGAAAAGCGCTTTGACGAAATTCAGCGGTTGGCCGAAGAGGCTGCAAAGCTGCGGGATGAAATTAGATAGCGATATTGGTACCGGTAGAAACAACGCATTACGAATTGTAAGGGTAGAGCATAGTTGTTTTCTTCGAAAACAAAATAAAAAAAGAAACGCAGGCGCCAGTATCTAATACCGGTCGCCCGTGTTTTATGGTGAAAAAAAGAATTGCCTTTTATAATGAATTTTTTACCGTATCTGGGTATTCTGTGTAAGGTACAAAGGGGCCGTCAAATAGCAGCGTGCGCACCCAAAACGGCAATTTGGGGGTCACCCTCTCGCAAAACCAGCAAACCGAAGCCGCGGTGTTTTAAACGGCAGTAAAGCAGTAAAACAGTAAAGGCCGGGGCAATTTGCCCCGGCCTTTACTTGCTTATTATACAATAAAATAGGATCAGCCCTGCATAAAAAGTTGAAGATCGTCTTCTACCGTGCCGACCCCGGCAATCCCAAACTTTTCCACCAGCACGTTGGCGACATTGGGCGACAAAAAGCCGGGCAGCGTGGGGCCAAGATGAATGTTTTTGACACCAAGCGACAGCAGCGCCAGCAATACGATCACGGCCTTTTGCTCGTACCAGGCAATGTTGAACGCAATCGGCAAATCGTTGATGTCGCTTAGCGCAAACACTTCTTTCAGTTTCAGCGCAATCAGCGCCAGCGAGTACGAATCGTTGCACTGCCCCGCGTCCAGCACTCTGGGGATGCCGCCAATGTCGCCGAGTTGCAGCTTGTTGTAGCGATATTTTGCGCAGCCCGCAGTCAAAATTACGGTATCCTTCGGCAGATTTTCGGCAAATTCGGTGTAATATTCGCGCGATTTCATCCGCCCGTCGCAGCCCGCCATCACGAAAAACTTTTTGATCGCACCGCTTTTTACGGCATCCACTACTTTGTCGGCAAGGGCGAATACCTGATGATGCGCAAACCCGCCCACGATGCTGCCGGTTTCAATCTCCTGCGGGGCAGGCAGGGTTTTAGCAAGCGCAATGATGGCAGAAAAATCTTTTTTGCCGGTCTCATCCGCCTCAATGTGGGTGCAGCCCGGGTATCCGCAAGAGCCGGTGGTGAAAATTCTGCCGCGCACTTCTTCGCTGCGGGGCGGCACAATGCAGTTGGTGGTAAACAGCACCGGCCCGCGGAAGGAAACAAACTCTTCCAGCTGTTTCCACCACGCGTTGCCATAGTTGCCGGCAAAATGCGCAAACTTTTTAAAGGCGGGGTAATAGTGGGCGGGCAACATTTCGCTGTGGGTGTACACATCCACACCGGTGCCTTCGGTTTGCTCTAGAAGCTGTTCCAGGTCGGTCAGGTCGTGGCCGGAAATCAAAATCGCAGGGTTTTTTCGCACACCGATCTCGACGGTGGTCATTTCAGGGTTGCCAAATCGCGCAGTATTGGCCTTGTCAAGCAGGGCCATTGCCGCAACCCCCACTTCGCCGGTTTTCAGTGTCAGCGCTACCAAATCGTCGGCGGTCAGTGTGTCGTTTAGCGTTGCCGCTAATGCCTCGTAAATAAAGGCATTGATTGCAAGGTCCTCTTTGCCAAGGTTGCGTGCGTGTTCGGTATAGGCAGCCATGCCTTTCAGCCCGTAAGTGATCATTTCGCGTAAAGACCGCACGTCTTCATTTTCGGTCGCAAGCACCCCAACGGTGGCGGCCTTTTTCAGCATCTCTTCTTTTGACTGCACGGCAAAGGTGACAGCGTCCTGTGTGCCTGCAAAGCGGGTAGAACTGCGCAGGGCATCCCGCATACCCAGCAGGGTGGTAATCTGCGCCTCAATTGCACCGTCGTCAAAATTTGCGTTGGTAATGGTCATAAACAAGCTGCGCAATACCGCGTGGTTCGTCTCGCCCAGTGCGGCAATGTCTGTTTTGGTTTCGGTCACAATAATCGAAATGCCTTTTAAAATATAGAGTAAAAGGTCTTGCAGGTTGGCCACTTCTTCGGTTTTGCCACAGACCCCGCGCAGGGCGCAGCCTTTGCCGCCGGCGGTTTCCTGGCATTGATAACAAAACATACTCATAGGGGGTTCCTCCTTCATCATCAAGGCAGCCCGCCGGTGTTTTGGCAGCGGGCGCTACCTGTTATGCTGCCAGTATAATGCAAAGCACAGGGCAAAGCAGTTGTAATTACAACAAATAGAAGGCGAAAGAGGGGGATGGGGTGTATGTTAGGGGTAAATGACGTGAGTTTTTTTATCATGCAGATAGCTTACAAGCTTACCGAATATTCGTAAAACCTGCGTCTGTCAGATTAAAGATTATCTGGGCATTAAAAGGAGGCGCTGACAACAGCACAAAAGAACAGCAGGCGGTCAGCATAAAAGCTGATTGCCTGCTGTTTGTGTAAAAGGCGGCGGGGCAAAGCCCCGCGGGGTGCGGTCTCTTGGCGGGGTGCCGCATAAAGCGGCTGCGTTATGCCCTACTGGTACGGCTAAACGGGCAGAGGTAAAAACAGGGTTACGCTTTTTTACGTCTGAAAACTTTATAGTAAAAATAAGAAAGGCTTGACGCCGCGAACAAAAGGATTGCGGCAACGATAATTTCAGCGTTTGATGTCTTTAGTTTTACGTCATAACCGCTTTTAATAATCTCAATCGAAGAGCAGTGAATGTCTACATCGCCCCCGTGCTCGGCGCAGCTGCGCGAAAAGACGCCTGTCACCCTAAGTGTGTCGCCTACATGCTTGTAATCCCCGTAGGTTTTTATAGTGTTTGCTTCCGCTGCGGTCATCCATATCCCAATCGCGTTTGAACCGTCGTTTATATTTACCCAGGCATGGTCACCACGCTCCAGCGCTTCGCCAATGGCCTCGCCTTCCACGGTTACAGTTTGCATATCGTAGGCTGTTGTATTATTTATCAGGTCATTAATGCTGATTTTTTGTGCCGCGTTGACCGTAACAGTAAAACAAGACATAACGAAAAGGGTCAAAATCAGCGTTTTCCATCTTTTACGCATAACCGTTTAACACCTCCTATCACAAACCCAAAGAGGGAGAAGACCGAGATAAATTCCAGTCGGCCAAGATACATTGCAAGGATGTATTGAATTTTTAAAAGTGCCGGCATGGCGGGGGTTGTAACGCCAATGCTTAAACCGACATTCCCTGTGACAGAGGCCGCTTCAAATGCGGATTCGGCAAGGGGATACCCGTAAAAGGTTCCCATCAGTGTCGTTATTCCAAATAAGACGACATAGCACACGATAATCAGCGCGGAGGATTTAACAGTTGCTTCGTCGAGGATATAGTCCTTAATATGATGATATTTTTCGACGCGGATGTTTCTTTCGGGTGCCAGTATTTTTTTTATGTCAGAAACAATACCTTTAAAGACAACACCGACTCTAAGCCCCTTAAAGCCACCCGCCGTAGAGCAAGCCGAACCGCCGATTAACATGGCAATCACCAAAATAAGGACCCCGAAGTCACCCCATTCGGTCGCAAATTGCCTTGCATATACACTGCTGAAGCCGGTTGTTGTATGGGCTGAAAGAACAGTGTACACCACACGCCGGAAACTTGCGACGGCATTGGTATAGACCCCGGACTGCGAAAGCCTCATAACGGCAAACGCAACCAGCACAAAAGAAGACACAAAGAAGCTTTGCACTTCAATGTTTTTCACCATTTCTTTTTTCTTTCCCTGCCAGATTGCATAGTGAAGCCCAAAGTTTAAAGAGCCCAAAACAAAGAGAATAATAGTAATAACTTCGTATGCGAAGCTGTGGTAGTACATTATATTTTGGGTGTTTGGGGCAAAGCCGCCCGTGCTCCAGGCTGATTCAAAGATATAAAGCCCGTGCAAAAACGCAGGTAAGGGGGAAAGGCCAATCGCCATGCCGCATACCCAAAGCACTAAAGTGCCGGCAAACAAATAGACCATGCTAATCTTCCATATAAAGCGTGCGGTATCTTTCACATTCGGCAGAAGTTTAATGTCTTTCCCTTCGCCGCAATACATTTTGTAGGCACCCCCGATATGGTTGTCCAAAAAGCTAAGCGCCAGTACAATCATACCCTGTCCACCGATAAAGGTCAGCATATGCCGCCACATATTGAGCCCGGTAGACAGATGATCCAGATCCTGAGTCATCACAAGGCCCGTAGTGGTAAAGCCGCTCATCACGTCAAAACAGCCGTCTAGCAGGCTATTGATATGCCCGCTCAAAAGATACGGAATAGAACAAAGAAACATCAACATGATCCACGACAATGCTGCAATAATAAAGCCCAGTTTCCAGTCTACCTGTAAATGTTCGGTATTTGTCCTTCTGCCCAGAATCATCAGCAGCAGACCGACAATTACCGTAATAGACATGCTGATGGTAAAATCCAGTGCCGGTGTCCATTCCGACATCAGTACAGAAGTCAAAAGGGGGATCCCCATGAGCAAGGCAGTACCCAGTACAACGTAGCCTGTGTAATAACTTACAATATGAAAATTCGGGAAACGCAGTTGAGAGTTTTTCATAGTATCACCGTACAATTAGAAATACAAGGGCAATAAATACGCCGCAATATAAAGCGGCGTAAATGATTTCTGTAATCAAACCTTTAGCCTCATCTTTTTTGCTTTTCATGCTGAGGGCCTCCGTTTTGAATCAGGTTTTTAATTTCAGGGAAGATGGATTGGTTTGTGATAATGTGTACATTGTCGTTAAGTAGAATCTGGGTGTCCCCCCGGGGGAAAATCACCTTTTCATCCCGCAAAATAGAAGCAAGCGTGCACTGGGGGGGCAAGGGTAAATCTTTTACAAAGCTGTTAAGCCACAGGTTGTTTTCGTCGACCTGCACTTCAACCAGTATCATGGTTCCCCGGTCAAATGTCTGCACGATTCGGCAGACATCGCTGTCAAATTCGTATTCAATCAGGTTGGCAATGACCGCAGTGCTGCAAACGGTCTGGTCTACCCCGAGCTGTTTGAAGGTTTCAATGTTCTTTGGGTTGTTGATGCGCGCAATCGACTTTCTGATGTGAAAGCCTCTTTTTGCAATCTGGCAAACGACAAGGTTTTCTTCGTCATTGCCCGTTACCGCGGCAATAATATCAGCCCTTGTAATTCCCGCGTCGTTTAGTACGGCAATATCTGTCCCATCTCCACAAATAACGTCGGTATCGGTATCCTCTGCGATTTTTCGGCAGACCTCTTCATCTATTTCGACAAGCGTCACATCATAACTGCGCTCTTTGAGCATTTTTAAAAGGTTATAGCCAATTTTCCCGCCGCCAATAATAATAGATTTCATTTTTCATTTTCCTCAATTTTGCTTTTGATGAGATACGATATCAGCTCGGTTGGGTTGATGGTCTCAATCTCCATCAACTCATAAACGTTCTGTTTTGAAAATTCGTTTACCCTTGAAATTATACGCGGCACCGAGAAACACTCTTTGGCAATCAACGACACCATGATATTGAGGTTATCGTCCGGGGTCAGCGAAAGCAGATAATCAGCGTGGGCAATACCGGCTTCTTGCAACACGTCGTTGTCATATTCAATCCCTTTTATACTCAGCCCATTAAAGCCGCTGCCAAGCAATTCGAATTTTTTCGAATCACGGTCAACAACGGAAATGTTGTGCCCTGCGTCTGATAACTCCGTTGCAAGTGCGCTGCCAAGCCTGCCGCAGCCCACAACAATAATATACATAACCTTCTCCTTTTTCATGTGCGCCATATTTTATAAGGCGGGCCGGCCAAATTGCACGGCTGCCCGTGGCATCTGTGCCGCGCCACACGTTCGCTGGGTGCTGTTGTGTGCGGGGGCTAACGGGGGTGAAACCCGCAGGTTGAGGGGCAAGTGGCTCACCGTCCGGTCAATTCTTTAATGGCTTCCACTTCTTGCTGGTTCGAAGAGATCAAAACAAGCATATCGCCGGCGAGAATGCGGCAGTCACCCCGTGGCACCATGGTAATGTCACCCCGCAAAATGCAGCCGACTACAACTTGCTTTGGGAGATTGATCTCCCAAAGCTTTTTTCCAATCACAGGGGATGTTTCGACCATTGGGACCTCGGCAATGCTCACCCGGCCGCCACCGATGGGCACCAGTGTTGTGATCTTGTCCAGAAAAGCCTGCTGTTCGATGATGTTGGAAATTGCCGAAGTGGCGCAGACAACACTGTCGATACCCATGCTGTAAAAGAAGTCCGCTTTTTGGGGGTCTGTTAAAAGTGCGACGGTTTTCTTGACTGAAAATTTCTTCTTACAAAGTTCACAGATAACAAGATTATCCTCATCTTTTGAAGTGAGTGCAATTGCAATATCCATCTCTGCGGCATTGGCGTCCTGCAAAACAAAAGGCCGGGTGCCATCTCCGTTTATCACGGTCACCGATTCAATTTCGGCCAGCTTTACACAGTCGTCATAAGTTTCATTGATTGCGGTCACATGGTAGCCTTTCCGTGTCAATGAAATTGCCAGCAGCCTTGCTTTGCTTCTGCCGCCAACCAAAAGTATCTTTGAGTTCATGGAGGTTCTCCTTTTATTCATGGGGTTGTCCGTCTTTTGCAAATGCAATTTTACAAATTTCATTTGCCGACAAAACTGCAGGGCAAATTGTTTCGATGCCCAGCGCATTGTAAACACATTCTCGTTCCGGGTCGTAAAGCCGGGTAATGACATGGTCTACTTTAAATTTTTGGCGTGCCAGCTGTGCCACAAAAATATTTGCATTGTCATTATCCGTGACAGTAACAATCAGGTGTGCTTTTTCAATTTGGGCTTCCTGCAAGGTGGCAAAGTCCATGGCATCACCGATAAGGGTAAAAATGCCCAAAGAGGGCGAAAGCTTGCGAAAGGCATTTTTGTCTTTATCTATTACAAGCACATCCTCCTCTTCGCCCGAAAATCGGGTGGCAAGGTCGGCACCAAGGCGGCCGCAGCCGATGATGATCGTATAAGGTTTCTCTTTTTTCTTATTGCCGGTTAATTGCATTGTCTGTTCCTCCTGAGAATACAGGGCATATGTTTGGTACTTGTTGTACTATTGCTGTGGGCAATCACTTTCGTCAAAAGCGTATCCGCCAGAAGAAAAAAACGTGCCAAAGCTGGTGAGGTTTTGCCGTGCCGGCAGGTAGGCGGGGTCCAGTGCCGCAGCTGCCCGAAAATGCTTCATCGCCAGCATGTGGTTGCCCTGCTTTTCTAAAACAACGCCAAGCAGGTTGTGCGGCTGGGGGGAATGCGGGTGGGCTTTCATTGCTTCAAAAATCAGCAGTTCGCATGTTGTATAGTCTTTGCCCTCTGCGAATAAGCGCACGGCATCACAAAGCGCTTTTAAATTCTCAAACCCGGTTTCGGTTTGTTCAAAGCCCATAAATAAGACCTCTTTTAAAAACGATGTCGGTTAAAACCATCCCAAAAATTCCCCTAAGGGTAGCGCGACCAAACATACCGATGCGCAGATGACCAGTAACAGAAAAACGGGCAAAAGAACGAAAACCACCAAAAGAGCAAGAAAAGGGTGCTGTTCTGTAGCGAGAGAGATGCTGTTGTTCAATTTCATTTCGTAGTCGTGCTGTCTCAATGCTTTCACTGCTTTCATAGGGGTTTTATTGTGTAAAACCCAGAAATTCATTGCAGTGATATGGTAACCCTTGCGCTGTGACTTTAGTGTGAGAGAGCTTGGTTTTGTGTGAGAAAGCTGTGAGAAAACGACAAGGCACCCCAGCATTTGCTGGGGTGCCTTGTCGTTTGATTAAACTGTTTGCAAGCGCGGGGGCGGCCGGCTATTCGTCTACCAGGCGATACCCCACGCCAATTTCAGTGAGGATATACCGCGGTTTTGCCGGGTTGGCTTCAATTTTTCGCCTCAGCCCCGCCATTAACGCGCGCAGGGCCTGCGTGTCGCTGCCATAGCCAACACCGTAAAGTTCGTTGATGATATATTTTGTGGTGAGCACCTTGCCAACATTATTAAAAAGCAGGGCCAAAAGGCTGTATTCCAAAGGAGTGAGGTGAATTGGGGCATCGTTTAAAGTGACGAGGCGCTTGACTAAGTCAATCGAAAGTTGATTGACACAGAGAATCGGGGATTTTCGGCTGCGGCCCTCTTGGTAGAGATGGCGCAGCGCAACGCGAATACGGGCGAGCAGCTCCGTCGCTGAAAATGGCTTAGTGAGGTAGTCGTCTGCGCCGTTATCCAGTGCTGCGGCCTTTTCTTTGTCCTGGTCACGCGCCGAAACGACAATGATGGGCATGGTAGACCATTCGCGAACCTTTTTAATGACCTCCATCCCGTCAAAATCCGGTAGGCCAAGGTCTAAAACCATCAGGTCAATCTGGCTGGATACCAGCTGCGAAAGCGCGGCCTGTGCGGTGCTGACCGTAATGCAGGTAAACCCCGCCTGTTTTAATGAGTAGAAGATAAAATTGCGAATTTGGGCATCGTCCTCGACGATGAGAATCGTTTCATTGCCGTTCGTCATGTTGTTTCATCTCCAATGGCAACGTAAATACAAATTCTGAACCGGGGCCGTCGGTTCGGTTTCGGGCGAGTATCGTGCCGCCATGTGCCGCAACAACCGAACTGCAAATGGCAAGCCCCAGCCCCACACCGCGCTCGGTGTCCGGGCCTTTTGCGCGCGTGGTATAAAAGGCCTGAAAAATATTTGGCAGGTCCTCTTCACGGATCCCGCTGCCGCGGTCTGCAATCGTGAACACGACCAGCTGATGATCGGCGTCTTTTTTAACGGAAACACTGATCTCCTGGTTGGCAGTGGTGTGCTTGATGGCGTTGTCCAGCAGGTTGACCAGTGTTTGCTCGATTAACCTTGCGTCCATTGGCACAAGCAGTATTTCGTCGGGGATATGGACCAAAATTTCACGGTCGGGTGCCCGTTTGGCACAGGCGGCAACGGCGACGCCAATCACCTCTTCCACCGCTTCAGCCTCCTTGCTCAGCACAAGGTTGCCGTCCTGAAGCCGTGTCAAATTGAGAATATTTTCCATCATAGAGTGCAGCCAATCCGCATCGCTGTAAATATCCGCGGCAAGCGTGTGGCGCTCGTCTGCTTCATCGGTCATGTCCATCAGCATTTCCGACGTGCCCATAATGCCGGAAAGCGGGGTGCGCAAATCATGAGAGATGGCGCGCAAAAGGTTGCTGCGATAGCGTTCCCGCTCGGTTTTCTGCCGCGATTTCTGTTCTTCCTCGGCACTGCGAAAGCGGTCCATGGCAAGTGCCGCACTCTCAATCATCGAGTGCAAAAGCCGGGTTTGCGTCTCGCTCATGGGCTGCGCAGTTTCTGCGGGGATGCGCAATATGCCCAGAATGGCATTTCTTCCGTAAATGGGCCAGTCGTAAAATTCGGTTCCGATGTCGTAGGGGGTGCGAAGCCCTTCGATGCGGTGTTTTAATTCAGACGGGTTTTCCACATGGCGGCGGACCTGGTTTTTTTCGTCCTGCTGCTGGATAAAGCTTTGTTCCGGCTGGCCGTTTTCGTCAAAACAAAGGCAGGCGGCCCGGCAGCGCATCACGTTGCTGATGGTGTTTGTGGTAATCGAGGCAATGTCGGCAATCGTCGCGGCATCCGTCAGGCGGTTGGTCAGCTGAAAAAGGGCGCTTGCCTCGGCCTCTTTTGCCAAAGCGGTAGAGGCGCTTTTTTTCACTTTGGAGGTCAGAGTACTGGTAATCAGGGTTGTGAGTGTCATAATGACAAAAGTAACCAGATAAGAGGGGTCGCTGACGGATAAAGTGTAATAGGGCTGTGTGAAGAAATAATTAAAGGTAAAGGTTGCAAGAACCGATGCGGCGATGCCATAGTAATAGCCCTGTGTAAGGCGTGCCGTTAAAAGGATAAACAGGATGTAGACAATGACAATATTTGTTTCAGGAAAACCGGCAATGCGAAACACCCACCCAATTCCTGTCGCACACGCCACCGCCCCAATTGCGGTAATGGCATAGGTGAATATAGGGCCATGTTTTTTCATAAAGCTTTTCATTTCACATACCTTTTAGATTCGCAACAGGTTAAACCGGCTGCGTTCTGCATGGAAACATCTCTTGGTGGATATCGTATCATAACAAATATACAGCTTCAAGTATAAAAGGAAAATAAGGGTGTGGGCAAAAAGAGAGGGCCGTAAAATGAAAGCGGGGTGGCGGCTTTTTTCAGGAGAAAATATGCGGTAACTATAAATCGCCTTTATATTTGCAACCGGTGCTTGATTGATTGACATTTTTAATAAAAACAGTAAAATGTAGTTGCACGTTATGCTATTAAAAAGGGAAGTGAAACAATGGACGCGAACCCCAAAAGTACGGACGGCCGACCTACATATTCTGACGAAAATGCAAAACAGGGTGTCAATGTTGATCACGGGTTGCTTTCCATTGTCTCTTGTAGCCAATGGACTTAAGTAACCGGTGTATTGCTTGCCGCCCTTTGGGCGGCTTTTTTTATTGCCGCAAGGTGTTTTCGCTGGAAAATTCAACCTGAGAGGACTTGAGTCCAGTGAATCGCATCAAAAAAATTATCCGCGCAAACAAGACGCTCAAAAATGAGCATAATGCAGAGGTGAACCTGCGCTTTTTCGCTTTTCTGACAGAGAATGAGCTGTTTGACCGGTTGCAAACGGCGCAAGGGGGGCTTGCCGCAGAGGAGGCGGAAAAGCGGCAAGAGGAAACTGGAAAAAACATCATTACGACCGGGACCAAACATACGATTTGGAACCGGCTGCGTGAATCTTTTGTAAACCCGTTCAACATTATTTTGCTTTTTATTGCGGGCATTACCTATTTTACCGATGTTGTGCTGTCTGCGCAGGCAGATTATATGACAGTGATCATTATTTTGTCGCTGATCCTGTTGTCCAGCCTGGTAGCATTCATCCAAAATCAGCGGTCAGATGCCGCTGCTGCCGAGCTTTCTAAAATGATTTCCAACACGTCGGACGTAATGCGGGATGGAAACTGGGTGTCCATCCCGATGGAGGACGTTGTGCCCGGGGACATCATTCGGCTTTCGGCAGGCAACATGCTGCCCGCGGATGTCAGGTTTCTTTCTACCAAAGACACCTTTGTGGCGCAGTCTGCACTGACCGGCGAATCGAACCCGGTTGAAAAGTTCAGTCAGGTGCCCGCCCACGCGGAAGACACCCTGACAGACCTCGGCAACCTTGGTTTTATGGGCTCAAATATCTTAAGCGGCGGCTCAATAGCGGTCGTATTGCTTACAGGGAACAATACCTATTTTGGTTCTATGGCAAAGTCGTTGTCGGGCGACAGGGCAAAAACAAGCTTTGAGCGCGGGATAAGTGCGGTCAGCAGTTTGCTGGTGCGCATGATGTTTGTCATGTTGCCAATCGTGTTTTTAATTAACGGCATCACGAAGGGCGTGTGGCTTGAGGCGCTGCTGTTTGCCATTACCATTGCGGTGGGCCTGACCCCGGAGATGCTTCCGGTCATTATGACTTCCACACTGGCAAAGGGCGCGGTCTCCATGTCGAAGCACAAGGTGATTGTTCGCACACTGGGCGCAATACAGACCTTTGGCGAAATGGATATTCTGTGCACAGACAAGACCGGCACGTTGACCGAAGACAAGATTGTGCTGGAAAAGTACATGAATTTGCATGGAGAAGACGACACCCGCGTGTTGCGCCATGCGTATTTGAACAGCTATTTTCAAACAGGGCTGAAAAACCTGATCGACCTTGCCATCATGAACCGTGCAGAGCAAAGCGGCATGGGCGACACATTAAATGGGTATACCCGTGTCGACGAAATACCGTTCGATTTTTCCCGCCGCAGAATGAGCGTGGTTTTGGCCGACCAAAACGGAAAAAGACAGCTCATCACAAAAGGTGCGGTAGAAGAGATGATCGCCATTTCTTCTTATGTTGAAATGAATGGGCAGATTTTACCGATGAGCGAGCAGGCAAAACTTGCCGCGTTAAAGCTGTACGAAAAGCAAAATGCCGACGGGATGCGCATGATTGCGGTGGCCCAGAAAAACGAGGTACCGGGCAGCGGCGTATTTGGTGTAGCGGATGAAAAAGAGATGGTATTGATTGGGTTCGTTGGCTTTCTTGACCCGCCCAAAGAAAGTGCAAAATCGGCCATTCTTGCGCTGAAAGGCAACGGAATCCGCACCGTGGTGCTGACAGGGGACAGTGAAGGTGTCGCCGTAAAAGTTTGCGGTAAAGTGGGCATCAACGCCGCACAGCCGCTGACCGGCGGCAAAGTGGACCAAATGAACGACAAAGAGCTGATGGAGGCAATTGAACAGCACGATTTATTCGCAAAATTGTCGCCCACCCAAAAAGAGCGTGTCGTCAAAGCGTTTCAAACCGCGGGCCATACCGTCGGTTACATGGGCGACGGCATCAATGATGCCCCGGCGCTTCGGCAAGCCGACATCGGTATTTCAGTGGATAGCGCTGTAGACATTGCCAAGGAAACGGCGGATATCATCTTGCTGAAAAAGGACTTGATGGTGCTGGAAGAGGGTGTTATTGAAGGGCGCAAAACATTTGGTAATATTGTAAAATATATTAAAATGGCCGCGAGCGGAAACTTTGGCAACATGATCTCGGTCATTGCGGCAAGCATTTTTTTACCGTTTTTACCTATGCTGCCGGTGCAGTTGCTCACGCAGAATTTGCTGTGCGATTTTTCGCAAATGGGCATGCCGTTTGATAGTGTGGATGAAGAGTATGTCAAACGGCCACGCAAGTGGGAGACACAGTCGATCAAACGGTTTATGGGGTTGTTTGGCCCGCTGAGCTCTATTTTTGATATTTTTGTATTTGCCATCATGTGGTGGGCAATGGGGGCAAATGCCCCGTCACTATCAGGCCTGTTTCAATGTGGGTGGTTTGTATTTGGCACTGTGTCGCAGGTTTTGATCATCTATACGATTCGCACGGCCAAAATACCTTTTCTGCAAAGCCGGCCGTCAAACGCGCTTTTGTTTTCTACAGTAGTGGTGACCATCATCACACTGGTGGTGGGCTTCAGTGGCCTTGCGGGCGGCATTGATATGCTGCCGCTTTCGGCCACATTTGTGCCATGGCTTTTGCTTGCCTTAATGGGATACTTTTTGTTTGCACAATTTGTTAAAGTGCTGTACATCAGGCATTACGGGGAATGGCTTTAAAAGAACGGGCCGGTATTTTAGGCGTTTTAAAAAGCATGTAAGCGTATATTCAGGGTTAAAACGGTATGGTTGAATGGCGGGCGAGACAAATCACACAGACCGTTTGAGATACAATTAAAAACAGCAGGCAATCAACATAAAATGCTGATTGCCTGCTGTTTTTGGTGGAGACGGAGGGACTCGAACCCGCGACCTCTCGGATGTGAATAATGTTACAGAACATTGAACAAAATAAACGTTTTGTAATTTTTTGAGACTTTCCATATATGTGGACGAAAAGGAATATGGGAGGTCTTGACAAATGACATTTTTAGAATGTTCGGAAAAATATCTTGAAAGGAAAAAAAGAAGAAAAAAGATTAAGCACAAGACGGTTCTGTTTTACAAAAATCACTTTATCAGGATAACACAATATTTTGGGGAAAGGCCTATTGAGAGTTGGACAACGGAAGATATTGATCTGTTTCTGGATTTTTTAGAAGAGGATCACTGCCAGACCCCGGCCAGTGCAGTGTCGGCTAACCTACCAAGTTATATTTATCGCCAAAAGCATACTCGCGCTTCGGTTGCCCAAGCCGCAAAACTTAGTGTAACTACGGTGGAAAATGCAGCCAAGGGAAAAAGCGTATCAATCAAGTCGGCAGATAAAATAGCCGCTGTATTGGGGATGCCGACCGAAGAACTGTTTGTAATTACAGATAGAGGGAACTGAGCTATACCCGATTTGCTGGAGAGTGCGGAGTAGTGTAAAATAAAATCACTACGAAGGAGTGTCCAGCATGGAAAAAAGCAAAGGAACACGGTACAGCGAGGAATTCAAACAAGGCACTGTCA
>JAEWRN010000008.1 GCA_023460035.1 Bacillota bacterium
GTATCTACAATTTCCAACACGCCGCGATCTAATTTCCCTCGCTGCAACATTCCACATCACCCATACCTATTTTACCGTTTTTAAATGAAAAAGCCCAGCTTTCGCTGGACCTTTTTCGACAGACTGAAGCGGGCCGTTGCAAAAACGGCCCGCTTTTTATCGTATTACAAATTATTGCTGTTGCGCTTTTTATGGCCTTGCGTTATTTATGCCGTGCGGTGTGTTTTTTTGTCCAGCCGCATGCGGTCTGAAATCATGGCAATAAATTCTGAATTGGTGGGTTTGCCACGCAGGTTGTGAATGGTGTAGCCAAAATAACGGTTCAGCGTTTCTACTTCGCCACGGTCCCATGCCACTTCAATCGCGTGCCGTATTGCACGTTCTACCCGGCTGGCCGTTGTGCCATTGCGCTTTGCAATTTCAGGGTACAGCCGCTTTGTCACCGAGTTGATTAGCGAGGGGTCTTCGATATTCATCAAAATGGCGCAGCGTAAAAACTGGTAGCCCTTGATGTGGGCGGGCACCCCGATTTGGTGCAAAATTTCGGTCACCGTAACTTCGTCGTCTTGCTGCATGGCCGCTTTGGGGGTATACCCACCCGCCGTGCGGCTAATCATGCGGGCCATGGCCCCCACGTCAAACGGCTTTAAAAAATAGTACGCCATACCGGCCTGCATCAGTTCGGTCTGCAAAATGTCGTTTTCTGCGCTGCCCATTGCAAAAAACACCACGGGCTTGCGGCCGGTACGTGCAGCTTCGTAGTGCTCTTTCACACTAATCGCATCCAGCCCGGGCATAAAGGCATCCAGCAGACAGGCGTCCGGCTGTTCATCCAAAATAGTTTGCAACACGCGCGTACCGTTTTTTTCACTCAGGGTTACCTTTACACCGGCACGCTCCAGTGCGTCGGCGCACAGGCGGGTCTGCGCATCCTTTGAGTCGGTCATCACTACTTTTGCCCTGGCTTCCATTTTTTAACCCCTCCAAAAAGTTTGATTCTGTTGGTAGGCACCTGATATTGGCATTAGGTTACCATATTCTCCCATTCATTGCAACTGTTTTAAAACTATTTTATACGATTTTTCACACATTTTGGGCAAAAATCCGCAAAAATCGGCACATTTTTTACCTTTTGTTAAAGGCCATCTGGTCTTTTCTTCCAGCTCATCGGGCACTTTTATCGCTGTCTTTTTTTGCATTTTGGGCATGCAGCAGCATTTTTATTTTTCTGCGCGCCACACATTCGTCACAAAAAGTGGTTTTTTGTCAAAATTCGCACAATCATGGCTGCCTTATATCATACGCTTTTCACCCTCTATCGTCAATCTTTGTGACCCCGCTTGCCACATTTTTGCTTTTATTTACTAAATATTTTGTATCTTTTGTCAATATGTAGTTAACGAAAAAACAGCCTGCCCCGGCTGGTGGTTACCAGTGTACGGGGCAGGCTGTTTTTCGTTGTTTAGTTTAATTTATGGTGCCAGATGTCGGTTTTATACCAGTTCGAAATCCACATTGCCGGCCGAAATGGAAACACCGATCAGTTTCACTTTGACCTGATCACCGATGCGATAGCTTTTGCCGGTCAGGCTGTCCACCAGCGACATGCCGTTTGCAAGGGTCATTTGGTTGGTCGACAAGCGGCTGACGTGTACTAAGCCCTCAACGGTGTTGTCCAGCTCGATGTAAATGCCAAAATTGGTGACAGAGGAAATGGTGCCGTCAAACTCCTGGCCCACCTTATCCGCCATATATTCTGCTTTATAGCAGTCATCGGCATCGCGCTCGCTGGTCATTGCCAGCACTTCGCGCTCGCTGGTGTGGCTTGCGGCTTCCACCACAAAATCACCGTAACGGGCGGTCAGCTCTTTTTCGGGGGTGCCCGCCAGTGCCTGCGAAAGGATGCGGTGAATCAGCAGGTCGGGGTAGCGGCGAATGGGCGAAGTGAAGTGGGTATAATCCGCCAGCGCAAGGCCAAAATGGCCCTTGGGCTCGCTGAGGTATTTTGCCTTTGCCATGCTGCGCAGCACGTTGATATGCACCGCACGCTCCAGCGCCGTGCCGCGCGCGTCATTCAGCAGCTTCGAAAGCTCAAGCTGCGTAGGGGTTTCGCCCGCAAATTTGGCGTCAAGCCCCATTGCGGTCAGCGCATCGTGCAGGCGTTCTACCCGGTCATGCTCCGGCAGGTCGTGCACGCGGTAAAGGAACGGCACTTTTAGTTTGGTGCCCAGCTTTGCCGCGCTGGTGTTGGCCAGCAGCATGAACTCTTCAATCATCTGCTCGGCAATACCGCGCTGTACCTTTTTGACGTCGATGGCCTTGCCCTCTTCGTCCAGAATGATTTTGGCTTCGCCGGTTTCGATCTCCATGCAGCCGCGGGCCGCGCGGCGGGCCGCCAGTTTGTCGTACAACTCGCGCATTAATCCCAGAGTGTCAATGCAGTCGGCATATTTCACGCGGATTTCATTGCTTGCCGTATCGGCGTAAATTTCGTTGATCTCGCTGTATACACCCTTTACGCGGCTGCGCATGACTGCCTTGTAAAAACCGTAGTCCACCACCTTGCCGGTGGCATCCAACTGCATCAGGCAAGAGAAGCAAAGGCGGTCTACCCCTTCGTTCAGCGAGCAGATGCCGTTCGACAGCTGGCGCGGCAGCATGGGCACCACACCGCCCGGCACATAGACCGAGGTGGCGCGCTCGTACGCCTCAGTATCCAGCGCACTGCCCGGGGTGACATAGTTGCTGACATCTGCAATGTGCACGCCAAGCTCGTACCCGGTTTCGGTGCGGGTCAGCGAAATGGCATCGTCGATATCCTTGGTGTCGGCACCGTCAATCGTAAAGATTACCCAGTCGCGCAGGTCGCGGCGGCCTTTGATGTCGGCCTCTTTCACTTCGGCCTCTTCAAACTGCTTTGCCTCGCCCTTCACCTTGCCGGGGAACGACTTTACAATGCCGTTAGAATATAAAATTGACTTTGTGCAGGACTTTGCACTTTCGGCCGAGCCAAAGCAGCGGGCAATGCCCACCCGGTGGTCCCGGTGGCTGTCACCGCGCTCTAAAATTTCCGCCGCGACCTTTTCGCCCACCTCAGCGCCGCCGTCGGCACTTTTTTTAATCAGCAGCGGCACCGCGGGGCAGCGGTCCGGCAAAACGACCAAGCGGCCTTCCACACGGTCTACCGTGCCAACCACCTGGTTGTTTTCTTCCACCACCTGCACGACCTGGCCCTCGTCCGAGCCGCGGCCGCCATCACGGCCACCATCGCGGTTGCTCTGCATGCGGGCAACTAAAACAATATCACCGGGCATTGCACCACGCAAAAACCTGCCCGGAATGAAAAAGTCTGCCGGTTTTTCTTCGCCCGCGGCAATCTGCTCTTCTGTCTGCACCGGGGCGGCAAAGCCAAAGCTTTTTGCAAGCTTGACAACTTTACATTTTACTTCGTCGCCGGTCAGCTTGGGGGCGCCCTTACCGCGCCGCAGCGAATACAGGCCGTTGTCTTCTTTTACAAGGCCGTCTTTTACCAGAAAGCCCAGCGTGACGCGAAGCTTTTTTTCGTCCTCAAATTTTTCACGCAAGTCTCTGATGCGGCGGGGTTTTTTCTCTAGTTCTTCTAAAAGTTTGGTCTTTAAAGACATATTAAATTTCCTTTTCTCCCTGATGGGTTCCGGCCTGCAAGCCGGAAATACTTGATTGCACCATTCTTCCAATTTTACGCCCGGCCTTTGCGCGGTGAAGCCGCACAAAAGGGGCGCCGGACAGGCCACTCGCCCAACCAATTTCTATTTATAAAAAAAGCCCGCCGAAGCTCGGCGGGCTTTTTCGGCTACTATTTTGCAAATACGCTCAACAAGCTCACACCCACGGTCACCACAAAAAAGATAACTGCCGCAATTTTGGTGTACTTTGCCAAAACCGCGTCTGTGGTGCGTGTACGAGCCTCAGAGGTCATCATTTCGCCGCCGCCGATTGCGCCGGACAAACCATTGCCGCTGGGCTGCTGTGCCAGAACCAGAAAAATAATAACCAGACTGACAAGCATCAGCAAGACGCCGCCGAGAATTTCAATTACGCTCATTTGTGAACCTCCCTAAAATACAACGAAATAACTATACCATAGTTTTTTTACAAAAGCAAGTATACTGCGCGTAAACACAGTGTAAATTTTGAAAGAAGGCGCGCCGGGCGCCCGCACGGCAAAAAGCTGTTATCCGCGCACTGCCACAAGCGCCGGCATGCCGCCAAAAAAGAAGGCCCACCACCAGCAAAGCAGCAACAGCAACACTCCCACCAGCACAGCCGCGCCCACACTAACCCCGCCGCGCCACGCAAGCTGGGCCTGCCGTGCTTTTGGGGGCTGCGCCGCGATGTCCCGCACCACACAGCGCACCTTGCGGTAGTACAGCATATTGCCAAACAGCCCGCCAAGCAGCATTAGCACCGGGCTAAGCCATAATGCCTGAAAGAAAAACAGCCCTTGCAGCGCCACCATCCACAGTACGGGGGCCGCCCACATTTTGCGATAGGCCGCCCAAAACGGGAAAAAGGCAAATGCCGCCCAGTTCCAGCTGAATTTTTTGCCCCGTCGCAGCGCAGAAAAGCATCTGCCATAGTAGCTGGTATTCTTTTGCACTATTAGTTGCTGGCTTTCAGATAAAAACTCGGTTGGCAACGGGTTACCGCATTGAAAGCAATAAAGCTCTGCCGGCCCGTTTTCAGCGCCGCATTTTGTGCAATGCATTTGTTCTCCCCCCTTGCACACTTTTTTTGGCAATGGCTATAATGTGATCTGCTCCGCCACATCTTCGCTGCGCAGCAGCGCGCCCGCCGCGGGCAGGGTGCGCACGCGGTAACGGTGGTCGTTTGCAAGCTCCAGCTCTGCCGCCGCACGCACGCTTTCAATGCGGGCGTTCTTTTTCAAGCTGATAACTGAAACACCGATGGAATTGCGGGTCACCTTTTCGGCAATCAGCGACGTGTGCACCAGCAGCAGCCGGCCATTGGTCGTTTTAATGGCAATCTCAATCTCTTCGGGCAGCTCGCGAATTGCGGCAAGCTCTGCTTTGTCGCTGTAAGCGTTGAGCAGCTTTTTGCGGTTTTGCTTTGTTTCGTAGCTGGCAATGGGCACCTTTGCGGCCTTGCCATTTTGGAAGAAGAACAGCATACTGCCGCTGTAATCGGCCGTCACGGTGACATAGATGGGCATTTCGCCGTCGTCCATCTCCAGCTTGGCCGGCAAAAACTCGCCCATCACGCTGGCCTTGGTGTCGGCAAAATCGCCCACGCGGCACTTGTAAACCTGCGCCTGATTGGTGAATACCAGCAGCCACGCATTGTTTTTGGTTTCGATTTCATACCGCACCGCATCTCCCTCTTTCAGGCGCTGTTCACTGCTCATGCGCAGCGAAGCGGGGGTGATTTTTTTGAAATACCCCTCTTCGGTATAAAAAATCGTCACCGGGTAGTCCGGCATTTCCTGCTCCAGCTCTTCTACCTGCACCTGTGGCGTGTCGTACAAAATTTCACTGCGGCGGTCCTGCCCGTACTTTTTAGCAACCTCTTCCAGCTCGGCAATGATAATTTTTTTGATTTTCGACGGGCTGTCGAGGATGCTTTGCAGCTCGCCGATTTCTTTTTCCAGCCCTTCAATCTCTTCTGTGCGCTTTAAAATGTATTCGCGGTTCAAATGGCGCAGCTTGATTTCGGCCACATATTCGCCCTGTATCTGGTCAATGCCAAACTCAATCATCAGGTTGGGCACGACCTCGGCTTCCTCCTGCGTTTCGCGCACGACGCGAATTGCCTTGTCGATGTCCAGCAAAATGGCCTGCAGGCCGCGCAACAGGTGCAACCGCTTCTTTTTGCCCTCCATGTCGTACCAGGTGCGCCGGCGCACACAGTCGGTGCGGAACGCACTCCACTCGGTCAAAATTTCGCGCACGCCCATCACGCGGGGCTGCCCGGAAATTAAAATATTGAAGTTGCACGAAAAGCTGTCTTCCAGCGGGGTCATGCGGAACAGACGCGCCATCAGTTTTTCCGGGTCCTGCCCGCGTTTGAGGTCCAGCGTCAGTTTTAAGCCGCCAAGGTCGGTTTCATCGCGCATATCGCTGATTTCGCGCACCTTGCCGGTTTTGACAAGCTCGGCAATTTTGTCCATAATCGCTTCCACTGTGGTCGTGGGCGGGATTTCGCGAATTTCAATGACGTTGCCTTCTTTAAAATATTCGTATTTGGCGCGCACCCGGATACTGCCGCGCCCGGTCTCGCACACCGAACGCATTTCTTTTTCGTTGTACAAAATTTCGCCGCCACCCACAAAATCCGGTGCCTGCAGCGTGGTAAGCACATCGTGGTCTTTGTCCCGCAGCAGTGCAACCGTTGTGGCACAAAGCTCGCGCAGGTTAAACGAGCAGATATTCGACGCCATGCCCACCGCGATACCCAGCGTATTGTTGGCCAGAATGCTGGGGAAGGTCACCGGCAGCAGCGTGGGCTCTTTGGTTGTCGCATCGTAGTTGTCTACGAAATCCACTGTGTCTTTGTCGATTTCGGCAAACAGTTCGCGGCAAACGTCCTCCAGCTTTGCTTCGGTATAACGTGAAGCGGCATAGGCCATATCGCGCGAATACGCCTTGCCAAAGTTGCCCTTGCTGGACACATACGGCAAAAGCAGGCTTTCGTTGCCGCGCGACAAACGCACCAGAGTATCATAAATGGCCTGATCGCCATGCGGGTTTAAGTGCATGGTGCTGCCGACAATATTGGCGGACTTTGTGCGGCCGCCTTTCAGCAGGCCCATTTGATACATGGTGTACAGCAGCTTGCGGTGCGCCGGCTTAAAGCCGTCGATCTCCGGCAGTGCGCGGGAGACGATGACGCTCATCGCGTAGGGCATATAGTTGCTTTCCAGTGTTTCGGTAATACGGCTTTCCATCACACTGCCCGCGTCCAGAATTTCAACGCCGTCGCCCAGCTGTGGGCGTTGCAGTATTTTTTTGGGCTGTTTTTTTGCCATGCTTTCCCCTCTTACCATTTTGGTTTATTCTTTGCGGCCGGTACGGCCCCAAAGTCAGGAAACATCCAAATCGTCCAGATATTCGTAGCCGTGGTTTGCAATGTGTTCTTTGCGCCCGGCAAGGTTGTCACCCAGCAGCAGGTCAAACACCTCGGCCGTGCGCTGCGCGCCCTCGGGTATCACCTTAATCAGGCGCCGCGTTTCGGGGTTCATGGTGGTAAGCCACATCATATCCGCCTCGTTTTCGCCAAGGCCCTTAGACCGCTGAATGGTGTATTTGTCTTTGCCAATGCGGGCCATGATGTCAGCCTTTTCTTGCTCGGTATAGGCAAAATAGGTTTTGCCGCGGCTTTCAATTTCGTACAGCGGCGATTCCGCAATATACACATAGCCCTCTTCAATCAGCGTGGGCACCAGCCGATACAGCATGGTCAGCACCAGCGTGCGAATCTGGTAGCCGTCCACGTCCGCATCGGTACAGATAATGACCTTGCTCCAGCGCAGGTTGTCCATGCTGAAGGTCGCAAAGTCGTTTTTTGCCTTGCCGTGCAGCTCTACCCCACAGCCAAGTACCTTAATGAGGTCGGTGATGATATCGCTTTTAAAAATACGGCTATAGTCTGACTTAAGGCAGTTGAGTATTTTGCCGCGGATGGGCATGACCGCCTGAAATTCGCTGTCACGGCTGGTTTTCACCGCGCCCATGGCCGAATCGCCCTCCACGATATACAGCTCACGTCGGGTGACATCCCGCGTGCGGCAATCCACAAATTTTTCTACCCGGTTTGCAATGTCAATCTGCGAACCCAGTGTTTTTTTAATGGAAAGCCGTGTTTTTTCAGCGTGCTCGCGGCTTTGCTTGTTAATGAGCACCTGTGTACAGATTTTTTGTGCTTCGTCCGGGTTTTCAATAAAATAAACTTCCAGCGTGTGCTTTAAAAATTCGGTCATCACCTGTGCAATACCGCGGTTCGTGATGGCTTTTTTGGTCTGGTTTTCATAGCTGGTCACGGTAGAAAAGCTGCTGGACACGTACACAAGGCAGTCTTGCACATCGGCAAAGGTGATTTTGCTCTCACCTTTTTTGTACATGTTTTTCGTCTTTAAAAAAGCGTCGACCTGGTTGACAAACGCGGTTTTTACCGCACGCTCCGGGCTGCCGCCGTGCTCCAGCCAGCTGGAGTTGTGGTAATACTCCAACAGCTGTTTTTTGTTGGAAAAACAAAAGGCGGCATTCATGCGCACCCGGTACTCCGGCCGGTCGTCGCGGTCACGGCAGGATGCCTCCGACGTGCGGAACACGGTTTGGGTCAACGCGTCTTCACCCACAATTTCGGCCACATAATCACTGATGCCGTTTTCATAAAGAAACTCGGTTGTTTCCCCGCCGGGGGTCCGCTGGTCGTGCAGCAAAAACAGCACGCCGGCGTTGACGACTGCCTGCCGTTTCATGCTGTCTTTAAAGTAATCCAGCGGGATGTGAATGTCGGTGAACACCTCGCGGTCAGGCAGCCAGCGGATCACCGTGCCGGTGCGCTTTGTCTTGGTGGGCTCTTTTTGCAGACCGCCCACGTTTTCGCCTTTTTCAAAATCAAGGTGGTAATGCAGCCCGTCCCGCCAGATGTCGGCTTTCATCCAGCGCGAAGCATACTGTGTGGCACAAAGGCCAAGGCCGTTGAGGCCCAGCGAATACTCGTACCCGCCCGCGTCGGCGTCGTACTTGCCGCCCGCGTACATCTCGCAAAACAGCAGTTCCCAGTTATAGCGCCCTTCTTTTGTATTATAATCGACCGGGATACCACGGCCAAAGTCCTCTACTTCGATTGACCCATCGGCGAACACCGTCACTGAAACGCGGTCACCAAAGCCGCCGCGCGCTTCGTCAATGGCGTTTGAAAGAATTTCAAACACCGCATGCTCGCAGCCCTCCAGCCCGTCTGAACCAAAAATGACCCCGGGGCGGCGGCGTACCCGCTCGGCGCCTTTCAGGCTGGAAATACTGTCGTTGTCGTAAACCTGTTGTTTTTTCGGCATGCTTGCCCTCCCAAAAAGATGGCTTTCTTCGCAACTCCACACCCGCGGCGTGCCGGGGCAACAGCGGGTGTGACTACATTCTATTAAACACTCTTTTTTACAGCTTTGTCAAGAAAGCGCGTGCACTATCCGTCATATTTTTCCATTCTATTTCTTGTCGCTTTGCCTTTTATGCGCGGTGCAGTAAACACAAATACGGGCCGGGGCACCGATGGCCCCGGCCCGTATTACTGATGCTGTTTTTACGCCTGCGTGTCGGTATGCGCCGGCGGTTGTGGCCCTTCTTGTAGCGGTGGTGCCACAAACGCTGCCGCCGCGTCGCCCTGCAATTCTTCGCTTGCAGGCTCTGCCGCCGGCTTTGGCGCTGCCTTTGCGGCCTTTTTCGGCGTTTCCAGCTCCATCGGGGGCAAGGTGCCGCCCTCCATCAGGGTCTTAAACTCTTTGCCTGAAATGGTCTCGCGCTCAAGCAGCGCTTCTGCCACGCGCGTAAGCTGGTCCATATGCTCGTTCAAAATCATCGCGCACTGGTCGTACGCGTCGTCAATCAGCTGGCGCATTTCTGAATCAATTTCCGACGCGACTGTCTCGGAATAGCCGCGCCCCTGCGAAAAGTCGCGGCCAAGGAACGTCTCGGTGGGGTCGCTGCCATAGACCACCGGGCCCAGACGGTCCGAAAAACCGTACCGGGTAACCATAGAGCGGGCAATCGCCGTCGCGCGCTCCAAATCGTTGGAAGCACCGGTGGAAATATCATCGAGCACCAGCTTTTCTGCTACGCGGCCGCCCAGCAGAATCACGATTTCGTCTTCCATCTGGCTTTTGGTCGTGTAGTTGACGTCCTCTTCGGGCAGGCTCATCGTAAAGCCACCCGCGGCACCGCGGGGCACAATGGTGATCTTGTGCACCGGGTCGCCGGTTTTGGCATAATAGGTCGCCACGGCATGGCCGCCCTCGTGAAATGCGGTCAGCCTGCGCTCTTTATCCGTGATCATGCGGCTCTTTTTCTCGGGCCCGGCAACCACTTTAATGCTTGCCTCTTCCACCTCTGACTGTGTGATTGCCTTTTTGTTACGGCGCGCAGCCAGCAGGGCAGCCTCGTTGACGAGGTTTTCAAGGTCGGCACCGGTGAAGCCCGGGGTCGATTTTGCAATGGTGGCAAGGTTGATGTCCGGCGCCATCGGCTTATTGCGGGTATGCACCCGCAAAATGGCCTCACGGCCGCGCACGTCGGGCTTGCCCACATAAATTTGGCGGTCAAACCGGCCCGGGCGCAACAACGCGTGGTCCAGAATGTCGGCACGGTTGGTGGCAGCAATGACAATGACACCGTCGTTTGCGGTAAACCCGTCCATCTCGACCAGCAACTGGTTCAGCGTCTGTTCGCGTTCGTCGTGCCCGCCGCCAAGGCCGGCACCGCGCTGGCGGCCCACCGCGTCAATTTCATCGATAAAGATGATGCAAGGGGCGCTTTTCTTTGCTTTGTCAAACAAATCGCGCACGCGCGAAGCGCCGACGCCGACATACATTTCAACAAAGTCAGAGCCGGAAAGCGAGTAGAACGGCACGCCGGCTTCGCCTGCGCAGGCACGGGCAATCAACGTTTTGCCGGTACCCGGGGGGCCCACCAGCAACACACCGCGAGGGATACGCGCGCCCAAAGCGCTGAATTTTGCCGGGCTTTTTAAAAATTCCACGACCTCTTGCAGCTCGGCCTTTTCTTCGTCGGCACCCGCCACATCGGCAAAGGTGGCACGACGGCCCTCACTGTTCTGGTCTTTCGCTTTTACTTTGCCGACATTCATCACACCGCCGCCGCCACCGGACTGGCGCATCATAAACCAGAACAGACCGCCAATCAGCAGCATGCTGAGCAGGGTGGGCAGCATGCTGACCCACACAGAATAGTTTTGCGGCGGCAGAATGTCATACACCATCTGGGCGTCCGGGTGCGCGGCATTGTACTCGTCGATATAGGGCAGCACCTGCGTGATAAACAGATTCGCATCCGGCACCTTGTAAGTCAGCTGTTGATCCTGGTTTTGGGCCTGCGCCTGCGACCCGGAATTGCTGTCCGGCGCGGCCGTTGCAGTGGGCTCCAATGCACTCAGGCTGCCCAAAATCGAGTTGGTGGTGCTGTTGCTGTTGAGCTTTTGGGTCTCCTCCAGCGCAGCTTTCGCATCCGCCGCCGACATGGTCAGGGTCAGGGTGTTGTCATTCAGGTCATAAGAAAAGCTTTTAACCTTTTGCTCTTTGAAATAGCTGAGCACCTGAGAATACTTCATGTCAACCGACGAGTCGGGGACACGGAAAATCAGGAACATCAGCACTGCAGCAAGCAACAGCAAAATAACAAGGCTTGCCGTACTTCTGTTTGGTCTTTTGCTCAAAATCGTTTCACTCCATACGCCGCCGGTTACAGCGGCAGTAAACTAGCCTTGGTGCGGGCAGTTAAACCGAATAAACCTCCGGCTTTAACACGCCGATATACGGCAGGTTGCGATACTTTTCGTCATAGTCAAGGCCATAACCAATGACGAATTCATCCGGGATCGTAAAGCCGACATAATCCGCCTGCAGGTCCACCTTGCGGCGAGCCGGTTTGTCCAGCAGGGTGCAGATGCGAATAGAAGCGGGGTTGCGGTCCTGCAGGATGTTCTTAATGTAGTCCAGCGTCATGCCGCTGTCAAGAATATCCTCCACGATCAAAATGTCCTTGCCTTCCAGGTTGATGTCAAGGTCTTTGACGATTTTTACAACGCCGCTGCTTTTGACACCCGACCCGTAAGACGAAACGACCATGAAATCAATTTCTGCGGGCTGCTTGATCTCTCTCATCAAATCGGCGAGAAAAATCACGGCACCTTTGAGCACCGTTACCAAAAGAAGATTTTTGCCTTCGTAATCCTGGGTCACCTGTGCGCCCATCTCTGCCACCTTGGCGTGCAGCTCTTCTTCACTGAGCAATACCTTTTTTACATCGTCCTGCATCATCGTCATCATTCCTCCGGTTTTCTGTCGATCTGCAATACCCATTCGCACCCCGGCTGTGCGGTAAGCCCCTCACAAAAGCCATACCCCTGCAGCCAAAGCACCCTGCTGCCTGCCGCCAGCAAAAGCAGGCGGTCGCGCTGTGCCGCGGGCACACCGTCCTCAATCAGCAGCTTTTTCAGTGTCTTGGTCACCCCCCGCCCCGCAGGGCGAAAGGTGTCCCGTGCTTTTCGTGTGCGAAAAACGGGGATTTCATTTATCATACCATACTCTGCGGCGTTTTTTAACTGTTTTTTTGTGCCACCGCAAATATTTACGATTTTTTCATAGTCTTTTATCAAAACCGTCACGGTTCCGCCCATGGGCACCGCAAAACAGCCCTGTTGCAGCGGCAGCTGCCATTCCGGCACCGCGGCGGCCCCATCACCGGCCGGCTTATCGGCCTGCTCAAAATAAAAAATACCGCCGCTGCGCCGGGCCGTTACGCCGCCGGCAAGCTGGGCTGCCGCCGCCTGCCCGCGCACGACCTGCAAACACCTTGCCACCTTTTCGCGCCCGGACACCTGCCGCTGTTTCAGCAGCAGTGCCAGCGCCGTACGCAGTACCGGTGGCGGCGCCGCCGCCAGCTGCGCCGCGCCCCACCCTGCGCCCCGGGCCGTTTTTTGCAACAGCTCTTCGGCCAGCTGCTGCAAAAACGCAGCGTCCTCGCGCGCATCGGCGGCAAAGGCGGCCAGGTTTTCAGTGGCGGCGGGGTTGATACCCTGCAAAACCGGGAACACCTGCAGCCGCAGCGCATTGCGGCTGCAAAACGGCTCGTTGTTCGTGCTGTCCAGCACAAAATCAACTTGATTTTCTGCGCAGTACGCCAAAATTTGCGCACGCGTTGCCCCAAGCAGCGGGCGCAAATACCGCCCGCGCCGTGGCGGGATACTCCCCGCACCGGCAAGGGAGGTACCGCGCACAAGCCGAAACAGCAGCGTTTCGGCATTGTCACTTGCCGTGTGGGCCGTTGCGACAAACACCTGTGCGCCGGCCGTTTGGGCGCCTGCGGCTTCCTGCTCAAAGAAATCGTACCGCAGCCGGCGGGCGGCAGTCTCTTCACTTTCGCCCTGCGGCAGCGCCTGGCTGCCCATATGGGCATGGCCGACAACAAGCGGCACGCCGCAGCCGGCACAAAGCTGTGCGACAAACTGCTCGTCACGCAGCGCTTCGGCACCGCGCAGGCCGTGGTTTAAATGCAGCGCGCGCAGTGTAAACCCGCGCAGCGGCGCAAAATGGCATAAAACGTGCAGCAGGGCCACCGAGTCTGGCCCGCCCGAAAGCGCGCAAAACACAATGTCCCCGCATGTCGGCGCGCTGCTTTGTGCAAAAAAGCGCCCTGCAATATCCTGTAATTCTTCAGTATGCGTCATGATGGCTGTATTCCACATTCATAAAGCGTGTATGCGCACCGTCCCACCCAAGGCTGACGGTGCCGACTTCGCCGTGGCGGTTTTTGGCTATAATGCATTCTGCGGTCGTGGTGTCGCTTTGGCCCTCTGTGTCATAGTAGGCCTCGCGGTATAAAAACAGCACGCTGTCGGCGTCCTGTTCGATGGAGCCGGAATCACGCAGGTCGGATAGCATGGGCCGGTGGTCGCGGTTGGAACTGCGCTCGGTATTACGCGAAAGCTGTGACAGGCAGATAATCGGCACATTCAGCTCTTTCGCCATAATTTTCAGGTTACGGGTAATGTCACTGATCTCCTGCACGCGCGAATCAGTGCGCTTGCCGGAGTTCATCAACTGCAAATAGTCGATGACCACCAGCCCCACGTCGGGCTTTGCGGGGTCTTGGTTCAAACGGCGCACCTTTGCCTTGATTTCCGGCACGGTGATAGCGGAGGTATCGTCCATAAAAATGGGCGACTGGGCCAAAATATCACTCGCCTGCGCAAGGTCTACCCAGTCTTGCCCTGCCAGCGAGCCGGTGCGCAGCTTTTGGCTGTCAATGGCGGCCTCGCTGGACAAAATACGGCTGGTCAACTGGTCTTTCGTCATTTCCAGCGAAAAAATAGCGACCGGTGTCTTTTGCTTTTTGGCCACGTTGACCGCGATATTCAGCGCAAAGCTGGTTTTGCCCATGCCGGGGCGGGCTGCCAGAATAATCAAATCACTGCGCCCAAGGCCGGTGAGCATCTTATCAAGGTAGGTAAACCCGGTGGGGATACCAAGGTATTTTTCCCTGTCCGGGCCGGAGATTTTTTGCAAGGTGTTGTAGGTATCGATAATCGTGCTCGAAATCGGCTGCATGGCGCTTTGGTCGCGCCCCGAGCGGATTTCATAAATCTTCTGCTCGGCACTTTCCAGCAAAATATCGGCGTCCGGCTCCTCTGCCGTCTGCTCTAAAATATCCTTTGCGGCCCCCATCAGCTGGCGCACCAAATATTTTTCGTAAACAATATTGGCGTAGTACTCTACATTGGAAATAGAGGGCACGGTTTCGGCAAGACCCGTAAGGTACACCTTCGCCTCGTCCCCGGTGGCAAAGGTGCCCGCGCTGACGACCGCGTTGAGCACCGTGATAAAATCGATTGCCGCGCCGCCGGTAAACAGCCGCACCAGCTCGCCGAAAATTTCGCCGTTCTGCCGGGCATAAAAGTGCTCGGGGCGCAGTTTTTCCACCAGTGTGGGGATACAGTCACTTTGCAGCAGCGCAGCGCCCAGCACGGCCTGCTCCGCATCCATGCTGTACGGCAGCCGGACGCCCATATTTTCAAATGTCAAGCTCAGGTTGTCCATTGCACAAGCGGCTCCCTTTTTCTTTAGTGTCACGGCACGGCCCAAAGGCCCCGCCTTCGCGTCTTATTCTTCTACCACAACGGCAAGCTTTGCCGACACGCCGGGGTGAATTTTGACCTCTATTTCGTAGCGGCCATAGTTTTTAATATCGGCATCCAGCACAATTTTGCGCTTATCCACCGTTTCACCCGTCACCTTGCCAACAGCTTCGGCAATATCCTTTGCCGTCACAGCGCCAAACAACCGGCCGCCCTGGCCTGCTTTGGCCTTAATGGTCACCGTGGTACCGTCAAGCTTTTGGGCCGTCTGCCGGGCGTTTTCCAGCTCTACTGCGGCATGGTGCTGTTTTGCGTTTTCTTTGGTTTTTACTTCATTGATGGCCGCCCCGTCCGCCACAACCGCAAGGCCGCGGGGGATTAAAAAGTTGCGGGCGTACCCGTCAGAAACCTCTACCAGTTGGTCTTTCTTGCCGCTGCCCTTTACGTCCTTTTTCAATACTACTTTCATGCTGTATTCTCCCCTTCAATCTGAAGTATCGGCATTCATTCGCCGTCGTCTTTCTTTTTTTTGCGGTACCGGTCAATCGCCGCCAGCAACTGGTCTTTTGCGCTGGCAAGGCTGGTGTCCTTTAGCTGTGCCCCGGCCATCGTCAAATGGCCGCCACCGCCCAGCTGTTCCATAATCAACTGCACATTCACTTCGCCCAGGCTGCGGGCCGAAATGCTGATAAATTCGCCGGTGTCGACGGCCACAAAGCTTGCCTGCACGCCGTCGATTGACAGCAGGTCATTTGCCGCCTGCGGCACAATGACATCGTCGGGCGGCATTTCGCCCGACACCACAATGGCGCAGCCCTTATAAAGCGTTGCCTCACTGACGAGCCGTGCTTTGCTGGTGTAGTTGTCAAGGCTGCCCATAAATAGCCGTTTGACATTTTGCGTCTGTGCACCCATGCGCCGCAGGTAGGCCGCGGCCTCAAAGGTGCGCACCCCGGCATTGACCACAAAATCGCGCGTGTCAAGCATAATGCCCGCCAGCAGCGCCTCGCTTTCCAGCGCGGTGGGGCGGTCCTCACGCTCACCCACATATTGCAGCAGCTCTGCCACCAGCTCACAGGTAGAGGACGCATATGGCTCGTGGTAAAAAATCACCGCGTCGTCAATATGCCCCACCATTTTGCGGTGATGGTCGATGACGACCACATTTTTAGCCGTGCGGTAAATTTCGGGCGATTCGAGCAGCTGCGGCACGTGGGCGTCTACAATCACGACCAGCGTGCGCTTGCTCAGGCCCTCCAGCGCGTCGGGCGGCGAGATAAAGTCGTAGCCAAACCCGTTGTCGCGGAAACGGTCGATTAGCCGGTTTGACAGGGTGTGCCGCTCGTCCACCGCAATGACCGCCGGTTTTTCAAGGATTTTGCAGATGCGCAGCACGCCGATTGCGGCGCCCATCGCATCGTAATCGCTCATGCGGTGGCCCATAATAATCACGCTGTCGCTTTGGCGGATAATATCGCTGAGCGCACTTGCCACAATACGGCTTTTGACCTTGGTGCGCTTTTCCACGCTACGCGAAACGCCGCCGTAAAATTCAAACCCACCGTCCGGCAGGCGAATCGCAACTTGGTCGCCGCCGCGGCCCAGCGCCATATCCAGCGCGGCCTGCGCCATTTTTTCACACTCGGCAAAAGTGGCGCCGCCATGGCCCACGCCGATGGACAGCGTGACAATGCCGTTTTCGTTGCCAATTTCGCGCATGCGGTCTAATATGGCAAACTTGCCGGCCACAATTTCGACAAGGTGCCTCTCTTCCATCACCGCAATATAATGCGAGGAGTTGACGCGCTTCATAAAGCCCGTTGTACTGTCAATAAAGCTTTCAAACACCTTGTCAATCTGGCTGGTAAGCGTCGCCTTTTCGCTGTCTTTCAGCTCTTTCAGCACCTCGTCGTAAGTGTCTACCACAATGTGCATTACCACCGGGCGGGTAGCGCGGTATTCCAGTGCTTCCGTTTTGATAATCGTGTCGTTAACAAAATAAGCAACGAACAGCCCGTCGCCGCGGTTGACCCCGCTGCCGTATACGGTAAACAGGCGGCCCTCGGCCTCCACGCATTGCCCCTCGGGCCGCGATATCTTTTCAGTATCAAACCCTGGCAATGCCTTATACACACTTTGCAGGTAATATTCGCGGTCGGTCAGCACGCCGGTGGCAAAGGCGTCATTGTACCACACAATGTTTTTGCCGGACAAAATCAGCACCGGCAGCGGTAACGACGCCAGCGAATGCTGGGTCATACTGTCCTGATACCCCGCGCCATGCAGTAGCCGGGCTATCACTCGCCGCATGCGCTGGATATTGACGAGCACCAAAATGGTAACGGCAGAAAGCACCGCCGCCGCAATAAAAAACAGGGTGGGGTTTACAAAGCCAAGTGCAATGGTTAACCCAACACAAACTACGGCAAGCAGTATAATTACAACATCAACAGTGATCAGTCTTTTTTTCATTTCTCCCCCACATCTCACAGGCGGCCCACACGGCAATCGGCAAAATAGCACCACGGTACCGGGGCCGGGGCCGCCAAAAAGCAACAGCCGTAAGTCGCCCCTCGCCTGGGTTTAAGATGCGGGCAGGCCCTGCCTGCCCCGCAAACGAAGTAATACTTACGGCTATTATACTTTTTTTCCATGGTAATTTCCAGCCCGGCAGCCAAAAAGTTTAGCTGCCGGGCTGGTTTGGGTCAGACTTCTTGAATAATAGGCAAAATCATGGGGCTGCGTTTTGTGTTGCGGTACAGCAGGGTAGAAAGCTGGTCGCGCACCGTGCCGCGCAGCTCTTCCAAGTTGCGGCGGCCGCCCCGCAGCTGGGCATGCTCCGCCACTTTGCGGGTCACTTCTTTCGCCTCGGCAATCAGACCCTCGGCCTCTTTCATGTAAACAAACCCGCGCGAGACGATCTCCGGCCCGGAAACCAGCTTGCCGGTGGCGGCGTCAATGGCGCACACCGCAATAATCAGGCCGTCCTGCGACAAGTGGCGGCGGTCGCGCAGCACCACGCTGCCCACGTCGCCAACGCCAAGGCCGTCCACCAGCACACGGCCTGCGGGCACGGTGTCCACAATGCTGATCTTGTCTGCGGTCAGCGCAATCACATCGCCAATGTCAGAAATGACAATGTTCTTTTGGGGTATGCCAAGGCTCTCCGCCGTGGCGGCGTGCTTTTTCAGGTGTTTATACTCGCCGTGCACCGGGATAAAGAACTTCGGTTTTACAAGGCTAAGCAGCAGCTTTTGCTCTTCCTGGTACGCATGGCCGGAAGTATGCACGTCATACATGCTTTCGTAAATCACGTCGGAGCCCAGCCTAAGCAGGCTGTTGACGACCTTGGTCACCATTTTTTCGTTGCCGGGGATGGGCGTTGCCGAAATGATGATGAAATCGCCCTCACCCACCCGCACATTGCGGTGGCTGCCGCCCGACATGCGTGACAGCGCGCTCATCGGCTCGCCCTGGCTGCCGGTGGTCACAATCACCAGCTCTTCGGGCTTATAGCGGTGGATGGATTCAATGTCGACAATAATATTTTCGGGGGCTTTCAAATACCCCAGCTCAAATGCCATTGTGGTGTTGTTGATCATGCTGCGGCCCGAAATGGCCACCTTGCGGTTGTACTTGACCGCCATGTCGATGATCTGCTGAATGCGCTGCAGGTTAGAGGCAAAGGTCGCGATAATGATGCGCTTGCCCTCCGCCTGTGCAAACAGGCCCATAAAGCTGTGCCCCACCGATTTTTCAGAGCGCGAGAAGCCCGGCCGCTCGGAGTTGGTGGAGTCCGACAGCAGCGCCAGCACCCCGCGTTCGCCATACTCGGCAAAGGTCGCAAGGTCAATGCGCGCGTCGGTGACCGGTGTAAAGTCAATTTTAAAGTCGCCGGTTTGAATGACAACGCCAGCCGGGGTGTCAATGGCATAAGCCACCGCATCCGGGATAGAGTGGTTGACGCGGATGCCCTTCGCCTTCATGCAGCCCAGCGAAATTTCCTGCCCCGGCTGAATTTCCACCAGCTTGGTGGAAGCCGTAAGCCCGTGCTCGTTGAGCTTGTTGCGGATTAGCCCGCAAGTGAGGCGGGTGGCGTAAATGGGCACATTGAGCTGCTTTAAAAAGTATGGCAGCGCGCCGATATGATCCTCGTGGCCGTGGGTAATCAGCAGGCCGCGAATGCGGTCTTTGTTCGCCAGCACATAGCTGAAATCCGGGATGACAAGGTCGACCCCGAACATTTCGCTGTCAGGGAACATCGACCCGCAGTCGACCAAAAACATATCGCCCCGGCATTCGTACAGTGTCATGTTTTTGCCCACTTCGCCAAGGCCGCCCAGCGGCATAATGTGCAAAATAGGCATGCTTTTGCCGCCGTTGTTCTTCTGCCTGCTTTGGTGTTTTGCGGGTTCTGTCGCCTTTGCGGCGGCGGCCGCCGCCGCTGCTGCCGCTGCGGGCGACGCCATTTTATTCTGGCGCCCACCGCGCTGCTGGCCGCCACGCTGGCCCTTTTGCGGCTGCTTTTGCGCCGCATTGTCGGGTGTTTCTTTTTGCGTGGCAGGCTTGGGCGCCTGCTTTTTAGGTGCCTGCTTTTGTGCCGCGGCATCTACCTGCGGCTTTTTTGCGGCGGCGTTGCGCGGCCTGCGCGAATAGTGGCGCCTACGCGGCGCACCCTCCGCCTTGTTGCCCTCTGCCTTGTTTTCAGCAGCAGGCTTTTTGCCTGTGGTCTCTTCCATGTTGTTTCCTCCGTTTTTCTGAACAGGAAACAAGACCAGAAGCAACATTCTTCTGGCCAAAAAACGGCGCACTACGGCCCGTTTGTCCCTGCTCGCGTTTTTATGATGTTTTCTTTTGCCGCACTCATACCGAGCCACAGCATATCAAAAAGCACGTAAATCCCGTGCGTTCATCCAAATCTCGCTTGCGTTTGTGAATTTAGCACAAACTAGTTGATGTAATTATAACACGATGAACAGTTTTTTAATAGACTTTTGACAACTATTTTTTTACAAAATTGTAACTTTCCTCTTTTTCCCAATTTCCTTTGTTTTTTTGCAATGGCACTGGTTGTTTTGACGGGGCACCCTGCGCCCGTATTGTCTGTTACGGCGCAACACGGTATAATAACAGGGTAACATCTATATCAGCTTGTTGCCGCCGCGGTAGTGAAAGCGGCGGCACAGGGGCAACAGTGAGGTTTTCATGAAACAAGTGACGATTTTTTCCGACGGGGCATGCAGCGGCAACCCCGGCCCCGGTGGTTGGGGCGCTATTTTACGCTACGGTGCACAGGAGCGCGCCATCAGCGGCGGCGAAGCGGATACCACCAACAACCGCATGGAGCTGACGGCGGTAATTCGTGCCTTTGCGCTGCTGAAAGAGCCGTGCGAAGTCACGCTGTGCAGCGACTCGAAATACGTCATCGACGGGCTTGCAAAAGGCTGGGCAAAAAGCTGGAAGCGCAACGGCTGGCGCAAGGCCGACAAAAAACCGGCGCTCAACGCCGACTTGTGGGACGAGCTGCTGCGCGTGACCGAACCGCATACCCTGCGTTTTAACTGGATTAAAGGCCACGCCGGCCACCCGGAAAACGAGCGATGCGACGCATTGGCCGTTGCCGAAAGCATGAAATACAAGCAGTAACCCCCGCGGCGGCACAGATAAAACAAGAAACACAATAACAAAAGAGAGGGGCGCACCCCTCTCTTTTTTATTTACCCTGGCCCTGCCCTGCTATTATTGCCAGGCGGGGCTGCCGCTGTGTGTGTTTTAAAAAGCTGTCAAACGCAACATGCAAACAGGGCACCGCGCCGGTTGCACACAGGCCCACACAAAGGGCAGCTGCCCCCCTGGGGGCGGTAAACATACCGCTATTTTTACTGTTTCATTTTATTTTCATAGCTTTTTGCTATGTTTTTCTTGCAATTCCCAGCTGCGTCCTATATATTAGAACGCAGGGCTTAAACCCGCCGCCACAAAAAACACAAAGTAAGGGTGACACCGCTTGAATTCCACAAACAATACCATTTACCTTGACCACGCCGCAACCACCCCGGTTTCTGCCGAGGTGCTCAGCGCGATGCTGCCGTATTTTTGCAACCGCTACGGCAACCCGTCCAGCAACTACGGCCCCGGCCAGCAGGCAAAGCAGGCAGTCGAGCACGCCCGCGCACAGGTGGCCGCCGCACTGGGCTGCACCCCACAGGAAATCTTTTTTACGTCCTGCGGGTCAGAGAGTGACAACTGGGTCATTAAAAGCACCGCGCACCGGCTTGCCGCCGAAGGCAAGCGCCACCTCATCACCACGGCTATTGAACACCATGCTGTACTGCACAGCATGGCCGCACTGGAAAAAGAGGGCTTTACCGTCACCTACCTGCCGGTAGACCGCTACGGCCTTGTAACGGCACAGCAGGTGCAAAACGCACTGCGGCCCGACACCGCACTGGTGACCATTATGTATGCCAACAACGAAATTGGTACCATTCAGCCGATTGCCGAAATTGGCGCGGTGTGCCAAAACGCCGGGGTGCTGTTTCACACCGACGCTGTGCAGGCCGTGGGGGCAGTGCCGATTGACGTTCGCGCACAGAATATCGACGCGCTTAGCCTTTCGGCCCACAAATTTAACGGCCCCAAAGGGGTGGGCGCACTGTACCTGAAAAAGGGCACCCCGCTGCCTAGCTTCATCGACGGCGGCGCGCAGGAAAGTGGCCGCCGCGCGGGCACTGAAAACGTTGCGGGCATTGTGGGCCTTGGCACCGCGATTGAGCTTGCCACCGCACAGCTTGCCGAAAAGGCGAAAAAGCTTACTGCCCTGCGCGATGATGTCATTCACACGCTGACCACTACCCTGCCCAATGTGGCGCTAAACGGCCACCCCACCCTGCGCCTGCCAAACAACGTCAACCTGTCGTTTGAGGGCATTGAGGGCGAGGGCATGCTGATGCTGCTGGACATGCGCGGCATCTGCGCCTCTACCGGCTCGGCCTGTGCTTCGGGCAGCTTAGACCCCAGCCATGTGCTGCTTGCCACTGGCCTGCCGCACGAAATTGCGCACGGCAGCCTGCGGCTGAGCTTTGGCGCAGAAAACACGATGCAAGAGGCACAGGCCGCCTGTGAGGCCTTGCAGGACATTGTGCCGCGCCTACGTGCCATGAGCCCCGTGTGGGGCGACCTTGCCAGCGGCAAAAAGCCGTCTCTGCTGCGCTGACCACCCGTTTTACCACTCACCTTTACAACTTACGATTTACAAGGAGGCCCCCATGCAATACAGTGCAAAAGTGATGGACCATTTTTCAAACCCGCGCAACGTCGGCGAGCTTGCCGATGCCAACGGCGTTGGTGAAGTGGGCAACCCCACCTGCGGCGACATTATGAAAATGTACCTTAAAATAGAAAACGGCGTGATTGAAGAGGTCAAATTTAAAACCTTCGGCTGCGGCGCGGCGATTGCCACCTCCAGCATTGCAACCGAAATGATCAAGGGCAAACCGATTGACGAGGCACTGCGGCTGTCGAACAAAGCGGTCATTGAAGCGTTGGACGGCCTGCCCCCGGTAAAAATTCATTGCAGTGTGCTGGCAGAGCAGGCGGTCAAAGCCGCGATTTCAGATTATTACCTGAGGCAGGGCGTGGACCCGCTGCCCATTGTGGGCAAGCTGGCAGACCCGCACGCGTGTGAGGGCGGTTGCTGCACGGGCTGACTTTGCCCGCCCTGCACCCCTTTATAAGGCAGCATTGCCGCCGCACAGCCTGTAATAAACCGGGATAACTTCAAATAAAAGTTACCAATGCCCCGGCGTTTACAATACGCAAGACACGTTTTGTGCGCCTGCCGCGCACCCTTTACACAGGCGGCGGTGCCCTTTTGGGGGCGTTTTATTGTTGCCGGTACGGCGCAAACAGGGCCCGCCACACAGCCGAGTACAAACCCGAATTTTTTTGTAACAAAAGGGTTGACTTTCACCCTGTTTTTCGTTATTATATTAAAGCGCCCTCTCGCAAGGGGGCAAGCCCGAAATAGAGGGGTATAGCTCAGTTGGTAGAGCAGCGGTCTCCAAAACCGCGTGCCGAGGGTTCAAATCCTTCTGCCCCTGCCATATGGCCCGGTAGTTCAGTCGGTTAGAACGCTAGCCTGTCACGCTAGAGGTCGTGAGTTCGAGTCTCATCCGGGTCGCCAATGCTGTTATAGCTCAGTCGGCAGAGCACTTCCTTGGTAAGGAAGAGGTCACCAGTTCGAATCTGGTTAACAGCTCCAAAAGAAACAACCCGCAAGCAATGCTTGCGGGTTGTTTCTTTTATTGGTAACGCTTTACCACTTCTAATAATTGTGCTCTATACCGCTCGATATCATAAATAGAACCCAGCGAAATTTTAATATCCTTTTTATTTTCATCTGGGATAATCATTACTTTTCTTGTGCCACTCAATATAAGCCTGCAAATCCATTTCGTGGTTTTGCCCTTATATAATATGCTGATGTAATTTATGGTGTCTTTATAAGAAATATCTTGTAGTGGAATAGCATCCTTTAAAATCATCTTGATAATAAAATAAGCCCCAAGTTCCTCTGTTGTCGTCACAATCTTATTTTCTGCCTCTTCCGGCTCTGTTTCCGCCACAGTTTCTTGCGGCACACTTTGTTGTTCTTGACCCTGATATTGTGTCGCCTCAACATTCAATGCGCTTTTGATTTTCTCGTTCATCAATTCACTGATAAAATCATTCAATGCCTTTTTAAGAATGGGACGAAACCGTTCCATAACTGCCTGCGTTTTTACCCCTGAATAAACAGAATTTAAAAAGAAACGCAAAAACTCATCAGAGGGTGCTTGCAGTTCGCTTGCAAATTTATTTTGTATTTCCCCGGTGTATTTTAGCTCCGATGCAGCGCTGGTAATATCTTCTATACTAAAATCGCTCTTTTTAAATTTGGCCAGTTCATTTGCTTTTGTAGGTTTTACATTCAGCATATTAATTTCAAGAAACGGCCGTGTATCCATTTTATTTGGCTCGTCCAAATCCGTATAAAACCTATAAATAATTCCGTTCGTCAAAACCGCGAATTTTGCAGCCGTTGTGCCAAAATATCGAAACAATTGAGAATCATGCTTTTCCAGTTGTTCCCCCGCCCATTTTGCCTCAACCAATATGACCGGCTTGCCGTCTTTCATCACGGCATAGTCTACCTTTTCTCCTTTTTTAATTCCCACATCCGCTGTAAACTCCGGCACAAACTCTTCCGGGTTAAACACATCATACCCCAGCAACGCAAAGAAGGGCATAATCAGGGAGGTCTTTGTTGCTTCTTCTGTTTGAATAGAATCTTTTAAACTGGAAACTCTTTTTGAAAACTGTTTCAATTCATCAATAAATTCCACGATATTGCACTCCCCTTAAAAATTTTTCGTGTATCTATATTTCAATATATCCCATTTACCAAATAATCTCAATACTTAAACCAAAACGGCCCCGAAATTCGGGGCCGCTTTGGCTGGTTTTTGCTTTAGTTTGTTTGCTTCACACGTAAACACACAATGCGCGCAGTGTGCTATGCCTGCCCCGCCGCGCGCTGCGCCACAGCGTTTGCCGCCGCAAGGTCTTCTACCGCAAGGCCCAAGGCCTCAAATATGGTAATATCGTTGTCGGCAACCCGCCCTGCCAGCGTGCCGCTTAATACCGCCCCAAGTTCGCCCAAAAGGTTCCCCGGCGCAATGGCCCCCTGTTGTAACGGGATCAAATAATCCCCCGCTTCGGCCTTTGCCGACTGCACGCTGTCACAAAACAGCCGGGCTTTTTGCACCAGTGCGGTATCCAGCTCGCGGTCTGCCGCAGCACAGGCGCCCACGGCATTGATGTGTGTGCCGGGCGCGACATCGGCCCCAAACAGCACCGGCTGCTTTGCCGCTGTAACGGTACAAATAATGTCGGACCCCTTTACCGCACTGTGCACGTTTGCACTGCAATCTCGCACCGGTATGCCGTAACGCTGCTGCATTTCAGCCGCATACCGTGCCGCTGCCGCCGGGTCAATGTCCCACACGCGCACCTCACGGATGGGGCGCACCATGCTAATTGCCTGTAAATGGCGGCGTGCCTGCTGCCCTGCCCCCAGTATGGCAAGCACTTCGGCCCCCTTGCGGGCAAGCAGGTCGGTTGCCACCGCACTCACGGCTGCCGTGCGCACCCCGGTGACCGCCTCACCATCCACCACTGCACGCAGTGCCCCGGTTTCGGTGTCGAATAGCACAACAACCCCTTGGTGCGAGGGCAACCCGCGCTTAAAATTGCCGGGGAACACGGTGATTACCTTCGTGCCTGCCACGCCAAGCGGCAAGTAGGCTGCCGGCATCACACCCAAAATTTTGCTTTCTTCTACTTGCATGGCGGTGCGCAACACCTGCACCGCATTTTTTTGCGTGTAGTCAAGTAACGTCTGCCGCATCAGCGCAATGCAATCTTGCATGGGCAAAAGCGTTTCTACCTGTTCTCTGTCAAAATACTGCATAATAGCCCCCGTTGCCGCAGCGCGGCTTTTTTGTATTGTACTGCATCTGCCGTGCTGTTCACAACCCACCGCACAGTTATTATTTGCCTTTGGCACAGCGCTCTACTGCGATTGTAAATTAAAACGGGCTTTCCCTAAAAGCAGGTTCATCGCGCTTTGGGGAATAGCTCTTCAAATATTTTCAGGTACCGCTCGCGAAACACGCTGTTTTTTCTCCAAACCATCGTAAAGTTTTTATACAGGTCAAAATCCTGCAGGGGTATTTTTTGCAGCGCCCCGCTTTCAAGCTCTGGTTTCACCGCCGCCTCATAAAGAAAAGTGATGCCGCAATCTGCCGCAACCAGCGTTTTGATTGCGCTGATGCTGCCGATTTCCATTTTGTATGAAAAATCTTGTACCGAGCAATTGCGTTCTTCTAAATACCGCTCTAAGATTGCCCGCGTGCCGGACCCCTTTTCTCTTAAAATAATGCGCTCATTGAATAAATCGTTTATCTCGCGGGGGGCACGGGCAAAAGTATGGGCCCCGCTGCACACGGCGACATAATGCTGCCTGGCGTACACCTTATAGTCGTATTCCGCCTTGCGAAAATACCCCTCAATCACCGCAAAATCCAGCGTGCCCAGGTTGACCTTTTTCAGCAAATCGCCCGTATTTTCTACCAGCATTTGCACCTCCAGCGTGGGGTCGCTTGCAATACAGCGGCGCAAAATGCCCGGCATCACAAAGTCGCCAATGGTGCGCGTTGCCCCAAACACCAGCTTTGTGTGGCCCAGCGTTTCAAGCTGCTCTTTTAAAATAATCTCGTCGTGTTTCATTGTGGTTGCGGTGTCACGCAGGCAGATGCCGGCCTTCGTGAGGTGCAGCTTTTTGCCCTCATAATAAAACAGTTTGGCATGGTAGTTTTCTTCTAAAAAGTGAATATGCTGCGACACCGCCGGCTGCGTGATATGCAAAGCCTGCGCGGTGCTGGTATAATTCATCAGCCTGCACGCCGTTAAAAAGGTTTCCATTCTGTAATCCTGCATTGTGTCATCCGCCGCCCGACTATTTATAAATTTTTCTTATTGTTCTATCATAATATATCATTTTTAATTTATCAATATCGGTGGTATGATGGTGCGCTGAAGGATGTGATTTTTTGATGAAATGGTTTAAAACGACTTGGCGCGGCATTTTGCTGTGCCTGCTGATTGCGGCCCCTGCGTGGTACTTGGGGCAGCTGTTGCCCGTGGTCGGCAGCCCGGTATTTTCAATTTTAATTGGCATGGTGGCCGCTGTTTTGATAAAAGACAAAACAAAATTTGGCCCCGGTATCTCGTACACCTCAAAAAAAATACTGCAATACGCGGTAATACTTTTGGGGTTTGGGATGAACCTCTCTGTGATCGCCTCCACCGGGCTGCAGTCGCTGCCCATTATTTTGTCTACCATCAGCACCTCGCTAATTGTTGCATTTACCCTATACAAAATCATGAAAATACCGACAAAAATTTCGGTGCTGATCGGCGTGGGCTCCTCTGTGTGCGGCGGGTCTGCCATTGCGGCGACAGCGCCGGTGATTGATGCCGACGACGCAGAAATTGCGCAATCCATTTCGGTTATTTTTTTGTTTAACGTAATCGCCGCTGTCGTTTTCCCCACCTTGGGGGGTATGCTGGGGCTTTCAAATTACGGGTTTGGCCTTTTTGCCGGTACCGCCATCAACGATACGTCTTCGGTCACTGCGGCGGCTGCCGCATGGGACGCACTGCATGGCTCTAACGCGCTGGAAGTTGCCACTATTGTAAAAATGACCCGTACCCTTTCCATCATCCCCATCACTTTGGTGTTGGCGTTTTACCGCAGCAGAAAAGAGGCGGGCGGCAACTCACATTTTAATTTGAAAAAGGTCTTCCCCTATTTCATCCTTTTCTTCGTGCTGGCTTCGGTAATTACTACGGTCTGTGCCGCGGCGGGTGTACCGGGCAGTGTATTTACACCCTTTAAAACACTCAGTAAATTTTTAATCGTCATGGCAATGGCGGCCATTGGTCTCAACACCAATATCATCAAACTGGTCAAAAGCGGCACAAAACCCATTTTGGTGGGCCTGTGCTGCTGGGTTTGCATTGCCTGCGTCAGCCTGCTGATGCAGCATTTACTGGGCATCTGGTGAGCGGCTTTTCTGTGGCCCGTAAACGGGTTACCCGTTACGATGCAAAACCCTGTTGCATTGTTTTACCTGTGTGTTTTTAAGGGCATACTAAAGCGGCGAGGCTGGTTTGCCTCGCCGCTTTGGTATTGCCGCTACCCCGGTTAATTTGCAAAATGCGTGTGCTTCGTTTTCCATTTTTTCAGCGCAATGCCCAGCCAAAGGCTGTAAATACCCACGGTGATAACACATAACAATAACCATTTGACCCAGTTGCCAAACAGCCCCACGGCACTGCCGTCAAACACCAGCCGGTGCCCGTTGATGACGGTGTGCTTCGTCTCCCACCCGTACACCATGCACAGCGCCCACGGGTAGCAAATGCCCAGTGTCACGACTGTAATTAAAGCGCCGACGAGCCGCCAGCCGATCAGTTGCAGCAGGCCGCCGTCAAAATAAGAATTTTGCATATTATTACTCCTGTCTGTATTGGTTTTTATGGGTTACATTTTTTGCAGGGGATGTACCCGGCCGCAATGGCTTCTTCTCTGGTATCAAAATAAATGCGGTTAGACTCTTTGGGCAGTGTAGAACAGCTTGGCCGGTGAAACTTGTGCGTGTTCAGGTTGCCAATATACTGCATGCTGTCGTTTTGCGGTGGCACGTCTTCATCCACCACCGGGGCCTGTGCCGCCGGGGCAGGCTGTTGCGCCGCCGGCTTACTTTGCTGGGGCGCAGGCGTGGGCTGTGTGGTTGCCACCGGTGCCACCGTCGCCGCCGGGGCCTCGCTGGCCGCTGCCGAACTACTTTGCGGGGCGCTGGCAGGGCTGCTTTGTACCGCACTGCCTGCGGCGCTTTGTGGTGCCGCCGCACGCGCTATGCCCGTGTTCGCCTGCTGCACTATAGCGGCAACAGACGAAGATGCCACCGCCAGCCCTAGCCCTGTTTGGCTGGTTGTACTTTGCTGCACCGCCGTAAAAATGGTGGCTACCAAAAACAACCCGGCAAACAAAACCAGCTTTGCGCGGCGCGCTGTGCCAAACAATTGCGACAGGCGCACCCGCTGTAGCACACCCGAAAACCACCCCTGTACCGGCTTTACCGGCAAAGAGCACAGCCCCAACAGCAAAAACACAAAACTGCTGATTTTACCAAGCGTCACCAGAGCGCTTAACAGGCAAAATACAGAGAACACCCAGTTTAATATATGCAGCGCCATGGCGTCGGTGGCGCGCAACACAGGTGCTTGCACCGGCTGCAGCACTGCTTTTGCAAGCAGCACACGCCGCTTTTGGCCAATTTTCGCCGCCGATACTACCCCCGCCTGCTCCATAGACTGGATTATTTTTTCTGCCCGTGACCGCCCGATGTTGAGCGCCCGGCGCAACAGCGCATTGGACACCTGCTGCTGTGTGAGCACCAGCTCTACCGCACGCGGGTAAAGCGGGTCGTCACTGATACAGTGCCCGCAGCTTTGGCAGATACCCGCTTTTAATTCTGTGCCGCAAACAGAACAAAACACACCAATTCCCCCTTAAAGCAAATCCATTATTTACCACTATTTTACGTCACCCCTTGCCACCCCGTCAATAAAAAAGAGAGCTTTGCAATGCAAAGCTCTCTTTTTTATTGTTTTATGTGCCGCTGCCGGGGGGCTATGCCTGCGGCTGCTCGGCCGGGGCTTCAAACCCAAGGTCACGCAGGGCGGCAAGCACAGCCTTTACATCTTCGGCATCGCCCTCCCCTTCCATCTTGCGCAGGATGGGCAGACCGTATTTTTTGTTGATTCGGTCACCGCTGCCACAAAAATACTTGCCGTATTTTTTGTTGCCGTTCACGACGACACCCTGCACCTGTGTGCTGTATTTTTTTAAAAATTTCTTTGTCTTTTTTGGTACCTCGCCAAGCCCCTCGTTACGGGTGACCAGCAGGCAGGGGCCCTCAAGCTCCTTTTTCACCTTTTGCCGCGGGTACGGCAACTTTTTTGCAAACTTTTTGCCAAGGCCAGTTTTACTGTCATAAACAACGGTAAGCATGATATAGCCCTCCTTTTCTGCCCTGCCTAAAACAGGGCAGGTGTTTTATCCTTTGCGAACCGGTAAAAACAACCAGTTTTTACTGTTATCTAAGAGTTTACCAAACACGGTGCACAGTTGCAATGCCCACTGCGAAATATTCTACAAATAAGGTATATTTTATTGCCTGGCGTTTTCTACACGCCGGGCGCAACGCCGCTTTGGGCCCCCGCACATACCCGGTCAATGCGCGCGGTGGCACAGGAAAGATACTCTTTTTGCACATACAGCCGGTGCACGCTGATGGGTTTTGCAATGCCCTCTAAAATTAAAGAATCCTGCATAATACTGCGGGCCGTGCCCGCCCTGCGGTCGATGATATAAACCACCTTGTCGGCACCCGTTTCATATGGGCGCAGCGGCTGCAAGCGGTGGGCCGCCTTATCCGCTTCGTCAATATAAATGGCGTCTGCCGGCAGCTCCTGCTGCAAAACACGGCAGATTTCGTCAAACAGTGCACGGTCCTGTGGCACGGCGTGCACCGGTGTTTCGCGCACACAGGTCATAATCTGCCGGTGGCGGTAGGCGACGCAGGGCGCGGCGTTAGAAAGCTTGATGCGGTGCAAAATTTCGATGTCGTCCAGCGCAAGATAGTGCTCAATATCCAGCGGGTATTGGCCGCCCGGCAGCACCTCGGCGAGGCATTGCGACAACAGGTGGTCAAGGTAACGGCGGGTTTTGTGAAAGTAAACCTGAATAAACATAAAATAACGTGCCAATACAAATTCTTCAAACGCCTGCAGCCCGCCGCGGCTGATGGCAAGCTGGGGCGCGGCCCCCGCGCGGCGGTACACCGTAATCGTTGTCAAAAAGCGCTTAAGGTCGTACACCCCATAGCTGACCCCGCAAAAATGCGAATCCCGCAACAGGTAATCCATCTTGTCGCAGTCCATCTCACCGTCCATAAAACCGCGCAAAAACTCAAAATCCGCCTTGCGTGCAGCAAACTCTTGCGGTAAGGACATTTTACCATACAACGCCCAAAGCAGTGTGGGAGTAATTTCGTAACCCGGCCCATACTGTGTTGCAAACTGGTCGCTGATATCGTTTAAAATAGTGCGTATCTCAGTTTTTTGCAAAATCTCGTACGAATAATCCTCGTGCGTGCGCCCGCCCTGAAACAGCTGCTCTGACGCATGCGAAAACGGCGCGTGGCCAAGGTCGTGCGTCAGCGCCAGCAGCCGCAGCATCTGCCGGTACCATGCGGTAAGGGCCTCGTTTTCACTTTGCTGTGCCGCAAACAGCAGCGGGTGTTTTGCTATCACGGTGTCAAATGCGCGGGTGACTAAATGCAGCACGCCGATGGAATGCCCAAAACGTGTGTGCTCTGCCCCGTGGTAAACAAGGTAGGTGGTAGCAAGCTGGCGGATAAACCGCAGGCGCTGAAACGGCGCCGAATCGACGATCCTTTGCTCTTCGTCTGTAAGCTCAATAAACCCGTGCACCGGGTCGCGGTACTGTGGCAAACGATCATCCCCTTAAAAGGTATAGTCTTTGCTCAAATTATAACCGCATTTTACACGGATGACAAGCGCCGCACATTTACAGGCCCCTTTATTGCCGCCGACCGTTTGCCGGCAGCCTGCTTATAAATGTAAAGCTTTTATTCATCACGCAACCGTCCGGGCTTTTTAGGTGGATTTTCAGCGCGGAATATGTTAAAATCTACCACAACGTTTGCTTTTTACAAAAAGTCTTTGGCCGGCGGCGCACGCACTGCCGCCAGCCTTTTATTTTGCGACCCGCTGGGGGGGGGGGGATTTTTATGCCGACACCTGCTACCGACATCACGGCAACTTTGCCTGTGCCACGGCCCCGTTACCCTTTTTTAGATGTGCTGCGCGGTGCCACGCTGCTGAGTATGGTGGCGTACCATGCGGTGTGGGACCTTGTATTTGTTTTTGGTGTAGACTGGCCCTGGTTTTCTGGCATTGCCGGCTTTTTGTGGCAACAGAGCATTTGCTGGGTATTTATTTTACTTTCCGGCTTCTGCTGGCCGCTGGGGCGCCGCCCTTTGTGCCATGGCCTGCTGGTGCTGGGGGCCGGGGTTCTGGTTTCGGTTTCTACCCTGCTGTTTATGCCAGAAAACCGCGTGCTGTTTGGTATCCTGACCTTTTTGGGGTCTGCCACCTTACTGCTAATCCCGCTGGAGCCTTTGCTGCGTAAAGTGCCGGCCACTGCGGGGCTGGCGGGCGCCTTTGTGTTTTTTGTATTGCTGCGCAATGTAAATGCCGGGGTGCTTAGCATTGGCCCCTACGCGCTGCTGGCCTTGCCCACCGGGCTGTACCAGGGTTACCTTGCCTCGTTTTTGGGTTTCACCGCGCCAGATTTCTTTTCTACCGATTATTTTTCGCTGTTGCCGTGGTTCTTTTTGTTTTTATGCGGGTACTTTGGCAATCGCATTGTCTGGCGGCGCGGGCTGCAAAAGCACCTCACCTGCCGGGTGCCGTGGCTGGGCTTTTTAGGCCGCCATTCGCTGCTGATTTACCTGTTGCACCAGCCGTTGCTGTATACCTGTTTTCTTTTGGCGGATACCTTATTATAATAGGGCAGTTACAACAAAGGGGCGGTGCCGCACAATTACGGCACCGTCCCTTTGTCTAACATATTTTATTTCGGTGCTTACTTGCTTTGCCCCAAAAGCTCGGGTAAAAAGCTGGTGCCGTTTTGCGGCGGGGTAATGTTAAAATAATCCGCCGCGGTGGCACCGGTGTCTGACAGGGTGCCGCGCAGGCCCACGGTGCCCGGCTTTACATTGGGGCCGCAGATCATCAGCGGCACATATTCCCGCGTGTGGTGCGGGTGCCCAATGGTGGGGTCGTTACCGTGGTCCGCCATCACCACCAAAATATCGTCGCCGTCCATCCGCGCGATAATCTGCCCAATCAAAGGGTCTGCCGTTGACAGAATGCCCGCGTATTTCGGCACACTTTCCTGATGACCCGAAAGGTCGGTCTCCTGCACATTGCAGCAGATAAACCCGGTGGGCATCTGCTGCATCACCGCCAGCATGCGGTGCAGCACCGCAGAGGTCTCGACGATAGAAATACTGGTACCAAACGGGTTTTGAATTACATCTGCCGCCTTGCCCAGCAAAAACACCGGCACCCCGGCACGGCCCAAAATAGTGGGCACCTGTACTTCGGGGTCTACCCCGTAGCCCAAATGCACACAGTGGTAATCGTTGTTATACACGCCGGATTTTGGCGCGTTGACGCCGATGTACCCGCCCTCGTGCTCTTCGATTGCCGCCAGAACATCTTCTATTGTTACCCCGCGCCCGCCAAAGGTGATGACACGCGGCACCACTGAAACCGACCGCACCAGCCGGCCAATTTTCAGCACTTCTTCAAAATCGATGACGTCCAGTGCCGCCGTGACATTAAACGCTTGCCCGGGGTCACATTCCACATTGTCCGCGACGGTCAGCGCGTTTTGCACCACCAGCAGCTTTTCTTTCTGTCCGCTGTGGTACCGCACGTCATACCCGCTGTCTTTTAATGTTTTTGCAATCAGGTCAATTTTATTTTTAATCGGCTCGCCAAACGGCTTTTGTGGCCGCGTGCCCACAATTTCCTGATGGCCAAAAAAAGTGTCGGCCCCGTCGTGAGTTAGCGTTGCCTTACCATAGGTCGCACTAAGGCAGCGCTTCATCTGCGCTGTCTCGGTGTCCACAATGTTCATCAGTCCCAGTTTTTCAAGCGTTGGCAGCCGCAGGCCGGGGGTGTTCTGCAAAATGTGCAGCCAGGTGTTGGCCCCGGTATCCTGCGGGCGCACCTCTGGCACATCTGCCATTTGCCCAACCCCAAAACCGTCCAGTACGATCACCATGAATCTTTTCAATGCGTTGTCCCTTTCCTTTTGCGTGTAGTTAGCCCAGCGGTTGCCCCAGCGCGGTGTATTGGCCCAGCAGTACCGGCTTGCCCGCGGGGATGCCCGTCACCAGCGCCACCGTGCTGCGCGTGACAAACACCTGCGTGCGGTACGCCATAACGACCGGCTGCGACACCGGGGCGTTTTCGCTGAGCGCAAAATAATAATCGATGCTCTCGTCGCTGGGCGGGGTTACCTGCAACAGCCGCCCGGCTGCAAGCGGGCCCACCAGTGCTTCGCGCACATGCGAACGCCGGTAATGCCCACCGCCATAGCAATAGGCGCGGGGGCCAAAATTATGCGACACCTCGCTTACATAAACCATGGTCGGCTTTTCTGTGCAGTCTGCCGCCGCGTGCAGCGGGGTGGTACCCATCAGCCCATGGCCCGGCTCGCCGTGTGTGCCGCCCGCCGCTTTGATCTGTGGAATGCTGGCACAGCAGGTGGCGCTGGGCATATTCATTTGTTCGACCTCTACCCCCAGCCCCGCCAATATGGCCTTTGCTTGTTGCAATGTTGCCACGTTGGGGGTGGGGCAAATTTCGCCGCGCGCTTCGTCGTACAAAAAGCAGGGGAACGACGTCAGCCCCGCAATACGTACGTTGGGCAGCGCCGCTATGGCAGCTGCCACTGCGGGCAGCTGCGACAGGTAAAAACCGCCGCACTGGCCGGAATACTGCATATCCTGCTGGCCAATCACCCGCAGCATCAGCTTTTGTTCGGTGCCAAGCTGGCCGCACACCGCGCTGATCTCCTGCGCTTTTTCTACCGAAAACACGGTGACGACCTGTGGCTTTGCGGCAAGTATTTTGCGCAGCGCCGCCCTCGGCGTTTGCACTAAATGTCCCACGTTGCCCAGCGGGATACCGGCGTCTACCATGGCCAGCGCCTCTTTAAAATCGACCGACACCGCACCGTCGTACCCCAGCTGCATCAGCTTTGCCGCAACCACCGGGTTGCGCCCCAGCTGCTTGAGCATAAAATAAAGATGCACGTCATTTTTTGCGGCCACCTGTTGCATGGCAGCCGCATTTGCGAGCAGTGTGTCCAAATCCAGCACATAGGTGTCCGGCAAAATTTGTCCGCGCTGATGCAAGTCGATTGCCGCGGCAACCAACGCGCTGTTCTGTTCGATTGTTTTTTTCAAAAACATGCCTGGCCAATCACCTTTCGCTGTTGTTTATCTCTTCTAGCGCCTGCTTTAAAATACGGATGACGGTATCCGGGCCGCCGCGCATGGGGTTAATGCGGATCATGCGTTTTTCCAGCGTGGGGTCCTGCTTGCGAAATGTGCCCGAAACGCGGTACATCATTGGCACAACCTCATATTTGGATTCGCAGCCGACAGGGTTTGCCGCCGCACCGTGCCGGGTGGTATATGCCAGCACCTGTTCTGCAATATCGTGCTCAAATTCAACCAGCAGCACTTTAGACTGCGCGTTGGCAAGAAACGCCTGTTTAACGCCATTCACTTCGCCGCCGCTCAGCCGCCGCACCAGCTCTTCGTTCACCTCTGCCTGTATGGCAAGGGATACCGGCGCATACACAAACCCGCGCAGCGTTTCCATTGCCTCATGCCCCTGCACCTGGCTGCCGCCCGAGTAATTGCACTCACGCACAAACTGCACCAGTTCGGCATCGCCCACCAGCGCGCCGACACCCTCTGGCCCCAGCAGCTTGAAGCACGAAAAGCTGGACAGGTCCGCCCCGCACTGTACACCGATTTTTTCTACCTTCATCACGGCGTAGTTGTCGTCGGTCAGCACGCGGATGGCGGGGTTTGCCTTTTTAATGCGGGCAATCACGTCGGCATAATCATAGCTGTCGTCCGGCTTTTGCCGGGTAAGCTGCACCAGTGCGCCGGTCACTTCCGGGTGCTGCGCAATTACCGTTTCAAGCTGGTGCGGGTCGTTAAAATCTGCCCGCACCACCGGTATTTTCATCATGTCCAGCGACACCTGTGTTGTGGGGTACACCGGCGAAGTGTGGATAAGTAGTGTGCCGCCCTGCTGAAAAATGGCATGCAGCCCCCAGCGCAGCGCCCCGGTGCCCGCGCCGCGCACCAGTGTTGCGTCCGGCACGCTGAACAGCTCGGCAATTACCTTTTCTGCACGGCTGGTGGTCACCGGCCGGTTTAGCCCTTTGTGCACGCCAAGGTCGCCGGTAGATAAGATTTCATCCCCGTCAAAATGGTTCATAATCGTATCTACAATGTGAAATTGCAGCTGTTTTGCCTGCTCTACTGAAATGGCGGGCAGCGGAAAGGTTGTCATACGGTTGCCTCCTTTGCTTTGTAAATGCGGGCGGGCGTTTCGCACAACAGCTGGTGCAGTGCAGCGTCCCGAATGCCCGCACGGCGCAGCATTGGTACAAAAGTATCCAGCAGATAGGCATACCCAAGGCCGCCGTTTTCTTTAAAATGCGATTTGCGTGTGATGTCCATTGACATAACGATTTGCCCGGCATACCCTGCTTCACACAGCGCCACCAGCCACTTGGCACGCTGCTCGTCCGGCTGGTAGTTGTTTTTGCCAACGGTGTCAAACGCAATATTGACGCCTTTGTCCAGCAATCGTTTCATGTACTCCACATCGCCGCTCAGGTCAATATGGCTGAGCACCACACGGCTGAGGTCGACCCCCATCTGCTGAAACAGCGCCACCTGCTCAAGGCCCAGCAGGCCAAGGGTGGTATGGGTGACGATTGGCACCCCTGTTTGCAGCTGCGCGCGGCAGGAGGCGCGAAAAATCTTTTCTTCTGCCGACTCGATTCGCTCTTTGCTGGTGCCGATTTCCCCAATGACCGAAGCTTTGACCCCGGTATCTTCAATACCAGTGGTCAATTCCTCCACCATCATCTGTGCCAGCTGTTCTTCGGTGTGGTCATACACCTCTGCCGGTAAAAACGGCTCTTTATAATAGCCGGTCGAATGCAGAATCGTCACGCCGGTCTGTTGCGCCACACGGCAGACGGTATTGACATCGCGGCCCATACCGCGGTTTGTGACATCAACGATCATGCCCACACCTCGCTCATGCAGGCCGTTAAATTCCCGAATGGTTTTTTCTGTCTCATCCAGACGGCAGTCAAGGTCTTTCTTGACCCCGGACAAATCAACCGTTGTGTGTTCGTGCGCATAAATAAACGGCAGTTCCTGTTGCATTTTGCTCCCCCTATCTGCATAGCCATGAGATAAATTTCCTGTTTCGAGATAGGTTTTATCTTGTATTTGCTTTGCTGATGTTCTTGTATTCGCCTTGCCTATTCACCCATACCATACTCGCGGGGGAAATAGGCCGTAAACCTTGTAAAGTATTCTGCAAGAAGCGCATCCTCTTGGCCCGCAAAACCCGCTGCCAGTTGCAGCAGTTTGCTGACCTTTTGCGGGGTGGATTCGCACAGCAGCAGATACCCGCTGGCAAACTCTGCCCCCGGCACCACAAGTGCCGTGGCATTGACCATGTTCGCCACCCGCAGCAGCCCCTTTTTTGCGTGCTGCTGGTCTATGGCCGTGCGCTGGCCCAAATGGCCCAGCACGGTATCACCAAGGCCCTCGTAATCTACCGGGCCCTCATAAGAAAGCAGCACATCACAATCATCCAACTGCTGGCTCAAAAAGTCAAGCAATGGTTGCCGCGCTTTAAAAATATCGGGGTAGGCCACCTGCTTTACCACGGCATCTTTGGGCAGATGCTGTGCAATTTCTTCATCGCCAACAGCCGGCACCACCACGCGGGTAGGCCCTGCCGGCTGCGGCAGCTTTAGCACTGCGTTGACCGCGCGCAGCAACTCGCCATAGCTGCGGGCCATAAACCCAAGCGAAGGCGAAAATCCAATGCCATCGGTGGATTTTTTAGAAAACTGCGCAAGATATTCCGGCTCAATCAACCCGCTGATCAACCCGTACAAATTCACGCTCATGGCGGGTGCCAGTACCGAGCCGCCACCGTCTGTGCCAATGCCAAGGTCGTTAATGCCAAGCCTTACGTTGATGGCGGTACCGCTGGAAGAGCCGGTCATAGGTTTGCCGCTGATGGGGTTCATCAATTGCAGGTCCACCGCACGCCCCCCGGCACTTGCCGCGTCCAGCGTGTGCAGCCGGTACCCAGCCCGCCGCAGTTTTTGCAGCAAACTGCGCGGCACCTCCACACGGTTTTTGGCACCGACAAAGCGCACATTTTCTGCCGCTTCCTCTGCAAAGGCGTCCAGCGCCTCCGGGAAGACCTTTTCCACCGAATGGCAGGGGTTTTTCAGCGCCACAAAGGTTTTTCTTGCATAGGTAATGATCTGTTCTGCATTTGCCGTACTTGCCATAGCAATCTCCTTTTTTCGCTTTTCGTGCTGCCTACCCGGTACAAATTGCCGCATCCAGATAGGGAAACCTCCATTGTCAATGTTGTGCGCCCTGACAATGGAGGTATTCACTATGGTTCCGGTGCGCTTCACACCAGATTTGCTACGTTATTTCGCAATCGTGTACAGGCCCAGCACATACAGGATATTGACCAGAATGCCAACGGAGATGGCACCCACAGGGCCAATGGCCATTTCAACGATCGGCTTTTTCGAGAACTTGTTCAACACATACAGTGCAACAACCACAAAGATACCGATGCCCGGGGCAATTGCCTGCGCAGCCATCATGCCGCCGAGAAGCAGCGAGATGTTGAGCACGCGGCCCATTGCGGTGCGGATATTGTCGCCGCACTTGCGTACGCCGGGGAACTTATCCAAAAACTTTGCAATCGACGAAAGCAGCAATACTTCGAGCGTAATGACCACTGCGCCCAGAACAAAGGCAATCACGGGGTTATGCACCAGCAGGCCAATGACGAACACAAAGGTCATGCCGACCGGGCTGTAAACGCCAGTAGTGATAGCAGTGGTGGCAATCAGCGGGATAAACCCGATGGCTCTTGCCAGTGCCGCCATTGCAGCGCTCATCAGGTCCCCCTCTGAAACAAGGTTCTGGCTGATGGGGTCACCGATGACGAGAGAAAGGCTGGTTGCCATAGCAACAAGGCCGCCCATCACAGCAAGGATGGGAACGTTTTTCTGAATCCGCTTGACCTTTTCGCTGAACACGGTAACAAGTTGTTCGTTCGTGTTGTTGGCATCAGACTTATCACGCACCGCAAACACGATGAGGAAGATCATACCGGCCAGCAGCGCCATACCGGAAGCATTCAACGTGATTTTGGAAGCGCCCATCGGGATGATGCCAAAACGAGTGGTAAGCTGATACACCAACAGGGTGACCGCTGCGGTAAGAGTTGCTTTTTTGAAGCCGTACTCCAGCCCCACCGCAACCGCCGGAAAAATGGCAAACGCAATCGTGATGGGGGTACCTACCTGGCTCAGCGAGTCAAGGAAGTTGATTGGCAGTTTAGCGAACAGGTCGACAACGAACTGCAGGCCATACACAATGCCAATGCCATAAACAGCACCGATGACCGCAGAAACGGCCATACCCACTTTGCCCTCCGGGCAGAAAGAACCGATGATATCGGTGCCCAGCGCGACACTGTGAATCAAAATGACTGTCGCCGCCAGCGAGACCGGGATACCAAACCCGACCACAAGGCCAAAGCTAAGGGCGAACGAGGTGACCGCCAAAACTTTACGGTCAATCTGACCCTCACGATATTCCGAGACAATGGGACGAAAACCGTCGTTAAAAACCGCAACGCCGGTGTTTGCCAGGACCGCCGCAAGGGCCCCCAGCAGTGCAATTACAATGTATTGCAGCATAAGTACATATCCTCCTTTATTGAACCAAAATTCTTACAAAGCGTATTTCAGAAGAACCGGAACCACCACATCAATATCCTGCGCCGTAAAACCGAACGCCTTTTTACCTGCTTCTACTTCTGCCTTGATCTCTTGCTCGCTTTTGATGTTACCGGGCATTGAGATTGTGCTGCAGGAAGACAGGCCCAAAATGGCAATCGCCATTGCCAGCGCTCCTCCTCCCCCCGTATTGCAGGCCCCCAGGTACAGGTCCGCCGCGCCGGTTTTTACCGCCATTGCCGCTTCGATATCGCCTTTGATTTCTACTGTAGCCTGATCGCCGGCGATCGTTTCAACCATCGAGGCAATGCGCTTTTTGTCAATTTGTCCGCCAACTACGATTTTTTTCATCATCTACCTCCGTTATTCTTTTGAAAGAGCCGCCAACATTACACCCACATGGGTGCAGATATATTCCACCTCAGCTTCGGGCAGCTGCGGTAAAATTTGGTTCATGTCACGGCAGCAGGCTGCCGCTTGTTCGTAACTTTCTTCTTGCTGTACTTCTTCAAAAACAGCTCTGTCGAGAGGCTTTACTTCTTCGCCCTTATCCAGCCGCTCCAGTGCCATGCACAGGTGGGTGATAAATGCCGCCGCGTTTTCCTCTGTCAGTTCAATACCATGCTGCTGTTTAAAATAAGCAATCACTTTTTCTACGTTTTCGTAATTTTTCTGCGACAGCACTCCGGCGCTAAGCAGCAGGTCCATTCGTTCTTTTAATTCCATTATGCAACCTTCCTTGTACTTAATAGCGTGGCATTAAATTGCCGTCCAACACTTCTTTTTGGTATTGCAGCACCTGTTCGGGGTTGAGCATCTTTTGCAGGATATTGTGGGCAATCTCGTTGTCCTTCATGCAGACAATTGCCGCCTCGGTGTCGATGATGTTCAGCCTCCGGTTGTCCAGCTCTCGGTAGCACAAATGGTTGCGTTCTATGTCAATATCGTCAAGGTTCCAAACTGCGGCATCAATTTTACCCTGCTGCAAAAACGGGATAATCTGGCTGTAAATCAGCGGCACATAGTCCACCTTTTTATCTTCAAAAAAGTCATCGGTCATGGTCTTCTGGTCGATTGAAGTGCGGTCGATGCCAATTTTATACCCGTTAAAATTGTCTGACGTATAACAGGGGTCATTTTCGCGCAGCAACAGCACATGGCGGCTGACATAAGAAAACTTGCCAAGGTTATGCACAATTTCAATGTTTTCGCCCCGTGCAATATAGTACTGCGCGGTCAACTGCGACAGCACCGCGTAATCATACCGGTTTTCCTGCAATGCCCGCAGCCGGTTGTCAGACCCACGCATAAACGCCAGTGTTGCATTGAGGCCGCTGTCCTCCAGCGCGGCACAAAGCCCGGTTGCCAGCCCTTCATACTTTTTGGAATACGGCAGCGGCATAACCCCGACCATTGTTTTAAAGCCGGCGATTTCAAGCAGCTTAATGGGGTCTACCTTTGTAATATAGGTGCCAAGCTGCCCACGGGAAAGCAACTGGATTGCTTTTTCCTCCTGCAAAATAGAAAGTGCGGTTTGTACCGTGCCATTCGAGGTCTCACACTCATGCGCAAGCTCGCCAATGGTGGGGATACGGCTGTCTTGCTCTAACGCAAAAAATTTACCTGCAAGCTTTGTTGTGGCAAGCCCCACCTTTTGCATCAATTTACTTTCCAGCATTGCCGCCCATACCACCTTTGTTTTAATTTACAATATTTTGTATATTGGCGTCATTGTATCATATCTCTTTCCGCTTTTCCACTAGTAATAACTTCAAATTTTATTTGCACATTTTTGTGCACTTTTCCTTTTCTGTTTAAGATTAGTTGTTTTTGCGCCATTTTATTTCAACATTTTTTGTTTTATATATGCGTAATAAAAGAATATACTGCCTGGTTTTTATTTTGGTAATTATTTTCATTTTTATTATTCCGTGACAAATATATATTATTTTGTAAATAATAAGCAGACATTTTTGTTTCGGGCCGCTTATTCATCCACAACACACACAAAACCGCAAGCCACAGCAAACCACACCTGCTACTTAATCACCCGCACAGTTTGCCCCCCGTTTTACAAAAAAACAGCCATACAGGGTGCTTTGCCTCAGGATGGGCAAAATGCCTGTATGGCTGCCGGTATTGTTTTTTACTTTTGTTTTGCTACTGCTTTGCGCCGCCTGTGGTTACAGGGGCAGCTTTTTAGTTTTTTTGCGCCGCCTGCTGTACCGTAAGGTCAACCAGCGCAACCGGCGGGGTGCTGGCAACGGCAAGAGCTGCAATTTTTTGATAAGCAGCTTCGCCATAGACAAAGAAATCAAGATAACTGTTGGTATTGCCAAAGGCAGACGTGACAATAGCCCCACTGTGGCCCTTTGCAAAAATGTCGGACAACTGCTTTTCAAACGTTTCTTTTTCTTTTTTACAAGCTGCCTGGGGCCTGCCCGCACAGGGCAGCACCATGCTGAAATACTGCACCCCGCAGTTTTTGACGTATTGCGTTTTTTCGCGCTGGTCTGCGGGCAGCTCTTCTTCGTTCAGCAAATCAAGGCTGTAGGAAAGGCCCGAAGTCATGTCTTGCCGCAGGCCCTTTTGCTTGTTTTTCAAATAAAAGCTGTCGGCGATGAGCTGGATGCCCGAAACTTCCACCCACCCCTCTGACTGAATGGTGCGGTTTAAAAACGGGCGCAGCTTTTGCAGCGGCATTGTCTGCGGTTTTTTAGAAAACGCAGACTGTGGCTTTTGAAAGGCAAGCTGGCCGATATACGCTTCCGCCGCAATTTCGCCCAAATGGTCGGTGAGCATCATATACAGCACCGCAAACGCGTCTTCGTCTGACATACCGTCAAATACAGCGGTGCGCAGCACCTTTAGGTCGATGCGGTGTGTTTTTTGTTGCACTGTGGGCACCAACTCGAAATCTGCCGGCAAAAATGTGCGGCCCCCCAGTGTCAGGCTGCCGCAAAGGGCCGGGTGGTAATAGTAAAACGCCCAATGTGCGCGAAAACGCTTCGGCAGTTCGTCACAAAAATAATAGCACAAAATCTTTTTACTGGAATCCAGCAGGGTATTACATTCCAGCAGGTAGTGTGCGCCTTCTTTTTTATACAGCTGAAACGGCAAATCACCCAGCACCGGGGCAAGCAGCTGCTGCAGCACGGCCGCTGCCTGTTGCAGCTCGCCACGGTCCATCTGTGCGCGCAGCCCTGCCTCCTGCTCTGCAAACTGGGCGTAAAAGCCGGACACTCTGTCCTGAAAGCTTTGCATGCTCATTCCTCATCCTTATAATAATAGATCTTTTTCAGTTGCTCCAGCAACAGCTTGTGGCTTTGGGTCACCTTGCCGCGGTAATTTTCGCGAAAGACATAGCTTTCACCCTGGTCTGCCAAGCTGATGGCAAGGCCCGCCAAAACACCGGTTTGGGTACTAAGCTTTTCCAGCTGGCCCCACGGCTTGATAAAAGTAATCTCGTTTTTCCACATCTTTGCATACAGGCAGATACCGCGGTCGGTCACCGCCATCACCGCGTTCATGCGCTCGGGTATGGGGATATTTTTGTGAAGCACGTCCAACTGCCCCGCCATCAGCAGCTTTACCGTTTCGCTGGTCTCCACCAGCTCGGCAAGCTTTGCAACCCGTTTGCCAAGGCTACCCCAAACCAGCAGGCTGTCTGCTTTAGCAAGCTGTTCCATATCCTGTCTCATCGCGCACCTCATTTTACACGTTTAAAAGATAGGTTTCTAAAAACTGCGCAACACCGTCTTCATCATTGCGCCCAATTACGAGATTCGCCGCCTGCTTTGCGGCATCGATTGCGTTGCCCATAGCGGCACCTAGCCCCACAATGCGCAGCATTTCCACATCGTTGCCGTTGTCACCCACCGCACAAACCTGCCCAAGCTCAATGCCAAGGTGTGCGCACAAATGGCGCAGTGCGGCGGCTTTGCCGACCCCTTTGGGGCTAAACTCCACCGCATTGTCTGCCACCTGAAACCACGCGAGTTGCGGGTAATGCTGCGCAAGCAACTTGTCAAACGCAGAAAACCCGTCGAACCCGTAAAAATAGGCGCCAAGCTGCAGCACTTCGCTGTCCATCTGCAAAATATGCCGCCCAATATCGCTGGTCACAATTTGCCTTTTATTCGGCCAGCCCGGCTGTAAAAACCAGCGCTCGTATTCTTCGATGCTGCGGCAGCCCATCCAGGGGGAGCTTTTGCCGTCGGCCCGGTGCAGGTAAATGTTTGTGCAGTCTTGCATCAGGTCTTCGGCAAGCCGGGCCGCCTCGGCGCGCGGGATGATGCTTTGTAACAAAACTTCGTTGTTTTCACCATCCACCAGCTGTCCGCCGCCCGCCGAAATAACATACCGTATGCCGTCAACCCCAATCACATCCTCGCGCAGCCGGTAAAAGCTGCGCCCGGTTGCCGGCACTACCAGATACCCCTGCCGTATTGCTTCGGCGATTGCCCGCTTGGTGCGCGGTGAAACCTTGCTTTTTTCGTTTAAACTGCTGCCGTCAAGGTCCAGCGCGATCAGTTTAATTTGACTTGTCGCCAAAGCTGCCATACTGCACATCTCTCCCCGTTAGTTACTCATCGTCCTCGCCGACCGCGCTGAAATCTTTATCATTGACCAGCACGATGCCCGACTGAGAAATTTCTATGATCTCGCGCAGAAAATCTGCACTGACCCCGTCTGTCTCCAGGTGCAGCTGCATCACCAGCGGCAGGTTCATACCCGCCACAAGGTAGGTGTTGGGCCTTGCCATACAGGGGTAGACCGTCTGGTTGGCACTGCCGCCCATCATGTCAGAGCAGATGATGACCTGCTCGTCCTTCCCCCACCCGGCAAGGTATTCTTCCACTGCGCTGCGCAGCCCGTCGGTGCCGTTTTCCTGTGTGACACAGGCGGCATAAATATTGGTTGCACCAAAAAAATCGACCATGGTATCGCGAAGCCCTTCGGCAAATTTGCCGTGGCTGACCAGTAAAATTTTCATCTGCGTAAAGGTTCCTTTCTTGTTTAGCGCCGCTGCGCCAAAAATTGTTCAATCTGCTCTACAATATGCTCGGTCGTACCCGGTGTAATGTCAGACGCCGACGTTTCAAAGCTGTTGCCGTAGTCCTCAATATTGCCAAGATAACCGGCACTGTAATTGCTGTAGCACCAGCAGACCGGGCATTTGGCACCCAGTGCCTGTTTAACGCGCAGGCCAAAGCGTGAGAACAGCTCTGCCGGTATCACAAACAGCCGCAGGTCGCCAAGGTCCACATACTGACATTCAAGGTCCAGCTCGTAAGGGTCCTGCTGGGTCAACCGGTATTCCGCCATGCGCAGCGCCGAAGAATAAACCTTTTTTTCGTCAAAATTCGCAGCATGCTCGATTTTTTCTTTTATTATATCATATTGCTGCTGCTTTTTGGCCGCATCCGGCACAAAAGTCTGCTGATAGCGATAAGTTTCAACTACCGGGCGGCGCAGCTGCAATTCTGTTTCGGCCGCGGGGGAGGCAAACACCTGGCTCATCATCTCCTGCCCCACACGGTCCAGCTCCGCCTTGTCGTTGCCCTGCCGGTACAGCCGGTTGCTCATGTCCCCGGCGGCCCCCACCATTACAATGGGGTACACCCCCCACTGTTGTAAAAACGCACGTGCCACATAACCGGCAAGGTCACTGCTGACCTGCAGGTTTTGGGGGCCAAGCACAGTGGAATGGCAGGCAAAGCTGCAAGCACCTGCCACCACGCTGCCGTCTTGTGCGCAAAATTTCAGGGCTACGAATGTTTTATCCGCCGGCTTTTGCAGCCCGTTGCGGTTGCCGTAGCAGCCCGCTATTTCAAGCTGCTTTGCAAACACCTGCACCGGCACCCACTCGCCGGCAAAACAGGCGTCGATTGCCGCGTTGATTTGCTGCTCCACATAGTCCATATAGCCGGGCACTGCGCCCTGGCCCGCCTGTGCAAAGATGGAATGCTCCTGATATTCCGGCGCGGAATGGGTGTGTACATATGAGATATTCACCGCTTCGGCGGGCAGCTGGTATTGCCGTGCCGCACAGTCCCGGATGCGGTCGGTGAACTCCCGGTCCAGCCCAATCAACTCCACCGTCACCCACAGCACCTTGCCGCCGTCCACCTCCAGTGCCAGTGCCGTTGCCCAAAGCTCGTCCAAAATGCCCGTTGCCTGCTGGGTACGAATTGCGTGCCCCATTAAATAACAAGGGAAAAAGCTGCCGCGCGGTGTAATGGGGGCGCGGGCCGTACTTACTTTTGTTGTTGCCATTGTTTGCCTCCCAAACAAGACAAAAGGTCGTCGTTGCAAGCACGGCGACCTTTTGCGGGTTTTGCTGAATTACGAGCAGATGCCGAATGCACCCAGAAGAATCGAGACGACCAGCACGATCCAGACCATTTTGCCGGAGCTCATCTTCTTGATACCAAGCCCCCAGTAGATCAGCGCTGTGAACAGAACATTTCCAAACGCCGGCAAAATCATGTTCAGCAGGTCACCGAGACTCTGGGTTAACTCGCCGACTGTCCATGACAGCGAAATGTTGACATACACGGTGGAAGCGACCATCGCGCCGACTACCATCAGGCCCAAAATAGAGCAGACATCGGTCAGGTTTTTCAGCGAAGAGCTTTTTGAGGTGATGAACGAAAGCCCTTGATCGTATACCGTGTAAGCAAGGCGCCAGAAAACCAGCCACATTGCAACGCCGACAGCCTCTGCCAGCACCCAGCCGAAAACACTGCCCTGCATAGCCTGGTAACCGGCAATTGCGCCCATAACGGTGGGCAGCAAAATCCAGATGATCGCATCGCCAAGGCCGGCAAGAGGGCCCATCAGGCCGGTACGGATATCAACGGCTGTTTCGGTGGCATGCTCGTCACGGGTAGATTCTACCGCGAGGCAGGCCATCATGATCAGGTTGCCAAACCAGGGGTGTGTGTTGAAAAATTTGAAATAAGACTTGTACTTTTCGCTCAGCAGCTTGTCGTCATCGCCATAGATTTTTTTCATGGCGGGGTGTATTGCCCATACCCAGCCGCCGGACTGCATGGTCTCATAATTGAAGCATACCTGACGCCCTATGACATAACGGGTGAGTGTTCTGGTCAGGTCTTTTTTAGTCAGTACTGCATTCGTCTCACTCATCTTCGTTGTCACCTCCAGCAGTTGCTGCCATTGCGAGCTTTGAACTTTCTTCTTTCAGTTGGAAAATAAACACGCAGAAAACAGTGCCAAGCAGAGCAACCGCAAGGATGCTCAGGTTCAGGTAAGCGGCCAGCACAAAGCCGAACAGCAGGAAATAGCCGTACTTCTTCATAGGCAGGTACTTCAGCAGAATGGCAAAGCCAAGCGCCGGCAGCATGCCGCTGGCAACGGTAAGGCCCGCAGACAACCATGCGGGGAAGTTGGTCACCATCGACTGCACATAGGTGGAGCCAACGGTCATCAGCAGCAGAATAGGCAGTGCACACAGCAGCGTGAACGGCACCTGCGACAGCCACACCCAGCGGCTCATGCCCTTCCAGTCCTGCTTGTCAGAGCAAGCCATTGCCTTGTGGATGAAGAACGAACCGGTCATCTTGCCAACGACATCCATCTGAACACCCAGTGCGGCAACGGGTACACCGATCGCAATTGCAGTCGCCAATGCGGCATCGCCGGTCTGGCCCATCGCAATGGCAAATACAGTGCCGGCCGCAGTACCCAGATTATAGTCCGGTACTGAAGACCCGCCGTAACCGCCGATACCAAGGCTCATCAGGCACATTTCGCCGCCGATCAACAGGCCTGTTTTTATGTCGCCCATAATGATACCGGAAACAAGCCCAACAAACACAACCCCAGCATAAGCAATAATCTGCAGGTTATACTTCTGCCATGTCAGAAATGCCACAAACAATGTCATCAAAATGATTTGCAGTGGTGTAAACATGATTTCCTCTCCTTTTGTCTGTCAAATTTTTCAATCCAACATCCGGCCGACATCTGTCTCTGCGTCGTCCGGCCGAAAACGCGCGGTAATTTTGATGCCCGCGTCGCGCATCTCTTTCAGCATCTCCTTTTCCTCCGGGGAAACCCGCACCGTTTTGTCCAGCACAGTCACATCCCCTTTATTCTGTGTCACATTGCCAAGGTTCACCTGTTCAAAAGACACACCCGCTTGAAACAGCTCATGTGCCCACTTGACATATCTGCAAATGACAAACACCTTCTGCGCCGCATAGTTGCCGTTTTGAATGTTTGCCGCCGCCTTTGCGGGGTCTAATACCGAAAGCGAGACCCCTGCCGGGCAAGCCATTTTTAATGAGGCGCGCACAATGTCGTTAGTCGGCGCGGCGGTATCCACCACCATCGCCCTTGTCGCACCTGATTTCGGCACCCAGTCTGTCGCTACAATGCCGTGCAGCATGCGATCATCAACACGCACATGAATGATCCCGTTCGCCATTCTTGATTCCTCCGTTTTTTAACCCCGCTTGTCGCAGCAGGTTATTTACTTTATTATTCCGTATTATTCCGTACCACCCGCATGTACCTTTTGGGGCGAATACAGTATGTTGCCCTCTTTGCCGTCCAACCGATTACCGTCTTTCCCCACAGCAAACGCGCGGTAGGCCACGCGCCCCATCATTTCGGTGCGCACCGCGTCATCGGTACCTGCCAAAATTTTGTCACAGGCCTCTATGCAATCCTCCAGCACATGGCAGGTGGATGTAAACGTACCATGCTCGCGCAGCACCTTGTCGTAAAGCGGTTCGTTTTGCTGCATATTGATCAAATTTGCTCGATAATCCTCGATATTTGTCGACTCTTCGAGGCACAAAAGCACCCCTACTCCGCATGCATCCCCTAGCATGATGGTGCGGTCTTGCACGTTTAATACCGTCATAATGCCGTTCGTGTGGCCGCGCAGCGCCAGCAATTTCAGCGTAATACCGCCCAAATCAAACGTCTGGCCATCCTGCAGCGGCAAAAACTCGCCAGTAAACGGGGGGATGAAATCCTCCTCGGTCAGCCCTGCAAGCAACTGCGGGTCACCGTGGCGCATGGCTGCTTTTCGCATTTCTACCATACTGTGCTCTTTGGCAAGCGTGATATCTGCGTGGTTCATGTAGACCTGTTCAAACTGCCCGGCACCCGCTGCGTGGTCCAGATGACCGTGGGTGATCAACACCATCAAGGGCTTTTTTGTCAGGGTTTCAACATACCCCTTCAAATCCCCTATCCCATAACCAGTATCAATCAGTGCTGCTTTTTCGGTGCCCTCTACCAAATACATACATACGTCCCCCGCCCCGCGGATGCGCCGCGTGCTGGGGCTGACCTGCTCTTGCGTGAATTCAACCAATCTCTACACTTGCCTTTCGTCAAAGCCTCTCAAAAACATGCTGCCAATTGCCAGTGGTTTTGATGTGCTTTCATCATATCATGATTGGATTATCCATTCAATCTTTTTTTGGATTTAATATTCAATAAACTTTTTGCAAAATGATTGTGCACTTTTTCTAGTTGTCTCCAGTTTTTTGCAGAAATATTTGTATTCTGCGCACTTTTGACGTATAATATAATAGTTTCAATTCGTATCCATAGTGTTTCGTTTCCAATCCACGGGTTGGATGAATTATCCGATAACGAGGGCATATGAGATGAATATATTTGAACAGATGGAATTGTGCAAAGACGATTTTACCCCGCGCGAACGTGAAATTTATGAAATTTTTCGCTCGGACCCCGACGTGATTGCCCAAAATACCACCGTTGCCATTGCGGCACGGTATGGCATTGCACAAAGCGCAATCAGCCGGTTTTGCCAAAAAATTGGGTTTAACAGCTTCAGCGACGTTCGCATGGCCCTTGCGCTGTCCATGTCTGTCCATTCCTTTAGTGACCGCTCTGCGCCTTCCGACGAAAAGAGTGACTGGCAGCTGACCGATTATATTTGCGACCTTGTGCGCAGCACGGGCCGTATGGTAGGGGATGACACCCTGCGCCGCCTTTCGCAAAAATTCATTGAGGCCGAACATATTTATGTCACCGGCACCGCGCGCAGCAGCATCCCCGCGCAGCTTTTGGTCAGCATGCTGGTACAACTATGCCAGCCCAGCTATTTTATTGAGCCGGGGCTTGAGGTGGAGACGCTGCACATTATGAAGGATAGCGACCTTGTGGTTTTGTTTTCCGCGCAAAACCCAACCCACAAAGAGTTTTTGAGTATGGCCGCGGACCTTTCGCCCGCACACCGGCCTGCCACATTGCTAATTACCCACTCTGCCAAGCACCCGGTATGTAAAATGGTAAACGATGTTGTGGTGCTGCCAACCTGGGCGTCGCTGCACTACCCCACCAGCATTGAAACCTCAACCGCCAGCACCGTTTTTTGCAACCTATTGTGCGGGCAGCTTACCAAAGACCTTGCCGCCGCCACAGGGCAGCAATAGCTTTTGCTGTTTATATCCTTATTGATGTCTTTATTATTAGCAGGCAGGGCCAATTGGCCCTGTTTTTTATTTTATGGGTTAGTTGCTTTTAACTTTTTTCGAAAAAGGGGTTGACAGGCACGCGGTTTGTAACTATAATGGTTACAAACGGAGGGATCACATCAATGTATTCCAGTAAGCTTTCGGTCAGTATCCATCTTTTAAGTCTGGTTACCCTTCACCCGGACGGGCCGATTACCTCCGATTGGATTGCCGGCAGCATCCACACCAACCCCGCACTGGTAAGGCGTTTACTTGTAAAGCTAAAGCGTGCGGGGCTGATCAAGACCCAAACCGGCATGGGGGTCACCGGCCTTGCAAAGCCCGCAGACAAAATTTCGTTATTAGAGGTTTTTCGCGCGGTGGAAAGTGAGCAACGCCTGTTTGATATTCATACCGACACCAATTTAAACTGCCCCGTGGGGGCAAAAATAGAGCAAGTATTAACCGCGACCTATGACAAGATGCAAACAAATTTAGAGCACGAGCTTGACGCGGTACACCTGTCGCAGCTTGTGACCCTGTTTTAGTGAAAGTGAGACAGACCCATGAAAATTGCTATCATTGGCGCCACCGGCATGGCCGGCAGCGCAATTTACAAAGAAGCCATCGCACGTGGCCATGAGGCAACTGCCATTGTGCGCCATGCCGAGCGTGCGGCAGAGCTATTGGGCAAGGATGTAACTGTGTTGCAAAAAGACGCATTTACTTTGACCAAAGAAGATTTGACCCCTTTTGATGTTGTAATAAAAGCGTTCAGTGCCCCGCCCGAAAAAGCTTATCTGCACATCGACCTAAGCGCAAAGCTGATTGCAATGCTGCGCGAAACCAGTCGCCCACGGCTCTTCTTTATTCTGGGTGCCGGCAGCCTGCTGGATGAAAACAACAAACCGTTTATTGAAACTATCCGCACCTGGCCCGGTGCCGAGTCATGGATATCCATCCCCGAAAGTCAGGCAAAGGAACTTACATTTTTGCAATTAATCGATAATGTCAACTGGGTTGGCGTTTCCCCCTCGGCAGACTTTCATGCCGGCGAAGCCACCACCCCGGTACTTGGCAAAGACCACCTGCTCACTGCGGCGGACGGCCAGTCGCACACCACCAGCGGTACCATGGCAAAGGCCGTTTTGAACGAAATTGAAACCCCGTCTGTTTTTAATGCACGCTTTACCGTGTCGGACTAAACAGACTTCGTATAAATAAAAAACAACATTATTTTTCATAGAACAGAAAGGTGAAAACTCATGAGCAAAACAATTGGTATTTTCGTAGGCAGCCTGCGCAAAGGCTCGTACAATAAAACAATCGCAGAGGCCATTGCCTCTTACCTGCCCGCCGGCTATGACGGCCGCATTATTGAAATTGGCGATTTGCCGCTGTACAACCCGGACCTTGACGACGCAGGTACCCCGCCCGCAGAATGGCAGCGTTTCCGCGACGAAGTTCGCCCGCTGGATGGCGTGCTGTTTGTCACCCCGGAATACAACCGCTCGGTACCTGCCGTGCTGAAAAACGCGCTGGACGTTGGCTCCCGCCCGTATGGCCAAAGCGTATGGGACGGCAAGCCCGGCGCGGTGGCCAGCGTTTCGCCCGGCGGCATTGCAGGCTTTGGCGCAAACCACCACCTGCGCCAGTCGCTCGTATTTTTGAATGTGCTTACCCTGCAGCAGCCGGAAGCCTACATTGGCAACGTGATGTCGTTTGTGGATGAAAACGGCGCAATTACCAATGACGACACCAAGGGCTTTTTGAAGAGCTTTGCCGAGGCACTGGCCGGCTGGGTGGATTTGATTGGCTCTCGCAAATAAGCTGGGCAAACCACGGCACAAGGTTCCTCTACTCTCGCTTTCGTAACATTTTCTCCGCTATTACAAGCAAACGGCTGGGGCCGGCAGTATCTACTGCCGGCCCCAGCCGTTTGCTTCAGTCTGTCGAAAAAGGTCCAGCGAAAGCTGGGCTTTTTCATTTAAAAGCGGTAAAATAGGTATGGGTGATGAGGAATGTTACAGCGAGGGAAATTAGATCGCGGTGTGTTGGAAATTGTGGAT
>JAEWRN010000009.1 GCA_023460035.1 Bacillota bacterium
TTATTCGCACTGCGTTTGGCTTCCGCAACACCGACAACATGATCGCCATGGTCATGCTGTCCTGTTCGTGCGTCCAACTGTTGCTCCCGGGCCGCTAAGTTACCCACACAAACTACCGAAGCCTCTAATAAATACACGTTAAAACACCGGCAACTACATCAGGTTGCGCGGCGTGCCCGCAAGGTACAGCGACACGTTGTCAAACACCATGTTGGCGCGCACCTGCATGCTTTCGGCGGTGGCAAACGCGACATGCGGCGTTAAAATGACATTCGGCGCCCCGCACAGCGGGTGGTCGTTTGCAATCGGCGGTTCGGTTTCAAACACATCGATGCCCGCCCCGGCAATGCGGCCCGCCAGCAGTGCGTCGGCAAGGGCGGCATTGTCCAGCACCGCGCCGCGCGCTGTGTTAATCAGCAGGGCAGTCGGCTTCATTTTCGCAATCAGCGCGGCGTTGATGATGCCGGCAGTTTTGGGGGTAGAGGGCAGGTGCAGGCTGATGATGTCGGCGGTGGACATCACCTCTTCAAGTGACAGATAGCGGATGCCGAGGGTCTCGGCCTCGGGCCGGTGGGTGCGGCTGTATGCCACAAGGTGGCAGCCAAAGGCTTTGGCCAGTGTGGCGGTGCGCAGGCCAATGGCCCCGGTGCCCACAATGCCAAAGGTTTTGCCGGCAAGCTCAAAGCCCACCAGCCCCGCCTTGGTGCCGCCCGCGCGGCAGGCTTCGTTGCAGGCCGGGATGCGGCGCAGCAGCGAAAATACAAGGCCAAACACCAGCTCGGCCACGCTTTCGGTGGAATACCCGGCGCAGTTCGACACCAAAATACCCCGCTCGCGGCACAGATCCATCGGCAGGTGGTCCACGCCGGTAAACGCGACCGAAATCAGCTTCAAATTTGGGCAGGCGGCAACCACGGCGGCGGGCAGCGGCGCGCTTGCAACCATTAAAATATCGGCGTCTTTGGCCCTTTGTGTCAACACAGCGGGGTCGGTTGCACCGTCGTTATAAGCGGTAAACTGGTGCCCGGCGGCGCGCAGTGGCTCGGCCAGCGCCTGCACGGCGGCATCGGCAACGGCAAGCCCCTCCAGCAAAACAATCTTCATCACAAAACTTCCTTTCGGGCCCCGCATCTTCAGGGCGGCGGGTTCTTTCTGTATTATACCAGAATAACCGGTATCTGCAACCGCCCGAAATAGATTGACTTTGTTGGTGCTTCAGCATAAAATGGGGTTGTAAATTTTGTGTAAAGTGTGGATGGTAGCATGAGTCAAGCCCCCCAAAGCGGAGAGCCGCTTTTTTCAAGACAGGCATTACGGCGGCTGCTTTGGCCGCTTGTCGGTGAACAGTTTCTGGCCGTGACGATTGGCATGGCCGACACCGTGATGGTGGCAAGCGTGGGTGAAGCCGCGGTGTCTGCGGTGTCGCTGGTCGATTCGATCAACATTTTAATGCTCAACATCTTTGCGGCGCTTGCCACCGGCGGCGCCATTGTGGCAAGCCAGTACCTTGGCCAGCGGGACGAAAAAAACGCAAACCGCTCGGCAAAGCAGCTGGTGGTGGTCGTGGCGGCGTTTGGTTTGGCGCTGGGCCTGCTTTGCGCCTTTTTGCGCGCACCGCTGCTGAACGGGCTGTTTGGCAGCGCGGACACCACGGTGTTGGCCGACGCCCAGAATTATTTCTTTTTTACGGCGCTGTCGTACCCGTTTATTGCGGTATACAACTCCGGCGCGGCCATTTTTCGCGCCATGGGCAACAGCAAGGTGTCGCTGAAAGCGTCGCTGATTTCGAACATCATCAATATCATCGGCAACGCCATTTGCATTTACGGCTTTGGCTGGGGGGTCGTGGGGGCTGCGGTGCCCACACTGATCTCGCGCATCGTCGGTGCGGTGCTGATTTTGTGGCTGCTGCACAACCGCACGCTGCGCATTTCGCTGACAAACTGGCGCGAGTTTCGGCTGCGGCCCGACATGGTGCGCCGCATTTTGGGTATCGGTGTGCCAAACGGGCTCGAAAGCGGCATGTTCCAGATCGGCAAAATTTTGGTACAGGGGCTGATTGCCTCACTGGGCACGGTGTCTATCGCGGCAAACGCCGTGTGCAACACCCTCAGTGCGCTGCCGCAGATCCCCGCGCAGGCGATTGGCCTTGGCATGACGACGGTTGTGGGCCAGTGTGTGGGCGCGGGCGATTACAAGCAGGCGCAGACCTACATTAAAAAGCTGACGGTGATGGCGACCGCATTTCACGGGGTGCTGTGTGTGCTGTTCTTCTTTGCAATCCCGTGGATGCTGGCGCCGTTTGGCCTTTCGGCAGAAACCGTGCAGGTGGCGGCCCGCATTCAGCAGGTGTATTACCTAATCGGCGCGTTTACCTGGGCGCTCAGCTTCACCTTCCCCAACGGGCTGCGCGCGGCGGGCGACGTCAAGTTTACGATGACGGCGTCGGTGCTGTCGATGTGGATCTTCCGCATCGGGTTCTCATACCTGCTGGTGTCGTTTTTGCACCTTGGGGTGTACGGCGTGTGGTACGCGATGTACATCGACTGGGCCGTGCGCATTGTGGCGTTTCAGCTGCGGTATTTCAGCGGCAAGTGGAAGACAAAGCGCGTTGTGTGACCCTTGTTACAGCATCAAAAAACAAAAGGCCGGTGTGCCGCCCCGCGGGCGGCACACCGGCCTTTTACCATGTGGTTTTGTAGTATGGCGCGGGCCTGCCGCGTTTTCGTTATAGCACCTGAAATAAAAAGAATTTCAAATAATCGGTCTCTTCCACATTCCACAGTACCGGGTGGTCGGGCGCCTGCCCGCGCACTTCAATCTGCCGCAGTTGCACCCCGGCATCGGCGGCGGCGCTGTGCAGCATTTTAATAAACAGCGGCAGCGGGGCAAAGTGGCTGCAGCTGGCGGTGGCAAGGTAGCCGCCCCGGGGCAGCAGTTTCATCGCGCGGTAGTTGATCTCTTTATAGCCGCGCATCGCGGCATCGACCGTGCTTCTACTTTTTGTAAACGCGGGCGGGTCTAAAATAATAAAGTCGTACGGGCTGCCGCCGGCCCGCTCCAACTGGGGCAACAGGTCAAACACATTGGCGGTCTGAAACTGCATGTTGCCCTCAAGCCCATTCAACACCGCGTTGGCGCGGGCCATCTGCACGGCCGCTTCGCTGATATCCACCGCCGTCACGCTGGCGGCGCCGCCGGCAGCGGCGTTTAGCGCAAACGAGCCGGTGTGGGTAAAGCAGTCCAGCACATGGCGGCCATGCGCCATGCGCGCCACCGCCTGCCGGTTGTATTTCTGGTCTAAAAAGAAGCCGGTTTTCTGGCCATTTTCAAAATCGACCCGGTAGTGAATGCCGTTTTCGGTGATTTGTGTTTCGGTGGGGCCGGGGTCGGCACCGTCGCCAAGGTCAAAAAAACCCTTGTTTTCCGCCAGCCCCTCCCGCACGCGCAGGGCCACGTCATTGCGCTCGTACACGGCACGGATCTGCTGGCCGTCCTCGCGCAGAATCTGCACCAATAGCGGGAACAGCACCCCTTTGCGCTGCTCGATGCCCACCGAGAGCGTCTGGGTGACCAGCACGTCGCCAAAGCGGTCCACCGTCAGGCCGGGCAGGCTGTCGGCCTCGCCAAAAATCAGCCGGCAGCAGTCGGTGTCCGGGCCCATCACCTGCTTGCGGTACTCCCACGCCCAGCGCAGCCGCCGCTGCCAAAACGCGTCGTCAAACTTGTCGTTTGCGTTGCGCGACACCAGCCGCACCCGTATTTTGCTGTGCGGGCTATAAAAGCCGGTGCCAAGGTAGCGGTTTTTGTCGCTGATCACGTCCACCAAATCGCCGGGTGCCGGCGTGCCCTCCAGGGCGCGCACTTCACCCTCGTACACCCAGGGGTGCCCGCCCTCCAGGGCAGCCTGCCCCTTGCGGCTGATTGTCACTGTTGCAAAATTGCGCTGCTGCTTCATCTGTTCCTCCGCGGCAAAAAATTGTGGGGCAAAAAGGCCCCGAAAAAGGTGTACCTTATTATACTGCCGCACAGCCCGGTGGTCAAATAACGGCCAATAGCTGTTATAACACGGTAAAAAATGGGGTAAACAGGGTGCAAAAAATACAAAAATGTTCCGTTTTGAAAGTTAAAATGTTATAATACTGCTAATAGAATAACGGCGCGGGCTGTAGGTTGTGACGCGGCCCGCCGCCTTGCACAGGGGAGGTTCGTTACCATGTTGGCAGATTTTGAAATGGGCAAAACCACCGACAAAGCGCAGCGCAAACAGCGCATTGAGGCCTGTGAAGAAAAAATTGTATTGCAGCAGCAAAAGATGCGCAGCGCAAAGCTGCCGGTGCTGGTGCTGATCGAGGGCTGGGGCGCCGCCGGCAAAGGCAGCGTGCTGGGCGAAGTGATCAACACCATCGACCCCCGCTTTTTTAAGGTGTGGGCCAGCACCAAGCCCACGGAAGAAGAGCTGCGCAAACCGTTTTTGTGGAAGTATTTTATCAAAACGCCCGAGCAGGGCAAGTTTGCCTTTTTTGACTCCGGCTGGGTGGGGCAGACGGTGCGCGAGCAGATGGACGGCAAGCTGGACGCCGCCGGCCTTGCCGCGCGCATTGCCGCCATCAACACCTTCGAGCGGCAGCTTGCCGACAGCGGCATGCTGCTGGTGAAATGCTTTTTGCAGATTACCCGCCGCGAGCAGGAAAAACGGCTGGATAAGCTGAAAAAAGAAAAAGACACCGCCTGGCGGGTGAGCGAAGAGGACCTGCGCGAAAACCGCCGGTATGACGAGTATGCCAAGGCGTTTGACGCCGTGCTGTCCGCCACCGGCCCCGCCGAGCGGCCGTGGCAAATCATCGACGCGACCGAGCGGGGCGAAGCGCACCTTGCGCTGATGGAGCAGCTGACCGGTGCGATTGACCGCGCGCTGGCGGCCCAAAGGGTGGTGCCGCCCGCGGTGGAAAACCGCTTCCCCCTGGTACAGATGCCCCATATCATGGATGTGCCGCTGGGCCAGAGCATCAAAAAAGACGAGTACGAACAGCGGCTGCAGGCGGCGCAGCAGCGCCTGCGCGAGCTGCACAACCGGCTTTACCGCAAGCGGGTGCCGGTAATTTTGGCTTACGAGGGCTGGGATGCCGCGGGCAAAGGCGGCAATATCCGCCGCGTCGCCGCCGCGCTGGACCCGCGCGGGTTTGAGGTGCTGCCCATCGCAAGCCCGGAGCCGCACGAGCTGGCGCACCACTATTTGTGGCGGTTTTGGGAGAAAATACCCAAAGACGGGCATGTCGCCATTTTTGACCGTACCTGGTACGGGCGGGTGCTGGTAGAGCGGGTAGAGGGCTTTGCAAAGCCGGAAGAATGGCAGCGCGCTTACAACGAGATCAACGAGTTTGAGGCCCAGCTTGCAGACTGGGGCGCGGTGATTCGCAAATTTTGGCTGCAAATCGACCCCGACACCCAGCTGGAGCGTTTTCGTGAGCGGCAGATCGTGCCGGAAAAACAGTGGAAGATCACCGAAGAGGACTGGCGAAACCGTGACAAATGGCCACAGTATGAAACGGCGGTAGATGCGATGCTGCAAAAAACCAGCACGACCTTTGCCCCGTGGTGCATTATTGAATCGACCGATAAAAAATACGCGCGGGTGCGCGTGCTGGAAGAAATTATTGCCGCATTGGAGGATGTGTTGTAATGGAAATTGAACGCAAGTTTGAAATCAGCGGGTTCCCAAAGGACCTGCCGCTGCTGGAAGAGGCCATGATGCGGCAGGGGTATTTGTGTACCGCGCCGGCCGTGCGCATCCGCTCTACCGAGCGCGGGGGCGAGATTAGTTATATGCTGTGCATCAAGGGGGCGGGCACGCTGGTGCGGGAGGAAATCGAGACCCCCATCACCGCCGATGTGTTTTTGCGCATCGAGCGGCTGATTGGCCTGCCGCTGGTGAATAAAGAATACCGCGCCTATGCGCTGCCGGGCGGCGAAAAGCTGGAGGTGAGCCTGGTGGATGAGGGCGAGCCGACCGAATTTATGTATGCCGAAGTGGAGTTTGCCAGCGAAGAAGAGGCAAAAGCCTTTGCGCCGCCCGCCTTTTTGGGGCGCGAACTCACCGAGCTGCCGGGCTCTTCGATGAGCGCTTACTGGAACCGCAAAGCGGCGGTTGCCGCGGCTAAGCGCGACCCGCGCAGGGAGGAAATTTAAATGAAGCAGCATCCGCTTGGGGCAAAGCGCTGGGCAGCGCTGCTGATTTTCGGCCTGTTTGGGCAGCTTGCCTGGACAATCGAAAATATGTATTTCAATGTGTTTGTCTACAACACCATTTCCACCGACCCGGGGGTCATTGCCAACATGGTGGCCGCAAGTGCCATCACCGCCACGCTGACCACGCTGCTGATGGGCGCGCTGTCCGACCGGCTGGGCCGCCGCAAAGCCTTTATTGTGGTGGGTTACCTTTTGTGGGGCGCCTCGGTGGCGTCGTTCGCGTTTTTGTCCACCAGCAATATGGCAAAGCTGTTCCCCGCTGCAAACGCGGTACAGGCAGCCGCGCTGATGGTGGTCATTATGGATTGCGTGATGACCTTTTTTGGCTCCAGCGCAAACGACGCCGCATTTAATGCGTGGGTGACCGACATCACCCACGAGGACAACCGCGGCCGCGTCGAATCGGTGCTGTCGGTGTTGCCGCTTGTGGCAATGCTGATTATTTTTGGCGGCTTTTCGTGGATGACCGATGCCGGCCGGTGGGGCGATTTCTTTTTGCTGTTCGGTGCGCTGGTCACCGCGGGCGGCCTTGCGGGGCTGGTGTTTGTGCGGGACGTGCCGCACCCCGCCCATGCGCGCAGCGGGTATTTTGCCGATATTGTGTACGGGTTTCGCCCGTCGGTCGTGCGTGAAAACCCGGGCCTGTATATTACGCTGCTGGCCCTTGGGGTGTTCAGCGCGTCCACGCAGGTGTTTATGCCGTACCTGATTATTTACATTCAGCGCTACCTTGGCATGCAGGACTATGCGCTGGTGCTGGCGGCCGTGCTGGTGGGCGCTTCTGCCGTCAGCGTGCTGTGCGGCAGGCTGATTGACAAGGTGGGCAAGCTGCATTTTGTGCTGCCGGCCGCCGTGGTAGAAGTGCTGGGCCTGCTGGGCATGCTGCTGGCCCGCGGCACCCTTGCGGTCATCGGTGCGGGGCTGGTCATGCTGTCCGGTGTCATGCTGCTCACCGCATCGCTGAACGGGCTGGTGCGCGACTATACCCCGCCGGACAAGGCGGGCTCGTTTCAGGGCATCCGCATGTTGTTTGCCGTCATGCTGCCCATGGTGACCGGCCCGTACCTTGGCGCGGCGGTCATTCGCAATTCCGGGGCCGTGTATGTGGAGCTTGGCGTCACAAAGCAGGTGCCAACACCCGCCATCTTCCTTGCCAGTGCGGTGGTGCTGCTGTTTGTTTCGCTGCCCACACTGGCGCTTTGGCGCTACCGGCGCGCGCACGCGCCGCTAAAGGTGCAGCTCACCTCGTTTGGCGAGCAGTTGGATAAAGATTTGCCGCTGCCGGAATACCCGCGCCCGCAGCTGCGGCGCAGTGACAACAGCTGGCGCTGCCTAAACGGCCGCTGGCAGTACGCCATTCGCCCGCAGGGCCAGCCTATGGGGCAGCCGGAGGGTGAGATCATCGTGCCGTTTTCACCCGAAAGCCCGCTGTCCGGTGTTGGCCGGCAGTTGCAGCCGGGCGAAACGCTGTGGTACGAAAGACAGTTTGAAGTGACCGGCCTGCCCGGCACCGGCCGCCTGCTGTTGCATTTTGGCGCGGTGGACCAGCGCTGCACCGTGCTGGTGAACGGCATCGAGGTGGGCAGCCATGGCGACGGTTACCTGCCGTTTGCCATCGACATCACCGCGGCGGTGCGCGAGGGGCAAAACACCCTGACGGTTGCCGTGCAGGACGACAGCGAAAAAGGCAATACCGCTTACGGCAAGCAGACGCTGCACCGCGGCGGCATCTGGTATACCGCGCAAAGCGGCATCTGGCAGACCGTGTGGCTGGAGCGGGTGCCCGACGCCTACCTTGCGACTGTAAAAATTACGCCGCTGCCGCAGCAAAACGCCGTGCGCTTTGAGCCGGTGTTTGGCGCGGGGCAGCCGCAGCCGGTGCGCGTTGTGGTGTACAGCGCACAGGCGACAGTGGCCGAGGGCATTGCCGCCGCGGGCGAGGCGCTGGTTTTAACACTGCGCGACGTGCATTTGTGGAGCCCGGAGGACCCGTTTTTGTACGATGTCGACTTTTTTGCGGGGCAGGACGCCGCGGCCGGTTATTTTGGCATGCGCAGCTTTGGCGTGGGTCAGGATGAAAACGGTGTGCCGCGCCTGCTGCTGAACGGTGCCCCCTATTTTCAAAACGGCCTGCTGGACCAGGGCTACTGGAGCGACGGCCTGTACACTGCGCCCAGCGATGAGGCGATGGCGCACGACATTCGCACCGCAAAAGAGCTTGGCTTTAATATGCTGCGCAAACACATTAAAATAGAGCCCGCGCGCTGGTATTACCACTGCGACCGGCTGGGCATGCTGGTGTGGCAGGACATGGTCAGTGGTGGCGGGCCGTACAGCCCGATGGTTGTGCAGGTGCTGCCCTTCCTTGGCAAAATGCTCAAAGACGACAATTACCGGCGGTTTGGCCGCAAAGACGCCGCGGGCAGGGCAGAGGCCGACCGCATGCGCCGCGAGACGATTGATTTGTTGTACAACACCGTCAGCATTGGCCTTTGGGTGCCGTTTAACGAGGGCTGGGGCCAGTTTGACGCGCTGCGCGCCGCTGCCGAGATTAAACAGCAGGACCCGACACGCGTTGTGGACCACGCCAGCGGCTGGCACGACCAGGGCGGCGACGACCTTGCCAGCTTTCATATCTATTACAAGCCGGTCAAATGCCACCCAGACACTGCCGGGCGCCCGGTAGTGATTTCAGAATTTGGCGGCTACAGCTACGGGGTGCCGGGGCACTGTGTGTCGGCCCGGCAGTTCGGTTACCGCAGATACGACACGGCGGGCCACTTTTTCACCGCCTACCGCGAGCTGATTGAAAAGGAAATCTTGCCCCAGCTTGATATTATTTCGGCGGTGGTGTACACCCAGCTGTCTGATGTGGAGGATGAGGTGAACGGTCTTTTGACCTATGACCGCGCGGTGTGCAAATGCGACAAGACCGCAATGAAAACGCTGAACCAACGCCTGCAATTTGGAGGGAACAAATGAACACTCTGATCGCAGTGGCCGGCAAAACCGGCACGACCATGCGCTGCGCCGCACTGCTCAGCGTGCAGCTGGGCGGCGCGCAGATTGTCAATTTAGAGGTGAAAACACCCGACCCGGCAGACTATGATGTCATTGTGGTGGGCAGCGCCGTGCGCATGGGCCAGTTGCACCGCAAGGTACGCGACTTTTTGGCCCGGTACGAACAGGCGCTGCTGGCAAAGCCGTTTGCCTGCTTTGTGTGCTGCGGCTTTGGCGAGCAGGCGCAGGACTACCTTGAAAAGGGGTTTGGCCCCGCCCTGCTGGGGCACGCCTGTGCGGCGGGCAGCTTTGGCGGTGAAATGCGCACCGAAGAATTGAAGGGTATGGATAAATTTTTGGTCGGCATGGTGGCAAAATCGCTGAAGGAGCAAAACAAGCCGCTGCCGACAGTGGACATGCAGGCGATTGCACAGTTTGCCGAAACACTGAAAACCGGCTGTGCCGGCAGCGCGAATGGGTAGCGGTGTGTTGTGCCGGTGCCCGCAGCGCAACAAAAAGTCTCTTTTTACGAAAAAGCAATGCAAAGCTTGCAGATAAAGGGAGAAATGTGGTACCATCAATCCAATCAATGCGGCAGGGGAGCGGCAATATGCAAACAATTACAAAAGCACTGACCCACGCGGGGCATTTCCACGCGGACGATGTATTTAGCGCGGCACTGCTGCGCGAGGTTTACCCGGGCATAGAAATACAGCGTGCGTTTGAAGTGCCCGAAGGCTTTGACGGCATTGTGTTCGACATTGGCGGCGGCGAATTTGACCACCACGGCCCACAGCGCAAGCTGCGCGAAAACGGGATACCGTATGCCGCGTTTGGCCTGCTTTGGCGCCGGTATGGCACCGAGCTTGTGGGCGAAGACCAGGCAAAATGGATGGACGAGCATTTTATTCAGCCGCTGGACAAAGACGACAACACCGGTTGCGGTGATTCGCTGGCCGATGCAATTGGCACCTTTAACCCGCTGTGGGACAGCGATGCCGATGCCGACGACTGTTTTTGGCGGGCAGAGCAGTTTGCCGCCGCCATTTTAAGCAACCGGCTGAACGGCGCACGCTCGATGCTGCGTGCGCGCGAGGTGGTAGGGGAAGCGCTGGCGCAGATGAAGGACGGCATTGTGGTGCTGCCGCAGTTTGCGCCGTGGAAAGAGACGCTTAAAAAGTCGGAAGCGCGCCTTGTGGTGTACCCCTCGCAGCGCGGCGGGTACAGCGCACAGGGGGTGCCGGTGCCGGACGATGCGGCCCACCGGTTGCGGTGCCGTTTCCCGCAAAGCTGGTGCGGTTTGCATGGGCGCGAGCTCGAGCAGGCCTCTGGGGTAGCGGGTTTGCGCTTTTGCCATGCCAGCGGTTTTTTAATCACAGCAGCTACCCTGCCCGCGGCGCTGGCGGCCTGCCGCAAGGCGGCGCAGTTACAGCAAGGGCCTGCCTAAGCAGGTAAACGTGCAGTGGCGATTAAGGAGATGATCTGTAGATTGAGCGAGCAGGCAGTGCAAAATACACAGCAGGGCAGCGCATTGGCCATACAGCGTTCGGCCGAAACGCTGATTCACCGTATCCCGGCAGGGGTTTACTGTTACCCGGTAACAGCTGAAAGAATGGAGCCTGCCTGCTTTATCTCGGACGGAATGCTGCGCATTTTTGAATGCACGCGCGACCTTTTTTACGAAAAATATGGCGGCTGCGTGCGCCGGCTAATATACCCGGCGGACGAACAGCGGCTGGAACAACCCCTTGCGACCGATCAAAACCGGCCGCCGCAAAGCTATACCTGCCGGGTGCGCACCTACCCCGGGCACACCCGGTGGCTGAGCATCAACCGGCAGGTGCAGCGCGACGAGGACGGCCAGTTGCGCGCCTATGTAGTGGCAATCGACAGTACGGCGCAGTATGAGCAGCAGGAAAGCCTGCGCAAAGAGCGCGAGCATTACCGGCGCTGTGCCCAGCGCGATTTGCTGACCGGCATTTACAACAAGGTCACCGCCGAAAACATGGTGGGTGAAAAGCTGGCAGAAGAAGGCTGCGGCGCGCTGTACCTGATGGACATCGACAACTTTAAAATGATCAATGACACGCTGGGCCATGCCTGCGGGGATGAAACACTCTCACGCGCATCCGAACGGCTGCGCGCCGCGCTGCGGCGCGACGACATTGTGGGCCGGGTGGGCGGCGATGAATTTTTATTTTACCTGCCCGGCATACAAACCCCCGCCAACGCGGTAAAGCTGGGCGAAAAGCTGCTGCACGCGCTGACAAAGCCGCCGCTGGAGCTGCAGGGCAAATTTCAGCTTTCCGTCAGCATTGGCGGCGTGCTGTGCGGCGCCGATGTGCGCAGCTACCACACGGCCTACCTGCGGGCAGACGAGGCGCTGTACGCCGCCAAAGCAAAGGGCAAAAACTGCATGGTGCTGTGGCAGAGTGACAAAAGCGTGAAACCGGTTTAGGTAAAGCGCAGAAAAACCATTGCCCCCCTTGCGCTGTGCTGGTATAATAAGGGTATGGCCCAAAGCGGCTTGCCGTCTTGGGAAAACAAGGGGTAAATTGAAAATAAAAACAACGGAGGTCTTTTTTATGGCAGATCCTGTAAAAATGCATAATATTGACGTCGCAGAATTCTCCGAAATCATTAACAGCTGCGAGGGTGACGTTTACATGGTCACGCCGGACGGCGACCGTTTGAACCTGAAAAGCAAGCTTTGCCAGCTGATTGGCTTTACCCGCCTGATCGAGGGCGGCACGCTGGCATCGGCCGAGCTGGTTTGCGATAACCCTGCCGACGAAAGCAAGCTGTTCCGCTTTAACCTGTTTGGCAAGGACGGCGAGACTAAAAAATAAACAGTTTTTTGCCCGGCGGCACTTGCTGCCGGGTTTTTTGCGCCTTTTTGGGCCTTTTATGGGGGTTGCAAAAGGTTGCGTTTAACATTAGTTTGAAGTAGAATAACGTTATACGTCGCAAACCACGCGGCAGTTTTCCACGAAAGGATGCGCAGCCCATGCCCGCACAAAGCCCGGATGCAAAATACAGACAGATGATCGAGGACCCCATCCCCCGGCTGATCTGTACCCTCGCGGTGCCTACCATCATCAGCATGCTGATCACCTCTGTCTATAATATGGCCGATACTTTTTTTGTCGGCAAAATTGGCACGTCGGCCACTGGGGCGGTCGGCGTTGTGTTTTCGCTGATGGCCATTTTTCAGGCTGTCGGCTTTACGTTTGGCATTGGCAGCGGCAATTTTGTTTCGCGGTTGCTGGGTAGCCGTGATGAAGAACAGGCCGAGCACGTGGCAGTCACCGGGTTTTACACCGCCTTTGCGGTGGGGGTGCTGCTGATGGTGCTGGGCTTTGTCTTTTTAGACCCGCTGATGCGGGTACTGGGGGCCACCGACACCATTTTGCCCTATGCGCGCGATTATGCCCGGTATATTTTGCTGGGCGCACCGTTTATCACCAGCTCATTTGTGCTCAATAACCTGCTGCGGTTTCAGGGCAGTGCCATGTATGCAATGGTGGGTATTACTACCGGCGGTGTTTTAAATATTCTGCTGGACCCTTTGTTTATTTTTGTATTTGGCCTTGGCACTGCCGGTGCGGCTTTGGCCACTGTGCTCAGCCAGATGGTCAGCTTTTTTATCCTGTTGGTGCAGTCCTCCCGCGGGGGAAACATTGCCATGGACCCGCGCAAGGTGCGGCCCAGCGCCGGCCTGTACGGCGAAATATTACGTGGGGGCATGCCGTCGTTTTACCGGCAGGTCATCGCCAGCATCGCCGTCATTGCGCTCAACCTTTCAGCTGGGCCTTACGGTGACGCCGCGATTGCGGCAATGTCCATCGTCTCCCGCGTGATGATGTTTGCGCTGGCGGCGCTCATCGGCTTTGGGCAGGGCTTTCAGCCGGTGTGCGGCTTTAACTACGGTGCCCGCCGGTACGACCGTGTGCTGCAGGCGTTTTGGTTTTGCGTCAAGGTGGCGGCGGTGGGCCTTGTGCTCATTGCCGTTGCGGGCGAAATTTTTGCGCCGCAGGTCATTGGGCTCTTCCGCAAGTCCGACCCGGTGGTCACCGAAATCGGCACGCTGGCGCTGCGGCTGCAATGCATCGCGTTCCCGCTGTCCGGCTGGACGATCTGCCTCAACATGCTGCAGCAGAATATCGGCAAAAGCCGCGCGGCATCAATTTTGGCAATGGGCCGACAGGGATTGTTCTTTTTGCCGCTCATTTTAACGCTGCCGCACTTTTTTGGGCTGCTGGGCATTCAGATGACCCAGCCGATTTCGGATGTATGCACTTTTCTACTGGCCGTGCCGATGGGCATCAGCCTGCTGCGTGAGCTGCGCGAAAAAGAGCAACTGCAAAAGGCACAGCAGGCCAAGGGCGACTGTTAAATTTTAAACAAAAGCTTTTCACACAGCCCTTGAAGTTTCCCTGCGCGCCCATTATAATAGAGGTTGTTCCGGTTTTAGCGGGAGAAAGGGCGGCCTGCCGCCCCGGCAATCAAAGACAAAGGAGTGCTACTATGACCTATTCTCATGAAGTAGAACGCATGTGCACCGTGGCCAAGGGTGTGCATCATGGTCCGGCCCCCATCCCCGAAGAGGGCGAATGGGTAAAGGCTTATGAAGTTAAAGACATTTCTGGCCTGACCCATGGTGTTGGCTGGTGTGCACCGCAGCAGGGTGCCTGCAAGCTGACCCTTAACATCAAGAACGGTATTATCGAAGAGGCGCTGGTCGAAACACTGGGTTGCTCCGGCATGACCCATTCGGCCGCTATGGCAGGCGAAATTCTGCCGGGCAAAACCATTTTGGAAGCGCTGAATACCGACCTTGTGTGCGACGCAATCAACGTTGCCATGCGCGAGCTGTTTTTGCAGATCGTCTATGGCCGCAGCCAGACGGCGTTTTCGGAGGGCGGCCTGCCCATCGGTGCCGGCCTGGAGGACCTTGGCAAAGGCCTGCGCAGCCAGGTGGGCACCATTTTCTCCACCGGGGCAAAGGGCGTTCGCTACCTTGAGATGGCAGAGGGGTACATCCTTTCGGTCGCGCTGGACAGCGAAGACCACACCATCGGCTACAAATTTGTGCGCCTTGGCAAGATGCTGCAAGACATCCGCCACGGCACCGACCCGAAAACCGCATACGAGAACAATGTCGGCACCTATGGCCGTTATGACGGTGCTGCAAAATACATCGATCCGCGCGAGGAATAAGAAAGGGGGTACTCACCAATGGTCACATTTGAAGGTAAAGAGAGAAGAATGGACAAGATCAATGTCTGCCTGAAAGAGTACGGTCTGGCAGATCTTGAGGCGGCACGCGATTTGTGCCTGTCGAAAAACGTTGACTGCGAAAAAATCGTGAAAGGCGTACAGCCAATCGCATTTGACAACGCTGTTTGGGCGTACACCCTTGGCTGCGCAGTCGCACTGAAAAAGGGCACCAAAACCGCACCGGAAGCCGCAGAAGCCATCGGCATCGGCCTGCAGGCATTCTGCGTGCCGGGCTCGGTTGCCGAGCAGCGCGCAGTGGGCCTGGGCCATGGTAACCTTGGCGCCATGCTGCTGCGTGACGAGACCAAATGCTTTGCGTTCCTTGCAGGTCACGAAAGCTTTGCCGCCGCCGAAGGCGCTATCGGCATTGCCCGCACCGCAAACAAGGCCCGCAAAGAGCCGCTTCATGTTATCCTGAACGGCCTTGGCAAAGACGCGGCACAGATCATCAGCCGCATCAACGGCTTTACCTATGTAAAGACCGATTACGACTTCAAAACCGGCGAGCTGAATATCGTTGAGGAGATTAAATACTCCGACGGCGACCGCGCTGCCGTGAAGTGCTACGGCGCAAACGACGTGCTGGAAGGCGTTGCGATCATGAAGCTGGAAAAGGTCGACGTGTCGATCACCGGCAACTCCACCAACCCCACCCGTTTTCAGCACCTGGTTGCCGGCACCTACAAAAAGTGGGCTGGCGAAAACGGCGTGCGTTATTTCTCGGTTGCTTCGGGCGGCGGCACAGGCCGTACCCTGCACCCGGACAACGTCGCTGCGGGCCCCGCTTCTTACGGACTGACCGACTCGATGGGCCGCATGCACGGCGACGCGCAGTTTGCGGGTTCGTCGTCGGTACCGGCACACGTGGAAATGATGGGCCTGATGGGCATGGGCAACAACCCGATGGTTGGCGCCACCGTGGCCTGCGCAGTTGCGGTAAGCCAGGCAGAGTAACTGCTTTTTGTAGTACCCACTGTGAGTGGAAAATAGCAAACACAAAAAACCGGCAGAGAATTTCTCTGCCGGTTTTTTTTATGTCTGCGGGTGCTTTTGTGGGCTTGCGGCCCAGCTTTACGGTTCAGTATACTTCGCTATCTGCTGTGCGGGTTGCCCGCACGGTTTATTTTTGCCGGGCAAAATTGCCGCAAGCCCGCACAGAGGCAATGCCTGTTTAGTCTGCTGCGCGAAACAGCGGCTCGATGACCTCTTGAATCAGTGCAACGCGGTCTTTTACCTCTGGTGCAAACAGTGACGCAATGGCGACGACCATGCCGTTTTCGGCGTTCACATAAATGGCATTGCCGCCATCCCCCAGCGCGGCAAAGCTGCTTTTGCCGGTCACCCACCACAAATAGCCGTAGTTCAGCGCGCCCCAGTGGCTGTGCACCGCAGTGCTTTCGGCCACCCAGCTTTTGGGCACCAGCTGTTTGCCGCCCCACTTGCCGCCGTTCAGGTAAAGCTGGCCAAACTTTGCCATGTCGCGCACCGTCAAAAACAGCCCCCAGCTTGCCGCGTTCAGCCCCTCGGGGCCCGCCACCCAGCCGGTGGTGTTTTTGTCGTTCATCACGGTAAAATGCTCCTCTTCACTGTGCAAAAAAATCGATTGCGGCACCCGGATGCCCAGCGGCTCAAACAGCACTTCGTTTGCAAACTGCAAAATGGGCTGGCCGGTCGCCTGCGCCAAAATACCGGACAACAGGTGCGAGCCCACAATGGGCGAATAGCAAAAGTCGCCCGGCTGTTTTGTGCCCCCCAGCAGGCCCAGTGCAAATTGCACCCAGTTTTCGCTGGCAAAAAAGGCCGCGTAGGGCTCGGTCTCGCATTTATAGGGCGCGGTCATCGTCAGCAGGTGGCGCAGCGTGACGGTTTGCAGCACGGTTTCGCCCTGCGGCACGGCATAGCCGGGGAAAAACTCCAGCACCTTTTGCTCCACACTGCGCAGATACCCTTTGTCGATGGCGATGCCGATGAGGGTGGAAAAAACACTTTTCGTCACCGAATAAACGTGCAGGGCGTTGCCTGCCGTGATGTCGTTAAAATACTTTTCGTATAAAACGGAGCCGTTTTTTTGCACAAGAATACCCGCAATATTGCCGTATTCGCGTTGCAGCAGCCCCGTCAGCTGTTCTGTCTGTTCTGGTTTCAAGTTGGTAGTCCTCCTTTTTTTGATGAAGGATATCCTCTAAAAAACAGCATAAATCGATTAAAAATGTTTTGCAAGCCCTATTTTAAAAGAATTTTAAACTTTTTTTAAATGGCGGGGCTTTTGGCGGCAACACAAAATAAAGCAGATGCAGACTTTACAAATTGTAATAAAAACAAACTATTGTCAGGTTGCCGGGCAGGGCTTTTGGGCGGCAAATTTTCAAAACTTCAACAATTGCATATCACCACCCTCTCACAGGCGGGCCGTATAGTATCACCATGGCGTGTTCTAAGCGCCTTACGGGGTTTTGTGTAAACAGCGGCAAGAAAGGAGGGCGGCGAATGCTGCCTACCATTATCATACCGGCCTTTAACCCCAACGCTGCACTGCTGGCGTTGGTTTGCGAGCTGGCCAAAATACCGGGGTATACAATCCTGCTGGTGGACGACGGCAGTGACGCGGCGGTGCAGCCTATTTTTGAAGAGTGTAAACAGCGTTACGGCTGTGTGGTTTACCGGCACAGCGAAAACCGCGGCAAGGGGGCCGCACTGAAAACCGGCATTGGTCACGCCATGCGCATTCGGCCCGGGGCGGGGTTTGTCACTGCCGATGCCGACGGCCAGCACAGTGCACAGGATATTTTGCGGGTGGCCCGCGCAGTACAGCAAAACCCGGCATACCTTGTGCTGGGCAGCCGCAATTTTGCACAGCCGGGGGTACCGTTTAAAAGCCACTGGGGCAACCGCATTACGGCGCTGGTATTTTGGGCGTCCTGCGGCGTGCGCTGCGCCGACACACAAACGGGGCTGCGGGGCATCCCCGCAAGGCTGGGGCAGCTTTGTACCCAAACGGCTGGCGAGCGGTTTGAATATGAAATGAACTTTTTAATGGCGGCCGCAAAACAGGGGGTGCCGTTGCTGCCGGTGCCCATCGCCACCATTTACCGCCCCGGCAACCCCACATCGCACTTTCACCCGCTGCGAGATTCGTTGCTGATTTACCAGAATATTCTGCGGTTTGGGGCTTCGTCGCTCATTTCGGCCGGGGCGGACCTTACGCTGTTTGCCGTGTTGAGCGCTTTGGTGTTTGGCACCACACCGCGCGGGCTGTTTTGGGCCACGGCGGCGGCCCGGTTTGCCAGCGGCGGGGTTAACTTTGCGCTGAACCACCGCTGGGTGTTTGCCGCACAGCGCACGGTAACGGGGGCGCTGGTGCGGTATGCTGCGCTGTTTGTCGCACAGCTGCTGGCAAGCTGGGCACTGGTCAGCCTGCTGGTGACGGTGCTGCCCGCGCTGCCGGCTAAAATACTGGCGGACACCGCACTGTTTTTTGCAAGTTATCAGGTGCAGCGCAGGTTTGTGTTTGGCAGCGCACCGCCCACCCCGGTGGAGGGCTGCCTATGAGACACTTTTTTCAAAAGCCGTTTGTGGGGGCACTGGTTTATGGCACCTTGCTGGTGTTGTTTACGGCCTATGTGCTGCTGGATGCCTTTGTCATCCCCCGTGCGGGGGTGCCCGCCGTGGCAGACACGGCGGCGCTGGCTAGTGCGGTAACGCAAAGCAGCAGCGCGCAGCAGGGTACCTCTGCCAGCGAGGCGACAGTGACCGATACCAGCTATGACGACGGGTCGATACAGATTAGCATTGAAACCCTGCGGCTTGACGATACTACTTATTATGTGGCGGATATTCAGCTGGCAAGTGCCGATAGCTTGAAGACCGCCTTTGCACAGGCGACCTATGGGCGCAACATCAAGGCGACCACCAGCGAAATTGCCGCCGAAAACAACGCCATTTTTGCCATCAACGGGGATTTTTACGGTTTTCGTGATACCGGCTATGTGATACGCGGCGGTCAGCTTTACCGCGATACCGCCAGCAGCACGGCACAGGCAGAGGACCTTGTGATTGACAGCGACGGCAATTTTTCAATTATCAACGAAAGCGAGGTCACCGCGCAGCAGCTGCTAGAACAGGGTGCTGTGCAGGTGTTCAGCTTTGGCCCCGCCCTTGTAGAGGACGGGCAGGTAGTGGTAAGCACGGGGGAAGAGGTATACCAGGCGATGACCAGCAATCCCCGCACGGCGATTGGGCAAATTTCGGCGCTGCATTATCTCGTCATTGTGTCAGATGGCCGCACCAGTGAAAGTGCGGGCCTGACACTTTACCAGCTGGCCACCCTGTTTGCCCAGCGCGGCTGCACGGTCGCTTATAATTTAGACGGCGGCGGGTCTTCGACCATGGTCTTTAACGGCAACGTGGTCAATAACCCCACCAGTGGCAGGTCCATTGCAGAAAGGGCGGTGAGCGACATTGTCTATATTGCTTGAACGCCAGTTGCGGCGCACCTTTTTTGTTTATGTTGCCTGTGCGGTTTTGGTGGGTGCCTTCGCCCAGGGGTATCTACTGTTTGGGCACGGGGTGCGCTCTGCCGCCATGACCTGGGCGTTTTTGTACCCGCTGCTTGGCGGGGCGCTGCCGTTTGGGCTGCTTTGGGCCACCCATTGCGGTTTTGCAGGGCATGGCCGTTGGCGGCTGGGCAGCAATTTATACCATGCGGGCCTTGCGGCACTGGTGACCGGCAGCTTGCTGCGCGGCGTGTTTGAGATAGCGGGTACCGGCTCGCCGTATCTGCCTGTGTATACCGCAGTGGGGGCGCTTTGCATCGCTGCCGGCATTGGCTGTATTGCGCTGCCCCCCGCACAGGGGGCAACCCGGCAAAAGTAAAACCAAAACAAAACACCCACACTTTTTAAAAAGTGCGGGTGTTTTGTTTTGGTAAGTAAAATTTATATGTCGCGCTGCGGTGCTGCCGTTTGCAATGTAATATAAAATGATGTTCAAAAAAGAAGCAGTTTTTATTTGTTTGCCTGCCGGCTGTCGCTGGCGGGCCGCTGGGGCTGATAAATAATACCGGTGCAGGTCGGCGGCCAGTCTTTGGCCTCTTTATCGGTGGCCTTGTTAATCATTTTTGCACTTGCCTTCAGTAATGCATCCTTCCAGTGATTCATGTTCAATGACCTCCTGATGAGTGATTTTAGCAATAATCAGCAGCAGCGCGGCTGCGGACATACCCAGTAATAGAGAAGCGGCAAGGCCCCCGCTGTCGGGGCGCAGCGCCAAGCCGATAACCAGCAGGCTTTCAACCAGAAGCACCAAACGGGTGCGACGGCGGTTGGCACAAAGCTCTGCTTCGGTTTGCGGGGCGGCAGGGTTGTTGATGGGGGCAAGCAGGTAAACCACACCTGCGGCTGCCAGCAACAGCAGCAGCGCACCCGGCAGCGGTAGCGCCAGTACCGCCTGCAACAAAACGGTGTTGCAGGCCGCCAGCAGTGCACTGCTGGCAAGCAGGCACTGCCACCAGGCATGGGCGTGGTACCCGCCCGCCGTTTTGCGCAGCGTGGTAAGCCCCAGCAAAAAAACAGCGGTGTGCCAAGGCCCCCCGGTTTGCAAGCCGACCCAAAGCATCGGCCCCCAGGCAAGCAGTGTAAAAAGGGCTTTTTCTACCGTGTACACATACCAATCACGGCGGCTGGCCGCCAGCAGGTTTTGGCAAATATAAAAAGAAACTATCCTCTCTGACAGGTTGCGCAGCATAGCGGCACCCCCTTGTTGAAAAAGGATAGCATCTTCTGTTTTTGTATACAATTAAAATGTTCCCAAATGGGGGTGAAATGTTCCCAAATGGGGGTAGCATGTTCCGACAGGGGGGTAAAGTGTTCCCTAATAATGGTAATACATAATATCAATAACGGCAAATATTACAGCAGCAGGGTGAACTGAAACCACCCGTTTTCATACGAAAACAGGTATTCGCAGTTGTAAGCGGCCAGCACGTTTTTGATGTTATTGATGCCGTACCCGTGGTTCAGGGTGCGCGGGCTTTCGCTGACCACCTCGTTGTCAATCACCCGTACCGGCCCTGCCGTGGTGTTTTTGACCGACAGCAGCACCCCGCTTTCGCTGTCGTTTGTAAATTTAACGCGGATCTGCCGCTGGCCTTCGGGTGCCTGCGCACTGGCTTTAATGGCGTTATCCATCAGGTTTGAAAGCACGGCCACAAGGTCTTCGTCGGCAAAGGGCAGCCCGGCAAGGTCGCCTACTAAAAATTCAACCTGTACGCCCTTGTTTTTAGCGGCAAGGTATTTTTGGTTCAGCACCGCATCCACAATGGCATTGTTGCTTTTTACAACGGTGCTCACTGCGGCGACCCGCTGGCTGATACCCTCGACATACTTTGTCAGCTTGTTCAGGTCGCCTTCTTCCGCCAGCTGCTCAATGGCCAGCATGTGGTTGTTAAAGTCGTGCGTCAGCTGCCGCTGCTCCTGGTAAGCCTGCGACAGGGCCTGAATGTTGTTCATTTCGGCGGCAACCTGCTGGTGCAAAATCAGGCTGTCACGCTGGCGTGCCTTTTCTATATTCAGGCGCTCCATAAAAATCACAATCACAATATTGCAAAGTGCAAGGCCAAAGGTGTCGATGATGACCCACGGCGAAGCGGTTTCGCCGCTTTGGGTGTTCATGCCCAAAATCAGCAGGGTGACCACGGTGAACACCGGGAAAATCATCAACGTCAGCCATTCTGCCACCGAGATCGAGTTTTGGTTGCGGCGGCTTTGCCGCAACTTGCGCAGTATAAAAGCGGTCAAAAACAGCACTGTTTTTGAGATAAGTGCGATTGCAATGAACATGCTGAGGGAAGCGTAAATTTGCTCCATGGAAAGGTTAAAAATACGCATCAAGGCCAGAATAACGACATAATCCAACCCATAAACTAAAATGTAAAAAAGGGTGGCAAGGAAAAGTTTTTTTAACAGGTTACCATCGTATACCAGTAGTGCAAACACACCATACACTAAAATGGAAAACCCAATTTTAAGGTAAGAGACCGGGGGCACATGCCCAACCAGCACCACATAAAACGCAGCAAACATGCCAAGCCAAGCGGCTGCCAGTTTGCCGCCGGATAATTTGCGTTTTAAAAAAGCATCGAAGAATAAAAGGGCGGACACGCATTCGACGAAAATCGTCGAAAAGCTGAGAATTTTGTCCATCAAAACCTCCCTTTCCACTTCAAAAACTTTTGCACCAGCTCTTGGTAGCCCTGCGCACTTGCCCGCAAAGATTCACCGTTATCCAGGCTGACAATGTAGTTTTTGATGCTTAAAATATGCTGCGCATTGACAAGAAAGCTTTTTTGTATGCGAAAAAAGTCTTTGCTGGCAAGCTCGTTTTCAAGGGTTTGCAATTTTTCGTAATAGCTGAAGGTGCTTTGCTCGCTGTCGGCAAGGTGCAGCGTCACAATACGCTTGCAGCTTTCAATGTACAAAATATTGTCCAGCAAAAACTGGTACAGCTCGGCCTCACTGGTTACGTTTAACACCCGCTGGCGCTGCTGCACTTTTTGCAACGCGGCCTCTAGGCAGTCTTTTAAAGTGGTTTCAAGGTCCTGCTTTAGCAGGTAGCGAAATGCCTGTACTTCATACCCGCGCGGCGCATACTCCACAAAGGACGACACATAGATCAACACCAGCGTGTTGTTTTTTTTGCGAATGGCTTGCGCCACCTCGATGCCGTTTTTTTCGCCCATATCCACATCTAAAAACAAGATATCATATTTTGAAAAATCACTGGCCAGCAGCTCTTGCGGGTCGGTGAAAGTAAAACACTCCACTGCGCCGGGGTCGGTTTTAAAATAGGCCTGTATCAGCTTTTGCAAGCGCTCAATGCAAATCAATTCGTCGTCGCAGATTGCAATTTTCATCGAAAAACTCCTTTCAAGCGTAGCGGCACCAAAACAGCCGGCAGCCGCCGCTTTTTCAACCATTTCTATTATACACGCTGTGCCCTTTTTTGAACAGCGGGCAAGGACGACCGGTTAATTTTACTTAAATTAGAACCGTTATCGATTACCCCCGTTTCGGAACAAATTACCACTATTTGGGAACAATTTAGTTGTGATTATTTTGTGAAGGTGCTATTGTTTGTGTGAAGAAAAAAACAAAATTGATGCAAAATATAGAGCCTGGCTTATCGGACGGCTGCATATAGTCTATTGTTTTAAAACAGGTATTTTTTTATATTATTGGGCAATATATTGCCCCCTGTTTGTGGTGATAAGGGCAACTATTTGCGTTAAAAAAGTAAAAGTAAATTTAGGTATCGGTGCACAGGTACTTGAATAAATTTTTTAAGGAGGTCTCATTTATGGTACAATCGAAAAAATTTGCCCGCAATATTGGCGCATTGCTGCTTGCGCTGGCCCTGATGTTGGTTTTTGCATTGCCCGCCCACGCGGCATGGACATTACAACCAGATACACTTTATTCAAATTCGCTTTACCTGAATATTTATGGCACTACTGGACCTCGGCTGAAAGCGAGAGTTTTGACACTTTACAGCACATCAAGCCCCAATATAGATCAAAATTTTCAATTAAGGCAGGTTACGATAGAAGGTGAGACGGGGTACGTTCTGTGTGCAGCTCAGAATTATGACTATGCAATAAATCGTCGTACTTCAGATGGGCGGGCATGGTTGTGGACATATAATACCAAGCTTGACTTTCATGACTCTATGATTACAACACCTGTTCCGAATCCTGATCGTCCATTTACAATGGCCTATTATCCGGGAGTAGGGCTTAGCTATTCGGATACAGTAAATGGCGCTTCGGTTTGGCTTAACCGTGGGTCAAGTGCCTGGTTTATCAGCGGTACACCCACACTGCCGTTACGATAAGAAAATAATTAAATTGGTACAAGGTAAATATTTACCTTGTACCAATTTATAATTTTAAAAGCAGGTGTAACATGAAACAATTTTTAAGTGTACTGCTAGCAGGGGTGTTGTTCTTTTGTACTGCCTGTACCCCCACACAGGCGGGTAGCAATGTTGCGGCAGCCCCCACGGCGCAAACGGGCAAAGAGCTTACTGCCTGTACTGCAGTGAACGATAAAGGGTTTTATAGTGTTGAAGTATATCGGCAAGATATTGCAAATATCATGTATCTGGATTTTGCAACTGGTCAGCAGATATTTTTGTGCAACCGGCCGGAGTGTAAACACGACAATGAAAGCTGTAATTCGTACTTTTCAATTAAGGGGGAATATCTCCCGGCGTTGCGACTTGCAGGCAAACACATACTGCTCATGCGTACCGGTGGTAGTGAAGAACTACCACCCCAAATTACAATAAGAGATTTAGATGGCGCTAATCGCCAAACTCTTTGTGAGTTTAAAAGCAATCAAAACATTGCGACAGAACTATATACGGATGGCGATTTTATATATTTTGGTTTGACTACAACAAATAAAGAGGATTTAACTCAAACTGAAAGCCTAGTAAAAGTATCATTGCAAACCGGGCAGTTGGACACTTTGCATACTTACCCCGCAAATGAAGCACCACACATTTTTTTTGGGGCTTACCAAGGCAAACTAATCGTGGATGCAGATTTAGTGGATGCCGCTGGTAAGCCGTGGCGGTCTTTTTACTGGCTGGATACCAGCAAAACAGACGGAGAGGCGCTCAGCAAAGAACCGTTTTACACTTATGCAGCGGATGAAAAGGGCGTTCTGTTTTCAGGAGAATGTATGTATGTAAATGACAAAAAAAGCAGCGTTTTAACAGAGCAAAACATGGCTACCGGCAAGCAACGAAGTTGGGACTGTTCCAACCTCACGAAAAACATGGTAGATTATGGGAGCATGTCGTTTGGCCCCATATTTGACGATTATTTTTCTCTTTTAATCATAGAGAATAGCGATGATAAGCCTTTTGAGGCAAAAGAATATTTACTGAATTTGACGGATGGCAGCATTACCCCGGAAACACTGAGATGTTTATATAATGGACATGACCTTCAGATTTTAGGTTTTTATCAGGATTCTCTCTGTGTGATTGTTGATTATAAAGATGTTACGTTTCAGTTTGAAGATGAGGAAGGTATGCACGAGTATGAATCGGTAACGCCGGTTTACGCCATGATCGACAAAAAAGATTTTATTGCGTCAAACCCCAATTACCGCATTATCCCGGAACCCACCATCCCCACCGGGGCAGGTAGTTAACCCTTGGGCACAAGGCTGTTAAAAAAGCCCTATTAAAGGCAGGTGTAACATGAAACAAGTTTTAAGTGTACTGCTCGCAGGGGTGTTATTCTTTTTTACTGCCTGTACCCCCACACAGGCGGGCAGCAATGCTACGGCAGCCCCCACGGCGCAAACGGGCAAAGAGCTTACTGCCTGCACCACAGTGACGGACAAAGGCCTTTACGATGTTGAAGTATACCGGGCGGGCATTGCAAACATCATGTATTTGGACTTTGCAACCGGCCAGCAGATATTTTTGTGCAACCGACCGGAGTGTAAACATGACAATGAAAGCTGTAACGCTTACATTTCAAATGGGGAAGGTAATTGCACCCCCAACATATTAGTTGTGGGTGACCACTTGTTGCTGACACGTGTCGGCAATTGTGAAAAAGGGCCACTGAAAATTTTAATCGCGGATTTAAATGGTGAAAACCGGCGTACATTATGCGAGTTTAAAAGCTATCAGGATATTGCGACAGAGTTTTACACAGATGGTGATTTTTTATATTTTGGTTTAACCACGACAAACAAAGAAGAATTGACCCAAACCGAAAGCTTAGTAAAAGTATCATTGCAAACCGGCCAGATGGATACCCTGCATACCTACCCTGTAAACGAAGTTTTCCACACCTTTTTAGGTGCCGATCAAAACAAGCTGATTGTTGACGAAGATTGGGTGGATGCCGCCGGTAAGCCGTGGCGGTCTTTGTACTGGCTGGACACCGGTAAAACAGAAGGGGATGCCCTCAGCGAAGAACCGTTTTACACATACCCGGCAGATGAAAGAGGCCCACAGTTTTTAAACGGGTGTGTTTATACGACATTTGAGGACAGTGGCATTATAACAGAAGAAAACATGACGACCGGCCAAAAGCGCAGTTGGGACTGTTCTGCCGTAGCACAAAACATGGTGGACTATGGCGGGTTTTTGTTCGGTCCGCTGTTTGATGACTATTTTGTTATTGATGTGTTAGAGCGCAGCGACACGAAAGCGTTTGAGGCAAAAGAATATTTATTAAATTTGACTGATGGCAGCATTACCCCCGAAACATTGACCCGCCCGGACAATGGCCACCCGATTGCGGTGGAAGGGGTGTATCAGGATTCGCTTTGTGTGTCGATTGACGACTGGATAACGATGTTCCAGTTCGAAGACGATGAGGGCATGCACGAATATGAAACGGGGACTTTTATGTACGCCATGATCGACAAAAAAGACTATATTGCATCGAACCCCAATTACCGCATTATCCCGGCACCCACCATCCCCACCGGGGCGGGTAATTAGCAGCTGAAAAGGTGTGCCGTTTTTGGCGCCATTGCTTTCCAATAACCAGCAAAACCGGGGCAAGCAAAGCTGCCCCCCGGTTCAAACAGAAAGGGGGCCCCATGGTGAAAACAAATAATATGCTTTGGGCCGTACTGTTTGGCATAGTGGTGTTTACTGCATTCAGCCTTACAGGCTGCACCGGCGCGCAAGGGGCGCAGCCTGCCACCACCCCAACGCCGCCGCCCACACAGCAGGGGCTGCCAGACTGGGCGGTCACCATGGCGGCACCCCCAGGTGGGCCAATGTATGCGGGTATTGCCGGCACGCAGCAGGGTTGTTATGACATTTTGCAAAGGGCGGACGGCACGGCCGATTTAATGTATTACGACTACGCCACAATGCAAAAAGTTTATCTTTCTTCTTCCCCCAATTTGGGGCATGACCCTGCCAGCACTGCGTATTTAGAGGATTATTCGGGCGGGGTAGGGGTCGTGACAGCCGGGCCGTATTTGTATGTGATGAAAAACGGTTCATACACCATGGTCAACGTAACAGGGGATGAAACGATGATCCCGTATTATCTGCGCATGAACCTTGACGGCTCGCAGCGTGAAAAGTTTGTCATCCCCCCGCGGTACGAAATCAACCCATACGGCAATATTGCCACCGATGGGAAAGATTTGTTTTTTAAGGTGGATGTGGTGAACCGCGAGCTGCACACCGAGCACACCGAGCTTGCCAAAATGGAGTTTGACGCCCAAAAGCTGACACCCTTTTATGTGGAAGAAGAGGGCGTTGGTGTAGATATTGTGGGTACCTGCAGCAAGGGGCTGATTTTAGAGCGCCGGCGGCAAAACGGCACGACAAAAGAGACCCAGCTGCTGCTTTATAACCCTGCCCTCAGCGAGCCCATGCAGCTGACTGAGTGGCAAAGCAAAACGACCAGCGAAGCCTATGCAAACGACTGCATCTACTATTTACAGCAGGGCAGCGAAGCGCTGTACGCGCGGGACATTTTGGCCGGCAGCGTGCAAACCGTGGCGCAAAATATCAACTGCGATGGGGTCAAAGTAAAAAGTGCGGCTATTGTGGGGGCCGTTTACGACAACCACATTTTAATCTCGCTGGAAGACGAGCAAACAGACGAAAGCTATGTCACGGTGGATTTAGACACCGGTGCGGTGCAGCAGATGACCCTGTTTTCAGACGAAAACGGTAAGCATAAGCCGGTGCGGATTTACAGTGAATTTGCAGACGGGTTTATGGTTTACCTTGGCGAGACAGGGGTGCCTGCAACAGACCATGCGCCAGACGGTACCCCGTATGAAACAACCCTTTGGACACACCATTTTGTGCGGATATCCAAACAGGATTATTGGGCAAACCGGCCAAACTACCTTGAGTTTGACGACCTTGTGCTGAAAGACTACCTGCGAAACGGGTAGCTGCCCCCATTTTGGAACATTTGACCCGTGTTTTGGAACAAATAAGTGCCACCGCACCGCGGGGTGTGCTACCGTATAGAGGGCTGGCGAAAAACGGTGTACGGTGCCCGTGGGTGGGTAGGTGCACCGGCTGCAACACAGCGCGCCCGGCAAATCCGGCAAGGAGCAAAGCGGTATGAAATTACGTTGTCTTTTGGCGGCGGTAACCTGCGCGGCATTACTTTGTGGGGCTGCGGCACCCCAGGCACCGCCCGTGCGGCAGGGGGTCTATTATAAAATAGAGGTCTGCAGCCGGGACGCGGTGCTGCTGCAAATGTGCGACAACGTGCCCCAGCGGGTGATTGCGCGCCGCCATATGGGGCCGGGGCCGCCCGGTGAGGGGTAAGGATAACAACAAGGGGGACCACGCATGAAAGAACAGTTGACAAGCGCCCCGCAGCTGGAGCTGCGGGGGCTGTCGAAAACCTATACCAGTAAAAAAACGCAAAAAAAGGCGCTGGCCGGGGTCAGCTTTGTGCTGGGGCCGGGCCTGTACGGGTTGCTGGGGCCCAACGGCGCGGGCAAATCCACACTGATCAACATTGTAACCGGCACCCTTGCACCCACCAAGGGCACAGTGCTGTGGCAGGGCAAAAACACCTTTCGGCTGGGGGCAAAGTTCCGCCGGGTGCTGGGCTATATGCCGCAGCAGCAAACACTGTATGACAGCTTTACCGGGCGGCGTTTTTTAAGCTATTTGTGCGCGCTGAAAGAGATCCCCGCCAAACAGACCGAAGCCGAGGTAGAGCGTGTGGCCGGGCTGGTGCACTTGACGGGTGAACTGGGCAAACGGCTGGGGGCTTACAGCGGCGGCATGAAACAGCGGCTGCTTGCGGCGTCGGCCCTGCTGGGTGACCCGCAGCTGATTATTTTAGACGAGCCCACTGCCGGGCTGGACCCAAAAGAGCGGGTGCGCCTGCGCGAGACGCTGGCGGGCCTTGCCGAGCAAAAAATTGTGTTAATGGCCACCCATGTGGTGTCGGATGTGGAAACAGTGGCAAATGAAATTTTGCTGTTGCGCCAGGGCCAACTGGTGGACAAAGCGCCGCCCGCACAGTTAATTGAAGCACATGCCCCCGGCGGCGGGCTGGAGGACGTGTATCTTTCTATTTTTGGCGGTGACGAATGATGAGACGCCTTGTTGCAGCCGAACTGCGCAAAGCATGGCACAGCCGCACCTTTTTGGTGGTGCTGGCGGGCCTGCTTGCCGCCAACCTGTTTTTGCTGTGGGTGGGCGCGGGGTCTGCCCAACAGCGCTGGGCGCCGCAGGCCTACCGCACGATGAACGGGGCGCTGGCGGGCAAAACCATGCAGCAAAAAACGGATTTTGTGGCCGAAGAGCTGCGCCGCACCAAGGCGCTGAGCATTATAGACGGGGTGCTGCGCAGTGAGGCGTATAGCGGCGGGCACACCGACAAAACCCTGCGAGAGCAATACGCGGCCGAGTTTGCCGAGTTTTACGACACCTACAAGGCCGGTGGCTTTTTGGTGTATACCGACACCCTGTCGGATGAATACCGCTTTTTGGACAAAATCAACGCCGAGTGTACCGCCGTGGGCGGCTATGACGCCTTTTTAGATTCAGTCGGCGAAAAGGCGAACCAGCTTTCGGCAATCTCCATTTTTGCAGACAGTGAGGACGGGTACGACCTTGCCAACATCGACGCGACCGCAAAGGCCTACGAGGGGATGCGCGGCACGGTGATCGACTACATGCCCCAAAAGGGTATTTATACCGCGCTTGATTTTTCGCTCACCGACGTCATCAGCGTTTGCGCCATGCTGTTAATCGCGACGGTGCTGGTGCGCGGCGAGCGGGATAACGGCCTGCTGGTGCTGATCCGCACCACGCCTGCCGGCAGGCTGAAAACCGGCATTGCAAAGCTGCTGGCACTAGCCGCCAGCCTGCTGGTGGTACTGCTTTTGCTGTACGGGGTAAACCTTGCCTATTGCGAAGTGATGTATGGTCTGGGCGATTTGTCGCGCAGCATTCAATCGGTGCCGGCGCTGATGCGCAGCACGTTGAAACTGAATGTCGCCGGGTACCTTGGCCTGTTTTTGCTGACAAAATGGGGCGCTGCATTTGTGGCGGGCGTGTGGGTGATGCTGGCCATGCTGGCCGCCCGGCGGCCCTTTACCGGGTACCTTGGCGCGCTGGCACTGCTGGGGGCGAACCTGCTCATCCGCAGCATCATCCCCGCCACCAGCCGGCTGAATGTGCTCAAATACGCAAACCTTGTCAGCCTGCTGCGCACCAACGAGCTGATTGGCGGGTACCGCAACCTGTACTGGTTTGGCCAGCCGGTGCCGCTGGTGCTGGTAGAGGGAGTGACAGCGGCAGTGGCATTTGCGGCGTTTGTGGCGGCCTTTTGTGTGCTGTTTGCCCGTGCGCAGCTGATGTCGGTACACCGGCTGGTGCTGCCGCAGCGCAGCAAAGCGAAGTTTCACGCTACCACGGTGTTTCGCACCGAGCTGTATAAGCTGCTCGTCATGAACGGGGCCATTGTGTTTTTAGTGTTGTTTGGCGCTTACGGCGTGTACACCGCACTGACGACCGAAAGCTATATCAATGCCGACGAAATTTATTACGCCTATTATATGAAGCAGGTCGAAGGGCCGATTACGCCCGCAAAAATAGAGTGGCTGAAAGAGGCGAACGAGGAGTTTCGCCCTATTTATGACCTGCAAAAGGCACTGGGCAACGGCAAACTGAGCAACGACGAGTATACGGCGCTGATGCAGCAATATTACGGCTTGCAGCAAAAAATGAACGCGTTTCAAATTGTGGTCTCGCGCATGCAGTACCTCAGCGTGCACCCGCGCGCCCAGTTTGTATATGAAAGCGGGTATGCAAAGCTGTTTGACTTGCAGGATAAAAACGACACCAAAGACACGCTGGAGGCCGCCCTATTGTGCGCCGTGTGCTTTGCGGGCCTGTTTGCAATGGAAAAACAAACCGGCATGGCAAAGGTGGTGGGGGCAACGCCGCTGGGTCGGCAGGTAACCGTGCGGTCCAAACTGCGGGTGGCAACACTGGCAAGCGGCGCGCTCACGCTGTTTAGCGTGCTGCCGCGCTTTTGGGTAGTGCTGCGCGACTATGGCCTTGGGGCGTTTTTGGCCCCCAGTTACAGCATGACCCAGTACGACGGCATGATCGACATCCCGCTGTTTTTTATGCTGCTGCTGTTTGTGGGCGCGCGCTTTATTGCAATTCGCGCGCTGTGCGGCGGTGTGCTGGCACTTTCGCAAAAGCTGGGCAATTTGTTTAGCGCGCTGTTTGCAGGCAGCATTTTGGCGGGCCTGCCGCTGCTGCTCAGCCTGTCGGGCATGCAGGCGGCCAAGTGGGCCAGTGTGTACCCGGCATTTCACGCGGCGGCGCTGTTTACAAGCCAAAGCGGCGCGGTGGCCGTACTGCTTTGGCTGGTTGCGCTTTGCGGGGTAATTTGGCTGTGCGATGCGTATTTATACGACAATTTTGCCTTAGCACAGTAAAATAAGATTGAAAAAGCACTGGGTGGAAAGTGACCCCCACCCAGTGTTTTTTGCCGTTTTAGGGCTGCTGAAACTGCCAGCCGTCGTCGCCGTGGTAGATCATACGGTGGGTCATGCCGCCGTCGATGCAGATGTTTTCGCCGGTGATAAACCCGGCCTTGTCCGAGCAGAGGTATAGCGCCATATTCGCGATGTCCAGCGGGGTGCCCACCCGCCCGGCAAACTGCTGCGCGGCGTCCGGCCCGGTGTATACGGTGCCAGTTGTATCCACCCAGCCGGGGGAGATGGAGTTGACCCGCACCCGCCCGGCAAGGCTGGCCGCAAGGGCGTGGGTGAGTGCGGCAATGCCGCCCTTTGCGGCGGTGTAGCTTTCGGTGAAGGGCTGGCTCATGCGGTCGCGGCTGGACGAAATATTGACGATGCTGGCCCCCGGTGCAAAATAATCGAGAAAAAGCCGGGTCAAGTAATACGGCGCGCTGATGCCCACCCGCAGGGCGGCGTTGAATTCGTCCCACCCGCAGCGGTCAATGCCCAAAAAAGCGGGCGGCGCGTTGTTGATGAGAAAATCCACCCGGCCATACTGTGCAAGAACCTTTTGTGCGAACCGGCGCAGGGTTTCTTCGTCGCCAAGCTCACCGGTAAAATAGGGGTTTTCGGTGCGGTCAATCACACACACCGCGGCCCCGGCCTTTGCAAATTCTTCGCAGATGCATTTGCCAATGCCGCCGGCCCCGCCGGTGACAACGGCCACTTTGCCCTCAAACATTGTGTGCCCCCCTTTTTTGTGATACCAATCCGCTTTTTCACTATAGCTGTTTTACCACTGTTTGGCAAGCAGGCGCATGGGCACAAAATACAAAATGGCCGCCCATTGTATTGCGGGTAGCCGTTTTGTGGTCAAAGGGCAATGTACCAACAACCGAAGAACGGTTTGCAGTAGGGTCTACAGTTGCCAAACATCGAAAGTAGAAATCAAAAAAGCAGGATGCAGTTACACCGGCACTACAGCGGTGAGACCGCATTAGGTCTGCTGCGGCAGCGTGCCCAAAATACGCAGCTTTGCGTCTACAATACGCTGTACCTTGTACCGCACCTTTTCCATGTCGATGGTCAAAAATTCCCCGTTTCGGTAAAGTACCCGCCCGTCCACCATGTTCAGCACCACATCGGCGCTTTGCCCGGCATACAGCAAATTGGCCAGCGGGTTGATAAGCGGCAGCATGGCGGGGCTGTCAAGGTTGTACACCACAATGTCGGCCCGGTTGCCGGGTGCAATGGCCCCGCAGTCGGTGCGGCCCTGTCCCAGCGCACCGGCCTTGCAGGCGGCCTCCATCAGCGCGGGGGCGGGCAAAAATTCGGCATCGTGCATTGCGCCCTTGTGCAGCAGCCCGGCAAGGGTCGTTTCTTCCAGCATGTTCAGGTTGTTGTTGCTGGCGGCGCCGTCGGTGCCAATGGCAACGCGCACCCCCGCTTGTTGTAGCGCGGCAAGCGGGGCAATGCCGCTGCCCAGCTTTAAATTGCTGGACGGGCAGTGTGCCACGGTTGCCCCGTGCTGTGCCAGCAGTTGCATATCCTGCGGCTCTACCCACACGCAGTGGGCGGCGGTGACCGGCTGCTCAAACACGCCCAGCGTCTCAAACCAGCGGGCAGCTGTCATGCCGCGGCGCTGCTTTGCCTCTTCGTGCTCGCGCTGTGTTTCGGAAAGGTGCAAATGCATGCGCAGCTTCTGTGCGCCGGCAAACTCTGCCGCTTCGCGCGCCAGCAGCGCGTCACAGGTGTATTCGGCGTGCAGTGCAACGTCGGCCCGCAACCGCCCTGCGGGCGCCGCCTTTGCAAATTCCAGCAGGCTAAGGGTGTCGTTGTAGGCGGGGGTATCGGCAAAATGGTGCTCGCCCGGCCCGCCGGAGACAGCCCCATAGCCGAGGTTTGCCTTGATGCCGCTTTCCAGCACGGCTTCGGCGATATTGGGCATTAAAAAATACATGTCGGTAAATGACGCGGTACCGCTGGCCAGCATTTCGGCAATGCCAAGCAGCGCGCCCCAATAGGCGTCCTCGCCGCTCAGCAGCCCCTCAAACGGAAAAACCCGCTCGGCCAGCCAGCGCTGCAACGGCAGGTTTTCGCCATAGCCGCGCAGCAACGTCATGGGCACATGGCAGTGCGCGTTAAAAAAGCCCGGTGCGGCCAGCTTGCCCCGCCCGTCAAACACATCACCATGGTAGCCCTGTGGCACCTCTTGGGTGATGGCGGTGATTTTGTTCCCCTCTACCAAAATATTGGCGTGAGGCTGCACATGGTAGTGCTCGTCAATCAGCAAAATGTCGCGAAACAGCATAAGGCACCTCGTTTCTGTTGTAATAGGTACAGCAAAGGGCGCGCCCCTGCGGGCCCGCCCCCTTGTTTTGCCCAAAGGGGTGAATGCCGTGGCGTTCACTGCTCTTTCAGGCCAATGTCTCCTTTGCCCACCTGCTCCAGCCGGTCGGCGTCGGCGATGTGGTAGTCGCCCCGCTCGCCCTTGGTCAATATGCCGCTGTCACACATCATGCTCAGCACGCGAATCAAGTGCCGGTAGCTCGTTTCCATAATATCAGCGCACTGGGTAAGGTTATAGCGAAACACGCCGTTTTTTTCGGCGCTTAAAATAAAATTGGCAAGCCTTGTTTCCAGCGGGTCAAAATGCACGACGTTTTTGCGCACATGCAGCGCCAGCGTGCGCGCGGCAAACCGTAAAAACTTGTTGTCGTTCAGCAATGCTTCGCGGTATTTTACCGCCGAAATCGCCACAAAGTCGCATTCGGTCAGGGTACGGATGTTGTTCATCGGCGCTTCGTCCCACATTGTGGCGGCTTCGCCCAGCAGGCTGACATCATTAAAGTAGCACTCGCAGTGGATCTTGTTGTTTGTCGTGTAGACATAGGCCATACATTCGCCTTTGACCAGCACCCAGATATACTCGCACACCCGGCCTTCCAGCGCAAGCATTTCCCCCGCGTCATACCGCTGCAATACGGCAATCGAAGCGAGGTCAAGCGTAAAGTAGTTTTGCAGGTCGTAGGTGTCAATGTAATGGCGCAGCAGGCGCTTGTCGTCGATGTTTTGCATAGTGGTTCCCTTTGGCCCTTGATTTGCCTGTTCAGCAAAGCCTGTCATACCTGCACCCCACAGGCAGCATAGGTTTTGATATTTAATTTTGAATTATACTGCCTTTGCCCAAGTTTGTAAAGCAAAAAGCGGCGCACAAAGAAAAATGACAAAAATAATACTATTTTGCCGGTTATTCGGGTACAAAAGGGCCTTTTTGTAAGATTTACAAAAAATAAGGCGCTTTGGGTGGGACAAACTTTGTGCAAATCTGATGTGACCTATGTCCTTTACAAAAATGGTAAAAAAACGGTATACTTTTGTAAACCCAATAAAAACAACAGTCACTAATACAAAAACAGTGATTTTGATTGGTTTCGGCCAGATGTGGCTTTAGGCAAAGGCGCCTGTTTCGCACCGCAGAACAGGCGCCTTTCACTAAATACATTACTTTATTATCTTGAAGTGATGAACTTATAAAGCGATACAGTGCAAAATTTAAGGGGGAAACGAAATGCCAGCCATCGTTGAATTTAAAGAATACAGCATGGGGTTTCGGGACGACGACGGCAACGTCTTCAATCTGCTTGACAAGGTGTCCTTCAATGTCGAGCCGGGCCGTGCCCTTGGCATTGTGGGCGAGTCGGGCTGCGGCAAAAGCATGACCAGCCTGTCGATGATGCGCCTGCTGCCGGACGCGGCGGTGGTACAGGGCGGCGAGATTTTGTTTGAGGGCAAAAACCTGCTGCAGATGAGTGAAGAAAAAATGGCCGGCATTCGCGGCAACCGCATTTCGATGATTTTTCAAGAGCCAATGACGGCTCTGAACCCGGTGCTGACGATTGGGTTTCAAATTGGCGAAACCGTGCGGCTGCACCACCCTGAATTGACGGCAAAAGAGGTGCAGCAGCGGGTGGTGCAGGTGCTGGAGGCGGTGGGCATTTCAAACCCCGAAACGCGGCTTTCGCAGTACCCGCACGAGTTTTCGGGCGGCATGCGCCAGCGCGTGATGATTGCGATGGCGATGATTAACGAGCCCGCGTTGCTGGTGGCAGACGAGCCCACCACCGCGCTGGATGTGACGGTGCAGGCGCAGATATTAGACCTGATGCGCAACCTGAAAGGCGAGGGCGGCCTTATGGTCATTACCCATAACCTTGGGGTGGTGGCCGAGATCTGTGAGGAGGTCGTTGTGATGTATGCCGGTCGCGCAGTAGAACGTGGTACTTTAGAGGCGGTGTTTGAACACCCGCTGCACCCTTACACGCAGGGGTTGATGGCCTCTATCCCCACCATTCGCAGCAGCAAAGAGCCGCTGTACACCATACCCGGCACGGTGCCCACCGTGTACGACTTTGGGCCCGGCTGCCGGTTTGCAGACCGCTGTGCCCACTGTATGGCCCTCTGCCGCAGTGAGGCACCGCCCACAAAGCAGGTGGCAGGCGACCATCTGGTGCAGTGCTGGCTGGAATTCAAGGGGGAGGGATTGGCCGATGAGTGAACCAAACACACCGCTGTTGCAGGTGGACCACCTGAGCAAGTTTTTTGCGGTCAAGCGCACAAAATTGTTTGAGCCGCGCCGGCAGGTGCACGCGGTAGAGGATGTGTCGTTTACGCTGTACGAGGGCGAGACACTGGGCATCGTGGGCGAGTCGGGCAGCGGTAAATCCACCCTTGCGCGGGCCATACTGGCCCTCACGCCGGTCACCGGCGGCATCGTGCAGTACCGCGGGGAAACGATTACCGATTTTAAAAACTGCGACGCCGGCGCGTTGCGCAGCGAGATACAGATGATTTTTCAGGACCCGTACGCCTCGCTGAACCCCAAAATTAAAATCGGCGATGCCATTGCCGAGCCCATGCGCCGCTATGGCTACGCCAAAACAGCCAAAGAGGCCACCGAAAAAGTAAAAGAGCTGTTGCAGACGATTGGCCTGCAGCCGGAGGTGTACGACCGGTACCCGCACGAATTTTCAGGCGGGCAGCGCCAGCGCATCGGCATTGCCCGGGCGCTTGCCACCCAGCCGCGGCTGCTGTTCTGCGACGAGTCTGTTTCGGCGTTAGATGTTTCGGTGCAGGCACAGATTTTAAATTTATTTAACGAGCTAAAGGCCCAGCGCAATTTGACCTATGTGTTTATTGGGCACGACCTTGCGGTGGTGCGCTACATCAGCGACCGTATTTTGGTGATGTACCTTGGCAAGGTAATGGAGATTGCCCCGTACGACGCGTTGTTTGGGCAGGACACCCACCCCTACACGCAGGCGCTGATTTCTGCGGTGCCCGAGCCGTCGGTGCACCACCAGCAAGAGCGCATTTTGCTGACCGGCGACATCCCAAGCCCGGTGGACCCGCCCAGCGGCTGCCGGTTTTGCCAGCGCTGCTTTAAGGCCGAGGCCCGTTGCTTTGAGGAGGAGCCGGGGTTTGTAGAGGTGGGCGACGGGCACTATGTGCGCTGCCATTTTGCAAAGGGGAGGTGTGAGGGTTGAGCCGATATCTGATCCGCCGCGTATTGCGCGGGCTGCTTACCATTTTTATTTCTGTCTCGCTGACCTTTTTCATCGTGCGGGCCATGCCGTCCGACCCGGTGTCGCTGATGGTCAGCCCGCAGATGACCCCCGCCGCACAGCAGGCGATGATTGAATCGTACGGGCTGGACAAACCCTTGCTGGTGCAGTACGGCAAATTTTTGTCGCAGTTGTTTCAGGGCAACCTTGGCACCAGCTTCAGCAAGCATATCCCGGTGACACAATACTTGCTGGAGCGCCTGCCCTGGACGCTGATGCTGCTGGCCGCCGTGATGGTGCTGGTACTGGCCATCGGTATCCCGGTGGGCGTGCTGGCCGCCAGAAAGCGCGGCAAACTGGCCGACCGCATCATCAGCATGCTGGTGACGCTGGGCATTTCGGTGTTCATCCCGTTCATCTCATTTTTGCTGCTGTATGTGTTTGCCTTCCGGCTGAAAATACTGCCCACCGGCGGGGCCTACACCCCGCCGCGCGGGGAGGGGCTGGCCTACTGGCTGGATGTCGGCAAGCATTTGATCTTGCCCGCGATTGCGCTGACCATCACCAACCTTGCCAACGCCGTGATGTACACTCGCAACAGCATGATTGAGGTGTTGCACGAGGATTATATTCGAACCGCCTATTCAAAGGGCAACGACACAAAGCGGGTCATCCGGGTGCACGCACTCAAAAATGCCATGATCCCCACCGTTACTGTCATCGGCCTGCAGATCGGCACGATGGTGGGCGGCGCGGTGGTCACCGAGACGGTGTTTTCGTGGCCGGGGGTCGGCCGCCTGATTTACGACGCGGTGAACGCGCTGGATTACCCGGTGCTGCAAGGGGCATTTTTGCTGCTGGCGGTGGCGGTGGTCGTGATGAACTTTTTAACCGACCTCGCGGTCGCCTGGCTCGACCCGCGTATCCGGCTGGGGGGGAAGTAGAGATGAAACAGAGAAAAAGCACACTGTACTACTTTTTTCGCAACCGCAACGGCGTGCTGGGGCTGTGCGGCGTGGCGCTTATTATGTTAATCGGGCTGGTTGGCCCGCTGTTTTTGGCAAAGCCGCAGGGCTATACCACCGATGTGCTGATGGCGCCGGGCGCCGCGCACTGGCTGGGCACCGACAGCCTGGGGCTGGATATTTTAGCCGAGCTGGTGTGGGGTGCGCGCACCTCGCTGTATGTGTCCGCACTGGCCCTGCTGGTGGCTGCGGCCATCGGGTTGCCGCTGGGGCTGCTGTCCGGGTATTTTAACAACTGGTTTTCGGGGCTGATCGACGGCTTTATCGATATTTTCCTCACCATCCCCATGCTGCCGCTGATGATTATCATGGCGGCCATTATGGGGGCCAACATCACCAATGTCGCGCTGATACTGGGTATTTTTTCGTGGCCGTCGCTGGCCCGTGTCACCCGCAACAGCACGCTGAAAACACGCGAGATGCAATACATTGAAGCGGCAAACAGCATGGGCCTGTCAAAGCCGCGCATTCTGTTCCGGCATATTTTGCTCAACGCGTCCGGCCCGGTGTTTGTCAACCTGACGCTTGTCATGGCCAGCGCGGTGTTGTCGGAGGCCAGCTTAAGCTTCCTTGGCCTTGGTGACCCCACGACCTGGAGCTGGGGCACGATGCTGAAACGTGCGTGGAGCGCCAACGCCGTCATCACCAGCCCCAACCCATGGTGGTGGTGGCTGATGCCCAGCCTTTGCATTGTGCTGTATGTGGTTTGCTTCAACCTGTTTGGGATGGCGCTGAACGACACCCTGAACCCCAAAGGCCGCAGCTGAGCGGCGCGAAAGACAGGAGGTTTGCACTTTGTATGATTATCTGATTAAAAACGGCATTGTAGTGGACGGCACCGGCCAGCCGGGCAGTAAAGCCGACATTGCGGTAAAGGGCGAGCGCATTGTGCGTATTGCCCCGGTGATTGACGGGGAAGCGGCCGAAACCTACGACGCGGCGGGCAAATACGTCATCCCCGGGCTGATTGACCCCCATGTGCACGAAGAGTGGGTCTGCTTTGATGACGGGCGGTACGACTTTTATTTAAAAGAGGGCGTCACGACACTCATCAATGGCAACTGTGGGCATTCCATTGTGCCGGGGCACAAAAAAGAACAGCTGGATTATTACCTTGGCAACGGCCTGATTAACCTGCGCCAGTACGACCGCTACATGAAAAACTGGCCCGACTGGCACGACTTTAACGGCTACCGCGACGCGGTGCATGCCAAGGGTACCAACTGCAACTTTGTCACGCTGCTGGGGCACGGCAGCATACGGCAGTACGTGATGCACGGCGCGTGGCCCCGCAAGCCGGACGATGTGGAACAGGCGGCCATTGAGGCGATTATCCGCCACAATATGGAGCAGGGCATGTTTGGCATTTCGTTTGGGCTGGACTATGTGCCCAGCCGCTATGCGGACATTGACGAGCTGTGCGACACCGTGCGCCTCATCAAAGCCTATGACGGCGTTTCGGCCGCCCACCTGCGCCACAAGATTGGCATTTTGGAATCGACGCTCGAGTATTTGGAAGTCGGGCGGCGCACCGTGGCGAAAATTCAAATTTCGCACCTTGCCAGCGCGGTGCCCGCGGCGTTTGCCGCGGCGCAAAAGGCAATTGAGCAAGACGGCGTGCGCGCCCGCATCGACTGCATTCCGTCCAGCGTGGGCCACTGCACCGGCAAAGAGCGCATGTTGCTGTTTACAATGGCGCTGTCGGACGAGCTGTTCAGCGGCGGCATTGAAGGCGTTAAAAAAGCGCTGCACACGCCGGAGGGCCGGGCGCTCATCCTGCGCGAAAACTACACCTTTGCCGGCGGCAAAGACAAGGTTTACATTGTGCATTCAGACGACCCGCACCTTGAAAACCGCTCGGTGCGCGACATTGCCGCCGAGCGCGGGGTGAATGAGGACGAATGCCTGCTGGATTTACTGGGCGATGACAAAAACTATGTGTTCTGGCTAAATGCCCCGGCGGCCGGTGTGCCGTCGAACTTCATCGACCATGTGGATTCCATCGTCGCAAACCCGTATGTTTCGGTGGGCAGCGACACCATTATGGGCGACGCCACCTATGACCCGTTTGACTGGTACGAAATACGGCGCCGCGGCGGGTTTGCCATTTTTGCCAACATGTATTTAAAAAAAGGCGTGCCGTACGAGGAGATTGTGCGGCGCAACACCACCATGGTGGCCGAGCATTTTGGCATTGCGCACCGTGGCCGGCTGCAAGAGGGGTATTACGCCGATATTGCGGTGATTGACCTGCCGCATTACAGCTACCCCGAAATGGACCAGATGCAGTATAAAACACCGCAGCTTAGCGCCACAGGGTGCGACCTTGTGCTGGTAAACGGCAAGGTAGAGCTGCAAGATGGCGAGGTGTTGCCCACCTACGCCGGGCGGGTACTGCAAAAAAACGCACAAGGCTAAATTTCAAAGGTTTGGTTTTCGCCCTAATACGGCAACGCGTGGCCGGGCCGGGGCGGTATCAATAAAGTACGAGTTTACAAGCTACAACGAAGAAAACGGAGGGGAAGTAAATGAACTTTAAAAAATTTGCTGCAGTGGCACTCGCTGCAACAATGGCACTGTCCATGGCGGCCTGCGGCTCGTCGTCGTCCGCAGCAGCCAGCAGCGCTGCCTCGGGGGCAAGCAGCACTGCTGCGGGTACCCCGGCAAAGGGCGGTACCTTAACGGCGGGACTTTCGGCTTCGCCGGTCAGCTCAAACATCTGGGTACAGAACGACATCAACGCCAGTATCATTATGAACCTGGTCGTGCCGAACCTTGTTACCATGGATGCCAGCGGCCAAAAGTATAAATATCTGGCCGAATCTGCCACCCCGAACGACGACTGCACTGAATGGACCATTGTGCTGAAAGACCTGTACTGGAACGACGGCACCCCGGTCACCGCGAAAGACCTTGCATTCACCGCCACCTATGGTGTCGAGCACAAAATTGGCTTCTCCGACAGCTATTTTGGCAAGGTCACCGAGGCAGAGGTGAAAGACGACAAGACCGTTGTGTTCCACCTGTCTGACACCGACGTCAACTTTTGGAACGGTGCGGGCTACTGGACCCCGATCATGCGCGAGAGCGAGTGGTCGCAGGTAGAGGACCCCATGAACTACACTTACAGCGGCGCCGGCTACGGCCCCTACTACATCGACGAGTGGGTGGACGGCCAGTATGTCTCGCTGAAGCGCAACCCGTATTTCACCCAGGCGAATGACGGCGAGGGTGCTTACCTTGACAGCATTCTGTTCCGCGTATACACCGACGAAAACTCGATGGTGCTCGCGCTGGAAAACGGCGAAATTGATGTGTGCGCCAACTACATTTCGGCAAACAGCAAAAGCCAGCTTGCCGCAAACCCCGATTTTGTGCTGACCGACATCGAGTCGCTGGGCTATGGCCAGTTGAGCTATTCGCAGACCAACGCACTGCTGCAAGACGTAAATGTGCGCAAAGCAATTTCGATGTGCATCGACCGTGACGCCATGGTTGCCGTGGGTATGAGCGGCGCCGCAAAGGCCATGAACACGATGATCAGCCCGGTGTACGAAAAATTCAACACCTCCAACATCCAGCAGCCGGGCTATGACACCGCTGCCGCCAAAGACCTGTTGGCACAGAACGGCTACACCGACACCGACGGCGACGGCGTGCTGGAAAGTGCCGACGGCACAAAGCTGGAGTTCACCGTGACCTACAAGTCCTCCATTCAGAACGTGGACAACGTGATGGAAATTCTGCGCACGGCAGCGGCCGAAGCGGGCATTAAGCTGAACCTTGAGCCGGTGGATGCCTCTACCTTCTCTTCAAAAGCGACAAACGGCCACACCTTTGACATTGGCTACAACGTGTGGGGCACCATTGACGATGTCGACACCACGCTGTACACCTGCTATGGCATTGGCCAGACACTGAACTTTATGGAGTACAACAACGAAGAGATGGACAACCTGCTGATCCAGATGAAAGCGACACCGAGCCCCGACGACCGCGCAGCGCTGCTGGACCAGTGGCAGACCCTTGCGGTGGAGAACATGCCGTTTGCAATGACCTATGTGCCGGTGCAGACCTATGCCGCCAGCACCGCCAAGTTTGACGGCTTCAGCGCAGTGTACGGTAACCAGGGCTATTTAAACTGCTCGCTTGCCTGCAGCATCTACGCGAAGTAATTACAAACAAGTTACCGGTGGTCGCAGGTGTTTTGCCTGCGGGCACTGGTACTTTTTGGCCCAAAAACAGGAAAGGAAGTGCATTTTTGCATGGAAATCAAGCAAAAAGCCGGGTTTTTGCCGTACCGCGCATACCAGTATCTCGAGCCCGGTAAAGACTACAAGGACATCAAATGGGTCGACTGGGACTGGGCCGGCCGCCACCTGATCGAACTGGATGCAGAGCAGGAGGCACAGTACGAAGCGCTGCTTGCAAAACACCCATATCTCTCGCTGCACGACCACCCCACCTTTTACCCCGAGGACATGAGCACGATGGACAAAATCTACGATGCCATGCGCCAGGGCCGCCAGTTTTGCGGGTACGAGGCGCTGAGCTACTCGAACCTCGACTGCATTTTTGACAACATGATGGACGGTGTCAACATCATCTCCAGCCCCGGCGGGTGGAAGTGGATTGACGTGCTGCATGACCTTGGCATGCGGCTATGCGACATTGCGCACCAGGACTTTTTGATCCAGTGCAAAACGGTGGACGACATTTTTGCCGCCAAGGCCGCGGGTAAAATTGCCTGGGTGCCCTGTGTGGAGGGTGCCGCCTGCATTGAAAACGAAGTGGACCGCATCGACATTTTGTACGGCCTTGGCGTGCGCCAGCTGGGTGTCACCTATTCAGAGAGCAACGCGCTGGGCAACGGCCTGAAAGAGGATAACGACGGCGGGCTGACGAAGTTTGGCAAGGCCTGTGTGGAGCGCATGAACAAGGTGGGTATGCTGATCGACGTTTCCCATTGCGGCCAGCGCACCGCGCTGGAAGCGGTGCAGCACAGCACAAAGCCGATTCTGGCAAGCCACCTTGGTGCCAAGGGCGTGTGGGACATTAAACGCCTTGCGGGCGACGAGCTGCTGAAAGCCATCGCCGCCAAGGGCGGGGTCATCGGCATTGAGGCGGCCCCCCACACCACGATGAGCGCCACGAACCGCACCCACGACATCGACAGCGTGATGGAGCATTTTGAATACGTGAAAAACCTTGTGGGTATTGACCACGTTGGGTTTGGTGTGGACACCTTGTACGGCGACCATGTGGGGGTGCACCACGCGTTTGCGGCGGCACTTTCCACCGGCGACACCTCAAAGTCCACACTGCCGTACGAAGAGGTTGCCTATGTGAACTACCTTGAAAACCCGACCGAGGCCTCGTGGAACATCCCGCGCTGGCTGATCCGCCACGGGTACACCGAAGAAGAGATTGCAAAAGTGATTGGCGGCAATGCGCTGCGCGTACTGCGTGAGGTTTGGGCATAACCCCAGCCTGACCATAATACGCCGCGGCAGCTTTGCCGGTATGCCTGCTCCCCGCCGTTGCCCCCCGCAGCGGTGGGGAGTTTTGGCAACCGGCAGAAAAACACCCAAAGGAGGGTTTGCTATGGAATTAGAACAAAAAAAGGGGTACCGGCCCTACCAGTCTTACCAGTACCTTGAGGCCGGGCGCGATTACCCGGTGATCGACTGGGCCAAATGGGACTGGGCCGGCCGCCACCTGCTTCAGCTCAGCGCCGAAGAGGAGGCCCGTTACCGGGAAATCATCGCAAAATACCCGTACATTTCGGTGCACGAGCACCCGGATTTCACCCCGGCAGATTTAAGCCTGGACAGTTTCCTTGCCGCCGAGCGGCAGGGCAGGGATGCCTGCGCGTATGAGGCGCTGAGCTATTCAAATCTCGACTGCATTTTTGACAACCTGCTTGACGGCACCAATATCATCTCCAGCCCCGGCGGCTGGAAGTGGATTGACATTCTGCACGACCTTGGCATGCGGCTGTGTGACCTTGCGCACCAGGATTTTTTGGTGCAGTGCAAAACGGTGGACGACATTTTTGCCGCGAAAGCCGCGGGCAAAATTGCGTGGGTGCCCTGTATTGAGGGTGCCCAGCCGATTGAAAACGAAGTGGACCGCATTGACATTTTGTACGGCCTTGGCGTGCGCCAGCTGGGTATCACTTACTCTGAAAGCAACGCGCTGGGCAGTGGCTTAAAAGAGGATTGTGACGGCGGGCTGACAAAGTTTGGCGCGGCCTGTGTCGAGCGCATGAACAAGGTGGGCATGCTGATTGACGTGTCCCACTGCGGCCAGCGCACTGCGCTGGAAGCAGTACAGCACAGCACAAAGCCCATTCTCGCAAGCCACATCGGCGCCAAAGGCGTGTGGAATATCAAGCGCCTTGCGGGCGACGAGCTGCTGCGGGCCATCGCCGCCAAGGGCGGGGTCATCGGCATTGAGGCCGCCCCTCACACCACAATGAGTGCCACCCACAACACGCATGACATCGACAGCGTGATGGAGCATTTTGAGTACGTGAAAAACCTTGTCGGCATCGACCATGTCACCTTTGGGCCGGACTGCCTGTATGGCGACCATGTGGCGCTGCACCACGCGTTTGCGGGGGCGCTTTCCACCGGTGATACGTCTAAAACGGCGCTGCCGTACCAAGAGGTCGCGTATGTGAACTACCTTGAAAACACCACCGAAGCATCTTGGAATATCCCGCGCTGGCTCATCCGCCACGGGTATACGGAAGAAGAGATTGCAAAGGTGCTGGGCGGCAACACCATTCGCGTGCTGCGACAGGTATGGGCATAACCGCTCGCAGCAGAAAGGAGCAAAATGCGATGCAAGAACCGAACCATGTAACGGAATTTGGCATTACTCAAACGCCGCAAAGCGAGTTTGACGCCCGCCTTGGCAAGGTGGATGCCGCGCTGCAAAAAGCGGGGGCGGGGGCAATGGTGTTTTTTTCAGCCGCCGCCATCACCTACCTGACTGGCTCGCCGCTGGTGGCAACCGAGCGGCCGATGGCGTTTGTCTACCAGCCCGGCGGCGCTAGCGCCTTGCTGGTGCCCCGGCTGGAGGCCGAGCACGCCGCCATGCAGTTGCCGCAGTACCGCATTGCGGTTTACCCCGAATACCCGGGCGAGCGCCACCCCATGCACTACCTTGCCGATTTGCTGAGCGAGATGGGCCTTGCGGGCGCGGGGCTTGCCGCCGACAGCGACGGGTACCCGCCGGTGTACGGGTACAGCGGCCCGGCCCTCAGCGAGGTGCTGGGGCAAAGCAGCCTGATTTTGCTGCCGCGGCTTATCCAGCAGCTCAAGGTGTACAAAAGCGAGTACGAGATCAGCCTGATCCGCGAAAGTGCGCGCTGGTCGAACTATGCCATGACACTGCTGCAAGAGTATACCAAGCCGGGCCTGCGCGAGTATGAGGTGTCGTTTCGCGCCGGGTTTGACGCGGCGGGCGTGATGCTGAAAACACTGGGCCACCGCTACCGCCCCAATTCGCTGGCCGACAGCAGCGTGCTGGTGGGCTACCGCGGGCAAATTGGCCCGCATTCGTATTACCCGCACGCCGTCACCACCAACGCCGCGTTTGCCCGCGGTGACGTGCTGGGCTGCTATGCCACGGCGGATATTGGCGGGTACATCTGCGAGCTGGAGCGCAACTTTTTTATGGGGCAGCCATCTGCCGAGCAGCGCCGTTATTACCTGTTGGCACAAGAACTGCAACAGGTCGCGTTTGACGCGCTGCGCCCCGGCGCTGCCTGCAGCGACGTAGACCGCGCCACCCGGCAGTTTTTTAAAGACAACGACATCGAGCAGCACTGGCGCCACCACACCGGGCACTGCCTTGGCTCCGGCATGCACGAGACCCCGGTGCTGGATATCGGCGAGGACCACCCACTGCTGCCGGGCATGTGTTTTTCGGTAGAGCCTGGCATTTACGTGCAGGGGGTCGGGGGCTTCCGGCTGTCCGACACGGTGGTTATACGCGAACACGGTATCGAGCGCATCACCTATTTCAGCCGCGACTTGAACGACATGGTCATCGACTGTTGACCCAGCCAAAGGAGGTACCCAATGAAGCTGTTATACCTTGTGCCCGGTGAAATGCCACAGCAGGAGCTGTTTCGACGCCGTGACATTTTGCGCGGGGTTGTGTTCCCCGGCACCGCGCTCGACGCGTGGGACTGCCCCGGCGGGCCGCCGTCGATCGAATCCATCACCGAAGAATACCAAAGCATCCCCGGCACCGTGGCGCGCGCCGTGCAGGCGCAACAGGCCGGGTACGACGGTATCTTGCTGGGCTGCTATGCCGACCCCGGCATTGACGCGCTGCGCGAAATGCTCACCATCCCGGTTGCCGGGCCGTTTGAATCCTCTGCTGCCACCGCGCTGACACTGGGCCACCGGTTTTCCATCGTCACCGCAACGCCCGAAATGACCCCCGTGCTGGAAGAGGAAGTGCGCGCAAAGGGCATTGCCGCCCACCGGCTGGCCTCGGTGCGGGCCATCGACCTTGATATTCTCGATTTTGGCGGGCAGCCCGAGCTGTTGCAAAGCCGCGTGCTGGAAGTTTCGCGCCGTTGCATCGTGCAGGACGGTGCCGACTGCATTATTTTGGGCTGTATTTCGCTGGCCTTTTCAGGCACAGACAAACTGGTGGAGCGGGAGCTTGGGGTACCCTGCATCAACCCCATTCTCACCGCGCTTAAAATGGCCGAAGGGCAGGTTGCCACCGGCATCACCCACAGCAAAAAAGCGTACCCATTGCCGCACAAGCTGCGCAAAATGGGTGAGAATGCTTAAAAAGGCAAACAAAACAGCGGCCTTGCGGCCGCTGTTTTGTTTGTTGTAGAAAAAGGGGTAAAATTTGTTATTGCGCGGTGTCGCCTTCGCTTTCTTCATTGTCACCAAAGCGGAACCGCCCCGCCAGCTCACGCAGCACCTGCGCCTGGCCGGAAAGCTCTTCGCTTGCGGCGGCAGATTCTTCCGCGGTGGCAGAGTTGGTCTGCACAATGCTTGAAATCTGGTCGATGCCCTGCGTCACCTGCATAATGGAGGTGGACTGCCCGGTGGCGGCCGAAGAAATGTCGTCGATTGTCGTGGAAAGTTCGCTTGTCTTTGTCGCGGCGACTGTCAGCGCTTCCGCGGTCTCGTTGGCAATCAGGGTGCCGTTTTCCACCGCCTGCAGCGAGCGCTCAATCAGCGCCGCGGTGCTGCCGGACGCCTCCGACGATTTGCTGGCAAGGCTGCGCACCTCGTCTGCCACAACGGCAAAGCCTTTGCCTGCGCTGCCTGCGCGGGCAGCCTCTACCGCGGCGTTCAGTGCCAGAATGTTGGTCTGGAACGCGATGTCCTCAATTGTTTTGATAATCTTGCCAATCTCGCGCGAGGAGGAGTTAATCTCGGCCATCGCTTGCAGCATTTCCTGCATACGGCCATTGCTGCTCTGCATCTGCGTGCCGGTGTCGGCAGCTTTTTGCCGCGCGTCGCGCGCATTTGATGCCGTGCGGGACACCTGGTCTGAAATTTCGTTGATGGTTGCCGCAAGCTCTTCTACCGATGCGGCCTGCTCGGTAGCGCCCTCGCTGAGGGCCTGCGCGCCCACCGAAACCTGTTCGGCCCCCACCGAAACCTGGTCGGCGGCAAGGTTGATCTGCGACAGCGTGTCGCTCAGCCGTGCCCGCAGCTTTTGAATCGACAGCAAAATTTGCTCAAAATCGCCCACATAGCTGCCGCGCGCGCGGCTTTGGGCGGCAAAATTGCCGTCGGCCATCTCGCCCAGCAGGTAGCCGATATCGGTCATCATCTCGCGCAGGGTTTTTGACATGTCGCCAAAGGCCACCGCCAGCGCGCCAATCTCATCCTGTGAGGTATATTGTATGCTGGCCGAAAGGTCGCCGCCGGCAATGCCCTTGGCCGCGTCGACCACCTGCTTCATGGGTGCAAGCATGCGCCGCAGCACAATGGTAGTGACACCAAGCAGCAGCACCAGTGCAAGCACGCTGGCCAAAATCAGCCACCAGGTAGACTGCACCACGGCGCGGGATACGTCTGCCGCAGTGACGACCGAAACCGCCCACCAATTTTCATCCCCGGCGGTGATGGGGTGGAAGAAGCGAAACACCTTTTCGCCGGTCGTCTGGGTGGTTTCTACATGAAACGCCTCGCCTTTGGCAAGCAGCTCCTGCACCGCGGCGTATTCGTCCGTATCCGGGATAAATTCGCTCATCGCATGGCCCACGTTGTCTGTGTTGCGGTTGTCGTAGACCAAAAGGCCGTCATTGTCGTAAATAATGGCGTACATCGACGGGAAGTTTTCGCTGGTGGCATCAATGCGGTTGAAATTGTCCATTTTGATGTCGGCGACCGCCACACCCTTTACGGTGCCATTGTAGATAATTGGCATTGAATAGGTGATAATCTGCATGCCGTTGTATTCATATGGGTCGGTCACAATGGCTTTTTGGCTTTCCGCAGCCTGCTTGTAATAGTTGTCGGCAGAATAACTGGCATACTCGCCGTAAGGGGTAATATCACCGTCGGCGGTTTCTTTTTGCAGGTAAAATGAGTAGCTTTCAATGTCGTTTTGAAACGCATACGGCGCAAACATCACGCCCACCCCCTCAATGCCATCGTTGTTCAGCGCAATGCTGCGAGCACTTTCGGTGATATAGGCCTCGGTGGTGTGGTTCAGCAGGCTGAGCGTGCGGTGGTACACAACGCTCTGGTTTAGCGCGGCCAAAGTTTCGTCGGTGGGAAACGCGGCATTGGCCGGGTCTTGCTCTGCCGTGCGGTAGGCCCGCTGCAGGTAGGTGTCAATGTCGGATGCAACTGATTGCGCACCATTCAAGACCTGCTGTATCTCCATGGCATTTGTTTTTGCTTTGGTCCCTAGTTCGCCAAAGACAGACTGATTGATTGCCTGGCTGGATAAGGTTGCAGAGGTAACCACCAAAACGGTGAACACCACGACAAGTACCACGGCAAGTATGGCCGTAAGCTTGGAAGAGAGCTTCATTTTGTGAAACATATTGATTCTCCTTTGTGTTGAAATGACACCGGGCTTTTGTGACTGCGCAGTGTTTGCCACACAAGACCGATGTCGCGAAAGACCCCCGCCTGAAAGAAAAGAACAAAAAACGGTTTGTTTGGGCTAACAATTCTTTATAAAGAATTATTGTTACTAAAACAGTATCGTCTGACAAAGGAAAATAAAAAGCGGAAATGAAAGAATTTTTGATAAAAACCGCGCATTTCAAAGAATTTTTGCGCAAATAAGGATATATCAGGAAATTTGTACCATATGATGCAAAAAAGAGGGAATTTAAAGATATTTGGCGAAAAACACTACAGGCTGCAGAGTGTTTTTGCAATTTTATATATTGTGCGCAAGGGAAACACAAAGCCCAATAATGAAAAAGTAACACTTTTTTAAGGATGAAGCAAAAAGTATATGACGCCCCGCTTTGCAAAAAAACAAAGGCAAAAAATCTTGCTGTTTTGTGTGGGCCGATTGCTTTTCTCTACCCAACTTGTTATCATAAAGCACAGTGAAACAAAACGAAAAGTTCAGTGCCCGTGCATCCGGCGTTGTTTGCAGCACAGCAGCCCACCCCGGCAGGACTTTATTCGCAGGAGGAAAGCATGAAGATTGCAATTTGCGACGACAACCCCCAGTATGTGCAGCAACACACGAAAAAAATAAACGCAATGGCACAAAGGCATGGGCTTACAGTTACCATAGACCAGTACGCAAATGGCGAGCAGCTTTTGTTTGCACAGGAAGATGCCGCCACCCGAGCCGATATTATTTTTTTAGATATTCGCATGCCGGGCAGGGACGGTGTCGACGTCGCCCACGCACTGCGCGAGATGAAGCAGGACGGGGAGATTATTTTTTTTACCCATTCTACCGACAACATGCTGGATGCCTTTGATGTGGATGCACTGCATTATATTGTAAAAGAGCAGACGAGTGATGAAAAAATAGAGGAGATTTTTTTGCGCGCCATACACCGGGCAGAGCAAAAGCATCAGGAGACGATTGTGCTGACCTGCGCGGGGGAAAGCCGCAGTGTGCCGGTGAGCCAGATTTTATATTTTGAAAGTATCCGCCATGTCATTCAGGTGCATTACGCAAGCGAGGTTTTTGAATTTTATTCTACGCTGGGTAAAATTGAAGAATTGTTATTTGGCCATGGCTTTGTGCGCATTCACCGCTCGTTTTTGGTTTCGCTGCGCCACGCCGCCAGCCTTGCCAGCTATACGCTGACCTTGACGAATGGCGAGCAGCTGCCGGTGGCAAAGGGCAATTATCGCGAATTGAAAGAGAAGATGACCCCCGCACCGGCGGCAGAGCTACTTTGAAACCAAGGGTGCAGTGTTGGAAAGGCGTGGAACAAGTGAAAAGCAAAAGAAAGCGCAGCCGCGCACTACAGGTTTTGTTGCTATTGGTGGCATTGTTTTTGGTATTGCCAGGCCAAAGGGTAAGGGCGGATGAATTAGCTGAATGTGCGGGGCATTACCGGCATATCGACTGGGAAACGACGACCCCCGCGGTGTGCATCTGGGCCACGGATGTCACGTTGACGGATGTCGAGGTAGCCCAGGGGCAGGCAGACGGTAGTTTGCAACAAACAGTGTTGGACGCTGCCAACCCGGTAGTGAACTATTACCCCAATTTTTATGGGTATCAGGATCGCGGTTCGGGCTTGTCGCTTACGGCGGCGGACCTTAGCGGGGTCAGTGCGGTGGTGGCAGAAGGTGAGACCTCAGAGCAGTATACGGTGCGGCTGATGATGGACAGCAGTAAGCCGGATGAGCGGTATATTGAAATTAGTTTGACAGTGCTGGCAAGCGATACCTCGTGCACCGCTACCTCACTGGAGCTGCAACAACCACCCACTAAAACACAGTACCTTGTGGGGGAGCAATTTGACGCTACCGGCATGGTCGTAATAGCACACTATACAGATGAGACACAAAAAGAGGTAACGGCACAGCTCACCTTGTCGCCAGCCGGCCCACTGGCACTGGGCGATACACAGATAGTACTGGCCTATGGCCGTCTCAGCCTTACGGTGCCTATTACGGTGCGCAGCGCCCCGGTGCTGGTATCGATTGCCGTCACGACCCCGCCGGCCCGGTTGAATTATGTGTCGGGCACGCAGTTTGACCCCGCCGGTATGGTCGTCACCGGCTATTACAGCGACGGCAGCAGTGCAGTGTTAAACTATACGCTGCAAGGCGATTTGACGATTACCGCGCAAAGCCACACGATAGTGATTGCCGCGGGCGGCCTGACGACGCAATTTGCCGCCGGCATATTGCAACAGACACCCACCCCGGCCCCCACGGCAGCGCCGACCCCGGCGCCGGTTTTATCGGCTGTACCGACCCCGGCGCCATCACCAACCCCGACCCCCACCCCGACGCCAAGCCCGTCCCCTTCGCCGGCACCCACGCCAAGCCCCAGTGTGGCCCCGCCCGCCACGGCGGTGCCACCCAGCGAGCCACCGGCAGGGCAGGGCGGGCAGGCAGCACAAGCTGCGCCGACAGGGTTGTTGCAAGTGAAACCGTACCAGGCGCTGTTTGGGCTTTCTGCGGGCAGCGTGGCAGGGTTTTCGGCGCTGCTTGCACCGGATGTGTATGTGCTTTTGTGGTACCAAAATAAGAAAAACCAACACAGGAGGGGTTTATAATGGAATTTGAGCTGACCCTTGGCGCGGGTATTTTACTGGCGGTCATTCTGGTGGCAGGCATTTTGCTGAAATTGTATACCCACCGCCGCCTGCGCGAAATAGACGGCGTGAATGGTTTAGTAACTTATGATGCGACGCGGCAAAAACCGCCGGTTGCAAAGCTGTAATAAAGCGGCCAGCAGGCCAATGACAGCGCACCTCCTATTGGGGGTGCGCTGTTTCTTTTTAGTCCATTCGTGTAGCCAAAAAGCCCGTTCGTGCTTTCTTTGCCCAAAAGGGGTTTCGTTTAGTCTATAAAAGTAATTACACGGATCACCGGTCACCCGCGGGCAGCCGGCAAACAGGGAGGCGATACCGTGAAGGAACAAAAAAGCAAAACGATGCAGGCGCTTTTGGCCGCCGCACGGTTGGAACAGGTCTGGCCGAAAGCAAAAAGAATACGACTGCAGGACTACCTGTGCGATATTGCAGACTGCCATGAAACAGCACTGCGCGAGCAGCGCCGGCGCCACGCAGCAGAGCTGCAGGCGGTACAGGGGGCCAGCCAGCGCCGCATTGATGCATTGCAGGCCCAGCTTGCAGGCGAACAGCGCAAAAGCCGCACAGCCCAGCAGCTTGCCGAGGCATTGCGCGCAGAGTTAGACGCAAAGGCCGGTGCGGCTGCCGTAGCTAAGCAGCAAGAGCTGATAAGCGCCCGCAATGAGGCACTGCGCCTGCGCGCGAAATACGAAGAAGAAAAAGAAGCCCGGCAGGCCGCAGAAACCATGCTGCAGCAGCTGCTGGCCGACATGGACGAAAAGGCACAGCAGCAAAAAAGGGCGCGCCCGGGGGCAGGGGTGCAGCACGAAACCATTACTTTTCCGCTGCGGCCAACTGCAAAAAATGCGGGCGGCAGATGTTGACACTGTGTCCCGAAAACAAGGGGCACCAAAACCGAAAGAGGAGGGTCTTCGGATGGATTTCAAAAAAGAACTGAACCAATTTTACAATGACCTGTCGTTTTATGAGCTGGAGGTCGTCAACCGGGATGCCGTGCAGCAGCACATCAACTACAACAGCCTTTTGTACCTCAACCTGATCGCCTACCACGAGGATTGCACCGCAAGCTACCTTGCCCGCGTGCTGAATATTTCAAACGGCGCCGTGACACTGAAAATCAACGAGCTGATCCGGCAGGGGCTGGTGCAGCGCGAGCAAAGTGTAAGCGACCGGCGGATGTATTATTTAAAACTGACCGACAAGGCCGAGCAGCGCTACCGCCCGTTTGAGCAGGATGTCGCAGCGCTTGCCGCCGAAGTGGAAAAACGGTTTTCGGCCAATGAAATTGAGGCATTTTGCCGGGTAGCCAGAACCTTCTCGCAGATCTGCAGCGGCGAAGTGCGCAGCGCAGTCTGAAAAAACATGCCAACTACCGCGTATAGCAGACGCTAATATAGAAAAAGCGGGGCCTCACCTGTTGCAACAGGTGAGGCCCTGCTTTTGTGTACGGCGGTATGCGGCGATTTTATTTTGCAAAAGAATCCATCACGCTCAAAATCTCATCGACCTTTTCGTCAATCTCTGCACTTTGCCCACTGACAAAGGCCTCCTGCACACAGCCCTCTAAATGGGCGCGGATAATCTCTTTATTGGCCTTGCGCAAAATTGCGCTTGCCGCCATAATCTGGTTTGAGATATCAATGCAGTACTGGTCCTCTTCCACCATGCGCAGCACGCCGTCTATCTGGCCGCGCGCGGTTTTTAACAGGCGGGCAATTTTTTGTTTATCGGCCCTCATCTGCCCGGCCCTCAGTCAATCGACACGACGTCATAGCCGGCTTCGGTGACGGCGTTTTTCAGCACGTCATCCTGTACCGGGGCGGCCAGCGAAACGGTGGCCTGCTTGTCCTGCAGGCTGACCTCGGCAGAGGAGACGCCCTCAACGGCGGACAGTGCTTTTTCGACCCGCATTTTGCAGTGGTCGCAGCTCATACCTTCAATTTTAATCGTTTTGTTCATTGCTGATACTTCCTTTTCTTGTTTGTTTTGTGTGGTTGTAATTGGGGCAACGGCGGGGGTGGCAGCGGGCAGGCCCGTGCCCCCGGGAACGCCGGTTGCGGTAAGTTTAGGCCGAAACAGTTTCAGCCGCAGGGCGTTGGTCACGACAAAAACCGACGAAAGGCTCATGGCCGCGGCACCAAACATGGGGTTCAGCTTCCAGCCCAGCACCGAGTAAAACACGCCGGCCGCAAGGGGGATACCGATGGCGTTGTAGAAGAACGCCCAGAACAGGTTTTGCCGGATATTGCGTATTGTCGCGCGCGAAAGCTGAATGGCGGTCACGGCGTCCAGCAAATCGCTCTTCATCAGCACCACGTCGGCGCTTTCAATGGCAATGTCGGTGCCGGCGCCAATGGCAATGCCCACGTCCGCGCGGGCAAGCGCCGGCGCATCGTTGATGCCGTCGCCCACCATGGCCACCTTTTTGCCGCTTTGCTGCAAGGTCGCCACATGGCGTTCTTTGTCCTGCGGCAGCACCTCGGCAATCACCTGGTCAATACCAAGCTGTGCGCGAATGGCCTCTGCCGTGCGCCGGTTGTCACCGGTCAGCAGCACCACATCGGCGCCAAGGGTGCGCAGCGCTTCAATGGCGGCGCGGCTGGTCGGCTTTACCACATCCGCCACGGCAATCACGCCCAGCGGTTTGCCGTCTGCGGCAAAAAACAGCGGGGTCTTGCCGCCGTTTGCAAGGGCATCGGTGTCGGCTCCAAAGGCCTTGGCGTCAAGGCCTGCCTGCTGCATCATGCGCAGGTTGCCGGCAAGTACACTGCGGCCCTCTACGGTGCCGCGCACGCCCTGGCCGGGCACGGTTTCAAAATTGGCTGTCGGCTGTGCCGCAATGCCCTCGGCCCCGGCCCGGCGCAAAATAGCGGCGGCAAGCGGGTGCTCGGACGCATGTTCGATTGATGCCGCAACCTGCAACAGCGCAGCAGGCGTAACGCCGTCGGCAGGCAGCAGGTCGGTCACTTCGGGCTTGCCCTCGGTGACAGTGCCGGTCTTATCCAGCACGATAGTATCGATGGTGTGCAGCAGTTCCAAACTTTCGGCAGATTTGAACAGAATGCCGTTTTCAGCGCCCTTGCCGGTGCCCACCATAATGGCGGTGGGGGTGGCAAGGCCAAGCGCGCACGGGCAGCTGATGACCAGCACCGCAATGCCGATGGACAGCGCAAAGTCAAACGGGTAGCCCAGCAGCAGCCAGACAGCGGTGGCCACCACCGCAATGGCAATGACGATGGGCACAAACACGCCGCTCACCTTGTCGGCCAGCTTGGCAATGGGGGCCTTGCCGGAGTTGGCGTCCTCCACCAGCCGGATGATCTGGGCCAGCGTGGTGTCGTCCCCCACGCGGGATGCCTTTAGCTTTAAAAAGCCGGATTGGTTGATGGAAGCGGAAAGCACCCTGTCGCCGGGCCCCTTTTCTACCGGCAGGCTTTCGCCGGTCAGCGCGGATTCGTCCAGCGCGGCGTTGCCCTGTAAAATAGTGCCGTCCACCGGGATGCGCCCGCCGGGCCGCACGATGACCGTATCCCCCACGGCGACTTCTTCTACCGGTACTTCCACTTCGGCGCCGTCCCGCTCAATCGTAGCGGTTTTCGGCGCAAGGTCCAGCAGTTTGGTAATCGCGTCACTCGTGCGCCCCTTTGAACGGGCTTCTAAATATTTACCCACGGTGATCAGCGTCAAAATCGTGCCGGCAGATTCAAAGTAGAGGTCCATGTGGTAGCGCTCTACCAAATCCATATCGCCGTGGCCAAGGCCGTAGCCCATTGCATAAATGGCCACAATGCCGTAAATTACCGCGGCGGCCGAGCCAATGGCAATCAGCGAATCCATGTTGGGCGCGCCGTGTGCCAGCGAGCGAAAGCCGGCTTCGTAGTAGCGCCGGTTGACATATAAAATAGGCACGGTCAATAGCAGCTGCGTCATGGCGTAGGCGATGGAATTGGGCATGCCGGTCAAAAAGCCGGGCAGCGGCATGCCCATCATATGGCCCATCGATACGAGCAGCAGCGGCACAAGAAAAATAAACGAGATGATCAAACGCTTGCGGGTGTTTGCAGCTTCTTCGGCAGCTTTCGAGCTTGCCGCGGCGGGTTTTGCTGCCCCGCGCGCCGCCTTTGCCGTTTGCTGCGGGCTGGCACCGTAACCGCCCGCTTTAACGGCGGCGGAAATTTGCCCGTCATTCAGCTTTTCGGTATCGTAATCCACCAGCATGGTATTTTGCAGCAGGTTTACCGCCACAGAATTGACACCCGGCAGCTTGCGCACGCTTTTTTCTACATGGGCGCTGCAGGCAGAGCAGGTCATGCCGGTCACATCAAACTTTTGCTTCATTGTAAAAACCTCCATATACCCCCACGGGGTGTGGGTCTGTGATTATCATACATCTTTAGTATGAATTTGTCAAACCTAACTTTAAAATTTCACAAAGGGCAGCGCAACAAAAAAGCCGCCCCACAAAGGGCGGCTAAACCAATGACAGTTATTTTGCTTTTTTGCTTTTCAGCAGTACGGAAACAATGCCACAGCCAATGCCGGCGATGGGGAAAGCCACCCATGCGCGGCCCCACATTGACGGGTAAAGCAGCCCCAGTGTGACATACACCAGTGTGGCCAGCAGCATCAACGCGCCGCAGATGCGGCCAATCTTCTCCTGCGCGGCCTGCACCTCTTCATCGGTATAATTTTCGTGGTTATACGCCTCAATGTCAAACTTGTTTTGCTGAATGCCTGCCCAAATAATGCAGGCTACCCCGGCGGCAACAAACACAAAAAACAGTGCGCCGCTCAGCGAGCTGTCCCAAAAGGCCGGCAGCGGCAGGGCCTCTAAGGTGATCATCATCAGAATGCCAAGAAAAATAGTGCCAAGGCCGGTGACGGTCAAAACAACAAAGGTCGGGTGAAACGCCTGCCTCTGGGCAGGGGTATAACAATTTTCCACATGGGGGTGCAGCCGTGCAAACTCGCTTGACAGCATGCCGCTGATAATCAGCACCAGCACCCCAATAATCGCAATCGAAAAAAACACAACGGGGGTCAGCGCCGGGTGCAGGTGCAGCCCGTCCATCAGGGCTGCCGCAGCAACAGATAGTATTAATAACGTAACGCCAATCGTCGTCATGCGGGCAGAGCGGTTGCGGTAAGCATCGTACGCCGCGGCGACGTCGTTGGTTGCCTCCTGTGCGCTCTTGCTCATTAAGGTATCCAGGCTGCAGCCAAACAGCTCACACAGCGCCAGCAGCTTTTCCATTTCGGGGTAGCTTTGGCCAGACTCCCATTTAGAAACAGACTGGCGCGACACCCCCAGCTGCTCGGCAAGCTGTTCCTGTGTCAGGTCTTTTTTTTGCCGGTAAAACTGCAAATTCTGCGCAAGGTTCATCTTCAATCATCCTTTCAAGGTGAAGGGGGCAGCCGCGGCTGCTCTGTTTTTATTATACCGGATGCGGCACCAATTTGCAGCACCCAACACGCACAAACCGTTTGTTTTGCGATGGTTTTATTCTACCGCGGGCCCCGCGCAACTGCTACCAACTACGTGTTGCGTTTTGGTTGTCAGGTGTCGCTTTTGGGTTGCGCGGCCTGTTTTTGCTGCAAATTTGGCAGGGCTTGCGGGGGTGACTTATAATAAAGGTAATCAAAAGAAAGGCGGCGGGGCAGATGGACGAACAGCTTGCGCAACTGCTGCAGGGCAGCGACAATATCGTGTTTTTTGGCGGGGCAGGGGTTTCAACTGAAAGCGGTATCCCGGATTTTCGCAGCGAAGACGGGTTGTACCGGCAAAGCTATGCTTATCCGCCCGAAACCATTTTGAGCCACAGCTTTTTTATGGCGCACCCGGGCGAGTTTTACCGCTTTTACCGCGACAAAATGCTGTGCCTTTCGGCAAAGCCCAATGCGGCACACCGCACGCTTGCAAGGCTGGAGGCAGAGGGCCGCTGCAAAGCGGTGGTTACCCAAAACATCGACGGTCTGCATCAGCTTGCGGGCAGCCACAATGTGTTAGAGCTGCACGGCAGCGTGCACCGCAACCGTTGTATGCGTTGCGGCAAAGCATTTGGGGTAGAGGCAATCCAGCAAAGTACCGGGGTGCCGCATTGCAGCTGCGGGGGCATTATAAAACCGGACGTGGTGTTGTACGAGGAAAGCTTAAATGATGAGGTGGTGCGTGCCGCAGTGCGCGCCATTGCCGGCTGTGATTTGCTTTTGGTGGGCGGCACCTCGCTTGCGGTTTACCCCGCCGCAGGGCTGCTCAGTTATTACCGTGGTCACAAGCTGGTTGTCATCAACAAAACCCCCACCCCGGCAGATGCAAGGGCCAACTGGGTATTTCACGGGCCGATTGCCGAAATGATGGCATAACAGGGCTGGCAATCGCAAAATAGAACAAGCAAAAATGGCTTTAAAAAGGCAAATATCAAGAACTGTAAAAAGTTAGCACTCTAATATTATGAGTGCTAACTTTTTACAGTTTGTTCATTTTTCATCCGTTTTTTTTTAATAGTGCCGGGTTATACTATGGGCACAGACAGAAAAAAGGAAGCCGCAAGGGCAAGAAGGAGGATGGTACCAATGTACAAACAAATGCTTGTCCATTGAACCTGACTGAAATTGTCTGAAACGAAAACAATAAAAAGAAATGGGGAATTGAGTATGTTTGGTTTGATGCCTTACGAGCGCAGAGAGCGCGGGATGGTCAATTTGTTCAACGACCTTGACAAATACTTCTTTGGTGACAACCTGATGAGCTCAATGCCGGCGTTGAATATTAAGACCGATATTGAGGACAAGGGCGACCACTATCTGCTGAGCGCAGAACTGCCGGGCTTTAACAAAGAGGATATTAAGCTGGGGCTTGACGGTGATGTGCTGACAATTTCGGCAGAGCACAGCGAAGAGAACGAAAAGAAAGACGACAAGGGCGCCTATGTGTGCCGCGAACGCCATTACGGCTCGTACAGCCGCAGCTTTGATGTTTCTACCGTAAAGCAAGAGGATATTAAAGCCGCTTACAAAGACGGTGTGCTGCAGTTGACTTTGCCCAAAGCACAGCCACAGCCCGAATTGGCGGCCCGCACCATTGCGATTGAATAACGGCAACCGTGATGTGAAATAGAAGGCCCACGCGGTGAAAGCCCCGCGTTTTCATAAACGGCCCGCGGCAATTTGCCGCGGGTTTTTTGTTTGCTGTAAAAAGGTTTGCCACAGCATGCAAAAGCACAAAAAAATGAACGACCCTGCAACGTACAGGGCCGTTCGTTTTTTGTGGGGGTGGGGCCCCCGGGTAAAGAGCGCTCCAAAGCAGGCAGACAGCCCGGGTAGGTGCCGGGGGGTGTGAGTGCCCCGGCAGAAGGTCGCTGGTGCTGAGGGGGTTTATTTGGTACAGGGGCAGGGGTTAGTCGTCCTGCAGGGCATCGTAGCCCTCTTCCCCGGTACGGACTTTAATGACGTTTTCCACGTCGTAGACGAAGATTTTGCCGTCGCCGATCTTGCCGGTATACAGTGCCTTCTTCGCGGTTTCCACCACTTTTTCTACCGGCACCTTGCTCACGACGATTTCAAGGCGAATCTTCGGCAGCAGGTTGATCTCCACGGGGACACCGCGGTAGAACTCCGAGCCGCCCTTCTGCATACCACAGCCCAGCACATGGCTTACCGTAATGCCGGTAATGCCAATTGTGCTCAGCGCGGCCTTCAGGTCTTCAAACTTCTGCTCGTTGGTGATGATGTCGATCTTGGTCATCTTAATGCCAAACAGGGTGTCCGGCACTGCCTTGTGCACCACGGTTACGGCTTCATCCGGCGTGGTGTCGTCGTTTTCCACCATATCCTCAGCAGTGGTCGAAACGGTGCCAAAGCTGGAATAGTTGGTCATAAAGTCGGCATAGGCACTGGCAAGGCCGTGTTCTTCAATGTCAAGGCCGGCCAGCTCTTCCTGCGGCGAAACGCGCAGGCCGATGGTCTTTTTCAAAATGGTGAACAGCGTAACCATGGTCACGATGACCCATGCAGCGACCGAGAGAACACCCAGGGTCTGCACGCCCAGCATTTTAAAGCCGCCGCCGTAAAACAGGCCGCCGTCGGTTGCAAACAGGCCGACCATAATCGTGCCGGCGGCGCCGCATGCCGCATGCACAGGCACTGCGCCAACGGGGTCGTCAATGCGCAGCTTTTTGTCCAGCAGCTCTACCACGCCAACAATCAGCGCACCGGCCACAAGGCCAATCAGCACAGCGCCGGTCTCCGATACCGCATCGCAGCCGGCGGTGATGGCCACAAGGCCGCCCAGCGCGCCGTTCAGGGTCAGCGAAACGTCCGGCTTTTTGTACAGCACCCAGGTCAAAATCATTGCCATGGTGGCGCCTGCCGCGGCGGCAAGGTTGGTGGTCATAAAGATATGGCCCATCGAGCTCAGCGCCGCATCGCCGGTGGCCGACAGGGTGGAGCCGGGGTTAAACCCAAACCAGCCGAACCACAAAATGAATACGCCAAGAGCGCCCAGTGTGACACTGTGGCCCAAAATCGCTTTGGGCTTGCCGTCTTTGCCATACTTGCCGATACGCGGTCCAAGCATGATGGCGCCGATCAATGCGGCAATACCACCGACCATATGCACCGCGGTCGAACCGGCAAAATCATGGAAGCCCAGCTGCGACAGCCAGCCGCCACCCCAGATCCAGTGGCCCGAAATCGGGTAAATCAGCGCGGTGATGACAACGCTGTAAATGCAGTAACTGATGAATTTTGTGCGTTCTGCCATAGAGCCCGAAACAATGGTCGCTGCTGTGGCGGCAAACACTGTTTGGAAAATGACAAACACCGCAGTGGGAATGGTGCCACTGCCGTATTCCCCCCGAATAAAGAAGTCGGGAGTACCGATAAGGCCGCCAAGTGAGGTGCCCTGCATCAGCCCGAAGCCGATGATCCAGAACACGAGGGAACCCAGAGCAAAGTCCATCAGGTTTTTCATGATGATGTTGCCGGCGTTTTTCGCGCGGGTAAAGCCGGTTTCCACCATCGCAAAACCTGCCTGCATGAAAAAGACCAATGCAGAGGCGACTAGTACCCATATGGTGTCGACGGATGAAAACATGATTCCACTCTCCTTTGTAAATAGTTCTATACAAAACAACGGCGTGTACCGGGGGATACCCGATACACGCCGTTGTGTACAGATGAAATAAAAATGGGGGCAGGCTTTGAGGTGAACTGGAAAGCGGCCCCGGCTGAAGCTGGTGAACTGATGCACCAGAACAGCAACATTTTTATTCATTGTACGGGGTAGGATTGGTACTTTCAATAAGAAATGTGCCAGAAAACAGGCGAAATGCCGAAACAAAGAACCGGGCAAACTGGAAAAACGTTGGAAAATAGCGGTAAATACTGGGTAAAACGGCCCTTCTTGGCCCCTTGACAACGGGGGAGCACCGCACTATAATGACTGTAAAGCAGAATTTAGTCAAACACAGAGGTGATAAAAATTGCCGAAAAGCTTTACCCCGGAAGAGCGCGGTTACATCGTGCGGCGGTTGCAAAAAGAGGCTACTGCCTGCCTTGCGCAATACGGTATTCGCCATACGACGGTGGATGAGCTGGTGCGGCGGGCCGGCATCCCCAAAGGTACTTTTTATCTGTTTTACCACTCAAAGGAGCAACTGCTGTTTGAAGTGCTGTTGCAGCTGCACGAGCAGATGCAAGCGCAGATGCAAGCCGCAGTTGCAGCGATGGACCCGGCTACAACGGGGCCGGATGAACTTGCCGAGTTGTTGTTTCAATTTTTTATACAGGCGCAGCAGCAGCCTGTTTTGCGGCTGATGAACAGCGATGAGGTGAGTTTGCTTGCCCGCAAGTTGCCGCCGGAGGTCGTGGCAAACCACATTCAGGATGACAGCGAATTGGTGGCAGGGCTGATGCGGCAGCTGCCGGGGGCAAGTGGTAAAGACGCGCGGGTTTTTAATGCCGCTTTGCACCAAATTTATTTTGCGACATTGCATAAAGAAGAAATGGATGCCGCCCATTATGAAGCTGCGCTGCGGCTGCTGATACGGGGTGTTGTACTACAGCTTTTGCAGTAACAGGCTGCACGAAATGGGGCAGCCCATTTTTTTAGCATTATAATGACCATAAAATTAAAATTAGTCAAATAGTTTGGAGGACACGCATGATCTGTGTACAGCATTTATCGTTTGGATATACCCCAAAACAAAAACTAATCGAAGATATGAGTTTTTCAGTGGCGCAGGGCGAGATTTTTGGCTTTTTGGGCCCGTCTGGTGCGGGCAAAACCACGCTGCAAAAAATTTTGGTGGGGCTGCTGCCGCATTACGGCGGGTCGGTGCAGCTTGCCGGGCAGCAGTGCGGGCGGCACAATGCCGATTTTTACGAAAAGATTGGCATTGATTTTGAGTTTTCGACCCTTTACGAAAAGCTGACCGCCGCCGAAAACCTGCGTTTTTTTGCGTCGTTGTACCGCAAAACGCCGCGCCCGGCGGGCGCGCTGCTTGCGGCGGTTGGGCTGCAAAACGATGCCGATAAACGGGTGAGCGACTATTCAAAGGGCATGAAAGCGCGGCTGAACTTTGCGCGCGCGCTGTTGCACGACCCGGACGTACTGTTTTTGGACGAGCCTACCAGCGGGCTGGACCCGACCAATAGCAGCGTGATGAAACAGCTGATTTTGGCCGAAAAGGCAGCGGGTAAAACCATTATTTTGACGACCCACAACATGCAGGACGCGGCCGAGCTGTGTGACCGCGTGGCGTTTATTGTAAACGGCAGCATCCGCGCGCTGGGCACCCCGCACGAGCTGGTGATGTCGCGCGGGGCGGCACGGGTGAGCTACACCTATTTGGCTGCCGGCGCAGAGCAAACCGGCAGCTGCCCCATCGATGCGCTGTCGGGCGACGAGCTGCTGCAAACGCTAATCAAGCAAAACCGGCTGCTGTCGATCCACAGCAGCGAGCCGACACTGAACGACATTTTTATCGACGTGACGGGGAGGACGCTGCTGTGAGACAAAAGACGTTAATTTTGTGGGAGATGCGGCTGCAAAGAAAATATGGCTTTTATGCCGTGTATGCGCTGTTGAGCGTGTTTTATATTTTAGTGCTGTATGTGCTGCCCGCCGCATGGCGGCCAATGGCCGGCGCGGTGATGATTGTTTCAGACCCCGCCACAATGGGCCTGTTTTTTATGGGTGCCATCGTGCTGCTTGAAAAAAGCCAGCGCGTGTTGCCCGCCCTTGCCGTGTCGCCGGTGCGGTGCCGTGAGTACCTTGTGGCAAAGCTGGTTTCACTGGGCGGCATCAGCCTTTTGGTGGCGCTGGTGCTGGCTTTTGTGGCCGGCGTGCGCCCAGTGTGGCCGGTACTGGTGGGCACGGCGCTGCTGTCGGCGGCCTTTACGCTGGCTGGGGTGCTGGTGGCCACAAAAACGCCCACCCTCAACAGCTTTTTGCTGGTATCGGTGCCGGTAGAGCTTGCCTGTTTTGGGCCGCTGCTGCTTTACCTGCTGGGCAGCGAGGGCAACCTGTGGCGCTGGTGGCCCACAAACCTTGGTTTTGCAATGCTGCGCGGGCAGCAAGAGGCGGTGCTGCCGGGCCTGCTGGGCTTGACCCCACTGCTGGCAATACTGTTTTGGCTGGCAAAGCGCGGTGTGACAAAGCTTTGGGGGACGCTGGGGGGTGGCAGCTTATGAAAGCAGTAATTGCCGGTTTTCGCGGGCTGCTAAAAGCGGTGTGCCGCGACCATATGCTGCTGGCGGCCTGCAGTGCGCCGATAATGGCCGGCGTGGCTTTTCGGTTTGGGGTGCCCGCGCTGGAAATAGTGTTGACCCGGTGGCTGGGAACCAGTGCGGTGCTGGCCCCGTGGTACGGGCTGTTTGATTTGATGCTGTGCATGCTGACGCCGGTGATGTTTTGCTTTGCCGCCGCCATGGTGGTGCTGGAAGAGGTGGACAGCCACGTTGCCGCCGTGCTGCTGGTCACCCCGCTGGGGCGGCGCGGGTATTTAACATCGCGCCTGCTGTTGCCGACCGCGTTTGGTATGGCGGCGACACTGGTACTGTACCCGCTGTTTCGTCTGCTGGAATTGCCGGTTTGGCTGGGGCTGCTGCTTGCGGTCGGCGGCGCGGCGCAGGGGCTGATTATTGCCATGATGGTGGTGTCGTTTTCTACCAATAAGTTAGAGGGCATGGCCATTGCAAAGCTGTCGTCGCTGCTCATGCTGGGTGCGTTTGCGCCCTACGTGCTGCAACAAAATAAGGTACAATATCTGCTGGCGGGGCTGCCGTCGTTTGCACTGGCAAAGGCGTTGCAGGGGCAAAACCCGCTTTGGGGCATGGTGTCGCTTGCCGTGTGTGCGGTGTGGTGCGCGGGGCTGGCAAAACGGTTTGCCGCAAAAATAGTCTATTAGACACCATAAAAAATGCCCGGCCAAATGGCCGGGCATTTTAACTGCGGTATTAAACACTGCCGGGCGCAGCCGGCTTTGCAGCCTCTGCGGGCTTTTGGGGGCCCTGCCGTTTTTCAAGCCGGTGCAGGCTCTCTTCCAGCCGGGCCTGGTTTGCCAGCAGCTGGTCAATTTTCTGGTGCAAGTCCTCGATAATAATTTCGCTTTTCAGGTTTGTTTTATAGTCGTTCAGCGAGCGCAGCCGGTCCTTTTCCTCCTGCCGGTTTTGGCTCATCATAATCACCGGTGCCTGAATGGCCGCAATGCACGAGAGAATCAGGTTCAGCAAAATAAACGGGTAGGGGTCCACCGCCCGGCTCATCATCAGCGCATTGAGGATAATCCAACTGACCAGACACAGCAAAAAAATTAAAATAAATGTCCAGCTGCCTGCAAATTTGGCAATGCCGTCTGCGGCGCGGGCACCAAACGAAAGGCGCTTTTCCTCCTCTGCACTGGTGTTTTTGGCCACCTTACTTTGCAGCAGCAGGTGAATGATCTCTTCATTCTCCATATCCTTTTCATTGCGGTCTGCAAAAATTAAGTTCACAAGGTCAATTTTTGCCTGCTCGGTCGTCATATACAATCCCCCTTGTTGTTGCGTCTGTTTTATAGGTCACCGGGTGCACCGGTGCAAATACAGTTTCGGGCGGCCTACCCGCCGCAAAGGGTGGCAAAATACTGGTACCGCTTTTGTGCGTCTGCGTTGGCGTTAAACCGTTGCTGCGCATCATCGGTCAGCCCGTCGGGAATAGTGGGTGAAGTGGGGGTGTTTTTCCAGTTTAAATAGGGGTCAACGTCATATTTGGCGTGCTTTGCCAAATCGTCCACCGGGCTGGAATAATTAAAGGTGCCCATATTCTGCGGGTCAACGGTGGCAGAAAGCTTTTGCCCGGCCAGGTTATACACCACCTCAAAATGCCCGTCGCGCGACAAAAATTTCAGGTTGTATTCGCCGTTTGGGCCAATCATATGGTACAGCGTGCTGCTAATGGGCAGCAGCCGCCAGTGAAACGGCTCGTTTTCGGTGTTGCAAATGGTACTTACCATGTCGTCCAGTGTGGCGGGCGCGCGGTCAAAGTTGTTGCGAAAATAATGCTCCTCAGGGGTGCCCACGCCGCCTTTGGCGTCCACCAGCAGGCATACGCGCTCGGCAAGGTCAATGTAATCATCGTCGTTCAAGGCGTGAATATCCACATCGCCGTTTTCTACCGCGGCCATCAGCTCGTGCAAGGCGACGGCGGGGTCTTTGCCGCTTGCCAGCAGCTCGTTGCGCAGCGCCTGCTGCCGCTGCTGCTGGGCACGCAGCGTGCTCTGTGTCCAGCCGGGGTCGCTAAACAGCGCGGTGGTATAGCCGTTCAGCAGCATGCTGCTGGCAACGAGCAGGCCCAGCACCAGTGCGGCGGTACAAACCAGAGCCCCGGCAACATGCAACACAGCGCGTGCGGGCTTTGACAAACCATGCCCCAGCAATGTGCCGGCGCCTTTTGCGGCGGCAAACAGCAAAGCCAGCAGGGCCACAAACGACAAGGTACCGTGCAGGGTGTCCTGCGCCAGGGTCTGCGTAAACACAAAAAATAACGGCGACAGGTTTTGGCGTATCAGCAGGTTGATCAGCGCATCCTCCAGCGGGATGCCGCCGGTCAGCCGGTCGGCCAGCAGGGTCGCAAGGGTGGCGGCCAGCAACAGCAGCAGTGCCCCGCCGGCAATGCGGTATGCCGGCAAGCGGGGCCTTTTTGAATGCTTTGTTTTCATAAGCTGCGCCCCCCGCTGCCCGGATGCCCCTTATTATAGCACCGGCCAACAGGTGAAAACAGGGGGGCAGCCGTCTTTTCAAAATCTTCACACAGCTCGCGCCAAGCGGGCCGCGGCGGCAGAAAGGCTACCCGGCCAAAGTGGCCGTTAGCCACTGTCGTCAATGGCGGTAATACTGCCGCCGGGTGCGAATTTGCTCTTTCCATTTGCAGCAGTCGTTTAAATGCAGCATCGCGTGGCGGGTGGGCGGCATCAGCAGCAAGCCGGCCACATCTTTTTTTGCCCAAAAGTCAAGCAGCCAGGCCGAATCGCTTTGCCGGGTCACGCCGCCCTCACTGCGTATTTTCTCTAAAAGCGCAGGGTCTACCGGCTGGCGCAGGTCGGCGGCGGTCAATTTTTGCACCATGTCACGGGTGCGCCGGCCCACCTCGTTGCGGTAATGCAGCAGCTCTGCGGTGTCAAGGCTTTTGCTTAGCTGCATAATTTCATCGTCGGTCAGCGCGTTGCCGGTGTCGGTAATGGGGGCGTTCAGCCGTATCTGCCACTGGTGGTCCAACAGCTGGTCACCGTGGCCAGCCAAAATGCCCATGGTCAAATCTTCAATGCGGGCAAGGTGCCACAGTGCCCAGGCAATGGTTTCGTCTTTTGCGGTGGGCATTACCGCATATTCGGCGCGCTCTAAATCGCAAAACAGCGCGTCCACCTCGTTGGCGCTGCCGCCGCCCACGGCAGAAAGGTGCACCGCCCCGTGCAGCTGCAAAAACAGCGCCTTTGCCTCGCCCAGCTGCTTTTCTTTACGGATACAGCCGCTAAGCTGCGCGTGCAGTTCGCTTAGCCCCTCGCCAAAATATTTCATGTGTGATGCCTCCGTTTCCGCTTGCAGGGCGCCGGGCCCTTTTGCCACAGTGTAGCAGAAAATGGGGGAGAAGTCGACAGCATTTGCCGGCTTGTCCCCCATTTTTTTACAAAATAAAGCAATCAAACCCGCGCGCAGAGTTAAAATTCTTGATACACTGCCGGGTCCTGGTCAAATGTGCGGCCGTCCGGCCGGCTTAGCCCGTCGATGGCAGACAGCTCGGCCGGCGAAAGTGTGAAGTCGAAAATGTCAAAGTTTTCGGCCTGGTGCACCCGCGAGGAGGCCTTGGGCAAGGGGATGGCATTGTGCTGGGTGTGCCAGCGCAAAATCACCTGCGTGATGCTTTTGCCGTGGGCGCGCGCAATGTCGGCAATCACCGGGTTTTGCAGCATGTCGTTGCCGCGGCCAATCGGGCTCCAGGATTCGGTGGCAATGCCGTGGGTTTCGTGCCATGCGCGCTGCGCGTCCTGGTTAAAGTACGGGTGCAGTTCAATCTGGTTCAGGCTTGGCAGTACGCCGGTTTCTGCTTGCAGCCGCTGCAAATGCTCCGGTAAAAAGTTGCAAACACCAATCGAGCGCACCAGCCCGCGCTTTTTTGCCTCAATCATGGCCTGCCACGCCTCTACATAATGGTCCTCCAGCGGGTTGGGCCAGTGAATCAAGTAAAGGTCGTAGTAGGAAACGCCGGTGCGAAACAGAGACTCTTCTACCGTTTGCAGCGCCTTTTCGTAGTCGTGGTGGCGCCCCGGCAGTTTAGAAGTCAAAATCAGCTCGCTGCGCGGCACGCCGGCGCGGCGCACGGCTTCGCCCACCGTGCCCTCGTTTTCATAGTTAAAGGCAGAATCAATCAACCGGTAGCCCAGCTCGATTGCGCTTTGAATGCTTTTGGCCCCGGCTTCGCCTTTTAGTTTATACGTGCCAAAACCGATGGCGGGCAATACCAGCCCGTCGCTGAGTGTTTTTGTGGGGATGGGGTTCATCTGTCGGTCACCTCTCTATCTGTTTTATGGTTATAAAAAAGTGGTATCGGTACCCCTATACTACCAGCAACAAAATGAAAAATCAACTAAAACAGTAGGGATTTAATTGCGCTGCGACAAAACAAAAAAGGGTACGTGCCCCAAAGCACGTACCCTTTGCCTGCCGCCCCTGCAACGCAGCGCCGGCGCATCATTTTTTATTGGTTGAAATATGCAGCAGCATGTACAGCGGGCACACGCGCACCAGTGCGGTGACTAGCGGCAAAAGCCCCAGCAGGCCAAACCATTTCAGGTTGCCCGGCAAAAAGAAAAACAGGCTGAACAGCACAAGTGCAATGACAATTCGAATAATGCGATCAAGGTCGCCAACATTTTTATGGTCCATTTTATTACCCACCCTTTCTGATAATAAAAAAGTTAAAATACAAAACGAATAATAAAAGAAAACTTGTTTGCTGTCTTTTATTATAGTCGTTTTGGCTCGGCTTTCTGTGACAAAGTCACAAAACAAGGGCTTAAAATAGTACAAACACGCCAAATTTGCCCGGTAAACAGTTGCTACAGCGGCGGCAGGCGCCAAAAAGCGCATCGGCGGGGGTAAGGCTGCCAGCAGATAAACTAAAAGCTGCAAAACGGAGTGGCAGCCCACAAAGGGCACAAAAACAGGTGACAAATGGATAAAATAACCATTTGCTAAATTATAGCTGTTTGCTGCGGTATTTGCAATGAAAATGTGATAAAATAAAAATGAAAAAGCAGCATTACCGATACCTTGCGCTGGCTGGCATACACCGGCACCGGTGGCAAGCGAAGCAGCGCAAGACAAACAAAGGAGCACGCGCAATGAAAATTTTAGTTGTTACCGGCAGCCCGCGCAAAGGGGGAAACACCGAGATTATGGCGCAGGCCTTTACCGAAGCCGCGATGAAAAACGGGCATACGGTCACGGTCAAAAAGCTCAGCGAGTTAAAAGTAAACCCCTGCATTGACTGCGAATATTGTTTTACGCATGATGGGGTCTGCGTGCAAAAAGACGACATGAACGACATTTTAAAAGAGCTGGATCAGGCCGATTTGCTGGTGCTGGCATCCCCTATCTACTGGTTTGACGTTTCCGCGCAGACAAAGTGCTTTATCGACCGCATGTATGCATTTGCCAAAAAGGGGTTTCACCTGCAAGGGGTTGCAATGTTGCTGAACTCTGGGGATGACGGTGTATATAGCGCGGCAGAAGCACAAATTAAAGATATTTGCGCTTACTTAAAGTGGCAGCTAAAAGGCATTGTCACGGTGCCCAATATGGCGGAAAAAGGCAGCATGCGCACCGCGCCGGGGCTGCAAAAGGTGCGGGAATTTGCGGCCAGCTTATAAAAGCAAAAGCAGCAAGCGGGGCAGTGCAATGGCTGTAAAGGGCATAGCGCTGTTTTGCACTGGCGCAGGCACAAAACTGGCAAAAAGGCGGGTACGGGGTGCGAATTTTAATTGATGCCGACGGTTGCCCGGTGGTGGACATTGTGGTGGCGGCGGCCCAAAAGTTTCAGATTGAATGCCTGTTGCTGTGTGATACCGCTCATGTGTTCGAAAAACAGGGCGCACGCACGCTGACCCTTTCGAAAGGGCCGGACAGTGTGGATTTTGCGCTGGCAAATTTGGCGCAGCCCGGTGATGTTGTGGTGACGCAGGATTACGGCCTTGCCGCGATGTGCCTTGCGCGCAACGCCGCCGTGCTTAACCAAAATGGGCTGGAGTACACGGCGGATAATATCGACGCGCTTTTGCAGCAGCGCCATATGGCAAAGAAAATCCGCAATGCGGGCGGCCGGCTAAAAGGGCCGCCCAAACGCAAGCCACAGCAAAATAAAGATTTTTGCGATAAGTTGGAAGAGATTTTAAAACGGCAGCTGGCGCAGGGCAAAACCGAATGAGTAAAAGCAGGGTTTCAGCCAACGCCGGGCGTGGTGCGGGCCTTAGTTTGTATCACTAAGGCGGGTACCGCAAAGGCCCAGAGTGAAGTGTAAAAAACAAAACCAGCCCAACAGCTATTGGCAAGCTTACAAAAAATCCCCAACTTTTTTAAAGCATAAAGCAGGCAGACATCTTCTTAAAGGATGCCTGCCTGCTTTGATTTATATCGTTCTACAATTTGCTTTTTAAGGCTTTTATTCTACCAACTCTGAAATTTGGATGATCCCATTATATGCATCAGTGGCTGCATTAATATTTCGCTTTTCAAGTGCTTCAATCAAACGAAAGTGAGGGTCAGAATCATTGCCAATGGGGTCAATGTCTGCGCGGTTTTCAAGCCGTTCGCTAATATCCCCACAAGCATCAAAAAATTGCTGCAATAACGCGTAACATAGGTCATAAAAGGTAACAAACAAGTCGTTGCCAGACATGCTGACAACATAATGGTGAAATGCAAAATCGGCATCTTTTATTTCGCCCTTGTTGTTTTTGATGACAGCAGCGATGAATTGATGGTAGAGTACTTTGAGTTCGGAGAGTTCTTCATTACTTCGGCGGTCGACAGCAAGCACAATGGCCTGAAGTTCTATTGCTTTGCGCAGTTCGGCAACCTGTACGGCATTGTGAGGTGTGAAAATGGTTTTCCCAAGTTCACGCACGCAATCAGAGAAAGAGTTTGTTTTTACGTAAGTGCCGCTACCAACACGGATATCAATTAGCCCAAGTGCATCCAGCTTCTGCAAGGCGGCGTGTACAGACATTTTGCTGACGCCATACTGCTCGGCAAGTTCTGCCTCTGAGGGGATTTTTGAATCGACGGGCCATGCACCACTGAGCACCATGTCCCTCATAGAACAAAAGACTTGGTCGGTAATCTTTTCACGTTTAAATTTTTGAATTTCCATTCAAGCACCTCACAATTCATTTCATTATAGCCAGTTGATGGGCCGAGGTCAAGGGAATGGAGTGCCAAAAAAAACGATCTAAGTTTATATATTATTAACACTTGCGTTAAGTTAACTTAACAATTATAATTTGTATTATTAAGTTAACTTAACGTGACATCGCGCTTTGAACAGAGGAGAGAAAAGAATGATTATTACAAAGGCAGAAGTATTTCGCATTTCGCGTGTGCTAAATAACCCCATTGGCATTCGTGTTTACACAGATTCCGGTTTGTACGGCGATGGGGAAGCAGCATTGGCATATGGTAAAGGTAGCAATGCTGCCTATGGTATGCTGAAAGACCTGCTGCCGATGATCATCGGCATGGACCCACTTGATCATGAAGCAATTTGGAATAAGATCTATAATGAGATTTTTTGGTCTCAAAACGGTGGCCCGGTTATCTATGGCGGCATGTCTGCTATAGACCTTGCGCTGTGGGATATCCGCGGCAAATACTTTAATGTACCAGTATATAAGCTGCTTGGTGGCAAGGTAAACACACAACTGCGCACCTATGCATCTCAGCTGCAATTTTATTGGGGTAATTGGCAAGAGAAATCGAATGGCTGGGCTAGCATGGGCAAACCAGAAGAATTTGCAGAAAATGCGTTGAGGGCGGTAAAAGATGGATACACCGCACTAAAGTTTGACTTGATGCAGACGGACGAAGAGGGAAATTGTTTTGGCTTTATACGTGTTGGCGGGTTGCAAGAACCTAAAGTGTTGAACATGATTGAGGCCAGAATGGCCGCAATTCGCGAGGCAGTGGGCCCCGACATTGACATTTTAATTGAAAGCCATGGTCAAACCGATACCGCAGCAGCAGTGCAGATTGCAAAGCGGATTGAAAAATACAACCCGTTTGCGTTTGAGGAGCCCAGTTACCCGTCTGGGGAAATTACCGACAGCATTGCAAGAAAGACGAACCTGCCCATTGCACACGGTGAAAGACTGTATAACCGGTGGCAGTTTATCCCCATGTTAAAAAATGGGTCTATCCAGTTGGCACAGCCGGACCTTGGCACCTGCGGTGGTATTACCGAAGGCAAAAAAATCTGCGATATGGCCCAGGCATTTGATTGTGGTGTACAACTACACATCTGTGCATCTAATTTGTCAGTGGCACCGGCACTTCAACTTGAAGCAGTTTTGCCGAACTTCACGATTCATGAGCACCATGTCCTGTTTTTGCAGCCGGATAATATCAAGCTTGCAAAATATGATTATCAACCTAAAAACGGGTACTATGAAATCCCTGAAATCCCTGGGCTGGGGAATGAATGGTCAGATGAGGCGTTTTCGATTGCGGCGGAAGTTGCAACGATAAAATAGCAATAAGGGGGAGAGGGTAATGTCGATTATTGGCAAAAACATCAGCGTAGAAAAAGTTCCAGAACCACCAAAGGGGAAATTAGGCCGGCATGAAATGTTGGCTTTGTCTGTCGGGCAGGTTATCGGCGCAGGCGTTGTTACACTAGTTGGCCCTGCAATCTATTACACGGGCTATTCTGTTTGGCTTGCGTACTTGGTTGCCATTATTCTTGGTTTAATCTATGTTCTGCCTATTATGTTCATCACATCCACCGTCCGGCTTGGCGGTGGCCAGTATTCAATGGTTTCGGGCATCCTTGGCCCCATTCCGGCAGGGTTTCAGGCAATCTCCAGTTTAGTGGGCAGTTTCACCTGTGCGTTATTTGCCACCTCAATTGGCGGTTATGTACATGACTTGCTGCCCGCCATTCCCGCGCAGGCAGCCGCCATATTTTTTCTCACCGCATTCTTTGTCATGAACCTCTTTGGCATCAATATCATGGCAAAGCTACAAAAAACGATGACGTGGTGCTTGCTTATAGCTTTAGGGCTGTTTATTGTGTTTGGGCTGTTTAAAATTCAAAACCCAATCTTTGATTTTAAGTCGGAAGGTTTTATGACAGGTGGAATGACCGGGTTTATCAGCGCTGCAATGCTTCTTTACTATTCCACCACCGGCCATTACCTCACAATGAACTATAGCCGTGAAGCAAAAGCTTCTACCAAAGACATCCCTTGGGCCATGCTTCTTACAACCCCTATTCTGGTGGTAATTTATTGTGGGGTTGCAATTGTTGCGGCGGGGGTACTGCCCATGTCGGAGACAGCTGGCCGTTCCCTTGCGGTTGTTGCAAAAGCAATTTTCCCGACACCGTTGTTTATCCTATTTATTATTCTTGGGCCGATGTTTGCATTGTTTACCACAATGAACGGCACAATGGCCGGTGTGCCTTACATGATTGCACAAACGGCTTATGATGGTTGGATCCCCAAAAGCTTTGCGGACAAAAATAAGAACGGTGTATTTTGGAAAATCCTTGTTTTTGAGTATGTGTATGCGCTGATTCCCGTAATCTTCAATTTTAGCACTTCAGAAATCAGCAGCAATATGCTTCTCTTCAGCTCGTTTGTTACCTGCATTCAGCTATTTGCCTACTTTAAAATGCCAAACAAGTTCCCAGAGGCATGGAAAAAATCCAAATGGCACGTGCCAAACCCGGTTTACTATTTTATTTGTACGCTTTGTGCAGCCTTGAACATTTTTGTTCTGGTTCGGTCTTTTGGGACATTGAAACCGGTAGTTGCAATCATCAGCGGTGTTTTGATTCTTGGGTCGTTCACTTACGCGGTGGTTCGTATGCGCAGTGCTAAGGTGGTCATTCAAAGCTCTTGCTGGGTACCGGAGGAAGAACAAGAGCAATAACCAGTGGTGTTTAGATACCAATAGCGCATCATTTGTAAAAATAGTACAGGCTGTAGCAAAATTTTTGCTACAGCTTTTTTGTTTGTAAAAATACAGTCGGGGCACACCGGCGGTGTTATGCAAAAAGCAGAGAGGGCAAAGCCCCCGTGCAGCAGTGGTGTTGGCTTTGCTTTTTTATCCGGCAGGTGTAACGCTATTGATCATCGTGCGGTAAGGCCGTTTAGGCTGCCTGATTGCGTGCGGCAAAAGTGACGGCTTTGCCCGGCAAGCATGGGGGCCGCACCCGGTATGCACTTTTATTTAATGAACTTGAATAAAATCCGCTGCACCCAGTCGGGCAGGTTGTAATAGCCCCGGTTTTTATCTAGGGCGCTGATTTTTTCCATTTCTTCTTGCGAGAGTGTAAAATCAAAAATTTCGAGGTTGCTTTGGATATGCGCGGGGTTTGTTGATTTTGGGATGGCGATATTGCCAACCTGCATATGCCACCTTAAAATTGCCTGCACAATGCTTTTGCTGTGGGCGGCTGCAATTTCACCCAGCACGGGCTCGCCCAGCATTTTTTTGTCGCCGTGCCCAATGGGGTACCAGGCCTCTAAAAGGATGTCGTTCTTTTTTAGAAATTCGCGCAGCTCTTTCTGCTGAAAATACGGGTGGCACTCCACCTGGTCCACCACCGGTTTAATTTTGGCGACGGCCAAAAGCTTTTGCATGGTGCCGATTTTAAAATTGCTAACACCGATAGACCTTATTTTACCTTCGCCTACGGCTTCTTCTAACGCCTTCCACGCGCCAATATAATCCTCAAGCTGCTGGTGCAACAGCATCAGGTCAATGTAGTCTACACCTAAGGTATCCAGCGAGGCCTGTATCGCCCGTTTTGCTTTTTGGTACCCGTAGTTAGTGGGCCAAATTTTGGTCGTCAAAAAAATATCCTCGCGGGGGATACCAGATTCTTTGATGGCTTCGCCCACGGCCCTTTCGTTTTTGTAAAATTGTGCGGTGTCAATTAAGCGGTACCCGTTATCCAGTGCGGTTTTCACACTGGCCTTACATTCTTCATGGTCCGCAATCATAAAAACGCCACTGCCTAATTGAGGGATGGCATAGCCGTTGTTTAGTTTAAGAATATTCATAAAAGAAAACCTCCTGTAAAGTTTTTCTAGTTGCTTTTTTAAAAACCAATTAAAAGTGTGGGTTTCTACTTATGGAGTGTAAACCTAAAGCAGATTTTAAGCAAGTTTTTTTTGAAAAATATTGGCAACATTGGCCCGGGGTCTTTTTAACAAACAAAAACCATGTGCGGGGTTGCCCCCGGCACATGGTTTTTGTTTAGGCTTGTGGTTTTTAAAAATATCAAAGCAGGGGACAACCGACCCCACAAAAGGGCACTTGTTGGCGCAGCAGGGCACCGGCACTAAGCAGGTAAATGGCTGGTTACCGCAGCTACAAACATTGCAACGCCCTGCTCAATGGTGTCAATCAGCGCGGCGGGGTAATCAAAATCAGAGGCAGAAGCTAAGGCGGCTTCTACCAAGGCATCTTGGTTGCCAGCGTCGTGAAACAAAGCAGGGGTGTCTGCAAGGATGCGCCCGGCCGCAGGCGCATAGGTTTTTAAAATTGCCCGGTTTTTTGCCGAAAGCCATACTTCAAAATGGCTGCTTTGGTGCAAATAGACCACAGCAAGCTTTAGGCCCTTGTCTTTTAAGCTTTGGGTGCTTAACGAAAAATAAGACATATCAAGGTACCCGGGGTACATACTGCCGGCATCGTATTGCGGGTACCTTTTGATAAAATCCGCACGCAGCTTAGACATAAACTCCAGTATCCCCTTGTAGGCAAGCTGCAAGTCATTTTGCTGTAAACAAACAGTATAATCATAGACAAGTAGACTTAAAGTTTTCATAAGTGCCCCCTTTTTAAAAGTGCAGCGTGTGAAAATATCCTGCCACGTGGGTTTGCAGGTCAAGATTACCAATTATGGGTATCTTTAAGGGCTACAAGCTCTTTCGAAAACTCAAAATTTTGCTTTGCAAGAATGACAGAAAGAATCATGTTGTAGGCCCTGTCGTACCATAATTCTAAAGTTGCATCAGGCGCAGTTATAATAAATTCCTTTGCATTTCCCCGGCCTTGTTATTGTGGCGAATATTAAAGTTATTAAGCAAAAACGAAACATCTGAAAATAATTCTGCATACTTTGCCTTTACCGCTCTATCTTTTAAAATTGGTTCAATATAATTACCGAGAGAAATTAATATCTTTTGTTTTTGGTTTAAATCACCTTTCAGCTTGTAATGGTTGTACTCTAGCACTTCTATTGCTGTTGTTTGGTCATCAATAAACTCAACTGCTTGTGACGCCGTTTTATTTTTTTCAACAATAATGAAACCATGTTCACCGGCATCTACTAATTCATGGTTCGATTTGTCTACAAAAATTTTTATGTTATTTTGAATAGTTTCCATTTGCCTGTGTGCATCGAGTTCTATCGTCATATGGTAAAATTTTTCCATTTCATCAAATAGAGCTATCAAAAATTCAGAAAATAAAAACAATTTTTCAAAGTTGCCATCCAATTGGCCCACACTAATACCAAGGGCATTACGCAAAGCATTCGTATTTAGAAATGTTCCGCACATAGGTAGAGCTCGAAATATATTTTGATTAATGTATGATTCGAGGGAAATTGTATATGTAGGAAAACGTACGACAGCATTTGTGGAAAACAAATAGTCCAAAGTTTTTGTTCCTGTTTTAGGGTCAACCTCTAATTTTGAGAGAAGCTCATAAAAATGCGCGGCCAATATCAACACCTCATTTTTCACTATAATGATAATTCATTTTACGCAAATTGCAAGAGCAAGTTGGACACCCACGGTAGATTGGGCGCGGGTTCTTAGGCGGCGTAAACTTTATTCAAGAATGCCTCAAATAGTTCCTCTGGAGTGCGGTAGCCGAGCTTGCGGCGAGGCCGT
>JAEWRN010000010.1 GCA_023460035.1 Bacillota bacterium
TAGAATCATGGTCATAAGAGGTCAGTACACCCCTGGAAGAAAAGTCTGACAGATAACGTGATACACAAATTAAATGCAAACAATGTCTACATTCAAAAACAAAACCCTCCTCATCACCGGCGGTACCGGCTCTTTTGGCACTGCCGTGCTAAACAGATTCCTGCATACTGACCATTTTAAGGAAATCCGCATCTTTTCCCGGGACGAGAAGAAGCAGGACGATATGCGGGTGCTTTACAAAAATGATAAAATTAAATACTACATCGGCGATGTGCGCGATTATTCGAGCGTAGAGCCTGCTACAAGAGGGGTAGATTATATCTTTCACGCGGCAGCCCTGAAACAGGTGCCATCATGCGAATTTTTTCCGATGCAGGCCGTCAAAACCAATGTAGAAGGAACACAAAATGTCATCCGCGCTGCGGCTTTCAATAAAGTAAAAAAAGTCATCTGCTTAAGTACGGACAAGGCAGCGTATCCCATCAATGCCATGGGCATCTCCAAAGCCATGATGGAAAAAGTGGCCGTAGCTGAGTCTCGTAGCCTCACGGATACGGTGGTATGTCTCACCCGTTATGGGAATGTGATGGCTTCCAGAGGCTCTGTAATCCCCCTGTTTCTGAACCAGATAAAAAAAGGGGAGAAGATCACCATCACCGATCCCAACATGTCCCGGTTTTTCATGTCGCTGGACGATGCAGTGGATCTCGTTTTATTTGCGTTTGAAAATGCGAATCCGGGTGACCTTTTCGTGAACAAGGCACCTGCCGGAAAAATCGGGGATTTGGCGCAGGCACTCATAGAACTTACCGGCAAGGAGGTTCCGGTAAAGATTATTGGAACCCGCCACGGCGAGAAACTCTACGAAACCCTCTGCACCCGCGAAGAAATGCTGTATGCCGAAGACATGGGCGATTTCTACCGCATTCCGGCCGACAACCGTGATTTGAATTACGCCAAATATTTCTCTGAAGGAGAACGCGATATTTCCAAAATTGAAGACTACCACTCCCACAACACCGAACAGCAGGATGTAGAAGGCCTTAAAAAGTTGATTTCTACCCTGCCGCTTATCCGTAAGGAAGTCTTTGGTGAGGACGTGCAGCAATATGCGGAGTAAAGTTAAAAGGAAAAAGTAAAAAGTAAAAAGTAAAAAGAATCTTATATCTCTTTGCGATCTGCGAGAACCGCGAGAAATAGAACAAATCCCAAAATGCCTCCCTAAACAATTAACCGATTAAACAATTAATCCTTTTTTTTGCCTTTTACCTTTTGCCTTTTACCTTTGTCAATAAATCAGCGAAAATCTGCGTGAAAGAAAAACGTCAAACAAAAAAGACTCATGAAATAATGACCACGACAGCAAAAATAAAAACAGAAATAAAGAAATCTGCGAGAAAGAAAAATAAACTTAACGATGCGAACCCTTTTACCTTTTTCCCTTTGACTTTTGCCTTATAATCAGCCCAAATCAGCGGGAAATAAATCATTCAGAAACAGTAACCATCAATGCTTTTACCAGGAAATAAACACAAAGACCACCGCGGCATCATCACGTACAACAATGATTTTGATGCTTCACAAATAAAGCGGATTTACACCATTGAGAATCATTCTCCGGATTTTATCCGGGGCTGGCAGGGACATAAAATCGAGCAAAGATGGTTCGCTGCTATGAGCGGAAGTTTCGAAGTCCGTGTAATTGACGTGGATAATTTCGAAAATCCATCCAAAGATTTATCTCAGGATAAATATATACTGACCGCGGAACGATTGGATTTCCTACATATTCCGGGCGGATGCATTACAGCAATCCGTGCTCTGGAGGAAAACAGCAAATTATTGGTACTGGCAGATTATGGCGTGGGCGAAGTACAAGACGAATACCGATACCCGCTGGAGTATTTTAATGGAAAAGAATAATGGTAAGGAAAAAGTAAAAAGGCAAAAGTAAAAAAGTAAAAAAGTAAAAAGTAAAAAGTAAAAAGTAAAAAGTAAAAAGAATCTTATATCTCTTTGCGATCTGCTTGAAACACGTGAAAGAAAAAAATAAACTTAACGATGCGAACCCTTTTTACTTTTACCTTTGTCAATAAAATAAAAACCACAACCCATGAAGAAAATAGGAATTACCGGTCAGGAAGGATTTGTCGGAAAACATTTATACAACACCCTTGGATTATATCCTGAAGAATTTGAACCAATTCCGTTTGAACGCAGCTTCTTTGAATCCGAAGAAAAACTCGACGCTTTTGTGTCCCAATGTGATGTGATTGTACACTTGGCAGCAATGAATCGGCACGATTCTGAACAAGTGATTTATGATACCAACGTGGCGTTGGCAAATCAATTAGTAGATTCACTGAAACGAACAGCATCAAAAGCCCATGTGCTCATTTCATCCTCAACCCAGGAAGAGAGGGATAATCTATATGGGAAATCAAAACGTGAGGGTAGAGAAGCTTTGGTGAATTGGGCAAAACAAAGCGAAGGGAAAATCTCGGGACTCATCATTCCCAATGTTTTTGGTGCTTTCGGAAAACCATTTTATAATTCTTTCATTGCTACTTTTTGTCATCAATTAACACATGGTGAAACGCCAACGATTGCCAACGACGGGGAAGTAAAACTCATTTATGTACAAGAACTGGTGAATCGAATCATTGAGGAAATCAGAAATGGAAATTCAAGTCCGGAATTATATATAGAACCGACAGCCACCAAAAAGGTATCGGAAGTATTATCTTTATTAACGGAATACAAAACTAAATATTTTGACGGAGGCGAAATTCCCGTCATCAATAATACGTTCGAACACAACCTGTTCAATACCTTTCGTTCGTATATGGATTATGCAACCCATTTTCCGGTGAAGTTCACACAGCACACCGATCCCAGAGGCGCATTTGTGGAAGTCATTCGATTAGGAATAGGAGGGCAATGCTCGTTCTCTACGACAGTGCCGGGAATCACGAGAGGAAATCATTATCATACCCGAAAAATAGAAAGATTCGCAGTCATCAAAGGAAAAGCTTTGATTCAATTAAGAAAAATTGATACCGAGGAGGTATTGAATTTTTATTTGGATGGCAACGATCCCGCCTACGTAGACATGCCCATCTGGTACACCCACAACATTAAAAACATCGGCGAAGAGGAACTGTATACCATCTTCTGGATCAATGAACCCTACGATCCCGCCGATGCGGATACCTACTTCCTGGAAGTATAGAGGGGTTCTCGCAGATTTGGAAAGGTTCTCAGTAGAAATGTTTTGTTTCACGCAGATGTACGCAGATTTAAACGCGCAGATTGCCGCAGATCTTAAAAGCATCATGCAGATGCCTAAAATAACAATCAGCATGAATGTGCGTGAATTAAAATTAACTTGAAACAAAAAAACTAAAATGAATCATTAGGAGAACGAAAATCTCCGAGAAACAAAAAACCAGCATGAAACAAAAAACCAGCATGAATCTTTATCTGCAAAAAATCAGCATAAATAATTCACGCAAATCTGCGTGAACAAAAGCATCAAAATAAAAAACCAGAATCCATACACTATGGAGGAAAATAATATATCTTACCTGATCAGAGGATGTATATTTAAGGTCTACAATGCAGTAGGCCCGGGATTATTAGAATCTGCCTATGAGACAGCTCTTGCTTACGAGTTACAAAAGGCAGGTTTACAAGTTCAAACGCAGGTAGTATTACCCTTTCAATATGAATCAATATCTTTGGATGTAGGTTACAGAGTCGATATTCTGGTAGAAAACAAAGTGCTCATCGAAGTTAAATCGGTAGAGGAACTGGCAGAAGTTCATTTTAAGCAATTGACTACTTATTTGAAATTGTCAGGTTTAAAATTAGGAATTTTAGTTAATTTTAATACTGCAGAAATTAATGAGTCCATTAAAAGAGTGGCCAATAAATTATAATCATGTAAATGTAATAAGCTTAATTTGCATCAATAACGCTGCGAAAATCTGCGTGAAATAAAAAACATGAATCATTGGGAACGAAAATTAGCGAAGATCGGAATCATCATAAATTTGCATCAATAAATCTGCGAAAATCTGCGTGAAATAAAAAACAAGAATCATAGGAGAAACCAAAATCTGCGAAAATCGAAATCATTATAAATTTGCATCAATAAATCTGCGAAAATCTGCGTGAAAAAAAACATGAATCATTGGGAAAACGAAAATCTGCGAAAATCGAAATCCGCATAAATTTGGATAAATAAATCTGCGTGAATCTGCGTGAAAAAAAACATGAAACATAGGAGAAACCAAAATCTGCGAAAATCGAAATCATTATAAATTTACATCAATAAATCTGCGAAAATCTGCGTGAAAAACACCTTGAAAGAAAACAATCAGCGAGAACCCACTATGAAAAAACTTAAAGTCATGACCGTCGTCGGCACCCGCCCCGAGATCATTCGTTTATCAAGAGTCCTTATGGCGCTCGACCAATCCGAAGCCATCGAACACACCATAGTCC
>JAEWRN010000011.1 GCA_023460035.1 Bacillota bacterium
AGATTTGACTGACTGTTTCCTCTGTGAAGCGGTGACGAAAATTGTAGCTCACTGTGGAAAAATGCGGAGTTTCCTCCTGAAGCGTATAGCCCATAAACCAGCGATAGGCAGTGTTTAAATAAACCTCTTCCGCTGTTCTGCGCAGAGAGGGCAGGCCATACAGGTGCTGGATCAGCACAATCTTCACCAGTACAACCGGGTCTATACTCGGCCGGCCGTTGTCCTCGCTGTACAGCGGCTCGACCATCTCATACAGCCGTTCCCAGTTTACTGCTGCGTCTATTTTTCGCAGCAGATGATTCTGCGGTACCAGGCTTTCCGTATCCACTATTTCCAACACGCCGCGATCTAATTTCCCTCGCTGTAACATTCCTCATCACCCATACCTATTTTACCGCTTTTAAATGAAAAAGCCCAGCTTTCGCTGGACCTTTTTCAACAGACTGAGCAAGAACACCCGGCACGTTTGTGCCGGGTGTTCTTGCTTTAAGCCCTGCAGGTTTACCTGCATCGGATATGCTTGCGTCTGCTTAGCTTGCCTGGGTCATAGTCCACTGCCATACGGGCAGGTTGCCAAGGCCGATATCCTCCATGCCGATGTCATCGCCAAGGCGGGTGTTGTACGCATAGTCTTCATACGTTGCCGCATAGAAGATGATGGGCACTTCGTCCAGCCAGGTCTGCTGCATTTCGTCAACAACTGCAACCGCATCTTCGTCACTGGCTGCCTGCATAAAGCGGGTGTAGTAGTCGTCCCAGATGTCGGAGGTGTTGTTGATAAAGGTTGCCGCGTCGTTAGTCAGCATGTTGCGCAGGTACATGGGGTTCGACTGCATGGTCATGTTGACAAGGCCGATGCCCGTTGTGCCGTCATAGAAACCGGCAAACATGGTGGCGGCTTCTTCTACCTGAATGTTCACCGTCATGCCAATTGCCTGCAGGTTTTGCTGGATGATGCTGGCGCATTTTTCACGTGCGCCCGGAGGGGTGCACAGCGTAATGGGCTTACTAAGATCAATTGCGCCGTCTGCCGCAGCTTCTTGCAGAATTGCTTTAGCAGCATCCGGGTCATAGGTCGGGGTGACAGAACTGTCATAGTATTTGGTGCTGGACAGGATGGGCGATTCGATAGACGCCGCGTTTTGCAGCATGGCGCAAATAGCGTCACGGTCGATTGCCTTATCCATCGCCTGACGGATGCGCTTGTCAGGGTAAACCGACTGGTTGACCATGATCATGAACGGCTGGGTCGGCACATCCAAATGTACGACCTTGATGCCGTCAATGCCTTCAAGCGAGGTGATATCATCCACGCTCATCGGCGGGTAAGCAAGGTCCACATCGCCGGCAATGATTGCCGAAGCCATGTTGGTGGTTGCCATAACCTGAATTTTAAACTTTGCAAATTTGGGCGCGCCAAGGTAATAATCCTTATTTGCAGTCATCACCAGCTCGCTGCCGGGGATGGTGCTTTCAAAGGTCAGCGGGCCGTTGCAGACCGGGGCGCTCCAGTTGGGCGAAGCCAGATAATCCGCAGGTGCGGTGTCCTTTAAAACGTGCTCGGGCAGTGCCTGATACAGATAGATGTAAGACGGGAAAGTCACCGCCTCGTTGATGACATCATCAAACGTGTATTTCAGGGTGTAATCGTCGATGGCTTCTGCGCCAATGGGGGTACCGTCCGCGTTGCCGCTGGCGTCCACACCGGTCAGGATGCTGTAGGTAGCCGCTTTCTGGTTGACCACACAGGCGGGGTCGGTGATCATTTTTACCGCAAAAACATAGTCGTTTGCGGTGACGGGCTCACCGTCGCTCCATTTTGCGTTTTCGTTCAGGTGGAAAGTGATGGATTTTTTGTCCTCCGAAACTTCCCAGCTGTCTGCGTTGCGCGGGGTAATATTACCCGCGTCGTCAATGTAGACAAGGCGGTCGTAAAGCAAGCCAAAAACCAACTGGCTGTAATAGCCGCCCGACGCCGCATTGTACGGCGTAAGGTCAGCCCATGCCGAACCGATTGCCATGGTGACAACTGCGTCACTGTCTGCTGGCGCAGCAGTGCTTCCCGATGCAGCTGTTGTGCTGGCGGCCGCCGACGAACCGGAGCCCCCGCAGCCGGCAAGCAGCGAGGCAGCCAGTACGGCGGTCAAGCCAAAGCTGAGTGCCTTTTTGAAAAAACTTGTGTTCATTTCTTTTCCCCTCTTTCATTTCATTAAAACCCGCCCTTGGCCCTATGCCTCAAACGGAGTTTTATTGCTTTGCAAAGCGCCGCTTTGAATTTGCAGCGCGTACGGGCAGGCGACAAAATGCCCCTCCCCCATGTCTTGCCACTGCGGCTCTACTGTGCCGCAGCTCTCCTGCGCATACGGGCACCGGTTATGAAACCGGCAGCCCTTTGGCGGGTGCAACGGGCTGGGCACATCGCCCGGCAAAAAAATCCGCTCCCGTTTTTTATCGACATCCGGCACTGGTATGGCCGAAAGCAACGCTTTGGTATATGGGTGCAGGGGGTTTTCGAACAGCTCTTTTTTGCTGCCAAACTCCACTAACTTCCCAAGGTACATCACCGCAACACGGTCGCATAAATACCGCACCACGCTCATATCATGCGAGATAAACAGGTAGGCGACTCCGGTTTCCTCCTGTGCCTCTTTCATCAGGTTCAGCACCTGCGAGCGCACCGAAACGTCCAATGCCGACACAGGCTCGTCGCACAGAATAAAGGCGGGGTCTACCACCATGGCGCGCGCGATTACCACGCGCTGGCGCTGCCCGCCGGACAGCTCGTGCGGGAACTTGTAAAACTGGTACTCGCCAAGGCCCACAAATTCAAGAATTTGACGGGTCTTTTGTTGTTTTTCTTCCTCTGTGCCAATGCGAAACGCATCCAGCGGGGCGCGCACTAAATCGAAAACTGTTTTTCTGGGGTCAAGCGACGCATATGGGTCCTGAAAAATAATCTGCATTTTCTGGCGCAGCGGGCGCAGCTTTTTGGTGTCATAGCCCGCAATCTCTTCGCCCATAAACTCAATCTGCCCGTCCGTCGCGCTTTGCAGCCCCAAAATGGTACGCCCCAGGGTCGATTTGCCGCAGCCAGACTCCCCCACAAGGCCCACGGTTTCGCCGGGCATAATGTCGAGGCTGACCCCGTCTACCGCTTTCAGCGACAGCTTGCGGTTTTTAAGCCCGCGCACCGGGAAGTGCTTTTTCAAGTTTTTGATTGACATGACCGGCACTTGCTGTGCGCTGTCCTTTGTCTGTGTCATTCTGCATCCTCCCCTTTGCTGCTAGGGCCCTGGCAAAGCAGGCACCGCACCTGATGGCCCGGTTCTACTTCAATGAGCTGTGGCTTTTGCTGGGTACATTGCCCGCCACACTGCTCACAGCGGCTGCTGAAACGGCAGCCGGCCGGCATTTCACTGAGCGACGGCACCGTGCCGGGTATACTGGTCAGCCGCTGCATATCGCGGTCTACCCGCGGCAGCGAGTTGAGCAGCCCTTTTGTATAAGGGTGCAGCGGGTTTTTAAAAATCATGGCGGCACTGCCGTACTCCACCACTTCGCCGGCGTACATCACCATTACATAGTCTGATGTTTCGGCCACGACCCCCATGTCATGGGTGATCAGAATAATCGACGTGCCCATTTCGCGCTGCAGCTCTTTCATCAAATCCAGCACCTGCGCCTGAATGGTCACGTCCAGCGCGGTGGTGGGCTCGTCTGCAATCAGCAGCTCCGGCTTTGCCGAAAGCGCCATGGCAATCATCACACGCTGGCGCATACCGCCCGAAAGCTGGTGTGGGTACTCGTACATGCGCTGGTCCGGTGCGGGAATGCCCACCTTTTCCAGCATTTCCGTCGCCTTTTTCCAGGCTTCTTTTTTGCTGATTTTGCTGTGCGCCTGGTACATCTCTACCAGCTGCACCCCAATGCGGTAAGCGGGGTTCAGGGAGGTCATCGGCTCTTGAAAGATCATGGATATTTTGCTGCCGCGCACTGCGCGCATTTCTTTTTCGCTCAGCGTCACAAGGTCGCGGCCCTGAAAACAAATGCTGCCGCCTGAAATAAGGCTGGTCTGCTTGGGCAGCAGGCGCAGGATTGTGTTGGCCGTCACGCTTTTGCCGCAGCCCGATTCACCCACAATGCCCAGAATCTCGCCCGCTTTGACCTGAAAGGTGACGTCCTGTATCGCCGTCAGGGTTTGCGTTTTGCCGGTGCGAAACTGCACCTGCAAATTTTTTACGTCTAAAATAACATCCGACATCCGTTTGCCTCCTCCCTACAGTCGTTTCATTTTCGGGTCCAGCGCATCGCGGATGCCCTCACCCACAAAGTTGATGCACACAATGGTGACCACCAAACAAACACCGGCCGGGATCCAGATCCACCAGCGCTTTGTCAGCACCGCAAGGCTGGTAGCCGCCTGAATGATGTTGCCCCAGGATGCCTGCGGCGGCTGCACACCGGCGCCCAAAAAGCTAAGTGCCGATTCGGTAATCATGGCACTGGAAATGCGAAACGCCAGCGCCACCCACAGCGGTGCAATTGCATTGGGCAGAATTGTTTTAAAGATAATCTTTAAGTCGCTGCTGCCAATTGCGCGCTCGGCCTCTACAAACTCGCGGCCACGCAGCGAAAGCACGTTGCCATAAATCAGCTTTGCAATGGCGGGCCAGTTAAGAATACCGATCAGCAAAATAATGATGGGGATTTCAGAGCCGAACACCGCGACGACCACCAGGATGAGCACCATGGCCGGAAACGACATAAAAATGTCTGCCGTGCGCATGATTAAACTTTCGGCTTTGCCCCGGTAATAGCCGGCAACAAGCCCCAGCGGAAGCCCCACCAGCACGCTGATGGCGGTTGCGGCAAACCCGATTAAAATGGATACCTGCCCGCCGCAAACTACGCGGGCAAACATATCGCGGCCCACCTCGTCGGTGCCCAGCAGGTGTACATCCCCCGGTGCCTGGTTGAACGCGGTACGGTCGATTGCCACCGGGTCAAGGTGAAATATGACCGGCAAAATCAGCACACATAAAATTTCCAGCACAATGATGGTAAGGCCGATCATTGCCATTTTGTGTTTTCTGAAATTGCGAAATGCTTCGCTTTTTTTCTTTTGACCTGTCTGTGTTTTCAATCTTTACGCCCCCTCAATCAAAACGAATTTTCGGGTCCAGGAAAGCATAGACCAGATCAAGCAGCAGGTTGACCACCAGCACCGCAATCGAGATTAGCACCGTGATACCCATAATCGTGTTGTAATCGCGCTGGCTGATTGACTGGATTAGCAGCGTGCCCATGCCCGGCCAGCCAAACACCTGCTCGGTGACAGTCGCGCCGCCCACCAGCAGCGGCACCGTTGTGGCAATGCACGACACAATGGGGATCCACGCATTGCGCAGGATATGCTTTACCGTGACGCGCAGCTCTGAAAGGCCTTTGGCGCGCGCCGTTTTAACATATTCTTCGTTCATCACTTCCAGCATGCTGCCGCGCGTCTGCTTGACAAAGGTGCCAAGCAGCTGAATGATCATCACAAAGCCGGGCAACACCAAATGCCTTGCAAGGTCCCCAAGGCCCCCGCCACCGCTGGCGGCGTACATGCCCATAGAGGGCAGGATGCCAAGCTTGATGGAGAACACATACACCAATACCAGTGCCACAAAAAAGTTTGGTGCGGCGGCCCCCACAAACGATGCCACAGACGAAATGTTGTCCCAGATGGAATAGGGCTTCAGCGCCGCCATAATGCCCACCGGGATGGCGATAAGCAGTGATACCACCAGCGAATACAACGACAGCACCAGTGTCGGGCCAATGCGCTCACTGATCAGGCTCCACACCGGCTGCTGGGTACGGCTTGAAATGCCCATGTCCCCGGTAAGCATATTGCCCAGCCAGATAAAATAGCGCACAACGACCGGCTTGTCCAGCCCGTACTGCACCATTAACGCGTGCTCGGCCTCTGGCGTGATGTCGCCGGCTGATTTGATAATATCGATGGGGCTGCCCGGCGCGGCATTGGAAAGCAGAAACACGATCACCGTGATGATCAAAAACGCCGGGATCGCCTGCAGCAGCCGCTTTGCGATATATCTTGCCATAAAACGTATCCCCCTTTTTCTGTACGGCTTAAATTGCCTCCGGCGCTTTCAGCTCTTTTGGCAATGCACAGTCATATACCCCGCCGTTTTTCTCCATAAACTCTTCTTTTGCCTGCTGCACCTTTTCGGGGTCTTCCAGCATCATAATGCTGGCAAGCGCAATCACCTTACCCGCAACCAGCATGCCCTTGTGCCCAATGGGTGAATTGCCCTGTGCGGTCATCTGCCACGAGTGACCCGGTGTCGCAAAGCTTGCCGTCGCCACGGTGCACATTACCGTGGGGGCGATGTACCCCACGTCACCCACGTCGGTAGAGCCGGTGATAATAACCCTCTTTGTTTCGTCAAACTCTTCAATTTTAGTATCAAGCGGCTGTTTCAGCTTCTCTTCGGCCTCTTCTTTGCCGTAGCGCTTTTGCAGCATTGTTTTTTCTTCTGCCTTATTGTTTTCACCCACCGTGGCATCAAACTTGGCGGCAAGCGCGTAATCTTCTTTTGTCCACTGCGGTGCGCCAATCTGTTTCATCGCCTCGGTCATCACCGTGGCCAGCACCGCATTCGGGATGTAGTCAGAATAAGCGGATTCAATGCGCCAGCTTGCCTGCGTGCCGCACATCAGGGCCGCGCCCCGTGCAATGTCGTCGATGCGCGCCGTGATCTCCTTAACCTGGTTCATATACGGGGCACGGATGACGTAACGCACGCTGGCGTGGTCCTGCACGACGTTTGGTGCCGTGCCGCCCGCATCCAGATACGCGTAGTGAATGCGCGCCTCCTGAATGACATGCTCGCGCAGATAGTTTACGCCGACATTCATCAGCTCAACCGAATCCAGCGCGCTGCGGCCAAGGTGCGGCGCACCGCCCGCGTGGGCCGTAACGCCTTTAAACGAATAAATGCGGTTGTACAGCCCTACCATGTGGCACGAATTTACGCCGTTGGTTGTGCCGGGGTGCCAGGTGTATACATAGTCCACCCCGTCAAACGCGCCATCCCGCGCCATAAATGCCTTGCCCGCACCGTTTTCTTCCGCCGGGGTGCCAAAATAAATTACGGTGCCAGGTTTGCCGGTCTCTTTTAAATACTCTTTAATGGCAATGGCCCCCGCAAGGGCACCGGTGCCCAGCATGTTGTGCCCGCAGCCGTGGCCGCGCGCCCCTTCTTCCCGCGGGGCTTTGGTGGTGCAGCCCGCCTGCTGGCTAAGGCCCGGCAGTGCGTCATATTCTCCCAAAATGCCAATGACTGGTTTCCCCGTACCCCAAACGCCTTTGAACGCGGTGGGGATATTGGTAAGGTTTTGGGTCACGGTAAAGCCCTCTTTTTCTAGCGCGCCGCACAACAGCTCAACCGATTTATGCTCTTGATACCCGCCTTCGGCATATTCCCATACCTGTTCACTGATGTGGATCAGCTCCTGCGCTTTTTCATCAATGCACTGCTCTACAAATGTCTTTCTGTCCATACTCTCCCTCTCCCTTACCTGCATTTTATAAAATGTTTACGTCACACATACATGGGGCAGTGGTACTCGCCACCGGTGCGCCCTAAGCGTTCGCTCTGTGCCCCCTCAAGCAGCGCGGGGTCATCATACACCATGACACCGGCCAACCCCATAATTTCACCCGCGCAAAGCAACCCCTTTTCGCCGATGGAAGAGCCTGTCATACCGGTCATGAACCAGGAATGCCCCGGTGTGCCCAGTGCCCCGGTCGCAACCGAAAGCGATGCGGTGGGGGTGACATACCCAACATCACCCACGTCAGAACAGCCATAAATTTTAAGCATTTTTGTTTCGTCAAACGCTTCCATTTTGGTGTCCAGCGGCTTTTCTAAAACCTGTTGCAGCTGCTCTTTCCCGTAGAGCCGCTGCACGGTTTGTTGCAGGTCGTTTTGCTGTGCCGGGGTATATTGGTCTGTAAACTGCTTTGCCAGTTCAAAATCCGCCTCGGCCCAAGCCGGGGCGCCCACCTGCTGCGCCGCGCTATTTAAAATAGACGCGACCACCTTGTTTTGAAACAGGTCTGAATACCCCATGCGCGGGGTGACCTCCACCGTGGTGCCGGTCATCAGCGCGGCACCCTTTGCGCAGTCTACAACCCGCTGCATAATCTCTGCCGCCTGCTCGGTTTTGGGTGCACGCACGCCATAAATCAGCTTTGCATGGTCCTGCACCACATTTGGTGCCGTACCGCCGCAATCAAGGTAGGCATATTGCAGCCGCGCTTCTTGAATCACGTGTTCGCGCAGGTAGTTTACCCCGACATTCATCAGTTCACACGCATCCAGTGCGCTGCGGCCAAGGTGCGGCGCGCCGCCCGCATGGGCCGTAATGCCCTTAAATGCGATATGCGCTGTTTTAACCGCAATCATTTCCATATTGACAACCCCGTTGGTCGAACCCGGGTGCCATGCAAACACACAGTCGGTCGCATCAAAATACCCGTCGCGCGCCATCAGCGGTTTTACGCCTTCGCCCTCTTCCGCGGCACAGCCGTAATAAATTACGGTGCCCGGCTGGCCGCTGGTTTGCAGGTATTGCTGGGCAAGCAGTGCCGCGGCAAGCGACGCGGTGCCCAGTGCGCTGTGCCCGCAGCCATGGCCGTACCCGCCCTCTGAAACCGGGCAGTGCCGGGGCAGCCCTGCCTGCTGGCTAAGCCCCGGCAGTGCGTCGTACTCGCCAAGGTACCCCACCACAGGGTGCCCCGCACCAAAGGTCGCAATGAATGCCGTGGGGCGGCCGCAAATATTCTCTTCTACTGTAAAGCCCTTTTGCCGCAGCACTTCGCACAACAGCTTTGCCGACTGCACTTCGGCGCTGGATGGTTCGGCATAGGCCCAGATCTCGTGATGTAGTTTCAGCAGCTCCGGCGCAAGGCCGGCAAGCGCCTGTTTTGTCCACTCTCTGCGTTCCATTCGTTTTTCTGCCACCTTATATCCTATTTTTATACCGGCATCAATGAAACGATGCCATGTACTGCGCAAACCACTCTTCGCCCATTTTCAGCTTCAGGCAGTGCAGAATCAGTTGCACACAACCCTCTTCGTCTATTCGGGCGCTGTTCAGTGTGATGTCGTAGTTGACGGGGTTGGTCCAGTAATTGCCATGGGTGTAAAATTTGTAGTAATCCGCACGGTAGCGGTCGGTTTTTGTAATCAGCTGGTTTGCCTCGTCCTCACTGATCTGCATTCGCTGCATCACCCGCTGCAAGCAATAGGCGCGCGGCGCCTCAATATAAACGCTGACGACATTCTTGCGGTCTTTTAAAATATCATCTGCACATTTGCCCACAATCACACAAGAGGTCGTATCCGCAAGACCTTCAATGATTTTTTTCTGATATTCAAACAGCTTTTCGTTTGACACAAATTGTGAGGTGTTGGGGTGAATGGTTTTGCGCTTTGGCAAAGATGCCAGCTGGTTCATCAGCAAATTGCCCTTCAGCCGTTCGTTCTCCTCTTCAAACAGGTGTTCATCGTACCCGCTGTATTGAGATGCCAGTGTTAAAATGCGGTTTTCGTAGCTGTGGATGTGTAACTCGTCTGCCAGCTTTGCAGCGATTTGGCGGCCGCCGGTGCCAAACCCGCGCGCAATGGTAATTACAAAATTTTCCACGTTGACCCTCTCCCCATCCCAATTTAGCTAACAAAAAAAGGCGGCAGGTACTTTCGTACCCAACGCGCCTTTGCATTGTTGCCTTTTAGCTATTGGGCGTAGTATAGCACAGCAGCCAAAAAGCTTTCAAATACTTTTTAGATATACCCCTATATCTGTTTTACACCTGCTTTACAAGGCTTTGTGCTATCTGCTCAACAAAGCCATTCCCCTTACGGTCCATTTGTGTGTTTTACTAAATGATAATATCTTTTTTGTGCACATTGCCACTTTTTTTGTTGTTTTTCGACGCATAATTCTATGGTACATTTTGTCGGTTTCGCATAAACCACTCCCAAAATGTAAAAATAGTCATTATAATGTCCTATAAAGTTTACAAAAAGGGGGCAACCACCATGGATATTCGCCAACTGCGCTATTTTTTGACGATTGCAGATGAAGGGCATATCACTGCCGCTGCCAAAAAGCTGCGCATTTCGCAGCCGCCGCTCAGCCACCAGCTAAAACTGCTGGAAGAAGAGCTTGGTATTACGCTGTTTATCCGCGGTAAAGAGTCTATGCAACTGACCCCCGAGGGCAAGGTGCTTTACCGGCGTGCCCAGATTATTTTGGAAAACTTTGATTCTACGGTCGACACGCTGGACAACATTCGCAACGGCATTACCGGGCTGCTTTCCATCGGGTCCATTGGGTCTGCCGCCCTTGACTTTCTGCCACAGTCAATCAACCGGCTGCTGCAGGCCAGCCCCGGGGCGCAGTTTCACATTTCAGAGGGCAGCAGCCACGCCATTTTAACTATGCTGAGCAAGGGCTCGGTAGAGCTTGGCATTATACGCGAGCCTTTTAACCACGAATTGTTTCACCACCGGCATTTGGGCGCCGTGCCACAAAACACACCCGATTCTTTATACGCCTACAGCGACTACTATGTCGCCGTGGGCCTTGCGCCCTATTTTACCGGGGATGACCCCGACGTGGCCTTGCTGAATTTGCAAGAAAAGCCGCTGATTGTGCACCGCATCGACCGGCAAAAAGTGATTGCCGCCTGTGCCAAGCTGGGCTTTACCCCACACATTATCTGCACAAATGAAGCCTTTACCACCTCTATTTCCTGGGCGATACAGGGGCTTGGTATTGCCGTGCTGCCCCATTCGTCTGAAAACCTGATTGACAAATTTAAACTGGGGGAAACACTCGTCATCAAACCGGTGCAGGAGCTGCCGACCCCCTCTGCCCCGGTGCTGATCTGGAAAAAGGAGCATTGCCTTAGCACGATTGCCCGGCGGTATATCGACCTGTTTCCGCCCGCTGCAAACGACGATGACTAAATTTAGAAAAAGATTCTGCTCTATTATTCAAAATTCAAAAAAAGAAACGGCACACCAGCGGTGTGTCGTTTCTTTTTTTGTTCTTGGGTCAGTATGGCTTTGCCGCTGCTGCCTTGCGCGCAACAAGCCGATTAAAACTCTTTGTACATCTCTTTTTTGGCACCGCAAACCGGGCAATGCTCCGGCGCTTCGTCCAAAACCGTGTGGCCGCACACCGGGCAGACATAAATATGTTTCAGCTCAATGTCCTTGCCTGCCCGCGCGGCGTCCTGCGCTTTTTGAAACAGGGCCGCGTGCTGTTTTTCAGCTTCGAGCGCAAAATGGAACGACCGCTTTGCACCGTCCTCCTGCTGAAACTCGGCCGTGTTCAGGTAAACGGGGTACATCTGGTTGACTTCGTGCAGCTCGCCATTGATGGCGCCCTGCAGGTTTTCTACCGTAGTGCCGACCCCAAACACCCCGCCAGCCGTCACCGTGGCATCGGCCGTGCTGCCGTCGATCACACGGAAATGGTTGCCCGCATGCACACTTTCTGCATAAGAAATCGCGCGGAACAGCCTTGCAATATTCGGAAAGCCCTCTTTTTCCGCCATGTCACCCCAATGCAGGTAGCGCATATGTGCCATACTTTCGCCGCCATAGGCAGAGTGCAGAAAATCAGAAGTCATTGCATTTTTAACAGCCATCAATAAAACCTCCCTTAACGCTTAACAATACGATTCGATTAAACGGTCTATCACTGCCGGGTCCGTCGTGCGGTCCAGCAGTGGAGTACCCTGTTTCAGCACCGCGTTCTTCTGGTGGAATGTCTCTTTTTTCTCTTCATACAATACGCCAAGTGGGATGGTGTCGCCAAACTCCATCGACTTTTGCATAGCACCCAGCTTGTCGCTCGCGTCATACGCGGCATCCAGCTCGTACACACGCTTGTTGTACCAGCCAAAGGTATTGATTTTATTAAAGCTGACACAGGGCTGCAAAATATCCAGCAGCGCATAGCCATTGTAGCTGATGGCGCGTTTCATCAGCTCAATCAGCTGCGCTTTGTGCCCGGTAAACCCTCTTGCCACAAAGCCCGCGCCGGCAGAAATGGCAACCAGCGCCGGGTTGAGCGGCTCGTTAAAGTTGCCGTCCGTCTGCACCGGTGTTACCAACCCCAGCACCGAAGTGGGCGACGCCTGGCCTTTGGTCAGGCCATAAATCTGGTTGTCATGTACAAAATGCGTGATATCGACATTGCGGCGAATGTTGTGCAAAAAGTGGTTGCCACCCTCACCGTAAGAATCGCCGTCGCCGGTATCCACGACCACGGTCAGCTTTTCGTTGGCAATTTTAGCCGCGACCGCCGCGGGCAGCGAGCGCCCGTGCAGGCCGCAAAAGGCATTGGCACCAATGTACTGCGGCGTTTTGGCAGCCTGCCCAATGCCGGCGGCCACCAAGACCTGTGACGGGTCTTTCCCCAGTTGTTCCAGTGCCTCTTTCAGGCAATCCAAAATGACAAAGTTGCCGCACCCGGGGCACCATGCGGTTTCGTAAGTGCAAAAAGAATTCGTGCTCATTTCAGCTCCCCCTTCCAAATGCGGTCGGCAATTTCTTCGCCGGAAATCTGCCGCCCGTCGTATTTGAGAATGCTGGTGTCAAACACAATACCGGTCTCTTCACGGATCAGCCCTGCCAGCTGGCCGGTGGCATTCTGCTCTACATTGATCATCCGCTTTGCCCTGCCCGCCAGCTCGGCCAGCTTTTTGTGCGGCAGCGGGTACACATCGCCAAAGCAAAGTGCCGCAAAGGCGCCGGGCTGTTTTTCATTCAACAGGCCCACCGCCTCAAACAGCGGGCCTTCGGTTGAGCCAAAGCCAACCAGCAGTGTTTCAAACTGCTGCGGGCCAAAGAATGCAGGCTCTTGCAGCTCTGCGCGCAGGCCGTCCAGCTTGCGCATGCGCTTGTCAGCCATCTGCACGCGAACCTCAGCAGACTCGGTAATATGGCCGCTTTCGTCGTGCTCGTCACTGTCAATCACGACCACATGCCCGGTTTTACCCGGCACCAAACGGGGCGATACGCCGCTTTCGGTGTACCGGTAACGCAGGTATTCGCCCTCGCCGTCATAGGTTGCCGCCGGTTGCGATATTTTAATTTTTGAAGCATCAAACCGGGGCACCGTTGCCGTGGCATCGCCAAGGTACTGGTCGCTGAGCAAAATGACCGGGATTTGATATTTTTCTGCAAGGTCAAACGCCCGCATCGTCTGGTAAAACGCATCTTCGTGGTCACGCAGTGCAATGACCATGCGCGGGAACTCGCCCTGAGAAGCAGAAATGACAAATTTCAAATCACTCTGCTCGGTGCGGGTGGGCAGGCCGGTAGCAGGGCCGGGCCGCTGTACATCAATTACCACAAGCGGGATTTCGGCAATGCCGGCAAGGCCCAGCGCTTCGACCATCAGCGAAAAGCCGCCGCCGGAAGTGCCGGTCATCGCACGGGCACCGGCATACGAAGCGCCGATTGCCATGTTAATGGCCGCAATTTCATCTTCCGCCTGTTCTACCACGACACCGGCTTCGTCTGCACAGTCGGCCACTGCTTCCAGCACGGCGGTAGACGGCGACATGGGGTATGCCGAATACACACGCAGCCCGGCCGCCACTGCACCCAGCGCGACGGCCTTGCTGCCCGAAATCAGCATCTGGCCGGTTGCACCGCCCTGTAAATGCTCGTGGCGTGGCTCTGCCAGCGCGTAGCCTTCTTCAACTGCTTTGACATTGATATCGATATATTGTTCTTTTACAAAAAGTGAAAGCACCTCGCGCACGTTTTGAAGCGGCTCGCCAAACAAACGCAACAAAGTGCCTACCGCAATACTGCCGGACACCCGCGGGTTACCCAGCTCTTTTGCCATTTTGTCCATGTCGATTTTAATTGCACGGGCATCCTGCGTGGCAAGTTTTGTATCACAAAGGATAAACCCGCTTTCTTTGAGTTCTGCCTTATGCAGCTCTACCGTGTCGTCATCCAGCGCGACAATACCGTCCAACCGATTACTGTGGGACCACACCTTTTCACTGCCAAAACGCAGTAGCGAAAAATTGTGCCCACCGCGAACACGGGACATAAAATCCCTCACTGTCAGCACATGATAGCCGGAGCGTTGCAGCAATTTTTCTAAAACTGCAGCCGTCGTGTCGATCCCTTGGCCGGCGGCGCCACCAATCAATAAATTATACATCAGAGCCTCCCTCCAGTACGTTTCATTTCCTACATTATAGGTCAGAATAGCCAAAACCTCAATATCGTTTGCAAAATTTGGTAATCTATTCACATTTTTATGACCTAATTTTTACATGATTACCAATATGCACCACTTTATTCTGCAAAAAAAACAAAAGGTACGCGCCTCGCAACCCCAAAGGCTAAAAGGCAAAAAAATGCGCCTTGCCGCAAACGGCAAAGCGCATTTTTAAATGACATCAATTACTCAAGCTCAAACAGGTCTTTGCCTGCGCCACATTCGGGGCAAGCAAAATCTTCGGGTACATCCTCCCATTTCGTGCCGGGTGCAACACCCTGCTCGGGGCAGCCTTCTGCTTCGTCGTAAATATAGCCACAAACCGTACATACATACTTTTTCATTCAATCAGCCCTTTCAAAATAAGATTGGAACCTGTTTTCATTTTACTCGATTTGGGGTATATGTCAATCACTATTGAAAAAATATCTCAAAAGCATTTTTATTCTTCCGCGCTTTGCATCGCGGGGGCACCCTGCGGCAGCGTCAGCACAAATTCGCTGCCCTGCCCCAGTGTGGAATAGGCTTTTACACTGCCGCCAAGCTGCTGCATGTTTTCGCGCACAACATAAAGGCCCAGCCCGTCGCCCTGCACTGCCTGCGCACCCTGCCCGCGGTAATAAGCGTCAAACAGGTGCGCAAGGTCTTCGGGCGCAATGCCCGGCCCTGTGTCACGCACCCCTATGGTAACGGCCTGCCCGCTTTGCCGGCAGGCCAGCACGACGCTGCCCCCGGTGCCGGTATATTTGTAAGCGTTGTTCAACAGGTTATAAACGCATTGGCTCAGCTTGTAACGGTCGGTATTCCATTTGCCCTGCATTTCTGACCGCAGCGAAAGTGATACGCCCTTTTGGTCAAACTGCACTTTCAGCCCCTGCACAATCTGCCGCAGCAGGGCGGCAAGGTCAACCTGCTCAATGGTGGGGGCAGCAGTTTGCCGTGTGGCGTCCAGCAGGGTGCTGATGTTGGAAATACTCGCTTCGATACTGGTGATCTGTTCACGACAGATGGCAATTTCCTGTTCATCCATCGAAAGCACACCGTCGGCCACCCCTTCAAGGTGGGTCTGTAAAATGGTCAGCGGGGTGCGCGTTTGGTGTACCAGCTCGTCCAGCGCCCGTTTGCGCCCTGTCTGCCTGATATTCAGCCTGCTGCGCAGCTCTTGCAGGCTTGCCTGTAAAATGCGGATCTCACGCACTTTAGACGGGCGGTAGCTGCCGCCCTCCCCCATATCCACCGCAAGCGCCTGCGCGGCAGTCTTTCTTAAATCACGGCTGAAACGGCGGCTGACCAAAAGCCCAATCAATACCACAATTACCAGCACAATGGCAAACGACAGCGCCGCACTGCGCAGCAGCGAGCCCAAAAACAGCATTGGCCCCAGTGACCGGCTAAGCGTGGTATACCGCGTAATATGCAAAAAGCCAATCGTCGTTTGCCCGTCTGTCAGCGTGATGTTGTCCACTTCCTCGGCATTCTGGCGCATCATATTGCCCATCATCCCGGACATCATGCCGTTGCCGGCCTTTGTACCCGCCTGCCCCAGCAGGCTGCCGCCTGCATCGTATAGCTTGATATTGATGATGGGGTCATCCAGGTGGGATTCAAGCTGCATCGAAACCTGTGCCGCCGTCAGCCCGCCGTCCAGCAGAGCCTTTTTAGAAAGCTGTTCCAGCTGGTCCACATGCTCTTGATACGACTCACTGCTGTAACTTAAAAAATAGCGGTTCATCATGGTGCCAAACAGCAAAGAGTTGATGCACACGGCAAGAATTGCGGTTGCCGTCAACACAAGCAGCCACTGCCGGCGAATTGTCATGTCGCATCTCCTCCAAACACGTACCCTATGCCATACTTTGTGCGCAGCACTGTTGGGTTTTTAGGGTCGTTTTCTATTTTTTGGCGCAGCCGCTTAATGGTGCTGTCCACACTGCGGTCATACCCCTCGTACTCGTACCCATAGGCAAGCTCGATCAGCTGTTCGCGCGTAAGCACCTGCCCTGGGTAGCGAAAAAAGGCTTGCAGCAGCGCAAACTCCGCACCCGTAATGGGGATGTTTTCGCCCCTGCGAAACAGCTTCATACTTTTGGTTTGCAGCGTAAGCTCGCCAACCTGGTAAGTCAGCTCCTGCGTGTCATGGTATACCCGCTTACAAAGCGCATCCACCCTTTTGACCAGCTCTTTAACGCTAAAGGGCTTCACAACATAGTCGTCAGCGCCTATGTCGAAGCCCTTCAAGCGGTCGACCTCCTGCACCTTTGCCGTAAGCATAATGACAGGAACGTCGGATATTTTTCTAATTTCGCGCAACACATCAAAGCCGTCGATGCCGGGCATCATAACGTCAAGCACCAGCAGGTGGATGTCATTGCGGTTAAACAGGTCAAGGGCGGCCAGCCCATCTGGTGCGCAAATGGTTTCGTACCCGGCATTTTGCAGATACTTTGCCACGACACTGCTGATTTCTGCCTGGTCTTCTACGATTAACACGGTATAAGGCATTGTTATCACCCTGTTTCATTATACCGTTTTATGCCGCAGCACTCAACATGGTAAAAGCTTACTTTTGCTGTAGAACCTTTTTCATTTTTTCGTACTCTTCTGCCGTAATTTCACCCTTGGCAAACCGCTCGCTGAGCAGTGACAGGCTGGGGTCCTCTTTCGCGGCCACTGCGGTGCGGCGCGAACGCTTTACAATGGCAATCACCGCCACTACCAATAGCGCCAGTACCAATAGCCCGGCGGCCATCATCAAAAAGCCACCGCCTCCATACATCATGCTGCCCGGCGCGCCCCAACGCGAAAAGCAGCTGCCCAAATAACCGAACCCTCTGTAATACATCATAGAAATACCCTCCGTTTTATTTGTTTTTCAGCACACGCAACATGTTTAAATAGGTTTCCTCATCAATTTCCCCGCTTGCAAACCTTTTTTTCAGTACCGCCTGCGCCGCAGCAGTGCCTTCAAAATCAAAGGGCTGCTGGCCGCGCCTCGTATAAAAGTATGCAACCAGGGCAACGATTACAATGACCAAAACCAACACGGCTGTCACCTCCTTTTTTGTTTGTGCCTTTATTATTGCCCCGAAATATGGCACAATTATGGCAGTTTTTTCTTTTTCATAGTTTTTTACCATGATATAAAAATGTTTTCAACGCGGCGCCGTGCACCCGGCCCCTGCCGTGCAGAAGGTTGGGCTGCTGGCGTTGTTTGGCCTTGTTTTGCAAAACCAACGAAACCTTGCCCAAAGGCCGCCCTCTCTTTTACCGCATAGGCCGACAGAGGCTCAACCGCCGGTTTTTCACAAATAATAAAAGAGGTGCCCGGCATTTGCCGGTGCACCTCTTTTACTTGTGCTTTAAAAATCAGCAGTCGCTTAGTCAAACATACTATGTTTGCGCTGCTCTTGCTCCTGTTGCTTTTCTTCTTCCCTTATCGCACATTTCATATCCAATATTTCAGTCTCTTCTCTACCCTGCTTTACCTCTACATGAATCATAAAGCTTAAAAGGGCACGCAACAAAATAATGGCCCCCAAAACAAGCAGTTCTTCAAGGCTTCTCACCTGCACTGTTTTTAAAATTTCTGCCGCCATTTTAAACTCAAGGCCCATTGCAAGCCCGTTAGCCAGTTCAAATTTAATCGGGTACTTTTTGCCCCCAATGTGAAACAGCGTTACAAAGTAATGCCAAAATGCGCGCAGCACCGACACCGTCACTACAAAAATGCCAATCAGCTCCGCCACCGCAATAATGGGCGGCAATGTAATTTCAATCAGTCTTTCCAGCATAAAAGGTCCTCTTTCTCGGCGGAAGGCCGGTTGTTCTATTTTTCGGGGGTATTTTATTGTGGGTCATCTTGTACCACAAGGCTGTTTGCCATCTGCACGGCATCTTCCTCTGAAATAGGGCCAAACAGCTGGAAAGAACGGTCGCCATTGTCCCACAAAAGCAATACCTGTCCGTTTTTAATTGACATATACGCAGGGCTACCGTTAATTGTCAGCTCTTTATAAACCGCGCCTTCGGTGTCAAATTGCGTTGTGCCTTCGACACTGCGCATTTCCATATACATGATCTGCGGGCCGCTATAACGAAGCTGTTCCTCCTCTGGGATGTTGTCCTGCGAGCCCCATTTTTCAACCAATGCATCCAGCTGCTTTTGGTAGGCTGCATAGGCATCCTGGTCCACATACTGCAGCACGTAAAAGTAATCGCCCTCGTCCTGCGTGTCCTGCAAGACATAACCGGTAGGCAAATAATCCGGCACATAGTGGTAATTGCCGGTGGAGAACGACTTGCCTGCCGCCGCCTCATCGCAGGCTGCCACCCGCAACTCGGTATACTCTTGATGATGCGAAATAAAATAATTATAAAGCTGGGTGCGCACACCGTCTACTGAAAGCGCTGCCGTAAGTACCACAAGTACCGCAGCGGCAGTTGCCATGGTGCGTTTGGCGGCTTTGCTCCAAACCACAAGCTTACCGTATTTTTTTGTTTTGCGCGCAATTGCCTCTATGCGCTGTGTAAAACGGGCAGAGTAAGCGGGCTCGGGGGAATCCTCGTAAGCGGCCTTTGCCTCCTCGGCCTGCTGCTGCGCAAGCTGCTGCGCCGCGGCGGACAGCAAGTCTTCTATTTCCCGGTTTTCGTTATCATTCCGCTTGGCCAAAGTCATCCCCCCCTTTCGCTCGCAAAATAGGGATCAGCTTCTGCTTTGCCCGGTAAATGCGCACAGAGACATTGGAAACCGTGATGCCCAGCGTTTTGGCAATTTCAGCCTCAGTGTAGCCATTGGCATACTTTAGCAGCAAGGGGGCCTGATATTCCGGTTTCAGGCGCTTCACCGCGTTTAGCAGGCGCGTATAGCTATCCTTTTGGGCCGAGCTCTCTTCCGGCCCCGGCGCACTGTCTTCCAGCTGAAACACCGAGCTGTCGTCGTCAATATTCACTGTACGGGCACGTTTTTGCCGGCGCAAAGTAGAAATTGCTGTATTTTTTACGATAGTAACGAAGTAGTTGAATGATTTGCTACACTCGACATCGCCAATCTTATCCAGGTTGCGGGCAAGCGAAAGAAATGCGTCATGCAAAGCATCCTCTGCAAGCGCATCATCGTGCAGTATTTCGCGGGCATAATAAAACCCGACCTTGTTATATCTGAGATACGCCTGCTCGAATTTGCTCTTTTCTTCCGGCGTATCGAAGACCATCAGCATCAATACCGCTTCGCCCCTTTTTGCACCGTTTTTTAATGCGGCAGCCGGCGCACACGGCGCCCAAATTTTACCCGCAGCCATACCTGAGCCGAATAAAATCCCAGAGTCTACTATACCATAAATCGGACACAACTGGCAACTATTAACGGTACATTGAAAAAACAGCACCGTTATGCTATACTTTTAATGTATCTTGCCCGCGATGGCGGGCGGCAAACAGAAAAGAGGTATTTATTTGCATGAGTGAAAGCTGCACCCACAACTGTGAAACCTGTGGTGAAGCCTGCTCGTCCCGTGAGGGCGGTACCGCACCTGATTTTCACAAGGACCCCAACCCCAACAGCAACATTAAAAAGGTCATCGGCGTCGTCAGTGGCAAGGGCGGTGTTGGTAAAAGCATGGTCAGCAGCATGCTTGCCGTTGAAATGCAGCGGCGTGGCCATAAAACTGCTGTACTCGACGCAGATATCACGGGGCCTTCCATCCCAAAAATGTTTGGCCTTAAAACCCGCGCTATGGGCAGTGAACTGGGGATTCTGCCGGTTGAAACCCGCACCGGGCTAAAGGTCATGTCGGTCAATCTGCTGCTGGAGCATGAAACGGACCCCGTCGTCTGGCGCGGCCCCGTAATTGCAGGCACAGTGACCCAGTTTTGGACCGATGTTATTTGGGGCGACGTCGATTTTATGTTTGTTGATATGCCCCCGGGCACCGGTGACGTGGCGTTGACCGTATTTCAGTCTTTGCCGGTTGACGGGCTGATTATTGTTGCCAGCCCGCAGGAGCTTGTCGGCATGATCGTTGAAAAAGCGGTCAAAATGGCAAATATGATGAAAATCCCCGTGCTGGGCCTTGTGGAGAACATGAGTTATTTCACCTGCCCGGACTGTGGGAAGAAAATTTCGGTTTTCGGCGAAAGCCATATTGACGAAATTGCCGCGAGTTATCAGCTGCCGGTTTTGGGTAAGCTGCCCATTGACCCTGAACTGGCACACCAGTGCGACCTTGGCGTAATTGAATCCTTTGAAGGGGATTACCTTGCCAAAGGCGTAGAGGCAATTGAATCCTTGGCATAAAAAAGTATATACTTGCCTGTATTAAAACAGCCTTTGCGGAGACCGCCGCAAAGGCTGTTTTTTGTCGTTGCCACAGGCCGTACCGCACCCCGACATTTTATAAAAAGCCGCAGCCGGCACAGTAAAAGTACCTGCACCGGCCGCGGCTTTGCATGATTGGTATCCCTCTGCGCAAAGCGCGCAGTACAAAGGCGCTGCGGCCCTGTTTAGTCGGCAATCTCCATGCTGTCGTCTTTTAGCCGTACCTGCTCAATCAAATTCTGCAATACCAAAGCCTGGCTCGAAATCTCTTCGCTGGAGGCAGCACTCTCTTCTGCTGTGGCCGAATTGTTTTGCACCACACTGGAAATCTGCTCAATCCCCTGCGTAATCTGCGTCACAGCCACGGCCTGCTCATTTGATGCTGTGGCAATTTCGCCCACCAGAGAAAGTACCTTTTCTTCTTTTTCCGCAACGGTCGTCAACGAATGCTCGACAGTAAACACCATATTCGTGCCGTTGTCCACCGCCTCGATGGTATTTTCAATCAAAGCTGCCGTATTCTTTGCAGCCTCTGCACTGCGGGCCGCAAGGCTGCGTACTTCTTCTGCCACAACCGCAAAGCCCTTGCCTGCCTCCCCTGCTCTGGCGGCCTCTACTGCCGCGTTAAGCGCCAGTATGTTGGTCTGGAAGGCGATGTCGTCAATTGTTTTGATGATGTTGTTGATTTCGTTTGAGGCCTTTGCCATATTGCTCATTGCGGTAACGAGTTGTTTCATCTGCGCACTGCCGGCTTCAATCTCAACATTGGTATCGTTCACCATTTGGTTTGCCTTGCGCGCATTTTCAGCATTCTGGTTGATCTGGCGCGAAATCTCGTTAATGGTCGCAAGCAGTTCTTCCACCGAAGCCGCCTGTTCTACCGAGCCTTGGGACAAAATTTGCGCACCGGACGCCATTTGGCTGGAACCGCTCGCAACCTGCCGCGAAGCTGCCAGCATTTGGGCAAATATTTCGTTTAACGCCTTTATAATGCGTTCAATCGAAACCTTAATAGAGGCAAAATCACCTGCATATTCAATTTCGACCGATTTTGTCAAATCGCCGTCGGCAACTGCACCAAGTGTCTCGTCAATGTTACCGACGTACTTTCTGAGATTCTGTACCAACTCACGGGTACTTTGCGCAAGAGACCCCAACTCATCACGGGACTGATAGTCCACTTCGACTGAAAAATTGCCATTAGCCAGTTCTTTTGTGGCCTTTTCAATCTGCCGCACCGGCTTTGTAATACTGCGCACAATATAAATGCAAAGTAAAATTGTGACCGCCAGCGCAACCACAGAAGCTGCAACTGCAACGATAAAGCCTATTGTTGAAGCCGTTAAGCTTGCGCTATAGGCTGCATCTGCACGGGAGGAAACGTCGCTTTCAATTGCAGAAGACAAGTCGCGCATTTCCTGCGCGAGTGGTGCATACTGCTCACGGTAAACTTTCAAAGCTTCGTCTTTTTTATTGTTTTTCATCAAATCCAAAATCTGTTGGCGCACAGGGGCACCTTGATCTATTTTTTGGTGCAGCGCATCCAGCTGTTCTGCATTTTCTGGCACAAGCGTATCCAGCACAGCAATTTCTTCCCCTACCTGCGTTGCCGCATCGTTTGCAGTTTGCTCATATTTCTGCTCGTCACTGCTCGTATCCGAAGTAATTACAAGCAAAAGCCCCTTTTCAAGCTCATGCAGGTCTCTGCGGATACCGATTGCCTGCTTTACAGAGACATAGGAAGTGGCATGAAAAGCGGTAAAGTTTTGCATAATAGAAAAAATACTGAAAAGCCCCATGGAAACAGCAATAATAAATATGGCCGTAATTGTTGTGAATGTAAAAAACAGTTTCTTTGAAACAGAAAAATTTTTCATTCCTCTATACCCTCATCCCTTTTTAATTGTTCACTAATTGTGATGTTCGACCATATTCGACATTTCTAAACCGAATGGTAACCTGATCGCACAAAATAAAAAAGCACACAAGATACCTTGTGTGCTTAAATCATGGTGCACTTCCAGGGACTTTGTCGCGGCAGCGCTGCTGCCTTAAACGCACTGCGCGGTAGCCCACCGGGCTGCCGCTTGCCTGCCCCGCGCTTTGCAAAAGCGCGCGCGCAGGAGTGCTTTGTTCTCGTCCCTGTTCATGCCTTACTTCAATGGTGCACTTCCAGGGACTCGAACCCTGGGCCCGCTGATTAAGAGTCAGCTGCTCTACCAACTGAGCTAGAAGTGCATGGGTGAGGGTTTCCCCTCTGTTTGCTGCGCCGGCTGCTGCCCTGCGCTGCCCTTTGGGCAAAAGCAAAGGCCGCATGGGCCGCCTTTCGGCGCCATCGCGGCCCTCGTTTGCGGCTACACCGCAAGATGCTTGGTGACCCCTGCGGGAATCGAACCCACGATTACGCCGTGAGAGGGCGTCGTCTTAGCCGCTTGACCAAGGGGCCTTGCTGGCTCTCTGCTTCCAAAGAGCCCATAATTAGGAAAAGGGCCGGCACCTACCTATCTTCCCAGGTCGTCTCCAACCAAGTATTTTCGGCACGATCGAGCTTAACTTCTGTGTTCGGGATGGGAACA
>JAEWRN010000012.1 GCA_023460035.1 Bacillota bacterium
TGGTACGCATTTGGAAGCCCTGCTTTCCTGATTTCATTTTTGTTAATAAAATCATAGCAGCATTTCCTTTGCTACCAAGGCTTTATTCAGTTTTTATTACCCACACAAACTACCGAAGAGCCAAAAAATATATTCCTGCGCATTTAGCCAAAACTATTATCGTGGATGAAGGCGACCTCTTGCTTAATTGCAAGAATATTAAACTGACTAGCGCAGTGATCAAAAAAGCCTTGAGAGACACCCAACTGGTAGTGGTTTCGGCTAGCATCCATAAGGATACGAAAGCAGCTGTTGAGTCGATTGGCAAACACCCGGATGTAATTCAGCAAGCTGAAAAGTTAAGTATTCCGAGCACTATCACGCATATTTGTGTTGCCTGCGAAGAACGAGAGAAGCCAGAATATATCAGAAAGTTGATGGCGGTAATTAAACCAGCAAAGGCCCTTGCAATTATAAACAATCGGGATTTGTTGGAAAAAGTAGCAGAGAAGCTGCGCTACCACAACATTTCTGCGGACTACATCCATGGAGAAAGCACACAGCAGGACCGCAAGCGGATTATGAATGCATTTAAAAGCGGAAAATTAAAATTGCTTCTTACCACCGACCTGGCAACCAGGGGGCTTGATTTTGATGATATTAGTGTTGTTTTTTCTATGACTGCCAGCGAGAACCCAAACGACTACTTGCACAAAGCTGGTCGTACTGGAAGATGCGGAAAAGATGGGATGTGCATTTCGCTTGTTTCTCCGAAGGAAATCCCGATGTATCAAGCCTGTGAAAAGCAGTTTGGAATTAAAATGCAGAAAAAGTATTTGCGCGAAGGAAAACTGGTTGATCAAAAATGAACGACAATGTCGAATTTGTGCTTGATGCTGCAATCGAAAGTAAAAGCCATGCGAAACAATTACGGCGGTAACTGTTACGGGCTGGACCATCCGATTTCAAGAGCAGCCATGCAAGATACTGTATCCTACAAGACTGCTCTTTTTTTATCGTGAGAATATCAGATTACCTAAAGCGGCATGGTTTTGTATAATGCAGTGCAAAGGCACTGGCGTTCAGCCCATTTTCTGATGCGTGTTTATTGACAGAAACGGCTGTGTATGGTATTCTTTGTTTGCTTAGAAATTTGTTTTCTAGGGGCGAGGGGAGGGATAGTTCATGGAGAGAATTAAGACAATCGCAACGCGCGATTTGAATGAAAGCGTAAAAACTGGCGGCTGTGGTGAGTGCCAGACTTCCTGTCAGTCTGCCTGCAAAACATCTTGCGGTGTTGCAAACCAGCCGTGCGAGAAGGCAGCAAAGTGAGTTCTAGTTTTTCAAAAAAATGCCGCCATTTCGGCGGCTTTTTTGTTGTTTGTATCGATACAAGGGGGATTCGATGGTACACCAATATCAATTAAATGGATACAACATTGTGCTGGACACTTGTTCCGGGTCTATTCATGTAGTAGATGAAGTGGCGTACGACATTATTGCGCTGTTTGAGGGGCAAACCGAAGATGAAATAATTGCAGCAATGCTGAAAAAATATGCGGGCCACGAAGACGTGACGGAGCAGGACCTGCGCGATTGCATCAGTGACGTTGCCGCACTAAAGCAAAGCGGCAAGCTATACACGCCGGATGTATTTGAAGATTTGGCCTACGATTTTAAACAGCGCAGCACAGTGGTGAAGGCGCTGTGCCTGCATGTCGCCCATACCTGCAACCTGAATTGCTCTTACTGCTTTGCCAGCCAGGGCAAATACCATGGCGAGCGTGCGCTGATGAGCTTTGAAACCGGCAAACGTGCGCTGGACTTTTTGATTGAAAATTCTGGTACGCGCACCAATTTGGAAGTTGACTTTTTTGGCGGCGAGCCGCTGATGAACTGGGATGTGGTGAAGCGGCTTGTTGCTTATGCCCGCACACAAGAGCCCATTCACCACAAAAAATTTCGTTTTACGCTAACGACAAACGGTGTGCTGATTGACGACGACGTGATTGACTTTGCCAATAAAGAAATGAGCAATGTTGTGTTGAGCCTTGACGGCCGCAAAGAGATCCACGACCGGCTGCGGGTCGACTATGCCGGTAAAGGCAGCTATGACCGCATTGTGCCGAAGTTTCAAAAGCTGGTGGAGGCGCGCGGCGGTAAAAATTATTACATGCGCGGCACCTTTACCCACGCGAATACAGATTTTACCAATGATATTCTTCACATGGCCGACCTTGGCTTTACCGAACTAAGTATGGAGCCCGTGGTGTGTGCCCCCGGTGATGCCGCCGCTTTGACGCGAGAAGACCTGCCGATTTTATTTGAGCAGTACGAGCTGCTTGCAAAAGAGATGATTCACCGCAAAAAAGAGGGCAGAGGTTTCACCTTTTACCATTATATGCTGGACCTCACCGGCGGCCCCTGCATTTACAAGCGCATTTCAGGTTGCGGCAGCGGCACCGAGTATATGGCGGTTACCCCCTGGGGGGAACTGTACCCCTGCCACCAGTTTGTGGGGGACGAGCATTACAGCCTCGGCAACATTTGGGATGGGGTGACCAATACGGCCCTGCGGGACGAATTTAAATGCTGCAACGCCTATGCAAGGCCAGAATGCAGCGATTGCTGGGCAAAGCTGTACTGCTCCGGTGGCTGTGCGGCAAACGCCTATCACGCGACGGGCTCGATTCGCGGCGTGTACGACTACGGCTGTGAGCTGTTTAAAAAGCGTATTGAATGTGCGCTGATGATGAAGGTGGCAGAAAGCGAAGAATAAGGGGGCAGGCAAATGGACACACCAATCTGTGATTTTGTAAACAGGTATCATAAAAGCGGTGTGTCACGCCTGCATATGCCGGGGCATAAGGGCAATGCCTTACTGGGCTGTGAGCCACTGGATATTACCGAGATTACCGGTGCAGACGAATTATACGAGCCGCAAGGCATTATTGCGCAAAGCGAGCGGAATGCAACGGCGCTGTTTGGCACGGCCCATACGTTTTATTCTACCGAGGGCTCGTCCCATTGCATTCGCGCGATGCTGCGCCTTGCAACCGAGCAATGGAATACTGCAAAAGATGGCCCGCCGCTAATTTTGTCAGCCCGCAATGCCCACAAAGCGTTTATTACGGCTGCCGCACTGTTAGACCTTGACGTTCTGTGGCTATGGCCACAGCAGCAAAGCCTGTGCAGTTGCCCGGTCTCTGCGCAGCAGCTAAAGCAGGTGCTTGCGGCCCAACCCCGCCGCCCGTGTGCCGTATATGTCACATCGCCGGATTATTTAGGCGGCGTGCAGGATATCGCCGCCCTTGCAGATGTTTGCCGTGCTTTTGGTGTGCCACTGCTGGTGGATAATGCACATGGTGCCTACTTGCGCTTTTTGCAGCCAAGCCAGCACCCGATTGACCTTGGTGCAACGGCCTGCTGTGATTCTGCGCATAAAACACTGCCGGTGCTTACCGGCGGGGCATACTTACATATTAGTACCGCAGCACCGCAAAACTATACGGCAAATGCCCGGCAAGCCCTTGCCCTTTTTGGCTCTACCAGCCCGTCTTACCTTGTTTTGCAGTCGCTGGATGCGGCGAATCGCTACCTTGCAACGGATTACCCTGTAAAGCTGGCACAGTGTGCGGGGCTGGTTGCGCTGCTTACCGCCCAGCTACAGCAAAATGGGTGGGTAGTGGCAGGGCAAGAACCGCTAAAACTAACACTGGATGCGGCGGCCTCAGGCACTACCGGTTATGCGGTTGCTCAAAAGCTGCGCAGCGCCGCAGTGGAGTGCGAATATGCCGACCCTTATTTTGTGGTGCTGATGTTTGCGCCCGGCAATGTGCCACGGGATTTCATGCGCGTGCAGGATGCGCTGGGGAATGTAAACGAAAACGCTGCTCACGTTGAGCAGGCCGTTTGGCAGCCCGGTAAAGCGCCTCTGCCGGCACCACCCGTACAGGCGATGCGGGTGCGCGATGCCATGCTGGCAGCACATGAGTGTATTGGCATAGAACAGGCTTTGGGCCGCGTGTGCGGTACGCCAATGGTGTCCTGCCCGCCGGCCATCCCCATTGTCAGCAGTGGTGAGCTGTTTGGTGAACATGAAATTGCACTGTGCCGGCTGTACGGGGTGCAAACAGTAGACGTTGTAGTAGCTTAATGTACTTATCAAATAAAAAAGTTCCGGTGCACCCGCAAAAACAGGTGCACCGGAACTTTTGGCTTTAATAAAAAGCAGTGATTAAACTTTGAAAGAAACGGCGGTTTTGCCGTCTTCTTCATTCTGGTCGTTAAACTCGTAATCATTGCCCGGCAGGATGGCATTCAGCAGAATACCCAGAATTGCCGCAATCGCAAGGCCGGACAGCGTAATGGTGATTTCGCCGGTAACGGGGATGGAAAGACCACCGATGCTGTTAAAGCCCAGCGCACTCACCAGAATGACCGCCGCAATGATCAGGTTGCGTGATTTGGTCAGGTCAACCTGATTTTCAACTACGTTGCGCACGCCGATAGCGGAGATCATACCGTATAGGATAAAGCTGACGCCGCCGATGATGGCAGTGGGGATTGAGTAGATTAACTCGCCGAACTTCGGCACGAAGGACAGAATAACTGCAAACACCGCAGCAAGCTCCATCACGCGGGGGTCATACACCCGGGTAAGTGCCAGAACACCGGTGTTTTCGCCATAGGTCGTGTTGGCAGGCCCGCCGAACAAACCGGCAAGGCTGGTGGCAAGGCCGTCACCCAACAGGGTGCGGTGCAGGCCGGGGTTGCTGATATAGTTTTTGCCGGTGGTTGCACTGATGGCGGCGATATCGCCGATGTGCTCCATCATGGTTGCCAGCGCAATGGGCATGATGGTGAAAATCGCGCTGATGCTGAATTTTGCCATCGTAATGGGTGCAAGGGCAACAACCTGTGCGTCTTTTACCGCAGTAAAATCAACACGGCCAAGCACAATGGCAAGCAGATATGCGCCCACAATGCCCAGCAGAATGGGGATAATGCGCACCATGCCTTTACCCCAAATATTGCAAACCACAATAATGCCAAGGGCAACAAAAGCCAGCAGCCAGTCCTGGCTGGCGCTTTGCACTGCGGTGGGGGCCAGAATCAGACCAATCGAAATAATGATGGGGCCGGTGACGACCGGCGGGAAAAACCGCATTACTTTTTTTACGCCGAATGCTTTAATGAGGCCGGCAAGCACCACATACACAAGGCCGGCCGCAAATACGCCGCCGCAGGCGTAGGGCAGCATTTCGCTATTGGGGCTGCCGTCTGCAAGTTTCGGCGCCACCATTGCATAGCCGCCTAAAAACGCAAAAGATGAACCTAAGAATGCCGGCACTTTCCCTTTTGTAATCAGGTGAAACAGCAGTGTGCCAAGGCCTGCAAAGAGCAAAGTGGTCGAAACGTTCAACCCAGTGATGATCGGCACCAGAACGGTGGCACCAAACATTGCAAAGGTGTGCTGCAAGCCAAGCAGCAGCATCTTGGGGATGCCCAGCTCGCGGGCGTTCCAAATGGGGTTTTCAGATTTCATGTTCATTCCTCCCTTTTAGTTATCGCGGCGAAAAGCACAAAAAAAAATTAAGCTGAAAAGACAGCTTAATTTTTAGACGGGACGGAAAGGGAAAAAAACGGAAAAGAGAATACGAAGCCTGCAAGACGTTTTCTTCTCCTGCACAGCTGTTTTCCCATTTTTACACCTCTTTGACCGTTTCATTCCGCGATTTACTTTCAATAGAATACCGAAACCGCAATGATTTGTCAACATTTTTTTCAAATCTGGTACACAAAGTTGCGTGAACTGTACAAAACGGGTATAATTATGATAATGGCTACAGTGGCCGTAAAATAAGTTCTTTTCAAGGAGGAAGGCTTTATGCCGGTAAAGGTAAAGCTTAAAATAGATCATAAAAACGAAGTGACATCCCTGCCTGCCATAGCGTTGCGAGGGCTTGTGATTTTCCCGAATAATGTTGTCCATTTTGAGGTGGGGCGCCCGCAGTCCATCGCCGCAGTAGAATGGGCGATGGAAAACAATGCGAATATTTTTTTGGTTGCCCAAAAAGATATGGATGTCGAAGACCCGAAAGCGGGGGACCTTTACCCTTATGGTGTTGTTGCAGAAATCAAACAGGCTTTGCGCGTTTCCAATGACCTTGTAAAGGTACTGGTTGAAAGCAAAAGCCGCGCCAAACTGGTAGAGGTAGATTACTCTTCAAAATTCATGCAGGCTTCGATCAAGCCGGCGCCGCTGCGCGGTGTTAAATCGGCAGACGGCGTGCGCATTGAAGCATTGCTGCGCTCGATTCGCGAGGCGTTTGAAGATTATATGAGCCTGAGCCCACGCATCCCAAAAGATGTTGTCTATACAATCATTTCTAGTGAGGACCCGGTGTTCCTTGCCGAATATATCCCCAGCAACCTGCTATTTAAATACACCGACAAGCAGCGCATTTTAAATGAAAACACCATTACGGCGCGCCTGGAGGCCTTGCTTGCTGTTTTTAGCAAAGAAAACAAAGTGCTTTCGGTGGAAAAGGAAATTCAAGACAAGGTTTCGACCCAGATGGAAAAAAACCAGCGGGATTACTTTTTGCGCGAGCAAATGCGTGCGATTTCGAACGAGCTGGATGAAGAAGAGGATACAAAGCGCGAATCCGATGACTATAAGGATAAAATAGCAAAGCTACCCCTGCCGGAAGAAGCACGGGACAAACTGAATAAAGAAGCTGACCGTCTTGCGCGGATGCAGGGCAACTCGCAGGAGGCTGCGGTAATACGCACCTATCTGACCACCTGCCTTGAGCTGCCTTGGGCGGTTTCTACGCCCGAAAACATTGACATCAATAAAGCGGAGGCCATTTTAAACCGCGACCACTATGGGCTGAAAAAGGTGAAAGAGCGCATCCTTGAAATTTTGGCTGTGCGCAAGTTGACCGATTCCCCAAGCAGCCAGATTATCTGCCTTGTGGGCCCCCCGGGCGTTGGCAAAACGTCCATTGCAAACTCGATTGCGCGGTGCCTTGGGCGTAAATACGGCCGTGTTTCGCTTGGCGGTGTGCGGGACGAAGCGGAAATTCGCGGGCACCGGCGCACTTATATTGGCGCAATGCCGGGTAAGCTGATCAGCGCAATTGCCACTGCAAAAAGCAATAACCCTGTTTTGCTGCTGGACGAAGTGGACAAAATGGCGGCAGATTTCCGCGGTGACCCTGCTGCCGCATTGTTAGAGGTACTGGACCCGGAGCAGAACGTTGGGTTTAAAGACCTTTACCTTGATATCCCGTTTGATTTAAGCAAGGTGCTGTTTATTACCACTGCAAATACAACAGACACCATTCCGCGGCCGCTGCTTGACCGTATGGATGTGATTCAGCTGCCCAGCTATACCCGTGTAGAGAAATTTCAAATTGCAAAGCGCCATTTAATCCCGAAACAGCTGGTTGCCAACGGGCTAAAAGGCAAGGTGCGTTTTACCGATTCTGCTGTTCATGAGCTGATAGATGGTTACACGCAGGAGGCCGGTGTACGTGGGCTGGAGCGTGCAATTGGTGAAGTGTTGCGCAAGTGCGCCAAATCCATTGCCGCCGGTGACACTGAAACAGAAATTTCAATCAGCGGCAAAAACCTGGAAGAGTTGATTGGCCCGGTACGGGTAAAGCCCAACTTTGCCAACAAAACAAATGCTGTTGGCATTGCAAACGGGTTGGCGTGGACCTCGGTCGGCGGTGAGTTACTGCCAATTGAGGTACAGATTATTGAAAATGGCAGCGGCGGGCTGGAACTCACCGGTTCGCTTGGGGATGTGATGAAAGAATCTGCAAAGCTTGCTATTACCTACGCCAAGGTACATGCCGCCGAATATGGGTTTGAAGGTACGGTATTTAAAAATATCGACATCCATATCCATGCACCGGAAGGGGCTATCCCAAAAGACGGCCCGTCTGCGGGTGTAACACTTGCCACAGCGCTGATTTCGGCACTGTCCGGCCGGCCTGTACGCAGCGATGTTGCAATGACAGGTGAAATTACTTTACACGGTTTGGTGCTGCCCATTGGTGGCTTAAAAGAAAAAACAATGGCGGCCTACCGCGAAAAAATGAAAACTGTTTTACTGCCGGCAGACAATGTGTCAGACCTTTATGATGTGGATAAGGTCGTAAAAGACGCGCTGGAATTTCAGCCGGTCAGCGACTTAAAAGCGGTGCTGAAAATAGCACTGCTGCCGAAAAAGGAATAGGAGAGATCTTTTTGAATTACAATCTGGCTGCTTTTCAGGCCTCTTATGGCCTTTCTTCTCAGCTGCCGGACAATGATCGGCCGGAAATTGTATTTTCCGGCCGTTCTAATGTCGGCAAATCTTCGTTAATCAACAAATTATGCAACCGTAAAAACCTTGCACGGGTCAGCGCAACCCCTGGTAAAACTGCGACGATTAACTATTATGACATCGACGGGCTTTATTTTGTCGATTTACCCGGCTATGGGTATGCTAAGGTTTCCGCATCAGAGCGTGCCCGTTGGGACGAGCTGATCAACAGCTATTTTGCGGTAAACGAGCGCTGCACATTGCTGATTCAGCTGCTTGACAGCCGGCATGCGCCGTCGGCAGACGACCGTATGATGCTGGAATATTTACAGCACCATAACATTCCGTTTTTAGCCGCATTGACCAAGGCCGACAAGCTGAATAAAACACAGGCAGCAGCGGCAGGTAAAGAATTTACTGAAATTTGCGCCGAATATGGGTGTAAAGGCGTTATACTTACCAGCGCACAAACCGGTGCCGGCGTGGAGGATTTGCGCGGGGCAATTGAAGCTGCGGTACAGTAAACGATAAAGGGGCTTACGCATGGCAGGGTATCACGAGTTTGCCTATTTTTATGACGAATTAAACGGGGAAGCAGATTACGACGCATTGCACCAGTATATTGTTTCTGTTTTCAAAAAAGAGGGTCTGCCCGGCAATATTGTGGCAGACCTTGGCTGCGGCACGGGTGAATTGACTTTGCTGCTTGCCGGCAGCGGTTATGACATGATTGCAATTGATGCTTCTGCCGATATGCTTTCGGTGCTACAAAACAAGCTGATGCAGCAGCCCGGCCCACAGATATTGCTGGTTTGTCAAAACCTTACCGAGCTTGATTTATACGGCGGCCTGCATGGCGCTGTGTGCACGTTTGATACGCTGAACCATATCGGGCCTTTTTGTGAGATGCAAAAGGTACTTGAGCGGGTAGCGTTGTTTCTTGAGCAGGGTGGCATTTTTGTTTTTGATGTCAATACCCCTTATAAGCACACCGACATTCTGGCGGACGAGACCTTTGTTTTAGAGGACGATGACGCTGTATGTGTGTGGCAGAATACCCACGAGCCTGCACAAATGCGCACACAGATTTCGCTGCATATTACGGCAGATGAAGAAGAAATAGAAGAAACTTTTTATGAATATTACTGCACACCAGAGCAACTGGTGCAGGCTTGTACCTGCGTGGGGCTGGCAGTGCAAAGTGTTTTGGATGGGGAAAGCTTTTGTGCCCCCACGCCCGAAACACAGCGTTTGATTTTTGTAACAAAAAAGGAGTAGCTTTATGGCAAAGCTTGTAAGAGCAATTTCTGAAAATGGGGGCATGGTGCTCTCTATTTTAGATTCTACCGATATTGTCAGTGAGATGGAACGAATTCACCACCCAAGCGCGGTGGTATCTGCGGCATTGGGGCGGCTTTTAACCGGCAGCCTGTTGATGGCGGCCACACTTAAAAACGAGAAAGATTCGATTACAGTACGTGTAAAGGGCGGCGGGCCCGCAGGTATTTTGCTTGTGGTGGCGGACGGTAAGGGCAATGTAAAAGGGTATGCTGAAAACCCGCTGGTAGAGTTGCCCGCCCGTGCAGACGGGAAATTGGATGTGGGTGGCGCCGTGGGCAATGACGGGCTGTTGACCGTCATCCGCGACAGCGGCGTAAAAGAGCCTTATATCGGGCAAATTCCGCTGATTTCGGGTGAAATTGCAGAGGATCTTACGTCCTATTATGCAACCAGCGAACAGATTCCCACGGTTTGTGCGCTGGGGGTACTGGTCGAGCGTGATTTAACCATCAAGCGCGCGGGCGGGTACCTGTTGCAACTGCTGCCCAGTGCAACAGAAAAAGAGATTACCCAGCTTGAGCAGAATGTCAGTAAATTGAGCAGTATGACCGAGATGCTGGAAAACGGCCATACCGTGTATGAGATTATTGATATGGTGCTGGAAGGGTTTGACCCCAATGTGCTGGATGAGACCGAAGTACAGTACCACTGCGATTGCAGCCGGGACAGGGTAGAGCGCGCATATATGAGCCTTGGGCAGGAGGAACTGCAAAAAATTGCGGCCGAACAGGAAACGGTGGAGCTGAAATGCCAATTTTGCAACCGAGCCTACCAGTTTAATACCATAGATTACATTAAAAGAAATTAGCCGGTGAACAAAGCAGGACAGGGGGAGTTGGATTGGCCAAAGAAAAGCTAAAGACGATTTACGTCTGCACGGCCTGTGGGGAGCAGACCCCCCGTTGGATGGGGCGCTGCCCCAGCTGCGGTGAGTGGAACACACTGGTGGAGGACGTGCTGCAGCCGACAAAGCCCAACTTAAAAGGCAGCTCTGCCGGTAGGGCCGGTGGGGAAACTGTTTCACAGCGGCTGCGGGATATCAACACGGACGAGGGCAATTCGCGCATCATCACCGGCATTTCAGAGCTGGACCGTGTGCTGGGCGGCGGCATTGTGCTGGGGTCTGTTATTCTGCTGGGCGGCGAACCAGGCGCGGGTAAAAGCACACTGCTCTTGCAAATTTGCGCTTCTATTTCGCAGCAGTTGCATGTGCTGTATGTCACCGGCGAAGAGTCGGTGCGCCAAATCAAGCTGCGTGCAAACCGGCTGCATGTCACCGGGGACAACGTCACGGTGGCGGCCGAAACCGAAATTGAAACAGTGACCGAGCTGATTCGCTCTTTACGCCCGGATCTTGTGGTGGTAGACTCAATTCAAACAATGCATTCCAGTGCGGTAAGCTCTTCCGCCGGCAGTGTTTCACAGGTGAAAGAATGCTCTTCACAGCTGTTAAATGAAGCCAAAACGCTGGAAATCCCGGTTTTTATTGTGGGCCATGTAAACAAAGACGGCGCGATTGCCGGCCCCAAGGTGATGGAGCATATTGTGGACACCGTGCTTTATTTTGAGGGTGACCGCATGCTGCCGTACCGCATTTTGCGCTCGGTGAAAAACCGGTATGGCTCTACCAACGAGATCGGTATGTTCGACATGGCGGGGGATGGGCTGAAAGAGGTGGTCAACCCCTCGCGACTATTGCTGGAAGGGCGCCCTCTTGGCGTGTCCGGCAACTGTGTGGCCTGCACGATGGAGGGCACCCGGCCCATTTTGTCTGAAATTCAGGCGCTGGTGACAAAAAGCAGTTTTCCTTCGCCGCGGCGCACATCTTCGGGGTTTGATTTTAACCGCGCAAATTTGTTGCTTGCCGTTATTGAAAAGCGGGCAGGGTATTTTATGGGCACGCTGGACGTATACCTGAACATTGTTGGCGGCCTGCGGCTGGATGATACCGCGTGTGATTTGGCGGTGGTGCTTGCCGTGACCTCCAGCTTAATGGATAAACCAATACCGGATGATATGCTTGCCATTGGCGAGGTGGGGCTTGGCGGCGAAGTGCGCAGCGTGGGCAATATCGACACCCGCCTGCGCGAAGCTGCGCGCATTGGGTTTTCGCGTGTTGTTTTACCAAAACACAGCCTGGTGCAGCTGGATACCGCCCAATACCCCGGGTTGGAGTTGCTTGGGGTATCTTCTATTCGCAGTGCCATTGCATTGCTGTAACCTGCCTTTACTCTGTCAAAAAAATCAACGAGACCGCAAAGCCCTATTTAAAAAGGGTTTTGCGGTCTCGTTTTTTGTCTCTTTGTGTTTAGGCATCTAGGCCCTTATTGGCCCGGGTTAGTTATTCCGGTTTTTCTTTTTTTAAGGTGTGTAGCATTTGCAACGCGGTTATTTCGTCTGTAATCAATACATTGATATAATGCTGTTTTGCGGCGCTGATGATAGCCTCTACCTTTTGTTGCCCACCGGCAATGCAGATTACATTTGTCGCTGCTTCAAGGTCTTGCAGCCCCATGCTGGTAATGCAGTAACCTTGCGGCAGCTGCAAGCACTCGTATTCGTCGTAAAATACATGCCCCAGTAAATTGCCATGTGGCCGCTGCAAAGCCTGTAAAACTTCGCTTTTGGATACGGCAAGTGAAAATTCTTCAAGGTACGGGTAACTTTTTGAAAACGGGCCGCCAATCGAAAGCACGACTGTGTCAATTTTTTGATATGCCGCCTGTAATTCTTGAAATCGTGTTATCTCTAAAGGGGACATGCGGGCACAGGAAGTACAGATTGAAAAATTGTTGTAATGGCAATACCCCTGAAACGGGCGTGCAAAATTGTCCAGTATTACGCTGGCCTGCAAGTAAGGGTTATCGGTACCAGAAAACCCGGCCACAGAAAAGAAATCCGGCCGTTCCTTCACCTTTTGCGGGGTCAGCTGTTCCGCCACTTTATAAAGCGTCTGGCCCACGCCAATGCCAATTCGTTTGCACTGGGGCAACAGCTTTTCCAAATACCGCGCGGCAAAAAAATACAGCGTTTCTTTGGGGTCTGCATGTGCCGCAACGGCAGGTGTAACAGAAACTTCTTTCAGCCCAAGCAGCGCCTTCAGCTGGGTCGCAAGGGTGTCGGCAACATCACTCTCCGGGGTGCAGATGCGAATTTGCACATACCCAAGTTCACGTGCTGCTTTTAAAATGCGCGAAATTTGAGAGCGGTGAATGTTTTCTTTTTGAGCGATTTCCTGTTGGCTCATTTCATCAAGATAGTAGTACTTTGCAACCCGCAGCATCGTCATTTTATCATAATTGATGTTCAACTGCCGCACGACCTTTCTGTAAAACAAGGTTACAGGCACTTTAAGTGCCTTGCCACCGTTTGAAACTGCACAAAAAAGCAAATGGTATTTTAGCTGAGTGTATGAATTGTTTGCACGTTTGTGCAAGATATCTTATTTCAATTGACTTTACTTTTACTGAAATTATATCATTGCAGCAGCAAGAAATACAATATGTGATTCACAAATGTGCAAAAGAAAGGAGACGTTATGTGAAAGCGGTCTGTTTTGATATGGATGGCACGCTGATTGACAGTGATTTTGCGGTGTATCAGGCAATGCAGCGCGGGGTAAACATGTTGCGGTTGCCCGCAAACGAAGTGACCCTTGAACAGGCACGCAGTTGCAGCGGCGGCAGTATCCGGGATTTATTAAAGCTTTTTTGCCCACAGCAATACCAAAATGCGCAATTATTAGAAAACATGGCACAGCTGGCACCGATAGTGTATAACAAGGCTTACCTGAAAGAAGAAATTACGGTTTTTGATGGGGTAGAGTACCTGCTAAAAGAATTAAAAAGCCAAGGGTGGCAACTTGCGTTGGTTAGCAATTCGCCACAATTTGCAGTACAACAAATTTGTGATTTGTTTTTTAAGGGCTATTTTGACTATGCCGGTGGCGAGACAGGCGAAGAAACGCAAAAACCAAACCCGGCAAGCCTGCACCATGCGGCAGCAGCTTTGGGGGCTGGCCCAAAAGAGATATGGTATGTTGGCGACACAGTTGTTGATCAAACGGCTGCGGCAGCGGCCGGTATGCCATTTTTAGCGGCTTGCTGGGGGGCAAATGCAGATTCAGCAGTGTTTCGCACGCAGCTAATACATCCTGCTTTTCAAACACCCGCAGCGTTATTACAGTATCTTATTCAAGGGGCACATTAGATTGAAGGAGGATATAGTAAGATATGACAGAGCAAAATACCACATTAGAAGCACTGGGCAGCCCGGTTTTTGTAAGCCGCTCGTCTGAGCTTTACGCATGGAACGAAGATACACTGCTAAAGCTGTTTCGGGAGGGCATTGACCCGGAATTGATTCAAAATGAAGAAATTAACACAAAAGAAACCTACGAAAAAGGTATTTCGCAGGTTGCGTGCTATGGCCACGTGCAGGTAGGGGGCAGAACCGGCATTTTAATTCGTAAAATAGCAGGCAAAACCCTGATCAGCAGGGCAGGCGGGCACCCGCTTAGTGTGTTTGGTGTGCCAAAGCTAATGGCACAGCTTCAAATTAAAATGCACGATACACATACCAGTAAAATATGCTGCTATAAAGAACTGGTTAAAAAGGCACTTGAAACGCCGGCGCTCAGCTTTTTAACAGAAGCGGAACAAAAGCTGATTCTTAAAAAAATAGCGGCCCTGCCGGACGGGGATTCTATTTTGCATCTGGATTATCACCCCGACAATATTATGTCGGACGGCTATACAACATCGATCATCGATTGGATGACTGCCGCGAGGGGTGCCCCTGCCGCAGATGTAGCGGCAACGCTGTACCTGCTGAATGAGGGTGAAATGATCCCCGGCCTTAGTAAAAATGTGGCTACAGTACTTGAAAAAATACGCAAAAGCATTTGCAGCCATTACCTTGCAATTTATGAAAAAGAAACCGGTATGACAGAAGATGAAATTCAGCCGTGGCGGCTGCCGTTTTTAATCGTGCGTTTGGGTATTTGGCATATTGAAAGTGAAGTGCCCGTATTGCAGCAAAAAATAAGGGAAGAACTAAATAATGGCTGACCTACCACACAATGCGGCCTTCGCATTCAACTTCAACGGATGGTGAAAACATGGAACAATACGAACAGGCTGTACAGGCAATCCAGCATTGCATGCAACAGTTTGAAACAGTACATATTTGCCCGCCCGGGCTGCTGGCGGTGGTGCGGCTTGCAAGCGGTGAATCTGTGGTATATCAGCACCAAAGCAACGCCACAGATGACCCGCAAATTCAGCGCTTGTCACCGACAGATTTTGCAACACAGTACCCTTTGTTTGACGCGGTGTTGCCGCAAGGCAGCACTAAAAACACGTTGCTGTTTGCCCCATCCTTGTGGGCAAGTAAAGCCGCACAAAAGGTAACAAATATCCCTCCTGTGCTGGATGATATGGCGCAGATTATTGGTCCTAAAGCCTTTGTGTGCGACCGGCAAGACCAGCAAAAAATTGTAAAAAAGTTGAAAAAACAAACCGCCTGCATTGTAAAGGCAAAAGCCCTCGCAGACAGTGGTATTTTGGCGGCGGCCACAACTTTTGACAGGGTTTTTACTGCGGTGTTGGTGCTGGAAAAGGCGGCACAGGTGTTTTTACAGGGCAATCTTTTGGGCGGCGCGGTTTCGATTTCTAAATTGGACGCTGCCATAATGCATCTGGGTTACGTTATGGGATATTCTAAAAAGGCGTCGTCAGTTGTGCACCAAACAGCAAAAGAGTTTGGGCGCGATATCCCAGCAGAGGAATTGCAACTGCGCAATAAAATTGTTGAGTTGGGGCTGCAGCTTACCAAGGATAATCTGGTACAGGGTACATGGGGCAATATTTCGGTGCGATTGGACAAAGCGCATTTTTTATGCACGCCTTCGGGTCTTGCATACGATTCAATTACCCCCTATGATATTGTGCGCGTTGAACTGGACACCCTTGAATGGGAAGGCAGGTTAAAGCCCACTGCGGAAAAAAACCTGCACGCAGCACTGCTGAACCAACACGGCGATGTGCAGTGTATTATTCATGCGCACCCGGTTTTATGCAGCGTGTTTGCAGCCGCGCGGCAAGATATGAAGCTAAGCGGCCAGCCCGAAGAAACGCTTTTAGGCACTAACGTGCCGGTTGCGGAATATGGCTTCCCAACATCAAAAAGCCTGTGCAAAAACACTGCCGCCGCAATTAAAGAAAACCGTGCCTGCCTGCTTGCAAACCATGGCATGGTTGCTTGTGGTAAAAGCATGGCAGATGCTTACGAAAAGGCAACGGCAATGGAACAGGTTGCGGGCGTACTTTTGCAAACCGCAGCAAATGGGGAAAAGGGATGATGACAAGATGAAACACTTTACAGAGATAAAAAAGGAAATTGAAGCCCTTTCACCTGATATTCATGTGAGTGAAGAACGTGGCTGCATTGTGCTGCGCGGCGAAGTGCAAAACTGGGAGACGGTTATAAAAGCCGGGCGCATGGCCGTGAATAAAAAATATTCAAACGGTGTTGTAAATGACCTTCAGCTTGCCGGGTTTCAGCAGACCCGCTGGGTACCTGGCGATGAAGATCAAAGCCTTGATGGCACAAGGCCCGATGTTTTGATTGTTGGCGGCGGTATTACCGGTTGCGCGGCCGCACGTGAATTGGCCCGTTGGAAATTGGATGTGTTGCTGGTTGAAAAAGGCTCTGATGTTGCGTTTGGGGCATCCCGTGCCAATGGTGGCGTGGTGCATGTGGGCATCAATTTCCCTAAAAAATCGCAAAAACACCACTACAACCAAATTGGCAACGCGATGTACCAAGAGCTTTCGACACAACTGGATGTGCCCTTTGAGCAAAAGGGGCAGGTTATGTTGTGTTGCCGCCCGTGGGAACAGGTCCCCGTGTTTTTTTTGCGCCTGAATGGCAAACGCCTTGGCATCCCCGGGGTTAAATATTTAAAGCGCAGTGAGCTTTTAAAAGTAGAGCCCGGCGTGCCGGAATTCATGCACGGTGGCATGTATATGCCAATCGGCGGGATTACCAGCCCGCATGAGATGACGATTGCCCTTGCGGAAAACGCAGTAAAAAACGGTGTTAAAATCAGCCTTAACACCGCAGTGAGCGGCATGCAGGTCGAAAATGAAACTATTGTTTCGGTAACCACCAACCGCGGTACGATTTACCCTAAACTGGTCATCAATGCCGCAGGGGTGTATGCCGATGAAATTGCGCAGATGGCAGGGGACCGAACCTTTACCATTCACCCACGGCGCGGCACCGACATTATTACCGACAAAAAAGCTGGCTATATGGTAAACACCAGCATGGGCAAGGCGCCGTTCAGTATTTTACCATACCAGGAGTCGGAGATTAAAGGAGGTGTACTGGGCCGGCTGAAATACCTGATGGGCAGCTTGAAAAACAAAAACCACACAAAAGGTGTTGGTTTGATTCATTCTGCACACGGCAATATGTTATTTGGCCCCAATGCAGTGGAAACCCCAGACCGCGAAGATACCTCTACCCGGCGTGACGAAGTAGATGATATTATTGAAATGCAGCAACACCTTGCGGAAAATTTGAAAAAAAGCGACATTATCGCATATTTTACCGGTGTGCGTGCCCCCACTTATGAAGAGGATTTTGTTGTGCGCAAAGGTGTTTTTACGCACAATATTCTTGAAGCCGCGGGCATTCAATCGCCCGGCGTAACTGCAGCACCCGCAATCGCGGTAGACCTTGCAAAATGGGCGGTAGAGTATTTAGGGCAAACGGCAAAGGTAGAAAAAAATAAGGCTTTTGACCCTCTGCGCAAAGCCCCACCGCGTATGGCACAATTAAGTGAAGAGGAACAAGATCGCCTGATCAAACAAAACCCGGACTACGGTGTAATCGTCTGTCGCTGTGAGCAGGTGAGCAAAGGCGAAATTTTAAACGCATTGCATTCGCCACTGTGTGTCCCGACGCTGGACGGCATCAAACGCAGGCTTCGCCCGGGTATGGGGCGCTGCCAGGGCGGGTTCTGCTCACCGCTAATTACGCAGCTTATCGCGGATGAGCTTGGCATACCACTGTCTGAAGTGAAAAAAAGTACCCCCATGTCCACAGTGGTGTACGGCGAAACAAAGAGGTGTAAAGATGAGACAAACTGACGTGGTTGTAATTGGCGGCGGGCCGGCAGGGCTGGCGGCGGCCATTGCCGCAAAAAAGGCCGGGGCCAGCGTGCTTTTGCTTGAACGGGAAGAGCGTCTTGGCGGCATATTAAAGCAATGCATTCACGACGGGTTTGGCATTGTGCGATTTGGCGAAAAATTGTCCGGCCCTGAATACGCCGAATGGTTTACGGACGAATTTTACAGTGAGGGCTTAACTGCTCTGACACAAACCTTTGTGACGAAGATTGAAAAAAATCAAAATGGGTTTGCACTTAGCGCTATGAACCAGCAGGGAATTGAGCATTTGCAGACAAAAGCCCTTATTTTTGCAACGGGTTGCCGTGAACGCACGGCGCGGCAGGTATTTATCCACGGTACACGCCCCGCAGGAGTGTTTACGGCGGGCACCGCACAACATTTTATCAATATTTTAGGGCAAATGCCGTCTAAAAAATGTGTGATACTGGGCAGCGGTGACATTGGGCTGATTATGGCGAGGCGCCTTACGCTAGAAGGTGCCGAGGTGCTTGGCGTGTACGAAGCAAAGCCCACACCATCCGGCCTTACGCGTAACCTGCAACAGTGCCTTGAAGATTTTAATATTCCACTGCATCTTTCCAAAACGGTTACACAGGTGTTTGGCACCGACCGGCTGACTGCGGTTGAAGTTTGCGAAGTTGACAAAAACATGTGCCCGATTGCCGGTACTGAAGAAAAAATTGAATGTGATGCGCTGATCCTTTCGGTTGGGCTTATCCCGGAAAACGAACTGGCCGAACAGCTTTGTGTGAAAATGGACCCAAGCACAAAAGGGCCGGTTTGCGATGACGATTTAATGACCAATGTACCCGGTGTTTTTTGTTGCGGCAATGCATTGCATGTAAATGATTTGGTAGACTATGTTTCAGAAAGCGGCGAAACTGCCGGCAAGGCCGCTGCCGCTTATGCGCTTACCGGCGGCAAACGCCAGCTAATTGACCTTAAAAAAGGCGCGGAACTGCTTTATTTGGTGCCACAACAGTTCAACTTGCAGTCAGAAAAAAAAGTCGCTACACTATATTTTCGCAGCCGCCGTGTGCTGGGGCCTTGTACCTTGCTTATAAAAACAGAAGGGCAAGAGATTTTACGCAAAAAATATTCAGCAATGCGCCCGCCTGAAATGGAACGCCTGGTGGTAGACTTTTCAAAAGTTTCGCTATCTGCTCATTCTGTGGTTACCGTTGAAATTGCGGAGGAAACAAAATGAAACAGAAACAACTGGTTTGTATCGTTTGCCCCAATGGCTGTCGTCTTACTGTAACAGAAGAAGGGCAGGGGATTCACGTTACGGGGAACCGCTGCCCACGTGGAATTGACTTTGCCACCACCGAGCTGACGCACCCCATGCGCACCATAAGCTCTACAGTGAAAACCGTATATCAGGGCTGCCCGGTGTTGCCGGTACGTGTTTCAGGGCCGATACCCAAAGAACGTATTTTTGACGTGATGGCGCAAATTAACCTTGTCTTACTAAAAGAACGTGTCGGCCGCGGCGCGGTCATTATTTCTGACGTTTGTGGCCTTGGGGTGGATGTTATTTCTACCAGCAATGTGTTACAATAAGATAAGAAAACCATAATTTTACTTTTACACAGATGGGGGGATATGATGACACCATTTTTTGGACAGATTAGTGTTGCTGTGAAAAAACCATTCGTTAAAATCATTGAAAAACCCAACCCTGTATTGTATCTTGGTGCTGGTAAAGCACAAAAAGTGGGCGCTTTGATGACGGGGTGTGCAGTAAATAAAGTAATGGTATTAACAGACCACTTTTTACACACCAGTGGGTTACTGACGCCAATTTTTGAAAGCTTGCAAACCGCCGGGGTTAGCTATGTGGTTTTTGACGCGGTGCAGCCAGACCCAACGTTTGATGTGGTGGATGAAGCCTGTAAAATGTATACAGACTGCGAAGCAATTATCGCCGTCGGCGGTGGTTCGGTAATGGATACAGCCAAAGCCGTGGGGGCTTCAGTTGCAAATAATAAGCCTGCCATTCGGATGGCCGGTTTGCTTAAAGTAAAAAAACGTCTTCCTTTTTTGGTTGCCGTGCCCACCACTGCGGGTACGGGCAGTGAAACAACGGTAGCGGCCGTTATTTCAGACCCCAAAACACACGCTAAAAAGCAGATTTTAAGCCCTAAAATTGTACCGCAAGTCGCAATACTGGACCCCACACTGACCACCGGCCTGCCGCCTGCGCCAACGGCATATACTGCGCTGGATGCCTTAACACATGCGCTGGAAGCTTATACGGCAGGTTATGCGGACGTACAGACCGACCGGTATGCCACTAGTGCGATAAAACTGATTTACGAAAACGTAAATGCCGCGCTGCAATATCCAAAAGACCTTGCTGTGCGCGAAGCCCTGCAAGAAGCGGCTTTTTATGCCGGTATGGCCTTTACGCGCACCTATGTTGGGTATGTGCATGCCTTTGCACACACCATTGGCGGGCGGTTTGGTGTGCCGCATGGGCTGGCAACGGCCGTTTTATTGCCCCGTGTGATGCAGTTTTATCAAGATACCTGTAAGTCGCGTTTCGCAGAGCTTGCAGACCTTTTAGGCATCTGTGACAAAAACGATACAACAGGTGCAAAAGCACAAAAAATGGTGCAAAGTTTATTTGCTCTGAACGAGCGCCTGCAGGTACCGCAATATTTTGAAAAATTCCCGAAAGAAGAAATCGAATTGGTTATTGCAGCGGCTTTCCGGGAGTGTCATGGTGTTTACCCGGTACCAAAGTATTACACGCACCAGCAGGCGCGTGAATTGATGCAAAAAGTATGTGCACAGCAATGATGTCTTAAAAGAGCCGAGTTGCTATTAGAGTGCCAATTTATCTATATATCTATTAAATTATAAAAGCGTTTGAGCAAAATAATTCGCATGCTGTTTTATTTGGTCAGCAGTGTGAAAGCTCAAACGCTTTATTTTTTTGAGTGCAGATTTACGATGGTATTTAATAAAGCAATAATTCATAATAAATAAAGATAAAATGCCGGGTTATGCGGATATTGACAAAAGCATTGATTTTGGGTAATATAAGCTTATTCACTTCCCTGTATTTCGCTAAACTTACATTTAGCGAAATAGTATAACAGAAAAAGGGTATCCTCTTTTCTCAATATACTACTTTATAGTTGCTATATTTGTCCTCCTCTTCTGTCGCCGGTAGCTTAATAACTGGGCATCTGCAGGCGTACACGTACCGGCCAAGAGTTATTTGTGGTAAAATAATAAAGAATAAAAAAGAAATGGGGCTACAAAAATGACAGGTGTAATGCAAGCAGCATACAATTATGATGACTGCCCCGGTTTTTTGCGTGAATTTTTAAATTATGCGCTTTCTATCCGCAACCTCTCCCCTCGCACTGTAAACGGGTATGCCGTTGACCTGCGCACTTTTTTTCGCTTTTTGCGTTATTTCCGCAAAGAAGTCCCTGCGGATGTCGAATTTGAAGAAATTTCAATTGCAGAGTTGCAGTTCTCGTTTGTGCAGGCAATTACAAAAGCTGAAGTATATGAATTTATGTATTATATTACGCGGGAGCGCAGCAATGCCTCTAACACGCGCGCACGCAAGCTGTGCAGCGTAAAGGCTTTCTTTCGCTACTATGTCAATAAAAAGAATTTGCTAGAGGCAAACCCTGCGTTGGATGTGGATTCGCCGACGCTGAAAAAAACATTGCCCAAATACCTGTCGCTGGAAGAATGCCTTGAATTACTGCGCAGCGTGAACACTGAGTTTACCGAGCGGGACTACTGTATTTTGACGCTGTTTTTAAATTGCGGTATGCGTTTGTCTGAGTTGGTTGGCATCAATCTCACCGATTTTAAAGAAGAGACGATCCGCATTGTGGGCAAAGGCAATAAAGAGCGCACGGTGTATTTAACAGACGCAAGTAAATATGCTTTACAGCAATACCTCGCGGCGCGTGCAGCCCTGAAAAACCTGAAAGACCGCAATGCCCTTTTTGTATCAAAGCGCACTGGTAAACGCCTTACCGCAAGGCGCGTGGAACAAATTGTAGAAGAGTGCCTTGCTGCTGCGGGGCTTGCCGGCAAGGGGTATTCCCCCCATAAGCTTCGTCACACAGCGGCAACACTAATGTACCGCAGTGGCCATGTGGATATGCTGGCACTGCAGGAAATTTTGGGGCATGCCAATGTTTCTACTACACAAATTTACACCCATATTTCCCGTGAACAACTGGATCAGGCGGTAAAAGCATCACCGCTTGCCGCCGTAAAAATGAAAAAGACGAAAGAAAAACCCCATGCAGCGAGCTCCCCTTCAGATTTACCCGATTCAGGCCTTGCCACAGAATTAGAAGATGATTCACCTGATACGTTGGGCGAAGATGACCACTTATAAAAAACACAATACAAAAGCACCGATAACCCGCGTAATAAGGGTCATCGGTGCTTTTGTAAAATTACTGGGGTCCATTTCTTGCTTATTTCTTTTCTTTTCCCATTTCGTATGCACGCTCAATGCAGCGGTCCAGGCCGGCCGCAAATACAGTTGCAAGACCAAGCTCTTTATAACGGTCTAAAGCAGCTACGGTGGTACCGCCCTTTGAAGAAACCATCGTAATTAGCTCTTGCGGCGTCTTACCGGTTTGCAGCATCATTTCAGCAGAGCCTTTTAGTGTGTCACAAAACATTGCGAGGGCCGTTTCGTAGGCAATTCCATATTTTACGGCGTTTTGTGCCGCGGTATCTGCCAGCAGGTAGATGAATGCCGGTGTGCTGCCATTTAACGAGACTGTTTCGTTAATTTTATCTTCTGGCAGCTCGTACACGGTACCAACGCTTTCAAAAATTTCTTTCACAAAAGCAAGTTCAGCCTGCCCCATGCGCGGGTCGGCAGAAATTACGGTAGTGCCGCACCCTACCAGCAGCGGTGTGTTGGGCATTGTGCGTACCACTATTTGGCCACTGCCCAGCATATTTTTTATTGTGCTGGTGGTAATACCGGCGGCAATAGAGACAATTGTTTTGCCGGTAAGGTTTGCCTCTGCCAGTTGCGGCAAAATTTCAGGGAAGTTTTGCGGTTTCACGCACAGAAAAATATAGTCAGCCTGCTCCGCAACCTGCACACAGGAGTCAAGCAACACAAAACCCTTTTCAGCGGCTTTGGCACGGCCGCGCTCACCATGATCGTACACACAAACCTCGCTGCACGGTATTTTGCCAGACGCCAAAATACCGCCGGCAATTGCACCCGCCATATTACCAAACCCAACAAACCCAATTTTCATTCAAGGTCATCCCTTCTAGTTATAACATTACAAGAAAAGCCCGGTATTTTTCGCCTGCTCTTCCCTTTTGTTGTATTATTATAAGTCAAACAACAAGCTAACGCAATAAACGCCAGACAAACAAACAGTGCCGGTAAAGCAAACACTTTACCGGCACTGTTTTGCACATTATTCCATTGTGAGCTTTTCAACTTCCTGTACAGCCCATCTTTTGAAACGAATCTTGTTGCGCTCGTTTGCGGTTTCCAGCACAACAGTGTCTTCTTTCAGCGCAACTACGCGGCCAACAATGCCACCAATGGTGGTTACATTGTCGCCAATTTCAAGTGAATTGCGCATGGCCTGCTGTTGCTTGTCTTTCTTTTTCTGCGGACGAATCATCATAAAGTACATCAGGGCCAAAACCGGAACAAACAGCAAAAGGCTGCCAAGCATGCCGGTGGTATCAGTACCAGTAGTCAATAAAATCGGAAACATCAAAAATTCTCCCCCTAATATTGGTCAACTTAACTCGCTATTATTATTTATTATACCGGACAATGAGGTAACATGCAAGTTTTTTTCGTTTCAAATACGGCTGTCCAGTAAGGCAGAATACTGACTGCGGAAACTTTCAAACCGCCCTTCGTCCAGTGCAGCACGCGCTTTCTCCAGCAAAGTATTATAAAAATATAAATTATGCATCACACCAAGCCGCATACCCAGCATTTCATCGGCCTTAAACAGGTGCCTCAAATAGCTGCGGGTGAAGTTGCGGCAAACTGGGCAATCACATTCCGGGCTAATCGGCGACTCGTCGCGTTCATACTTGGCATTGCGGATATTAATGATACCTTGCCAGGTATTAAAGTGACCGTGCCTTGCGTTGCGCGCGGGCATAACGCAATCAAACAGGTCAACACCGCGTGCAATCGATTCTAATATATTGCCGGGGGTGCCCACACCCATCAAGTACCGGATCTTGTTTTGTGGCATGTGGGGTTCTACCACTTCAATTACACGGTACATCTCTTCAGTAGGCTCCCCTACGGCCAGCCCGCCGATGCTGTAACCGTCCAAATCAAGGCTTGCAATTTCTTGCATATGCGCAACGCGCAAATCGTCAAAGCAGCTGCCCTGATTAATGCCAAACAGCAGCTGGTCGGGGTTAACGGCCAACCCCTCGTGCTTTAACCGGCCAAGCTCCGTTTTACAGCGCTGTAGCCAGCGCACAGTGCGCGCGCAGGATTGTTTGGCATACGCATGCTCTGCCGGGTTTTTTACGCATTCATCAAAGGCCATGGCAATGGTAGAGCCAAGGTTTGCCTGAATTTGCATGCTTTCTTCCGGGCCCATAAAAATACGGTGCCCGTCAATATGCGAATTAAAGGTTACCCCTTCTTCTTTAATTTTGCGCAGCGAAGCTAGGCTGAACACCTGAAACCCGCCGGAGTCTGTTAAAATGGGGCCGTCCCACCGCGTAAAACGATGCAGCCCGCCCATATCCCGTACAACCTCGTCCCCCGGCCGCAAGTGCAAATGGTACGTGTTGCAAAGCATCACCTGGCATTTGATGTCCTTTAAGTCAAATGCAGAAAGGCCGCCTTTAATAGCAGCTGCCGTGGCAACATTCATAAAAGCGGGGGTTTCAATTGTGCCGTGTACCGTGTGAAAACGGCCGCGCCGTGCGGCATGTTCTGTTTTGATCAACTCGTACATAGTGTCCCTTTCTGGTGATTATAAAATCAGCATGGCATCGCCAAACGAATAAAAACGATAGTTCTCTTTTACGGCGACGTCATAGGCATGCATGGTATTTTCGTAACCTGCAAACGCGGAAACCAGCATGATCAAGGTGCTTTCAGGCAGATGAAAATTTGTAATTAGGCCATCCATCACACCAAACGGGAAGCCGGGATACATGAAGATATCCGTTTCTCCCTGGCAAGCTTTGATTTCGTGATATTTTTTGTAAACCGACTCCAGTGTGCGGCAACTGGTGGTGCCTACACAAATCACCCTGTTCCCGTTTGCTTTTGTTTCACGTATTAAAGCGGCGGTTTCCTCCGGCACCGAATACCATTCGGTATGCATGTGATGCTTTGTAATGTCGTCTACCTTTACAGGGCGGAAAGTGCCAAGCCCTACGTGTAAAGTTACTTCTGCGCGACGGATCCCCTTCTGCTGCAGCTTTTGCAGTAGTTCGTCGGTAAAATGCAGGCCAGCGGTAGGGGCGGCTGCGCTGCCAAGCTCTTTTGCGTAAACCGTTTGATACTGCGAATCATCTGTCATTTCTTTTTCAATATAATGCGGCAGCGGCAAACGCCCCACCAGTTCAATTGCTTCGTAAAAGCTGCGCCCCGGGTGCGTGAAAGAAACTATTTTATTGCCTTCCGGCGTTGTTTCCATAATTTCAGCGGTTAAAATACCCTCGCCGAACAGCACACGTGTGCCGGTGTGCAGGCGTTTGCCGGGCTTTGCAAGGCATTCCCACACATCGTTTTCTCTGGGGCGCAAAATCAAAATTTCGCAGCTTGCCCCTGTCCCCTCTTTTGTGCCAATCAACCTGGCCGGCAATACCTTGGAATTATTAACAACCAGCAAATCACCCGGCTGCAATAAGTCTGGCAGTTCATAAAAAATATGGTGGTCAATTGCGCCGGTAGTTCGCCCAAGGCACATTAACCGCGCAGAATCCCGCGGCTCGGCTGGCTCCTGTGCAATCTGCTCCTGCGGTAATTTATAGTAAAAATCGCTTTTTTCCATTTAGTAAGACCCTTCCTGTCCTTTTGTGGCAATTTAGGCGTGCAGGCTGTGTTTGAATGCAGAATAAGGTTTATCCCCCATTCTATTATGAAACAAAGGCGGGCCTGTGCGACATTGCACGAACCATTTTATTATAGGTGATTTTGCCCTTTAATTCAAGCATTCGACTCATTTTGCCCTATCCTGCGACAAAAATAGAGTGACATTATATTTTTAGTATTTTATAATAAATACAATAAGCAGTTACATGCAAATACTTAAATTGCCCCCGGAACGAAAGGAGCATCTTCACCCTTATGAAGTTGAGACATTTTGCATTGGTTTTTGTCGGCCTTGCCCTGCTTTGCAGTTGCAGCATGATCAAGGCCCCTGCGGTGGCGCAACCAACTGCCACACCTACAGCAACCCCTACCCCGTCCCCAACGGCTGTGCCTGTTTCTACCGTACGATTTTCTGCGACTGGCGATAATTTAATTCACGGCCAACTTTATATGCAGGCGCAGCAAAGAACCACCGATGGCAGTTACAATTTTGCCCCATTGTACGAGCATGTGGCTGCTTTTTACAGCCAGCAGGACCTGAATTTCATCAACCAGGAAACCAATGTCAACGACGAAATAGCCCCAAGCAGTTACCCCCTGTTTAGCAGCCCGGGTGCCGTGGGTAAAACAATTTACGATATGGGTTTTCGCTTGATTGGGATGTCGAATAACCACAGCTACGACCTTGGTGCAAGCGGTATTGAGGCAACCAAACGTTTTTGGGCTGCAATGCCGGCAGATGTGCTGACATTCGGCCTTGTAGAAAACGGCAAAGAAGACGATATACCAATTTACGAAAAAAATGGTCTGCGCTTTGCCTGCCTTGCTTACACACAGTACACAAATGGGCTGCCAACCCCACAAAATGCCGTTGCACATGTGATTTACACCTCGGATACGGCAACCATAGAACGGCAGATTAAAGAAGCCCGTGCTCTTGCAGACGTTGTGCTGGTAAGTGTACATTGGGGCAATGAGGACAGTCATACGCCAACAGATGAGCAGCGTACGCTTGCACAGCAGATGGCAGACTGGGGGGCAGACTTAATTATTGGTACCCACCCCCATGTGCTACAAGGGGCACAGTGGTTGGAACGAGAGGGCCGTTCCCCTGCACTGGTCGCATATTCTTTGGGTAATTTTGTTTCTGCCCAAAGTCGCCCGGATGAAATGATTGGTGCTGTTTTAAGCTGTACTTTTACAAAGCAGGGTGACCAGGAAACTAAAATTGAAAATGTACATTTTAACCCTACTGTAACGCATTATGGCCGCAATCACAGCGATGTCGCCGTCTACTTTTTGAAAGATTACACCGCTGAGCTTGCAAATCAGCATGGTGTGCGTACCGAGTACCCTAATTTCGATTACGATTACATTGAAAACGTTGTAAAAGAAACGATACCTCAAGAATTTTTATAATGGTATATGATAAAAAAGCCTGCATATTGTCGCTTTTCACAGCTGACAACATGCAGGCTTTTATTTTATAAAATGAAACAAGCGTTTAAAAATTGGCCATGGTTTACTTAAAACTATGACCCCCTTTTTTTCCAAGTTTCGACATATTGTATTATATATAAGTATAATTTGATTGTCAAATGTTTTGAATTTTTATATTTTATGTGACATTTTTATTGTAAAAATGTCAAAAAACAGACTTTAATTGAAGAAATGAAGCTTTACAGTTTAAATACTTGGTAGTTTAGATTTTTTCGCCGTCAGATAAAGCGTCAATCAACAATCAAAAAATGAATATAAAACTGCAAAAATATTTAAAGATATGACATATGATTACCGGTCGAATCTCTTAATTATAAAAAACAATTGAAATTCTGCTGATATGCAAAATAAAAGCATCATTTCATTCGCCGTCATTTTTACCGTCTGAATTTGGAATAACCAAGTAATTGCAGGCATCCACAATAAAAAGTCATAGTTTTAAGTAAACTACGAATAAGAGTGAATATTTTTATTTTTCAAAATTTGTTTTGAAACCCTCTTATTCTAGTATAAACGCGGCACAAAAGGCTTTTTTTCAGCGAGTAGTTTATTTTAAGAATTCGAAAAGTCACCCTAGCATGATGAAAGTTGTGGAGGAGGAGAATGAAAAAGTTGAAACGGTTAAAAGAAAAAAATGCACCTAGTGAACGAAAAAAAGTATTAAAAAAGAATTGGTTGCGTTTACTTTGGTCTGTATTTTGGGAATCGTTTTAGTATTGTCTGCCAGTGCAGTGTATTTTACTTATGACTCAACAAAAGAATCTCTTACAAAAAGTTTAAAAGAGACTTCTTCCCTTGTTGCCGATAAAATTACGCAAAAAATAAATACTTATTCTATTTTAGCAGAATCTGCGGCGCTTTACAAAAACAGTGCCGGGGTTTCTACGATTAGTCTCAAGTCGTATTTACAGAAAGAGTGTTCAAAATATAACCTGACAAAAATTGATATTATTGATGCTACTGGTAATTCGGTGATTGATTCTACGAGTTATTTACAAGACACTACTTATCAGCAGGTGAAAAACGGCAGCGCCTTTTTGTCCGACCCTATTTTTGTGGGCGATGATGTTTTTTTTGATTATGCTTACCCCTATGATAATTCAGTGGTGATGATTCGTTTCCCCTATGCTATTTTGGGGGAAATTATTGCAGATGTAAAAATTGGCGACACCGGCAGCACTTACATTTTAAATAAAGATGGAGCCAAGGTTGCGCACAGCGATTTTTCGCTTGTGCAAAAACAGCAAAACAACCTTGAAGACGTAAAAAATGACCCCAAAACATATGGCGAAGTTGCCGCACTTGAAACAAAAATGACCAATGGTGAAACCGGGTTTGGCTTTTACACCTGGAAGGGTGACCGCAAGTTTGGTTCTTATAACCCCATTGAAAACACGAATGGTTGGTCGGTAAACGTAACCGCGTTGCAGTCAGAATTTATGTCAGAGGTACAGACCGCAGTAATCAGCACGGTTGTGTTGGGGTTGGCTGCTATTTTAATTTCAATTTTTGCAGTACTTCGCATTGCAAACCGCATTACAAAACCTATCGACAATGTTGTGCGGGCAATCGATAAAATGTCGGATGGCGATTTGGATGTCAACCTTGTGGTGCAGAGGCAGGATGAAATTGGTCGAATCTCGATTAAAATAAACCAGATGGTTGAAAAATTCAGAAACATCATTTCGGATATTTCTTATTTCTTGTCTGAATTGTCCGGCGGCAACCTTTCGGTTGCAAGCGACGTGATCTACCCCGGTGAATTTCTGAATATTCAAAACTCGCTGACCGCCATTGCTTTTCAGCTAAACGAAACCATGACCCTGATCAGCAATGCGGCAAACCAGGTGAACGCGGGCGCAGAGCAGGTTGCTGCCGCATCACAGGCGCTTTCTGCCGGCGCAACCGAGCAAGCGGCCTCAGTGGAGGAACTGAGCGCGTCGGTTACTACCGTGGCAAAACAGGCGGGTGAAAACGCCGAAAATGTAAGGCAAGCTTCGACTTATGTGGCACAAACTACCACAGGGGTACGCCAGGGCAATGAACAGATGAAGCAGCTGACCGGCGCGATGCACGAAATTAGAACCTCCTCTGAAAAAATATCCAACATTACAAAAGTAATTGAAGATATTGCGTTTCAAACCAATATTCTGGCCCTCAATGCCGCCATTGAGGCTGCCCGTGCGGGTGCTGCCGGCAAAGGTTTTGCTGTGGTTGCAGACGAGGTTCGTATGCTTGCTGCCAAATCTGCAGATGCCGCAAGCCAAACTGCCGCACTAATCGAACAATCAACCGTAACTGTAGTGGAAGGCGACGCACTGGTTGCAAATACGGTAAAAACGCTGGAAGAAATTTCGCGGCAGGCCGAACAGGTCAATAACGCAATTGTACTGGTAGAGCAGGCATCCTCAAACCAGGCCGAAGCAATCGACCAGATTATGAAGGGGCTCTCACAAGTATCGGATGTGGTGCAGACAAATGCCGCCACGGCAGAAGAAAGTTCTGCTTCCAGCGAAGAGCTGGCAGCGCAGGCACAAACCTTAAATGTGGAAGTCTCTAAATTTCATCTTTCGGCCGACGAGGGCGTCGGACAGCCCGAAACAGAGGGTGACCTGGCCGACCCAAACGATGAGTGAAAAAGGAAAAATAAGAAAAGAGGGAGAAAAATGACGGAGTTGACCTTAGAGCAATGGGAAAAAGTGAAGCCACTTCTGCCCCCGGAGCAAAGCGCACGCGGGGGCAGGCCTGCGAAGGATAACCGGTTGATGCTGAATGCCATGTTGTACCGGTATACAACCGGTGTCACATGGCGCGAGCTACCGGTAAAGTTCGGGCCGTGGCAGAGTGTGTATGGGCGTTTCCACAATTGGGTAAAAGTAGGTCTATGGGACCAAATTATGAGTATTTTAGTGCCTATGGCTATGGCCGGAAACTAAGTACCCTCCCACATACCCACATGCGGTTGAGGGACAGCAATTTGCTGTATCGCAGTAGGGATATTTGATGAAAGTAAAAATAGCAGACGCAAAAAACGAAAGCACTTTACAAGTGCTTTCGTTTTATTGGTTTATTTAGAGAATAACCCTTGTGGAGTAAAACCCTGTTGTCTAGTTTAAGCTAAAATAACCTTTTGGTAAATCTTTTTACCTTTGCGCACAACAACACCCTGTTGCAGCTTTTCGGCAGAAATAGTCAGCAGCGGGTCCGTTACCTTTTCACCATCCAGCACAATGCCGCCCTGCTGCACAAGTCGTCTGCCCTCCCCTTTTGAAGCGCAAAGCTGTGCGGCCACCAAAATATCTAAAATGGCAACCACGCCATCCTGCACCAGCTGTACGTCAAGCTGTGTAGACGGCATATGCTCATGGTCCGCAGCACCAGAGAACAGCTGCCGGGCAGTATCAAGCGCTTTTTGTGCCTCCGCTTCGCTGTGCACGGTTTTTGTCAGCTCAAAAGCAAGGCGTTCTTTTGCCGCATTGATAGCCGAACCACTTGTCACGTCAATTGCGTCGATTTCGTCCAGCGGGATACTGGTCAGCAGCTTCAGGCAGTTGGTCACGTCCTGATCATCGATGTTGCGCCAGTACTGGAAGAAGTCGTACGGGGAAGTTTTATTGGGGTCAAGCCAGACGGCACCGCCCTCTGTCTTACCCATTTTGCGGCCATCTTTCGTGGTGAGCAGCGTAAAGGTAAGGCCAAACACCTCGTTGCCGGTGACCTTGCGCACCAGCTCTACCCCGCCGATGATATTGGCCCACTGATCATTGCCGCCAAACTGCATTTTACAGTCGTAATTTTGATGCAGGTGCAAAAAGTCGTAGCTCTGCATCAGCATGTAGTTGAATTCCAAAAACGACAGGCCTTTTTCCATGCGGCTTTTAAAGCATTCTGCCGCCAGCATTTTGTTGACAGAGAAGTGGACGCCGACATTGCGCAAAAACTCGATGTAGTTCAGGTTGCGCAGCCAGTCACCGTTGCGCAGCATCAAGGCCTTGCCGTCGCTGAAATCAATAAACTTGGACATCTGCTGCTGGAAGCACAGCGCATTGTGGTCAATCTGTTCTACGGTCAGCATTTTGCGCATATCAGTTTTACCGGTAGGGTCGCCTACCATGGTCGTGCCGGTACCAAGCAGCGCAATGGGGCGGTGGCCGGCATCCTGCAGATGCTTCATGACCACCATTTGCAAAAAGTGACCGACATGCAGGCTGTCTGCCGTTGCGTCAAACCCAATATAAAAGGTCACCTTTTCTTTTGCAAGTAATTCGCGAATTGCGTCCTCATCGGTTGCTTGTGCCACAAGCCCACGGGCTTTTAAAAGGTCAAATACATTCTCCATTATTTTCTGTTCTCCTTTCGCAATCTGCAAACGGGGACAAAAAAACACCCCCGCCAAAATGGCAGAGGGCGTTTGAACGCGGTACCACCTCTGTTTGCCCCACGCTCACGCGAAAAGGGCCTTTGCGTGTTCCAAACAGAACACCTGCGCGGTAACGGGCGCACCCGGCACAGCCTACTTATAAGTTCAGCCTGCTGCTCCAAGATGGTAATTCACATATAAACCGCGCTAGCCCCTTTCACCCGCCGGGGCCTCTCTGCAGCACTGATTTACAGCTACTGTAATCTTATCATTGCATTTGCAAAATATACTATATCCTTTTTACTGCACAATGTCAAGTTCCGGCATCGGAAAGTTCCAGTAGTTCCCGCGCGTTTGCAAGGGAAAGCTCCGTCACTTTATCGCCCGAAACAATACGCGCCAGTTCTGCCACACGTTCTTCTTTCTCCAGCTGGCGCACCTTAGTGTAAGTGCGCTCACCCGTGACTGACTTTTCAATCAGCAGGTGCTGCTGCGCATAAGCCGCAATTTGGGCAGTATGTGTAATGCAGATGACCTGGTGCCCGCTGTTTGCTGTTTCTTGCAATTTTTTGCCTACCCTGCCGGCTGCAAGGCCGGAAACGCCGGCATCAATTTCATCATAAATAACCGTCGGGATATGGTCCTTTTCTGCAAGCACACTTTTAATTGCAAGCATAATGCGTGAAAGCTCGCCACCGGATGCAATTTTAGCAAGTGGTTTGGGCTCTTCCCCCGGGTTAGTAGAGATAAAAAACTCCATTGCATCGCCACCGGCAGGCCCCAGTTTTATCTGCTGTGCCACCAAGCTAAACCGGATGTTAGGCATATTTAAAAAGTGCAGCGACTGCATAATTGCGGTGCTGAATGCGGCAAACGCTTTTTTGCGTGCTGCAGTAAGCTGTGCCGCGCAGGCCGTTGCCTTTTCTTGCAGTGCATTGCAGCGCTGCTGCAGCTCTTCCAGCTTTTGGTCTGCAAATTCGATTGTTTCCAGCTCTTGCATTGCTTTTTCATAGTAGGCTTCAATATCGGCTACTGTTGGGCCATATTTCTTTTTCAGCTGATACAAAAGGTCTAACCGCTCTTCAATTTCGTCCAACATTGCAGGCTCGAAGTCAAAATCATCGAGCGCCGTTTTTAAATCCCCGGCAAGGTCTTGCCCGGCATAATACAGCTCGCCCAGCTTCTCATAAAATGCTGCAAACTCGCTGGAAAACTCGTTGATCTGCCCCAGTTGTCCGTGTGCCTGCCCCAACAGGCCAATACTGCCCTCATAGTCATCACCGCCCTGCAAAGCGTCATACGCGGCGCCAAGGCTGTCGATGATCTGCTGTGAATGGTGGATTTTGCTGCGTTGCGCTTCCAACTCTTCTTCTTCGCCCTGCTGCAGCTCCGCCGCTTCAATCTCCTGTGTCTGATACCGCAAAAGGTCCAGCTTGCGCTGTTTTTCGCCCTCATCCATCACAAGGCCGGACATTTGCTTTTGTGCATCGCGCAAGGTGTGGTATACGTCGCGGTACTGTGCCAGCAAAGCATCATTTTGGGCGTATTCATCCAAAATACCCAAATGGTTTGCGGGGTTTAGCAGACTTTGATTATCGTGCTGGCCGTGAATCGTAATCAACGCTTCGCCAAGCTCGCGCAAAATGCCCACAGTTGCCGGTTTGCCGTTAATGCGGCAGCTGCTTTTACCATCTTGCCCTATTTCACGGCTGAGCAACAGCTCTTCTTCCGGCTCATACCCGGCATTTGCCAACAACGTACAAACCTCACTGGAAAGATCGATGAAAGTAGCCCATACCGATGCTTTTTGCGCACCGCTGCGCACAAGGTCACGGCTGGTGCGGTTACCCAAAATGGCATTGATGGAATCGATCAAAATAGATTTGCCGGCACCGGTTTCCCCGGTCAGCACATTTAAACCGGGACCAAAATGCACGTCGGTCTTTTCAATGACCGCAACATTTTCAATACTCAGTTCGTTCAGCATAAGCTGCCCTCTATTTCATATACTTTGACAGGTCTTCTACAAGGTGTCCCGCCGCATCTTCGTCCCGCATTAAAATTATAAATGTATTTTCCCCGGCAAGACTACCAATCACACCGTCCCACTTCACAAGGTCAAAAACTTCACATGCGGCGCTTGCCATACCGCTGTGGCATTTTACCATAACAATATGCCCTGCGGTGTCAATGCTGACAACGCTTTCACCAAAAATATTTTCAAACCGGCTGGGGCGGTCACCTCTGGGCGAATCACCCGCGGGGGTGGTATACCGGTAGTGCCCGTCGCCCGTAGCGGCTTTTACAAGGCGCAGCTGGCGGATATCGCGTGAGACGGTCGCCTGTGTAACCTCAAAGCCGGCGTCTTTCAACCGGATCAAAAGGTCCTCCTGGCGTTCAATCGGATACGTTGTGATCAGTTCCAGCAGTTTTTGATGTCGCTGATTTTTCATATTCTCATCTCCCCTTTAATTTTTGGTCAATTGCCCTGAATTGATCTGAATCGCAAAAGCTGACGAGAGAAAGACGTTTTTGCGAAAGGCCAATCATAATAGAATCTTTTGCCTGTAAGGGTACATAGTCTTTGCCGTCTGTTGACAAGTAAGCCCCGCCGGCCCCGTGTTCAGACGTCGCTACCCGCAGCCGGCGCCCGGCTGAAAAGACCATGGGGGGGGTATTAAGGCTGTGGGCACAAATGGGCGTTACCAGAATACCGTCAATCTGCGCATCCAATATCGGCCCGCCGGCAGAGAGTGAATACGCGGTAGAGCCGGTAGGTGTCGAAAAAATAACACCGTCCCCGCGGTAACTGTTTACCAGCGTATCACCACAATAAATTTCAAAACGTATGGTGTTTGCACCCGCACTTTTGCTGATGACAATGTCGTTCAGTGCATCGCTTTGGTAGACCGTACTGCCTTGTACCTTGGTGCAAAGCATACTGCGATTATCCAGAGTATATTCGTTTTTGACCAGTTTCACAAGTAAATCAAGGTTGTTTTCTTCTACCGTTGCAAGAAACCCTACCCTGCCGATGTTAATACCTAAAATAGGCTTGCCCATTACGGCGGCCCGGCCCGCCGCATGCAGCAAAGTACCGTCGCCGCCAATGGTCACAATAACATCGCACTGTTTGATTGCCGCATCCAAAACCTGCTGGGTTGCAACATCCATCGCTTCCTGCGGTACACCAGAGGATAACACCTGACATTCAGCCCCGGCAGAAAGCAAAATCTGCTTTGCACGCAACGCGCACTCCTGCGCCCGCTGTTTTGCAAAATTGACAAAAAGCAATACTTTCATTTGCCTGCCTCCGCAAGTGCTGTATGTGCCCGCTTTACCGTGTCGTCGATATCCTGCGGCGTAATTTCGCTTCGCTGTGCCTCTTTGGTCACATACAGTAAAAATTCAATATTGCCCTCGGGCCCTTTGATAGGAGAAAACGATAGCCCTGCGGGACAAAACCCGTTTTCTTTTGCAAGGGCGATTGCTTTGGCAATTACTTCGCGGTGGGTCTCTGCCTCTTTTACAACACCTTTTTTGCCCACTTTTTCGCGCCCTGCTTCAAACTGTGGTTTTACCAAGCAGACCCCGGTGGCGTTTTCAGCCGTCAACTGGGCTGCAACCGGAAAGATGTGGCTCAAAGAGATAAAAGAGACATCAACGCTGAAAAAATCAATGCGGTCGGGTACTTTATCCTGCGTCAGATAGCGAATATTGGTTCTTTCCAGATTGACCACCCGGTCGTCGCAGCGCAATTTCCATGCCAGTTGCCCATACCCCACATCAACGCAGTATACGCGTACCGCACCATTTTGCAACATGCAATCGGTAAACCCGCCGGTAGAAGCACCGATATCCATGCAAATTTTACCGTTTAAGTCCAGCGGAAATTCTTGAAACGCCTTTTCCAGTTTTAGGCCGCCCCGGCTGACATATTGCAGGTCATGGCCGCGCACTTCCACATTGGCACCATCCGGCACTAAAAAGCCAGCCTTATCCGCCTTTTGCTCATCGACAAAAACGATACCGGCCATAATCAACGCCTTGGCACGCTCGCGGCTGGGCACGAGGTTGTGTTCTGTCAGATAAATATCCAGTCTGGTACCCAATATTCCATCACCCTTTAATCCATTCTGCAAGCGCCGCGCCGTCCAGCGCAAGCGCACGGCGAAGGTCGTTCACCGTTGCATGATCTATCTTCGTGGTGGGCACGCCGCGGTAAGCAAATTGCCCCTTGTAACGCTGTTTTTGCAATGCAAGGCCAAGGTGGGCACCAAACGAACTTACCTCTACCGCGTCCTCTGCCACAAATACGCGCTCGTATTGCAACAACTGCTGTACCAGTGTTTGGGGTATGGGGTTAAGTCGCACCACTTTATAAACATCCACCGCCAGCTTTTGCTGCTGCAATAACTGTGCGGCGGTAAGCAGCTCTTCGGTCATGGCGCCGTATGTGACAAGGGCTGTTTTAGCGCCCTTCGTAACCGAAAGACAGTCAAACGGCTGCCCGCTGCAAGCGATATTGGAAAGAGATTTACTTTCGGCACCACGCGCATAACGAATGGCCCGCGGACCGACAGACTTTTCATTTAAAAGCTCCCGCATCCAATATCGCAGCTCGTTATAATTGCAGGGCGCATAAAGCGGCAGCATTTCAAATTGGCTGAAAAAGCCCACATCATAAATGCCCTGATGGGTTTCGCCATCCCCCGGCACCAGCCCCGCACGGTCAATCGCAAACAAAACATCGGCATTCTGAAGGTTCACGTCATGGATAAATTGGTCGTACCCGCGCTGTAAGAAGGTAGAGTACAAGGCAACCACCGGCCGCATGCCTTTAACAGCAAGCCCTGCGGCAAAGGTGATGGAATGTTGTTCTGCCATACCCACATCAAAAAAATGCGAACGCGATTGCTTTGCAAGGTAGTGCAGCCCGGTGGCATACTTCATTGCGGCAGTCACCCCGCAAATACGGCTATCTTGCAGCGCGCATTCCGCAAGGGTGAGACCCATCACCTCAGAGAATGAATCACTCATCTGCCCGTCCGGGTCTGGCACGTTGTGGGTATCAAAAGCCCCTACCCCGTGAAACGCCCCGGGGTTTTGCTCTGCCGGCGTAAAGCCCTTGCCTTTCACAGTGACAGCATGGATGAACACCGGACATTCATAGTCTTTACTGCTGGATAGTGCCGCAAGAAGGTCATCCATATTATGACCATCCAGCGGGCCAAGGTATTGAAACCCCATCTGCTCAAAAAAAGTAGAATTATAAATACTGCGCCGCAACGCAGATTTTGAAAACACAATGGCTTCTTTAATGTATTTGCCAATGACCGGGGTTTTATCCAAAACGCTTTCAGTGCGCTGTTTGGCGTTGTGGTAAGACGGGCTGGTACGCAGGTTCGTCAAATAGCGTGAAACGGCACCCACATTTTTGGAAATTGACATTTTGTTGTCGTTTAGAATTACAACGAGGTTATCCAGCGTATCAATGTTGTTCATGCCCTCATACACCATGCCGCCGGTAAAAGCACCATCGCCAATAATGGCAATTACGGTGCCGGGTTCTTTTTTCAGCTTTTTCGCCCGGGCAATGCCAATTGCGGCAGACAGGGCGGTATTGCCATGGCCCGCAATAAAGGCATCGTGTACGCTTTCTTCGCGGTTTGGGAAGCCGGAAAGGCCGCCCGCCTGCCGCAAAGAGCCAAAAAATGGTGCGCGGCCCGTTAATATTTTATGCGTATAGCACTGGTGCCCCACGTCAAACACCAATTCGTCAATTGGCGTGCAAAACACCCTGTGCAGTGCAACCGTAAGCTCTACCGTGCCAAGGTTAGAAGAAAGGTGCCCCCCTGTTTTAGATACATGCTCTACCAAAAAAGTGCGAATTTCTGCGCACAAGGTATCCAGCTGATCCTCGGGGACTTCTTTTAGCTCTATCTGTCCGGATATGATCTTATCCAGAAAATCCGACATTCTCTTTCCAACTCCTGTCATGTAACCGGGAAAACCATGGCAATTAAAATGCCAAGTAAAGCACCGCTAAGTACTTCAAGCGGGGTATGCCCCACCTTTTCTTTTAACCGCTTGCCTTTTTCGCGCAGGCGGTTAAACCCCTCGTCATCTTCATCCATCCAGTCGTCTACAAGGCGGTTCAGCACTTTTGCCTGCTCACCGGCAGCACGCCTTACCCCCATTGCATCATACATTACAATCGCTGCCAAAATAAAGGAAAAAGCAAAAAACGGGGATGAAACGCCAAATTTGCGCACAGTCGCGATGGTCATGGAGCAAACCAGCGCAGAATGTGCACTGGGCATGCCCCCGGCCCCAAACAACCGTTCAAAATTCACTTTTCCGGCCATAATAAAATCAATAATTGTTTTGCAGATCTGCGCGGCAAGCCACGAAAGCAATGCCACATACAAAATATAATTGCAGGTCAGAAACCTTGTAATTCTCTCCATCCTTCTTCCCCCTCACACCACCATCAGCTGCTTCTTGCAACAAGCAAGGTTGCAAGCTGAACCAGAAAATCTGCTCTTTCCCCATAAACAAGGGAAAGCCGCTCGCAAGCTTCCTGTGTCAACCGCTGTGCCTGCTGCATTGCGGCTTCTGGCCCCTTTAGTGTAGCGAAAGTCACTTTACCGGCAAGGGCATCTTCACCCGCCGGTTTGCCAAGCTGTTGCGTTGTGCCCACCATGTCCAGCACATCATCCACAATTTGAAATACCAGCCCAATAGTACGGGTATAGGCTTCACATTCCTGTTCATCCCTTGGGGTATCCACCGATGCAAGAACCCCCAGCATCCCGGCCGCACGGATCAGCGCGCCGGTTTTATAGGAGTGCAGCCGTGTCAGTTCGTTTTCAGTCGGCTGTTTCCCCTCAAACGCAAGGTCAAGCTCCTGCCCAAACACCATACCCTCGCCACCAGCCGCCCCCGCAAGGCAGCTTACGGCTTTCACCTGTTGTACAGGCTGCAATTCAACGGCGCAAAGCACGTCAAACGCAGCAGTTAATAGTGCGTCACCGGCCAAAAGCGCGGTGGATTCGCCAAATTTTTTATGACAAGACTGTTTGCCCCTGCGCATATCCGCATTATCCATACAGGGTAAATCATCGTGAATTAAAGAGTAACAGTGCAGCATTTCTACTGCGGCACCAAACCCGGCAGCCGCTTTCAGGTCGCCGCCCAGCATCTCACAAAAGGCAAGTGTCAATACGCCGCGCACCCGTTTGCCGCCGCCGAGCAGGCTGTACCGCGCTGCCTGCCCTACAGCGGAATCTGCTGCAAAAACACGGTCACATTCGCCAATAAGACGGTTTTCCAGCAGCGTCATGTAGCGTTTGTACTGGTCCTCATACTTCATCTTCTGCAACCCCCTCTTGTGGGGCCATCGTTTTTGTGATTTCCGCCACGCGCACCTTGGCATTTTGCAATACAGCCGAGCACGCGGCAATTTTTTCTGCGGCACCCGCATATAAGTTCAGCGCGTCTTCAAGCGGGGTCTCTTCATCTGAAAGCTGGTCTACGGTTTGGCCCAGCTCTTCAAGCATTTCTTCAAAGCTTTGTTTCTTTTTCATCGGTGGCGCTCCCCCCTGTGACCTGTGTTACCTTGCACTCGGCGTTGAAGGTACGAAATACGAGGTTCAATTTATCCCCGGCAGCCAAATCTTTTGGTTGTTTTACAGTATGCCCCTGTTTTAACGCCACGCAATAACCGCGCGCCATTGTGTGGTAAGGGCTAAGGGAATCCGTTAGCGCTGCTGCCTGCGCAAGCTGCATTTCTTTGGTTTGCAGCTTATGGCCAATGTGTGCGGTGCAGGCCCCTTTCAGCTGCTGCAGGTTTGCTGCAGCGGCATCCAGCCGCCGCTGCAGACCCGTGCGCGTAATATTGTATAAAATCGCATTATATTCATTATAACACATTCGCAGCCGCTGCAACATAAGGCTTTGCGTTTTTTGCGCCGTGCCGCGCAGCGCGAACTTTACCGCGTCTTGGTCCGGCAGCACCAGTTCAGCTGCGGCAGTGGGGGTTGCGGCGCGCAAATCGGCAACAAAATCAAGGATTGTATAATCTACTTCATGGCCCACCGCGCTGACCACCGGCACGCTGCTGCGGCAAACGGCCCGCGCCAGCTTTTCCCCGTTAAACACCCACAAATCTTCACGCGAGCCACCGCCGCGGGCGATGATGATGACATCAACAAGGCGACTCTGTTCCAGTAGCTGCAAGGCGGCCACCAGCTCGTCCTCCGCCTCTTTACCCTGTACCCCGGCATGGCTAAGTAAAAATTCGGCTGCGGGCCAGCGGCGCTGTGCAACGGACAAAATGTCCTGCAATGCCGCCCCGCTTTTAGAGGTGACAAGCCCAACCCTCCTTGGAAAGGTCGGCAGCGGCCGCTTTCGCTCTGGCGAAAACAGGCCCTCCGCTTCCAACTTTGCTTTTAATTGCTCAAACGCAAGCTGGGCCGCGCCTTGGCCGTCTGGGAACAAGGTATCCACATAAATCTGAAAAGCACCGTCCCGCTCGTACAAGGTGACCTTACCCCGCACAATAACACGCATGCCGTTTTGCGGCTCAAACGAAAGCTTTGACGCATTGCCGCGAAACATCACGGCTTTTACCGAGCAGTTTTCATCCTTGAGTGAAAAATAAAAATGCCCGCTGCGGTGGTGCACAAAGTTTTGCACTTCACCGCGCAGCGCAAGGCCAGACAATACTGCATCACTTTCCAGCAGTGAGCGCACATAGCGGTTGAGCGCAGTTACCGAAATAATTTCAGCCATTGCAGCCTCCCAATGCGGCAAGTAATGCAACGCCCGCCGCATTATCTGAAGAAAATTTGCCGGGCACAAACCGCACGCCGGGCAATTTGACCGTGACATAATTTTGAATTAAATCACTGCTCATCACCCCACCGGCGCACACGCAGGGCACGCCGGGGTATTGAGACTGTGCAAATTGCAACATGCGCACCACAGTTTCGGCCACGCATAAAAGGCAATACTTTGCCGTATAAGCGGGCGTTTTACCTTGCCTTAGCAACGCCTCACACTGGTTTTGCAGCCCGGAAAGGCTGCAATCAGCACCCTTTACGCTGACTTTTGGGGTAACGGGCTCGCCGCAGGTCGCGGCAAGCGCGCTGACTGCCTCCCCTGCAGGGAACCCAAACCCCAACAACACGCCAAGCCGGTCAACTGCTTGCCCTGCATACAAATCCTGCGAAGAACCAACCGTTTTTTCTACCTGTAATTGATTGACCAGCAAAAGGTCGGTAGTGCCGCCAGAAATATGAAAAACGAGTACCCTGCTGCCGTATAAATCACCGCCGGCCGCATAAAGTGCCGCGGCAATATGGCCCTGCTGGTGGGTCGTCTCATAAAGAGGGATACCAAGCGCCACATGCAGTGCAACGGCAACGCCGCGCCCTGCAAGAAAACAAGGCATATAGGAGCCTTCCGCCGGGCGGGGTTTCACCGAAACACCGACAGCAGAAAGCTCCTTTAAATTGACCTGTTCAGAAAGTTGTTCCATCAGCAGCGGCAGCGCTGTTGTGTGGTGAAATACTGCATCGCTTTGGCGCAGGCCAAGCTGGCCTGGTTTGACAGGCAAAAACTGTTTTTGCATCACCGGAAATCGCGCCGTGACCGTGTCGTACACAGCAAGAGAGGTTGCATAATTGCTGGTGTCGAGCCCCAACGTCAGCATGTGGAATCGCTTTCCGGCTCGCCCTCCGGCGCATCGGTCGGCTCACTTTCCTGATTCTCCGCGGCATCTTCTTCAGTGGCGGCCAACGGGACACTTTCCAGCTCCTCTTCAGGCAGCAACCCGGCGCGTTCGCGCGCAAGAGAACCCAAGACACCGTTGACAAACTGATAATCGTCTTCGCCGCCGAACTTTTTCACCAGTTCGACCGCCTCGTTGATTACGACACTGTCCATATCCTCTTCATCGCCAAAAAACATTTCAGTGACAGCCAGCTCCAGCGCGACAAGGCACACACGGGGGATGCGGTTCATTTTCCAATTTTTCAGCTTGGGCTCAATCAGCTGATCGGCCTCTTCACGGTGCAGCACAAAGCCGGTGAGCAGCTTTTCGCCGAATTCATCGACCTCCTGCTCATTTTCAATACGGGAGGTGTCGATAATCTCCTGCATGCTGCCCGGCTGAAAGGACTCTTGAAAGGCGGCGACAAATGCATTTTCCCGGGCGGTACGTCTTTTCATGGAATAACCTCTTTACTCTAAATTCAATGTACAACACTTCGCTGTGCGGCGAAACAAATAAAACAGAACACGAAAAATAGCCGCAGGGCGGCTATTGAATGTTGCAAAAATCAGGCTTCTGCTTCCGGTGCGGACTGAGTGACCGAAACACCGGCAACAATTACATTGACCTTGGATACTGTGATGCCGGTCATGTTTTGCACAGCCGCTTTTACGTTCTTTTGCAGCGCTTCGCTGACAGCGGGGATACGGTAACCGTACTGCACTAAAATGCTGACCGTAATTTCGGCAACCTCTTCTGTCAGTTCAACATCAACCGGTTTTTCTTGAAGGTTCATTTTTGCAAAGATACCCCTTACCGGTGAGTTTCCACTCGATACCGCGCGCACCCCTTCTGTCTCCTGCGCGGCAAGGCGAGTGATTTTTGCAATCACTTCTACTGAGATCTGAAGGCTGCCGCCAACCATATCGGAATTTTTAATTTCCACAAAGATCACTCCTTTTATATGACAGCCGGGGCAAATACAAACCGGCTAAACACAACATGGCATTGCGTAAATACAGGGTTATTATACCATGTATTTACGGCCTGCGCAACAAGCCTAGCGCCGGTGCCAACACTGCAAACAGATAGCATACAACTTATGCCAGCAAGGGCGTCGCGCGCAAACACACACTTGTTGCAAAGTTGCTTTAAGGCAAAAAAAATCAGCGGTAAAGTTACCGCTGATCTCTTTTTGGTGCCTCCGGGCGGAATCGAACCACCGACACGGGGATTTTCAGTCCCCTGCTCTACCGACTGAGCTACAGAGGCAAATGGCGACCCGGATGAGGCTCGAACTCACGACCTCTAGCGTGACAGGCTAGCGTTCTAACCAACTGAACTACCGGGCCAACTCTGGTGGGAACAACAGGGCTCGAACCTGTGACCCCCTGCTTGTAAGGCAGGTGCTCTCCCAGCTGAGCTATGCTCCCGCACCCATTAAGTACACTATCACAATTGACGGTGCAAGTCAACCGGGATATTTAGAGCTTGCCGACCTTACCGGCAATGGAGCGGCTTACGAGGCTCGAACTCGCTACCTCCACCTTGGCAAGGTGGCGCTCTACCAGATGAGCTAAAGCCGCAAATCTTTTGTCTTGGGTTTGTTTGACTGACCCGAGGCGACGAAATTTATTTTACAACAAAACCGGTTAAGTGTCAAGCAATCTTGCCGAAATTTTTGATATTTTTATGCTTTTAGCAAAAGTCACATCAAGGTTACACATATACTCAAAAACTTCAATGCTTTCACTGAATTTTGCAGAGTATTAAAACTCCCTGCCCCAGTTTTATGTGGCAGGGAGTTTGCAGTACTTATTCTTGCTCTTTGTCCAGCTCATCAATTTTTTCAAGCTGATGCTCGTACCCGCCGGGCCCATACTGAATACAGCGGTTCACACGGCTAATGGTCGCGGTACTGATTTCGACTTCTTTTTGAATCTGGTCGTAAGTAAAGCCGGATAGTAGCATCTGCGCCGCCTTAAGGCGCTGTGCCATATCCCGTAATTCTTTAATGGTGCACAGGTCTTCAAAAAAAGCCGCACATTCTTCTTCGTTCTCCAGCGACAAAACGGCACGAAACAACCGCTCTGTTTCCGGACTGTGCAGAATATCTCTGGCAGACATTAGACTCAGCCCCTTTTCACTTTTGCACTTCACAGCTTCATTATAGTAAACTGGCGGGTAAAAAGCAACAACAGAATTCTGTTAAATCAAAAAGCCACCATTAACCCCCAATATTTGCCCGGTGATAAACGAGGCACTTGGGCCGGCCAAAAACAGCGCCGCCTGTGCAACTTCCAGCGGGGTGCCAATGCGCCCCAACGGGGTTTCTTCTGCCAGCTGCTGTAATACGTCCGGCGTATAAGCGGCATTCATGGGGGTGTCAATCACACCCGGCGCAATACAGTTGACACGTATCCCACTTGGGCCCAGCTCTTTTGCAAGCGCCTTAGTAAGGCCAATGACCCCCGCTTTAGAGGCCGAATACGCAACCTCACACGAAGCCCCTGTGACCCCCCAGATAGAGGATATTTGAATAATGCTGCCGTTTTTTTGCCGCAGCATTTGTTTTGCCGCAGCCTGTGCGCAATAAAAGCTGCCGTCAAGGTTGACCCCCATCAGGTGGCGCCAATCCTCTGCGGTAAGGTCTGTGATTAAGCCACTGATGGAAATGCCGGCGTTATTCACCAGTACGTCCAGGCGGCCAAACAGCTCTATTGCCTGTGCAACCAATGCCTGTGCCTGAAGCGGGTCTGCAACGTCGGCACGGTACACGGCTGTTTGCAGGCCCTCGGCGTTCCATTCTTCGCTTTGTTGCCGCGCGGCAGCTTCATTGTGACAGCATCCCATGACAACATTATAGCCCTGCCGCGCAAACAATTCTGCAACAGCACGCCCTATTCCTCCGGATGCCCCGGTTACGACTACCGTGCGGTTCATTGCACTCCGCCCCCCGCAATGGTATCCTGCAGCAGTTCCTCATGATCCGGGAAAGTATCGTAAAATGCTTCAAACGCCGCTTTGCGCAGCGGTTTCAATTGCTCGGCAAGGCCAAGCCGCGCCGGTAAATCGCAGGTAACGTCATAAATTTCAGCTGCAATTTTTTGCACAAGGCTTTCCGGCTTCATTTTCATTAAGCCGAATACCTGTGTGCTATAGCTGCCCTCGTTACAGGTAGAAAGGTACAGTGAAACCGCATGCACCAGTTCACGGTGCAATAGCTGCTGTTCCTGCTCGGTGCCTTGCATGCTGTTAATACCAAGGTCACGCAGACGACCTTCAATTTCACGCACAGCACCACGCAGCTGAAAATAGGATCTATCTTGACGGTGATAGTTTAAAGCGACCCAAAGGCCGACATAGCCGTCTGGCAGAGGGCCGTTCTTTTTTGCTTGCTGGCCGTAACGCAGCGCCCAAAGCTTTTTGCGAAGCACGTTTTCGGCTTCGTCCCCTTCCCCTGCTTGGATTGCTTCTTCCAGCAAAGCAAGGCGCTTTTTTGCGTCATTTTCCTGATAATAGCATTCTGGCCATGGGGCTTTTTCTTTTGGCATAAATTATTCCTCCGTTTATTGCTTTATTTCGCGGGAGGGATCAGTTTGCGCTGATCCAGAAAATGACGGTATTTTACAAGGTCTTGCGGCAAAAACGGGCTGCCGTGTGACGGGTATATTTTATTGGGAAACATAGCAAGCATTTTATCCCAAGACTGCCCAAAGCTGACGGGATCTTCAATCCAGATGGTGTGCCGTGCCACACTGATAACGGCATTCATGGCGGCATCCCCACAAAACAAAGCACCGCTTTGGGTACAAAACAAACCAATCGAATCCGCAGTGTGCCCTGGTAAATATAAAATGCGCAGCGGCAGGCCAAGCTGTTCAAACAGTTGGTCGTCTTCGCCTTTTAACACAATCGCCCTGTCACCCAAATCCACAGGGGGAAATGTGAATTCCTTTTTAAATTTGCTGAACAGCGACGCCGGCCAGGATGAATATCCCGCCCCAGGGGGTTCTTCGCTTTTGCCGCTGCGCAGCGGGGCCAAAGCAGCAGGGTGCAAAATCACCTTTGCATCGCACCGCCCCATCAAAGCACCAAGGAAACCCGCATGGTCATCGTGGTGGTGTGTTAAAAAGATATAGTTCAGTTCACTGAGTGGCCACCGCTTTTGAAAACGCTGTAAAAAGCGGGCTTCATCACCCGGGTAGCCAGTATCGATTGCAATAATGCCAAGAGGGGTTCGCAAAATATAGTTGTTGACGACATAGTTGCCAATATTGTAAGCCTCAATATTCATACGGTTACCCCACCCCGACGTAATCTTGCTTTATTATAACACACAAAAAAGCCCTGCCGCATCTTTTTCTGCAGGGCTTTGCCCACTAACTGCTTGCGGGTGTTATTCTTCGTTGACCGTCAACCATGCGCCAAAACCGTTCAGCTCTATTGTGGCATCAGCAGGTTCGGCCTGCGGCACAGCACCGGGTGCATTGATTTCACAGCGGCGGCCCTTATTCTTGCAGTGGTAAACAGTGCCTGCCGGTACCGTAACGGTGCAGGCAGACCGCAGCTGGTTGATTTCTACCTGTTTGGGCAACGGCTGAAAAGCCAGCTGTGCTTCATGGTTGGTATTCAAAATAAAACTGCCCTTTAAATTTTCAATGTTGGCGGTTTTTAGTTTCCCATCATATTCAAGTTGCTCACAAATCAGTGACTGTACCAACAGCTCACCCGCGTCGGCCTGCAGCTCGACCTCTTTCACATAATCGGCCGGCAATGAAACCGTCAAAACAAGGTCTTCCCTCGCTTGTGCGGCGCTAAACCCATGCCGCCGTTTTACCACAATATCCGGTGTTTGTGCTTTGCCGGTACCGTCCAGAGACACACCCACCAGCCCAGTAATATCTTTGCCTGATACAGAAGAAATGCGTACGGCAAATTCTGCTGTTTTGGTGCCTTGTACAATTACCCGTGCCGCAACACCCGCATGAATTTCAAAATGTTTTTGATATACTGCCGCGGCCGAGGTCTCGCAGCTCGCAGACTGCAGCGCAGCAGGGGCAGGTTCGCTTTGCCCAAGCAGCCCGTCGATGCTCACCTGAAACAGGTTGGATACCGCCTGCAGATTAAGAATGTCGGGCAGCCCGCCGTCTGTTTCCCATTTCGTGATTGCCTGGCGGGAAACACACAGTTTTTCTGCCAGTTCTTCTTGTGAATACCCTGCTTTTTTTCGCAGCTCTTTAATTCTTTTACCAACGCTCATGTCAGCCTCCAATGGGCATAATTTGTTACCAGCCCGTATGGGTCAATCTTATGCCGCAACACCGGCCGGTTTCCAGCAACCAGCCGTTTCTTTTTGCTTATTTTATGCTACGCATCGTAGCACAAGCGACGCCGGCACCCATGTTACAATTGATTTACTGTGGCAAGCACCTTTTCAAGCGGCAAAACGTCAGCATAACGGTGGTTCCATATCTTTTCTTCAAAATAGCGGCAGCATTGCCCCGCTGTTAAGTAATCATTGTCAAAAGTGGTGGTTGTGTCTTGCGCAATCGTCACCGCAAATCCATGCTCTGTGCCGCCTTACAGGTGGCATCAATACAATACTCTGTCTGCATTCCGCACAAAATAAAGTGGCTGATATCCGCTTTTTTAAGGTGTACAGCAAGCCCTGTACCTAAAAAAGCACTGTTGTACTGTTTGTCAAAAATCACTTCACCCGGCTGAGGGGCAAACGACGTGTCAATTTGCCACCCGTCGGTCCCGCGCTCCAGCTCGTCACCTTTGCCGCCATCGTGCCGGACATAAATAACCGGGATGCCTGCCCTGCGGCAGCTTTGCAGTAAAGCGCGGATATTTTGTACGACCTGTGTTTCGTGCCAGGGGTGCCCGGCCACCAAAGCGGTTTGCATGTCTACAATCATAAGTGCCTCATATGCTGCGTGTCCCATTGCTGCCTCCATTTTAAAATAATACGGTTATCCTGTGTAATGCGCTTTATAATACGGGCGGGCCGTGGTTTCGTAATAAACCTGCCCCTGTGCATTTAAGGTTTGCCACGCGTTAAGGTAAGACGGCGGCAGGTCAGGGATCCAGTATTGCTCTGGCAGGTATTCGCCTGTATTGTCTTGCTGCAACGCGGCAGGCGTAATTTCTGCGTTCACTATGCTGTCGCCCTGCTCAAACCCGCTGCGCGCAAGTACAGTACCATCGCCGTCAACAACCTGCGCTGCCCCCACAAGCTGCCTTGTCTGCGGCACATCCCCGGCAGGGAAACGAAATACTGTCACTCTGCCGCAGTGGCTTGCGTGGATAACCGGCACACCCACCAGCTTTGCAAAAGTGACGGGGGTATTCAGCGCAAGGCTTTGGTTATATTGCCGCAGCGGCATCCGCTCTGCCGGGGCGTTTACCGGTAAGTCCCACCAGCAGGACCCGGCCAAAACAAACTGCACTTTGCCTTTTAGCCTCTTCACAGTATCATACCGTATCATTTCCCAGCATAGCGCCACCCCCACCGGGCCGATTGGGGTAGGCAGAATAGATACCGTATCCCCTTTGGTGTAATAGCAATTTTCAAACTGCGTGGGCAGGTCTTTTTTGTGCTGAAACAATTGCCCGCCGGGCAAAGCCAATGTAAATAAGTTATAGGCGTGTGCCCCGTCAAACATAAGGTAAGAGCCGCCGACCATACACCGGTGGCGGGCCGCCATGTCAGTCATCCACGCGGTTACCGGCACATCCTGGGCGGCCACTGTAAGCATTTGTGGCGCAAACCCAATTGCCGAAGTAAAGAATTCAGGCAAGACAACAATTTCTGCCCCCTGACGCGCCGCCGCACTGATTGCTTTTTCTGCCTGCTGCAAATTTGCAGCTACATTTGCAAACTCTGCATTCAATTGAATTGCCGCCACTTTCATAAAACCGCCGCCCTGATACTTTTTGTTTATTCTACCACAGACAACGCCAAAAGAAATAGGCTGGCTTAAAACAAACAAGCCGGCCTTTTATATAAATCGGTCAATTAACAAACCAGCTTCGCCACTTTCAGTGCATGTATAATCCAGCACCATAATTTCACCTTATTGGACGAAGTAATGCACTTACAGAGAAATATAAAAAATCCATGTGCAGGTTAAAACCAAACACATGGATTTTATGGTGCGGAAGATGGGACTTGAACCCACACGTCATAGACACACGCACCTCAAACGTGCCTGTCTGCCGATTCCAGCACTTCCGCATATTGCGCAGCCCTTGTATGGCCGCGAAGATTATTTTAACATAGCGGGCGCGCAAAAGTCAAGCCTTGTGTGAACTATTTTTATGTCAACAGTACCCCGTATCATAAACTTTGTGACTTTCTGTTTTTGATGCACAAAAGAGCCATATTACAACTGTACATTATAAGCACAACAGGCTAAAAGGCGCAAACTGCGGCGCCTAAATAATGTAAAGCCAATTAACTTAACATGTCTTGCATTCTGCATTCAACAAAAATTTTTCCAATGCCATTGCAAGGCCGTCCTGCCAAACCGTACCGGTAATATAGTTTGCTGCCTGCTGTAACAGCAGGTCGGCATTGCCCATGGCAACAGAAAAGCCCGCCTGCCGCAGCATTGGCAGGTCGTTGTCCCCATCCCCCACCGCTACCGCATTTTGTGCTTGCAACCCATGGGCGGCAAGGTAATGCAGCATACCGCTGCCCTTTGTAGTGCCGATATTATTATACTCTATCAGCATTTGGCTTTCGCTTGTCAGCTCTAAAGTGCCCATATCTTCCAGCTCACGTTTTAATTGCGGTACCTGCGGGCTGTCCAATAAAATAATACTGCACTTTACAGCGGTTTCACGCTGTAAAAACCGCGGCCATTCTGTGGCATCAATACATTGTGGTGTTTCTACATGTGCGCGTTGCGCATGTTCCTGCCAGCCGGGCATTTTTTGAGAGACAATTTCCAAAAAAGGCTTTTGGGGGTGAAAATGCATCGGCGTAGAAAAACATGGCAGCACCTTATATTTTTTGCATAGTTCAATGATGCGAAGGCATTGGTCAGCGGGCATGCGGCTGGTGTACACGATTTCTTGCCCCAAATCGTCGGTATAATACCCCCCGTTTGCCCCAATCACCGGCAAATGAAGCCCCATTACCTGTAAAATATCCTGCACTTCGGCTAAAATGCGCCCCGTGTTGACGACGACCGGGATGCCGTTTTCTTTTAAGCGCCGGATCGTATTAATTGTCCTCTGCGAAACCCGCCCCTGTTCGTCCATTGTCGTACCGTCGATATCAATAAAAACCATTTTTTGCTGCATAATCTCTCCCTGCTTTGTTTTGCCTTTGTGGCACAATCAGCGAACAAACAACATTGTCGGCAAATAAAATAAATACGGTGCGGTAAAAACAGCAAGCGAAAAAGAAAGCTGTCGTTTTTGCCGGTCAGTGATTGGTGCTTTTTTAAAGCTGAATTTCAGGTTAAACAAATAAATCATAGCAGCGGCAAGTACAACGCAAAGGGTGACCCACAAAAAGCCGTAAATGCTTTGAAACGGGTTATAGTTTACAGGGAAACCTATGTTTTGGTACCACCAGTCGCCGACCGCCTGCCCCAGCACGCGCTCGTCAAGCAACCCAGCTGCCAGCATACCAGCCGTACCGATGATGTCTGACAAAAAGCCAAACAGCCACACTTTTAAAATAACAGGCTTCGCCGTTATCCAAATATGCTTTATTTTCAGCACTTTTAACGTAAGGGTAACGACCAAAAGGTCAATGATAAAGTTGGCGGGCAGAATAATAAGCCATGTCAACGGGAAAATCCAAATAATCCAGATGGGGAAAATGACATTGTATAATTTGTTTGTCTTTTTCAGCACACTGCACCTCTTTCGTTTTTGGCCTGGCGAGACCATCGTTTTTTGTATTGTCTTTATTATACAAAAAAGCCCTGTTGCTGTACAGACCCCTGTATCCCGCCTACAAGGATTATACAGCATCGCAACAAGCGTTTTACAATACCACTAAAAAAATGGGCTGCCGGTAATACCGGCGGCCCATTTTTTTAGGTTTAAAGCATATTAACACTGTTTTTATAGCGCTTACGCACGGCGCCATATTCCATTTTCGGTTTCCCGCTGGTCACCGCCTGCGCATCCACCACCACTTTAATAATGGTTGGGTCACTGGGGACCTCGTACATGGTTTCCATCAGTGTTTGTTCCACCACGCTGCGCAGGCCACGTGCACCGCTTTTCAGCTTAATGGTTTTTTTGGCAATTTCGTGCAGCGCGTCATCCTCAATGTCAAGCTCTACATTGTCCATTGCAAACATGGCCTTGTATTGCTTGACAAGTGAGTTTTTCGGCTCTTTTAGAATACGCACCAAGGCACCTTCGTCCAGAGAATCAAGCACCGTCACGATGGGCAGTCGGCCCACCAATTCCGGGATGAGACCAAACTTCACCAGATCGTGCGGCTCAACAAGGCGCAGCATCTGCGGGTCGTCCTCTTCCTTTTTGGTGTCTTTTAGCTGGCTGCCAAAGCCAAGGCCGGAATTATCGGTACGGTTTTTGATGTGCTTTGAAAGCCCGTCAAAAGCACCGCCGCAGATAAAAAGGATGTTTTTCGTATTGATTTGAATAAACTCCTGCTGCGGGTGCTTACGGCCGCCCTGAGGCGGCACATTGGCAACCGTGCCTTCAAGTATTTTAAGTAATGCCTGCTGCACCCCTTCGCCGCCAACATCGCGGGTGATGGAGGGGTTTTCGCTTTTGCGGGTAATTTTATCGATCTCATCGATGTAAATAATCCCGCGCTCTGCTTTTTCAATGTCAAAATCGGCAGCTTGAATCAGCTTCAGCAGAATGTTTTCGACATCTTCGCCCACATAGCCTGCTTCTGTCAGGGTGGTTGCGTCGGCAATGGCGAAGGGCACCTTCAGCATGCGCGCAAGGGTCTGCGCAAGGTAGGTTTTACCCACACCAGAAGGGCCAACCAGCAACACGTTGCTCTTTTGCAGCTCAACATCGTTGCTGTAGTCTTTATTTAAGATGCGTTTATAGTGGTTGTACACTGAAACCGCAAGCACGCGTTTGGCATCATCCTGACCAATTACATACTGGTCAAGCCCGTCTTTGATCTCCTGCGGGGTGAGGACTTTAAATTCCTCCCGCGCAGGGGCAGACGAGACAGATGCGGCTTTTGCACCCGGCCGGGCAATCCGCTGTGGTGCATTGGGTGCGGATTTGGGGCGCACCCCTTCTTCAGAAAGGAGGGTGCTGCACAGCTCAATGCATTCACTGCAGATGTTGACGCCGGGGCCAATGATCATCCGCTCGACCTCGTCCTGGCTTTTGCCGCAAAAGCTGCAGGTGACGTCTTTTTCTTTATTCGCCATGTTTCACCAACTTATTCTTTTACTCAGCGACTGGCAATGACTGCGTCCACAAGGCCATAGTCCGCGGCCTGCTGTGCTGTCAGAAAATTGTCGCGCTCGGTATCTGCCTGAATACGCTCCAAAGGCTGGCCCGTATACTGGGCATACATTTCGTTCATACGCTGCCTTGTGCGGACAATATGATCAGCATGGATCTTAATGTCGGTCGCCTGCCCCTGTAAACCGCTCAACAGCGGCTGATGGATCAGGATTTCGCTGTTGGGCAGAGCAAAGCGTTTGCCCTTGGCACCGGCAGCCAGCAGGAAAGAACCCATGGAAGCCGCCATGCCAATGCAGATCGTCGAAACATCGCACTTGATGTACTGCATCGTATCGTGAATCGCCATGCCCGCAGTGATAGACCCGCCGGGGCTGTTGATGTAAAGGCTGATGTCCTTTTCAGGGTCCTGGCCTTCCAGATACAAAAGCTGTGCAACAATTACGCTGGCGGCAGCGTCGCTAACCTCTTCAGACAGCATGACAATGCGGTCATTCAACAGGCGCGAAAAAATATCATACGACCGCTCGCCGCGGCTTGTCTGTTCAACAACATAAGGGACTAAACTCATTTGCTAACCCTCCAATGTGACTGAACCTAATCAGTCTTCTTTGTCTTTCGCCTCATCTTCCTTAGAGGCTTTTTTCTCAGTGATCTTTGCGCTTGTTTTGATGAAGTCGATTGCCTTATTTACAGCGAGGTCTTTTTTGACATCCTCTACCGGTACAAGGCCGCGTACCTTCTCGACATCCATTTTATAGGCGTCGGCAATGCGCTTGATCTCGTTTTCAAGGTCTTCTTCGCTGGCGGTAATACCTTCCAGCTCGGTCACTTTTTCAAGGGCAAGGCGAATCTTGACCTGCTTGTCCGCCTGCTCCTTGAAGCTCTCGCGGAATTTTTCCATAGTGCTGCCGGTGTACTGCAGGTACATATCCAATTTCAGGCCCTGCTGCTCCAGCCGGTACTCAAAGTCACGCACCATGTTGTCAATCTGGTTTTCAATCATGGCTGCGGGAACATCGGCAGTCATGCCTTCAACCACCTGGTCAACCAGTGCATTTTCAACCGCAAGATCATCCTGCTTGTCAGTCTGCTCCTGCTTGTTTTTCACAATGCTTTCGCGCAGTTCGGCCAGTGTGTCATACTCGCTGACATCTTTGGCAAACTCGTCGTCCAGTGTCGGCAGCTCTTTGGTCTTTACTTCGTGCAGCTTCACCTTAAAGGTGGCAGCCTTGCCCGCAAGCTCAGTTGCCTGATACTCTTCGGGGAAAGTGACCTCTACGTCGAACTCTTCGTCCGCCGCATGGCCGACGACCTGCTCTTCAAAGCCGGGGATAAACTGGCCGCTGCCAAGGGTCAGCGAGAAGTTTTCACCCTTGCCACCCTCAAACGCCACGCCGTCCACAAAACCCTCAAAATCAATTACAGCAATGTCGCCGTTTTCAGCCTTGCCCTCACGGGTAATGGTGCGGGCATTGCGCTGCCGCATCTGCTCCACTTCGCTGTCGGCCTCTGCCGCCTCTACTGTGTGCACCAGCTTTTCAGCTTTCAGACCCTTGTACTCGCCAAGGGTGACCTCCGGCTTTACGGTAACGGTCACTTTAATCAGTGCGCCGTCTTCCAGTGTAGCCGAAGCAAGGTCTGCCTCAGGGCGGTCTACCGGCTCAATACCGGCAGCGGCCACCGCTTCGTCATATGCCGCCGGAAACAGGTCATTCACCGCGTCATAATAGAAAACATCCTTACCATACCGCTGCTCGATCAGGTGGCGGGGGGCTTTGCCCTTGCGAAAGCCGGGGATGTTAAAGTTTTTTGCATTCTTCTGAAACGCCTTGGATACTGCCGCGGCAAACGTCGCGGCATCAATCGCAATTTCAAGCTCTACGCGGCTATTTTCCAGTTTCTCGGTCTTCTTCAATTCCATGTTATTTCCTCCATAAAAGACATTGCGTTTTATTATACCATATGAGTCGTGAATTTTCTATTAAATATTCAGTATTCTGCGCGGCAATTGCTAATTTTTCTCAAAAATTGCCATGTGCCCGTATTACAGGCCCTGCCCCGCGCTGAAAAATGGCAGTTTAGCGCACAAAAACAGGGCAAAAGTGCACGGCGTCGGCCGAAATTAAGTGGTAGCGAATACCGTCGACTTCGCCCTGAATAGCGCCGCGGATTGCGCCCCCATGCAGGTGACCGTACCAGCACTCTTTAATTTCAAATTCATGTAGCAGAGCAAGCACTTCATCTGCATTGCCGGCAGGGTAAAGCGGCGGGTAATGCAAAAACACCAGTCGTTCTGCCGCATCGGCTGCGCTTTCCAGTGAGGCACGCAGGCGGCACAGCTCGCGGTTCATAATTTTGGCGTCATGCGGCTCGCCCACATCAAACAGCCAGCTGCGGGTGCCGCAAATAGCGATATCTCCCACGCGGCAGCTGTTGTTGTTTAAAAAAGAAATGCTGGTAAACCCGTTGGCTGCGCAAAACGCATCCATTTTAGACATTGTGGACCACCAATAGTCGTGATTACCCTTTAAAATCACTTTGCGGCCGGGCAGCCGCTCAATAAACCGAAAATCCTCTATCGCATTTTCCAGCTTCATCGCCCAGGAGATATCCCCCGGCAACACGACCGTGTCCTCGGGGGCCACCAGCCTGTTCCAGTTTGCCTCAAGGCGCGGCACATAGTCTTGCCAGCCGCCAAAGATATCCATTGGTTTGTCTGTGCCAAGCGACAGATGCAGATCGGCGATTGCGTAAATCGACATGCTGCCTCCTTATAAGTTACAGTGTACGTGCAACAGCCGCAATTTCGGCGGGCTCGATAACACGGCTAAAGCGCACCGGCAGTTGGCGCAAAGCACGCAGCGCAGCAGGCGCCGTGGTGCCGGTACACTCTTCCAATGCGGCAAGGTCTGCAAAATCATCGCCGGTACACTTGCCACCCACTGCGGCCAATACCGTAGGCGAGAATTTATAAGGGCTTGCGGTAGAAAGCACCACACAGGGCCCGCCGCCGGCTTTGCGTGCTGCGGCGGTTGCCACCGCGGTGTGCGGGTCCAGCAGGTAGTGCGCACTGCGGAAAGCTTCGCCAATCTCGGCAAAACAAGCTTCCTCCGGTGTGCAGGCAAACCCAAAGTTTGCAAGAATTTTGTCGTACACACTTTGGGGCACCTCATACCGGTGCCCGCCGGCCAGCGCCTGCATCAACTGCGCCACCATTTGGCTGTCTTCGCTTTCGTGGTAAAGCAGCCTCTCAAAGTTAGACGAAACAAGGATGTCCATGGACGGCGAAGCCGTTTTGTAAAATGGGCGGTTCGCATCATAAACACCGGTGCGGCCAAAATCAGTCAACACGTTATTGGCGTTAGAGGCACACAAAAGCCGCCCAACCGGCAGGCCCATGCGTTTTGCGTAATAACCGGCCAAAATGTCGCCAAAATTGCCGGTGGGCACACAAAAATCCACCGTTTCGCCAAGAGGGATTTCTTTTGCTTTTACAAGGTTAAAATACCCGGCAAAATAGTAGACGATTTGCGGCACAAGGCGGCCCCAGTTGATGGAGTTCGCACTGGTGAGGTGCTGGTGCTGCTGGTCCAGTTCTTTTGCGAGCGCCGCATCGGTGAATACTTTTTTTACACCGGTCTGCGCGTCGTCAAAATTGCCTTTTACGGCAAATACGGCAACGTTATCGCCCTGCTGGGTGGTCATTTGCAACCGCTGTATTTCACTGGTACCGTGGTCCGGGTAAAACACCGCAATCGAAATGCCGGGCAGGTCCTTATACCCTTCCAGCGCGGCTTTACCCGTGTCGCCCGAAGTTGCAACCAAAATTTTAGTGGTGCGCGTCTCGTTGTTGATGCGCTTTGCCTCCACCAGCAGGCGCGGCATCAACTGCAGCGCATAATCTTTAAAAGCACTGGTAGGGCCATGCCAAAGCTCCATACTGTAAAGGCCTTGCTGCAGCTTTACAATCTGTGCCGTTTTACCCTCAAACCTGCCCTGACCATAAGCAGCGGTAGCCGCTTGCAGCAAAAAGTCTTTGCTGTAATCTGTGAGATAAAGGCTTAAAATTTCTGCAACCAATGCGCAGTAATCCAACTCTTTTAAAGAGGCCAGGTCTGCCTGCGGGAACTCGGTGGGGACAAATAAGCCGCCATCCTCTGAAATTCCCTGTAAAATCGCCTGTGAAGCCGTGACACGCAGTGCCGCATTTCTTGTGCTGGTATAAAGCATTTGTTTCCCCTTTCGGTAAAAGCCCCGGCTGTTTTAAGCCTCAAAAGCATGTTCAATGCAGTTTAAATGCGTCACTCCTGCATCGTTATAATAAACTTCAATCACATCAAAACGCACAGGTAAATCATCGCTGCCAAACTTTTCAAGATAAGCGGCAGCGGCGCTGACAATGCGCCGCTGTTTTGCCGGGGTCACCGCTTCACGCGGGGTTACAAGGCTGCCTTCCGCCCTCGTTTTTACTTCGGTAAATACCAGTATGCCCCGCCCCTGCACGATCAGGTCAATTTCGCCCTGCCGCGTGCGATAATTGGAGGCAAGCAGCGTATAACCGGCGTCACGGTAAAACCTTGCGGCAGAAACTTCGCCCAGTATGCCCACTGTTTTGCGGTCCATTACACGATCCCCCGCTTTTTTAAAAAGCTTTTGCGGTAAAAACTTTGTATCCCGTATTGGGCAATGCGCTCGTAATGCAGCTTCGTAGGGTAGCCTTTGTGCTGCTCAAACCCGTATTGCGGGTACTGCTTTGCAAGCTCGACCATGTACCTGTCACGTGTTACCTTGGCCAGCACCGACGCTGCCGCAATGGCAGCAGAGGTCGCGTCGCCTTTGACAAGGGACCTTGCCGGTAGGTACAACGGCGGGCAGCGGTTGCCGTCAATCAGCGCAAGTGCCGGCTGTACCGACAGCCCTTCCACCGCTTCCCGCATCCCTTTCATCGTGGCCTGCAAGATATTGATTTCGTCAATTACTTCCGGGCCCACCAGCACGATGTGGTAGCTGACGGCGGTTTCGATGATTTGCGGGTACAACTCTTCGCGCACTTTCTCAGACAGCTTTTTGGAATCATTGAGCTTTTCGAGCACAGGGCTATCGCCCAATATCACTGCCGCCACGCAAACCGGCCCGGCCAACGGGCCACGCCCGGCTTCGTCCACCCCGCAAATGCTGCCGACCTGTTGTATTAAGTTATGGTCATACTCATATAACGGGTTCATGCTTCGGCCTCCGGTTCAGTTTGCGCCGGGCGTTCCAGCGAAAGGCTGCCCAGCTTGCTGGCCCGAAATTCATCCACCACGGTAATTGCGGCGCGCTCCAGGTCAATTTCCCCGCCGGAAATCCGCATCCCACGGTTTTTACCAATTTCGGCAAGCAAGTCATACCGGTCATTTTGCAGTTGTGCATCCGTCAGCTTATACCGTTCTTGCAGACGCTTTGGGTAAAGCTGTTTTACTTCACACAACAGTTCGCCCGCAATTTCCTCCATATCAAGAATGTCGTCCTTGATCGAGCCGATAAAGGCAAGGTTGATGGCGGTTTTCTGGTTTTCAAACTTCTTCCACAGCACGCCCGGCATATCTAATAAGTCGTACCCTGCGGTGGAAACCCATTGTTTACCGCGGGTAACGCCCGGACGGTCGGCCGTTTTGGCGCGTGCGCTACCGGTAAAGCTATTGATAAAGGTGGATTTACCCACATTCGGGATACCCACCAGCATCAGGCGAATAGCGGCGCCAGAGGTCCCCTTTTCTTCCCTTCGCTGTAGCAGCGCAGCAAGCGCACGGTTGATTTCAGCCTTTGTGCTGCCCACAGCCCCCCTGCTTTTGCTGGAAATTGCAACGCAGGCACTTTGCTCGCCACGAAAATGCGCGACCCACTGCTTCGTGATAGCCGGATCGGCAAGATCACTTTTATTTAAAATGTAAAGCCGCGGCTTTGCGGCGATCAGCTTTTCAAGCTCCGGGTTCAGGCTGGAGGCCGGGATGCGCGCGTCAAGCAGCACTAAAACCGCGTCGACATGGCGCAGCTCTGTGCCGATTAGCCGCAGGGTCTTGGCCATATGGCCCGGGAACCACTGGATCTGACGCTGATTGATAGAATCACTCATTGAATTGCTCCTATTGAAGTAAAGGGCAGTATGCGAAAGAACACCCGCCCCAGCACGTCGCGGGTGTCGATAAACCCGATTTCGGTGTAGCGGCTGTCTAGCGAAACCTGGCGGTTATCCCCCAGCACAAACACCTTGCCCTCCGGCACCGTGACAGGGAACGACACATCACCCTCGCGCTGGGTAGGCGTGCCAAGGTAAGGCTCGTTTAGCTTTTCGCCATTCACCCAAACGGTTGCGGTATCAAAGTCGATATCTACCGTATCACCCGCAAGGCCAATGATCCGTTTTACAATCGGCTCACCGTAATTATTATACCCGTCTACCACAATAACATCACCGTGCTGGGGCGTATAATTGATGCCCTGCACTAAAATTTTATCCCCGCTGTTCAGTGTAGGCACCATAGAAGTGCCGGACACGGTAGCGGCGCGCACTAAAAAAAGAAATACCAGAATCAGCAATGCTGTGGCAAAAGAAAGGCTTTCCATCCACTCAATGGCGCCCTGCGCACGCGCGTAAGGCTGTTTTTGGGTATGTTCCATTTTACGCACCTCACCTTTGAATACCAGTCATACTAGCAAAAAGAGAACCAAACCCACCGCCAGCCCCCGCGCCAAAGCGCCGCGCTGCCTGCCTGCATCGCAAGGTGCGGGTTTGATTCTCCTGCATGCGCCACCCGGCGCAGAACCATAAAGCAAAAAAGGGACAAAGCCTTGTCCCTTTACAGTGCTTATCTGAGTTGCTCTTTAACCTTAGCGGCCTTGCCCACGCGGTCACGCAGGTAGTACAGCTTGGCGCGGCGCACACGGCCGTAACGAACAACTTCCACCTTCTCGACAAACGGGGAGTTTACCGGGAAAACACGCTCGACACCAACACCATAAGCGGTGCGGCGCACAGTGAAGGTTTCAGCAACGCCGCCGTGACGACGGGCAATTACAGTGCCTTCAAACATCTGAATACGGGTGCGCTCGCCTTCTTTGATGCGAACCGAAACGCGAACGGTGTCGCCTATGTCAAACTTCGGCTGTTCTGCTTTGACCATACCTTCGGTCATGATTTTCATAGCGTCCATGGGTTTGAATCCTCCATTTTTATCCGACATTCTTACCCGTGGTAAAGCGAAGCACCGCGGCAGAGGACTGTCTGTTTAATGATTGTCATTATCCCGCTGGGTGGGGCCAGCGGCATTAACGCTTAATAAGTTTATCACAAGGGGCCCTGTTTTGCAAGTGTTTTCTGGCGTTTTGGCGTGTTTTACCCGCTGGCGGCCAAAACCCATACCGGTTATTGCGGCTAAGTTTTGCCAATTGCCCTGTAAACCGCGGCGCTGGGCATGCCCATGCTGTTGCCCATTAACCCAGCTGCCGGGTAAAACGCTGCAAAACCTCTGCAACAAGCTGTGGGTCAACCTTGATGATATTCAACAGCGGTTCTGGCGGCAAGGCGGGGTTTACAAGGCATTTTTCGTACCACACCACATCGTGCCAGCGCCCCAGTTTATACCCGGTATCATGGAATACCCCAATACGCCTAAACCCCATTTTTTCGTGCAGGCGTTCACTGCGCGGGTTTGGCGATGTGATGCAACCATAGACATTGCAGACGTGCTGCAGCCGCACCAGTTCAATCAGTGCACCGTACAGCACCTTGCCAATGCCCTTTTGCAGGCAGGCCGTGTCCAAATACACAGAAAGTTCTGCATTCCACTGGTAGGCGGCACGCTCCGCCTGCCGGTGCGCATAAGCATACCCCATGATGCAACCATTTTGCTCACAGACAAGGTAAGGGTAAAACGAAGTGATTTCTTCAATGCGTTGCGCAAACTCTGCAGCTGTGGGCACTTCGTATTCAAATGTAATGTCGGTATCTTCCACATAGGGCCGGTAAATTTTTAGCAGGCGCGGCGCGTCTTGTTTGCTTGCAAACCGCAGCTGATAACATTCCATACAACCCCTCCTAATTACACATTGTTCCCAGTGTACTGATACACTGGGAACAAGTCAAGCGGTATTTACAGGCCGGCACATTTTTGCAAGGGTTTGGCACTCGCCTGTTTTAAACTGTGGGGCCAAGCTGCCACACCACGACCGGCCCGTTTTTTGCAAGCGGCGGCAAAGGGGTGTTGCGCTGCAGATATTCGGCCACAAGCTGCGGCATTTCTTCGGTGCCACGCCACAGCACCTTGCAGCGGCTTAGCACCTCGTACCCGCCGGTACCGGTGGCACGGTAGTTGCTGGTACAAAGGCGAAACGGCCCCTGCCCAAGCGGGCGCCCGTCGGCACGGCACAGCGCAACAACACGCTGCCCCACAGGACGGCGCAAATCAAAAGTATACGAAAGCCCTGCATAAAAATCGTAATTGTAATGCTCTATTTTGGGCTTCAAAAACTCCTCTGCAATGCAGGGCTGCCCCTCTTGCAGCGCAAAATAGGCGGCACAGCGCTCCAGCGCCTCTTTTAAATCCTGCTGTGTCACCTGTAGCACAACCAGCGTATTGGGAAAAAGATATGCCGCTGTAATGCCGCGCATAGTCACTTCTGTCACAAGGCCAACGGGCTCGTTGCCAAGGCTGGTGCAGGCAAAATCAGCCCCGGTGGCAGCAAGCTGCACCTGGTTAAACAGTGCGGCGACCCTGCTGCCGGTAAGGGCGGCTTGCAGCTTTGCTTCTGGTGGCACCGGCTCACTTAGGCGGCCCACAGGTAAATCAAGCCATTGCTGTACCGCCTCTTCCAGCGGCAGCAGCGTGTTGTAGGGCTCATCAGGGTGCTGGCTGCCGGCCGGTTGAAACTGCGAGATAATTTGCACTCTGCCCTGTTCTTCCTCTGCCGTAATCGCGCAATACCGGCCCGCACCCGCGGGCGGCTGCACGGCATGCGTGCCACCAAGCTGCACGGATTCTACCGGCATATGCTGGTGCCCGGTGAGTACCAGGTCATAGCCCAGCTCTTCACAAAGGCGCACCGCAATGTTTTCCCCACTGTCGGACAGTATTCTGCCGGTTTCAAGGTCTTTTTCAAACCCGCCGTGGTAAATGCAGACGCAAATATCGCATGCGGGGCGCAATACCTGTAGCGCCTCTTTTGCAGCGGTAAAGGCATCGGTAATTTTTAGTTCGGTCAAATTGGCAGGCTGTTCCCACACGTTCACATAATCCGTCACAATGCCAACCAGCCCCACGCGCAGCCCGTTTGCAAGGGTAGTAACCGCAGTGGCTTTTAGCGGCAGCTCACCACGCAAGTCTTGCACGTTGGCGCACAGGCACTGCGCATTTAATGCACGCAAATAATTGCGCAGCGGGTTATACCCGTAATTAAAATCGTGGTTGCCCAGTGTGACATAATCGTACCCGGCAGCATTCATGGCCATTGCAATGGGGTGAAACGGCCACTGGGGCGCGTGGTCGAGATAATACTGCGAAAGCGGGGTGCCTTGCAGGGTGTCGCCTCCATCCAGTACCAGCGTATTGCCGTCTTTGTGATAGGCGGCGGCAAGGTTTAACAAACCGCAGGCGCTCGGCGTGTTGGTGCCGTATTCTACCGGAAACACATGGCCGTGCGTGTCTGAGGTATAGCACAGGTGTAATTGCCGTTTCATCGCTTACCCCCTTGCCAGCTTGACACGGATACGGGTTGAAAGGAATTCGATGAGTAACACCAGAACAATCAGCCCCCACAAAATAGAACCGGCTTCGTTCCAGCGGTAGGCGTTCATAGCAAAAATCAGCGGGGCACCAATGCCGCCGGCGCCTACAAGGCCCAGCACGGTGGCATCGCGCAGGTTCATGTCAAAGCGGTAGATTGCGGTAGAGGCGAAGCCCGGCATCAGCTGCGGCAACACCCCATAGCGGATTTTTTGCAGGGTATTACAGCCTGCGGCTGTGAGAGATTCCAGTACACCGGCATCCAAATCCTCAATTGCCTCAATATACATCTTACTCACCATGCCAATAGAGCTCAGCGACATGGTAAGCAACCCCGCAAACGGACCGGGGGCAACCATGCGCACAAAAATCAGCCCATACACAAAGGTGGGCACAGTACGCACCGCCATGATAAACAAGCGTGTAATAAACGCAATGGGTTTGGGCATCAAATTGGATGCCGATAAAAATGCAAGAGGAATGGCTAAAATAGCACCGACGACTGTGCCTAAAAATGCAATGCAAATCGTCTCTAACAGCAGGTAAGCGACCCCCTGTTTTGTAAAATTGAACAATAACCCGGTGTCCGGGTGTAACAAACCGCTTAAAATGTTAAGCGCAATTTTGCCACCGCCGGTGCTGGACCCGCTGGATTCAATAGCAAGGCCAGACCAGAGCAGCAACACCAGCGCCAGCAGCAGCAACAGCACCTGCGTGACCCATGTGCGGGGGCGCTTTTCATACATATCTGTTATAGAATTTTTCATGGTGTCCCCTCCCCCTTAGGTCAAATGGCGGCGAATTTCGCGGCTGATTGTTTCAATAATAAAGACGGTGACAAACAAGGCAAGCAGAATAATGCCGACACTCGGGTACTCGCGCCAGCCAATTTTTTCGTTTAAAATCAGCCCGATGCCGCCGGCACCCACATACCCCAAAATAGCGGCATACCGCACATTGCCCTCAAAACAAAACAGGCAGTTTGAAAGGTAAGAGGGCGCGACCTGCGGCAGAATGGCAAAGATAAATGCACGGGCTTTAGTGGCCCCCATCGACTCCATTGCTTCAAAAGCACCCATATCAACCGTTTCAATTTCCTCGTACAGCACTTTGCCAAGGTAAGCAAACGTAAATACCGCAATGGCAATGGTGCCAGCCAGCGTGCCAAGGCCAAAAATGTAGGTGGCAATCAGCGCGGTGACCAGGGTGGGCAAAGTGCGCACTAGGCTAAAGAAAAGCCGCATCACTGCAACCACCACTTTGTTTTTTACAATGTTGGTAGACGCAAGTGTGGCAAATGGCACAGCAAGCAATGCCCCTGCCGCAGAACCCAAAAGCGACATTTTGATTGTGTCCATCAGCGGCTTCCACACACGGCTCATATAGCCCCACTCTGGCGGGACCATGCGGGCAAAAATCACAAAAAACTCTTTGCTGCGCCGCGCAATAACCGACGGGTCAAACCCGGTGATTTTAACAGAAAGATACGACAAAGCCAAAACCGCCAAAATAATAAACGGTGCGCGGGAACGCGGTTTTGAAACAGTTTTGCCGTTGGGCAGCGTTGTGATATGCGGAGGAAAAATTTTGTCATACAGACTCATTTTCGGCCTCCTCCAGCTTGCCATCGTAGATCTGCTCCAGCACCTGCGGGGTCACATCGGCAGCACTGCCGTCGTACACAATCTCACCGGCGCGAATGCCAATCACCCGGCTTGCATGCTGCAAGGCAAGCTCTACATGGTGAATGTTGATGATTACGGTAATCTTCATTTCTTCGTTGATTTTTGCAAAATCCCGCATTACCTGCCGCGCGGTCACCGGGTCCAGCGAGGCAACCGGCTCATCAGCCAAAATAATCTGCGGGTTTTGGGCCAGTGTGCGTGCCAGCGCGACCCGCTGCTGCTGCCCGCCGGAAAGCTGGTCCGCACGCACATAGGCTTTATCTAAAATACCAACCTGGTCCAGCGCCTGCAGCGCCGCCAGCTTATCGGCCTTAGGGAAAATGCCGGGTAGTACACGCCACCAAGAAAGGTCCGGCACCCGTGCAGCCAATACGTTTTTTAATACAGTGGTGCGGGTCACAAGGTTGAACGATTGAAAAATCATGCCGATGCGGCGCCGAAAGCGCCTCAGCGCTTTGCCTTTTAGTGCCATCACGTTCACATCGTCCACCGTCAGTGTGCCTTCGGTGACATCGTGCATCCGGTTGATGGTGCGAATCAGGGTAGACTTGCCTGCACCAGAAAGGCCAATCACAGCGACAAACTCACCCTGCTCAATTTTCAGGTTTACATCTTTTAAGGCCTGAAACCCATTGGGGTAAGTTTTCCCCACATGGCTAAAATCGATCATAACGTTTCCTCTCTTCTTTTGGCGTGGGACCGTACGCAAGAAAAGGAGAACAGAGGTTCTGTTCTCCTTTCTCAGGCTTGCGGTTTTTTACACTTAGCCCGCTGCGTTCATCGACTGAATCATCTTCTGCGCGGCGCGCTCGTTGTCATAATCGGAGGACTTTGCCACCTGATAGCCCTTGTGGCTGTAAATCGAGATAACGGCTTTGCCCTCGTCGGTGTTGCCGATATTGATAAAGGCAGTCTGCAAAGCGGTCTTGAAGGCGTCGTCCATGATGGGGGAAGCTTTGCTGACCGAAATGGTATCATTGTAAATGGGGGCGGTCACACCAACCACCGCGGTGTCATCCCAGATGGAGTTCTTCATGCCATATTCGGTGGTCCACTTGTCCACATAGTCACGGCGCGCATCGGCATAGGTGCAAAGCACGTCGATCTGGCCGGAGGCAAGGCGGGCGAACGCGCTGCCGTAAGAGTCGGACTGCACCGCGTGAGAAAGGTCAAGAATGCTTTTGCTGAAGTTGTCCTGTAGCCACAGCGACGGGTAAATATAACCAGCGGAGGAGGAAGAGCCCATGATGCTCCAGTTTGCGCTGTTGATGTCGTCCCAGGTCAATGCTTCGCCGTTGTTGATCTTTGCGGCCAGCTCTTTGCCTTTTTCCGACGGGCCGGTGATGATCAGGCCACGGTAGAAAGTAACCTGCTTGTCGGTTGCTTCGGTCGGTTTCTGGTCATTCCAGTCTTTGGCTTTATCAGAATCGATGCTCAGGCCATCGCGGGTCGCGGTCAGCAGCACATCGCAGCCGTCGTCGTACAGGGCATAGGTGCCACCCGGAATCAGGCCCACATCCGCAGTACCGGCGCTCAATGCTTCACCCACTGCCTCGTAGCTGGTACCGACAGTGATGTCCACTTCGCCAACATCATAGCCTTGTTTTGCCAGCTCATCGGTCAAAAGCTGCTTGAGCGGTTCGGTAGCGGTGATGATTTCATCCGGCTCGCGCGAGGGAACAAACGCAACCGTCAGCTTGTCAATCGTCTTATTTGCAGCAGCCGAAGACGAGGCCGCGGTGCTGGATGCCGCAGCGGACGAAGCGGGGGTGCTGCCGCAGCCAGCCAGCAGGCTGGCACACAGCAGGCCGGTCAGAAGAAGCGTCGATGCTTTTTTCATACTCAATTTCCTCCAATTTTCGTTTCACAATTCCGATACTACCATCTATTACGGCGCCGCCGGTCAGCTTCGCCGCATTGTAAAGGGGTTTCCCTTTGCAATCTGTTATATCTGCCTTCTCAGGCAGTATCCCCTATTTTAATATGGGTCGGCACCGTGACAGTCATGGGCTGGCCACGCTTTTGGCCAATGCGGCCAAGCAGCAGCTCTATCGCGTTTTGCCACACATAATCAGGGAACATTTCAATGCAGGTACCGGTGGGCCATTTGCTTTGCAGGGTTTCGATGTCCTGATAAATAACAACCGCCACATCCTTTGGCACCCGCAGCCCCAGCTCGCGAAACGCCTCCAGCGCGCCTTCGGCAACTTCATCGCTGCCCAGCAGCATGGCTTCGGCAAGGCCGCCGTTTTTTGCAGCTTGCATTGCCATGTCATACCCGCTTTGTCTGCTGATCTCACCCACATGAAACACCGCGGGGTCATACTGGTTTCTTTGGCGTAAGATGCTTTGCAGCGCGTCAAGGCGGTGGGTACCGATTTGCACCGCACCTGTTTGATATAGCCCGCCGATATACCCCACACCGGTGTAACGCTTTTGGTCCAGCAGATAATCGACCATCTGCGCCATCCCGCGGCCAAAATCGACCTGTACCTGGTCATACTCATAATCTTGCCGGTCTGAATTCACAAACACAATATAATAAGAAAGGGTGCGCAAAAAAGACATCTCTTCTTCGCTGAACGCGCCAAAAGCAATTACCCCGTCTACCTGCTGTTGCTTGCCAAAAACAAGGCGCACAAACTGTACTTCATACTGGTCGGTCATCATCTGCACCAGGCACGCAAGAGAAGAAAGCCGCACATTGGGCCTGTCGTGCCGGATAATACGCCAGTCGGCAACACCAAGGGTCAAAGTGCGCCTGCTCATGGCCGCCTTGCGCTGTTTTGGCGGCACATACCCAAGGTCATGCGCAGCACGAATAATTTGTTTGCGCACTTCCGGTGAAACCGAAAGGTTATCATCACGGTTCAACACCCGCGACACCGCTGCGGCCGATACCCCCGCCGCCTGTGCCACGTCTTTGATCGTCGCCATACCCCAGCCCCTTTCTGTCTGTACCCATTATACGGAACTCGGTTCAAAAGCACAATAATATTTACTAAATTTTTACTAAAAGTTTGTTTCAAAATGACATTGTGAAAATTCTTTGGTCAGCGTGCCCTGTTGGCATTGTACTGCCGGGCCATTGTATGTTGATTTTTAATTTTATCCTAGCAACGCCGCAACCATGCTGTATCAACCCTCAATTAAATCAGTTCCCATCAATAGCGCTTTTTATTGCATGAAAGACAACCGGTAAAAACAGCTTGCCTTTTAAAGCCTTTAAAGCAAAGCTTTCCTCTTTAAGCTTTCTCTCATATATAGTCATCACCAGCCATCCTTACTATTTACAGCAGCGCACCTGCGCTTGAATACAGTTTTTTGTTATAAATCGCCACACGCCAGCCCCTTTCTAAAAGAGATTATAAAAAGATACCTCTTTGGTTTCCCTTTTGCGGCAGCGCTTTTGAACCCTTATGAGCTGAAAATTAGTGATTTCGCACAAATTGTTATATTTTTAACAAATAATTATGATGAAACTTGATTCTAGCTTTTTGAACGCGATATTGTTAAAATAATATCAAGGGTTGACGCAACGAAACTCACCACAGGCTGCCGCGGGTTCTCTGTAAATGAGAGGGGCAGAAAACTGCGGCAAAGCACAAACACCGTCGGTGGGTGCTCGCGCGTCCCCTGCCCTTCCTTTATTTATGGCTGCCATGCAGCCGCGTTCGATCACAATCAGATGGGAGAGTATGAAGATGAAAACAGCTCAGGAAGTCAAGACGGGAATTGTGGACAGCCCCGAAACTCTCGACGCCAAAATCGCCGAGGTACGGGAAGCCCAGCGGATTTTCTCCACCTATACGCAGGAACAGGTCGATAAAATTTTTCTTGCGGCGGCAACTGCGGCAAACCAGGCGCGCATCCCCCTTGCCAAGATGGCAGTAGCCGAAACTGGCATGGGCATTGTGGAAGATAAGGTCATCAAAAACCATTATGCAGCCGAATATATTTACAATGCTTACAAAAACACCAAAACCTGCGGTGTGATTGAAGAGGATACCTCGTTTGGCATTAAAAAGATTGCCGAGCCCATCGGTGTCATCGCAGCGGTCATCCCCACAACGAACCCCACTTCTACTGCTATTTTTAAGACACTGATTGCGCTGAAAACGCGCAATGGCATCATCATCAGCCCGCACCCCCGCGCCAAAGGCTGCACCATTGCGGCGGCAAAGGTGGTGCTGGATGCGGCGGTTGAGGCCGGCGCACCTGCCGGTATTATTGGCTGGGTCGATGTTCCCTCGCTTGAAATGACCAACACCGTAATGAAAGAGGCCGACATTATCCTTGCTACCGGCGGCCCCGGCATGGTGAAAGCGGCATATTCTTCGGGTAAACCGGCCCTTGGCGTCGGCCCCGGCAACACCCCCGCCATCATTGACGACACGGCGGACATTCTGCTGGCTGTCAACTCGATCATCCATTCTAAAACCTTTGACAACGGTATGATTTGCGCATCCGAGCAGTCTGTCATCGTGCTGGAAAAAGTGTATAATGAAGCCAAGAAAGAATTTAAGGCGCGCGGCTGCTACTTTTTAAATGCAGACGAGACTGAAAAGGTGCGCAAGACCATTTTGATCAACGGCGCACTGAACGCCCGTATTGTCGGCCAAAGCGCGTTTACCATTGCAAAGCTGGCCGGTGTCACTGTGCCGGAGGATGCCAAAATTCTGATTGGCGAAGTGACCAGCGTAGAATTGTCAGAGGAGTTTGCGCATGAAAAACTCTCCCCTGTTTTGGCCATGTACAAAGCAAAGGATTTTGCCGACGCACTGGATAAAGCCAGCCACCTGATTGCCGACGGCGGTTTTGGTCACACCTCTTCGCTGTACCTCAACGCAACCACCGAGCAAGAAAAAATGCAGCAGTTTGCTGCACGCATGAAAACCTGCCGCGTACTCATCAACACCCCCTCTGCGCAGGGTGGCATTGGTGATTTGTATAACTTTAAGCTTGCCCCCTCTCTGACACTGGGCTGTGGCTCTTGGGGCGGCAACTCGGTTTCTGAAAACGTCGGTGTCAAGCATCTGCTCAACATCAAAACCGTTGCCGAGAGGAGAGAAAATATGCTTTGGTTTAGAACCCCGGGCAAGGTATACCACAAAAAAGGCTGCCTGCCGGTTGCGCTGGACGAACTGAAAAATGTCATGGGCAAAAAGAAAGCCTTTATCGTGACCGACTCTTTCCTGTATAACAACGGCTATACCAAAACCATTACCGACAAGCTGGATGAAATGGGCATTCGCCACACCACATTCTACGATGTTGCACCGGACCCCACCCTTGCCTGTGCCAAAGAGGGCGCGGCTGCCATGAACGCGTTTCAGCCTGATTGCATCATTGCCATTGGCGGCGGCTCGGCCATGGATGCCGGCAAAATCATGTGGGTGATGTACGAGCACCCGGAAGCCGACTTTATGGATATGGCAATGCGCTTTATGGATATTCGCAAGCGCGTGTACACCTTCCCCAAAATGGGTGAAAAAGCTTACTTTATTGCGGTACCCACCTCGGCAGGTACCGGCAGTGAGGTTACCCCGTTCGCGGTTATTACCGATGAAAAAACCGGCGTAAAATACCCGCTTGCCGACTATGAGCTGCTGCCGAATATGGCGATTATCGATGCCGACGTGATGATGAATATGCCGAAAGGCCTGACTTCTGCTTCCGGCATTGACGCCATGACCCACGCGCTGGAGGCGTATGCCGCCATGCTGGCTACCCCGTACACCGACGGCCTTGCCATTGAGGCGCTGAAGCTGATCTTTAAATACCTGCCGCGCGCTTATGAAAACGGCCCCAGCGACCCCGAAGCCCGTGAGCAGATGGCCAATGCCTCTACCATGGCCGGCATGGCGTTTGCCAACGCGTTCCTTGGTGTCTGCCACTCGATGGCACATAAGCTGGGCGCGTTCCACCACCTGCCCCACGGTATTGCCAATGCGCTGATGATCAGCGAAGTGATTCGTTTCAATGCCAGCGCGACCCCGAGCAAAATGGGTACTTTCTCGCAGTATGCATACCCGCACACGATGGAGCGCTATGCTGAAATTGCCACTGCAATGGGCCTTGGCGGCAAAACTGCAGAAGAAAAGGTCGAAAACCTGATTGCCGCGGTGGAAGAGCTGAAAGCAAAGGTTGGCATTAAAAAGACGATTAAAGACTACGGCGTAGACGAAAAAGACTTCCTTGACCGGTTGGATGCGATGGTGGAGCAGGCCTTTGATGACCAGTGCACCGGTGCCAACCCCCGTTACCCGCTGATGAGCGAAATCAAGCAGATGTACCTGAAAGCCTATTACGGCAAATAAGTGCAGCCCTACTTGACAGTATTTACCTGCAGGCTGGTGCCCGCTATTCCCTGCCTGCCGGCCCAATTTTAACGAAGCGAATCATTTTAAGGAGGAGTAACGGTAATGAAACTCGATCATGTCATCGCGTCGCGAAGCGACAAAACCGTATATCGTGACGGCAACTTTGCAATTAAGGTCTTTAGCGAAAACTACTCTAAAGCAAGTGTACTGAATGAAGCACTCAATCAGGCTCGCGTAGAAGAAATTGGGCTTCATATCCCAAGGGTTCTTGAAGTCAGCAAAATTGACGGCAAGTGGGCGATCACCTCTGAATTTATTGAGGGCAAAACCCTGGCAGAGCTGATGCAGGAGTACCCCGAAAAAACAGATGAATACCTTGAAACCTTTGTAAACCTGCAGCTTGAAATGCATGGTAAAAAGTCTCCGCTGCTCAACCACCTGCGCGACAAGATGCACCGCAAAATCAGCGAAAGTGTGCTGGATGCGACCACAAGGTATGAGCTGCATATGCGGCTGGACGGCATGCCCAAGCACGACAAGGTATGCCATGGCGATTTTAACCCCGCCAACATCATTATCACCCCGCGCGGCAATGCCTTTATTATTGACTGGTCCCACGCCACACAGGGCAACGCCAGCGCAGACGTGGCGCGCACCTACCTGCTGTTCTGCCTGCAGGGCAAACAGGAGCTTGCTGACAAATACCTGAACTTGTTCTGCAAAAAAAGTGACACCCCACGGCAGTATGTCGAAAAATGGCTGCCCATCGTCGCCGCGTCGCAGTCCGTTAAAGGCAAACCCGAAGAGAAAGAATTTTTGCTGCGCTGGGTAGACGTATTCGATTACGAATAATTTCCCTTTACCTACTACTTTCCCCTTTTCATACAGACACAGAGAGGGCCTGCTGTAACAAGCAGGCCCTCTCTGTGTCTATTTCTAAATGACACGCCAAAGCTGTTATTCAAAAACCATGCCGTCCGGCAATAAAAACTGGGTGCGGCAAACCGAAAACAGGTTCACCGGTGCCTTGCCCCCACCGTGGGCAGCAAATAATTTACGCGGGTCAAACGCGCCAAAATGGCCGCGCGGTATTGTTATGTCAAGGCAGGCTTTTCTTGCGCGCGTATTTTGAAACAGCCATTGATAGCTGATTGTATCCTTGCACCTCGGGGCCCCCATACCCTGCACTGCACCTGCTTGCTGCAGCAGCAATTCTGCCGCAGCACAGCCCCTTGCGCCAGCCCGAAAGCGAATCAGGTAACGCACCGCCGCAATTTCTGTGGCAGAATGCCGCACCGGCGTGACGGCAAAGACCTGTACCCCGCCGGGCATTGCACCGTTTAACGCCCAGTAAATTGCATCCGGGTCGAAAAAGGCGCCCGGTAATGTAAAGTCAAAGCATTCTGTATTGCTTTCAAGCCCCGCTGTTAACGGGGCGGCAAAACACAGTACACTGCGCCCCGGGGTAGCACCGCAGACCGGCAGCCGGCTGGAAAAAAAGGCCTGCCGAATACCCTTGCGCAATTGAGGCTGCGACAGCAAAGCCGCTGCATTTGTACGTGCAAACCACACCCTGACTTGCTGCCCCATTATACACACCCCCCGCGCTGTACAGAATACCATTATTTGTTATTTACTATAACAAAATTTACAGCCCCGCGCAATGCCCATAGGCCAAAACCGCAGAAAAGCAGCGGCATTCACTGTGCTTTGCAAATCGGTGCTTTGGGTTGTCATGCAAAAACAGCCTGCACTATAAAGTGACATCACTTTACAATACAAGCTGCTTTAACGGTAAGGCCGGTTATTTTAAAAACGAGCAAATAGCGGCGGCGGCAGTTTTACCGGCACCCATGGCAGAAATTACGGTTGCGGCACCGGTTACGGCGTCCCCACCGGCCCACACGGCATTTTTGGAAGTATGCATGTAATCATCCACCACAAAGCAACCGCGGCGGTTGGTTTCAAGGTCCGGCGTTGTTTTTTTAATCAGCGGGTTTGGGCTGGTGCCAATCGCCATAATCACGGTGTCGACCGGCAGGTCAAACTCTGAACCCGCCACCGGCACGGGCCGTTTGCGACCACTGGCATCCGGCTCGCCAAGCTGCATTTTAACACAGCGCAAGGCTGTGACATGGGATGCGTCATCGCCCAAAATTTCGACCGGGTTGATTAGCGTGCGAAAAACGATACCCTCTTCTTCGGCATGCTCCACCTCTTCTTTTCTGGCGGGCAACTCTTGCATGCTGCGCCGGTACACAATCGAAACCTCCTGTGCGCCCATGCGCAGCGCACAGCGGGCAGCATCCATTGCAACGTTGCCTCCCCCAATAACTGCGACCCGGCCGGCATTTGAAAGTGGAGTCTGTGCATCTTTGCGGTATGCCTTCATCAGGTTGATGCGGGTGAGATATTCGTTTGCAGAATAAACACCCAGCAACATTTCACCGGGGATGCCCATAAAGTTTGGCAGCCCTGCACCGGTGGAAATAAAGACAGCTTCATACCCCGCGGCGAGCAGCTCATCCACCGAAGCAATGCGCCCAATCACCTGGTTGGTGCGTATTGTTACCCCTAAATTGCGCAGCCCGTCAACCTCTTTTGCCACAATGGCTTTCGGCAGGCGGAACTCTGGGATGCCGTAAGACAGCACGCCACCGGCAAGATGCAGCGATTCAAAAATTGTGACACTATGGCCACAGCGCGCAAGGTCGCCCGCACAGGTAAGGCCGGCAGGCCCTGCCCCCACCACCGCCACACGGTGGCCGGTGGGCACCGGTTTTACGGCCGGCTGTTCCGGCTGTGCATTGTGCCAGTCGGCGACAAAACGCTCTAAGCGGCCAATGGCAACCGGCTGCCCTTTAATACCGCGCACACAGTTCTTTTCGCACTGGCTTTCTTGCGGGCACACACGGCCACAAACAGCAGGCAGTGCCGAATGCTGATGAATTGAATCAAATGCCGCCGCAAGGTCACCCGCGGCAAGTTTACCAATGAAATCCGGGATTTCAATATGTACCGGGCAACCATCGACACAGGGCTTGTTCTTGCAGTTCAGGCAGCGCTGTGCTTCATCCACGGCTGCTTCGTAGCTGTAACCAAGCGCGACTTCGTTAAAATTGGTGCGGCGTACCTCTGGCGACTGCAGCGGCATGGCGTTGCGTTCTGGTGACATGTTTGGCATGGTTTACACCCCCATCAGGCGGCAAACATGGTCACGGCTTGCAGCCTCTTTATCGCGGAACGTGCCGTTTCTGCGCATCAATTCGTCAAAATCCACCTGATGCCCGTCAAAATCCGGCCCATCCACACAGGCAAATTTCACTTCGCCACCCACGGTGACACGGCAGCCGCCACACATGCCGGTGCCATCGATCATAATGGGGTTTAAGCTGACAGTAGTTGGGATGTTAAACTGCTTTGTCACATTGCAGACAGCACGCATCATGGGCACCGGGCCAATGGCAATGACATGGTCATACCCCGCCCCCGCCTCAATTTGTGCCTGCAAAATATTAGTTACAAAGCCCTTTTGGCCATAGCTGCCATCGTCGGTGGCAAGCAGCAGCTGATCGCAGGCGGCTTTCATCTCATCTTCTAAAATCACAATATCCCGGCTGCGAAACCCGGCAATCAAATCAACGGCAGTGCCCGCCGCATGCAGGTACTTTGCCTGCGGGTACGCAATGGCGCAGCCGACACCGCCGCCAACGACCGCCACTTTTTTATACCCATCCAACGGTGTGGGGGCACCTAACGGGCCCGCAACGTCGGTGATTGAATCCCTCTGTTGCAGGGCGCCCAGCAGCATGGTTGTTGCGCCCACTTTTTGAAAGACGATCTGAATCGTGCCTGCCTCGCGGTCATAATCCTCTATTGTAAGCGGTATACGCTCCCCCATGTCACCGATATGTACCATAACAAACTGGCCGGGCAGTGCTTTTTTTGCAATGCCCGGTGCTTGCAGGCGCAGCAGTGTTGTAGTTGCGTTCAGCTCTCGTTTTTCAAGAATACGGTTCAAGTCTTTTCCATCCCCCTATGCACACCGCAGCGGCAACATGCCGGCCACAGTGCAAATTCTTGTCTATTATACAACAACCGTACCCAAAAGTACAACGCAAAAACCGGCAAAGCCCTTTTGGGGGCTTTGCCGGCTGGTACGAACATTTTACTTTGCAAGCGCGTCCAATGCAATTTGTGTATACAGCGCTACGCCGGTTTCAAAAGCTTCTTCCTCAATCACAAAGTGGTCGCTGTGCTGCGGTGCGTTGCCGCCGCCGCCCAGCATGTAAAAGGAAGCCGGTGCATAGGCGGTGTACTCTGCAAAATCCTCGCCACCCATTTGCTTATTCAAGCGAATGATATGGGCTTCATCGGTGATTTTGCGTGCTGCCGCAAACCCAAGCTCGGTCATGTCGTGGTCATTGATCAATACATCGGTAATGCTGTCGTACTCCACCTCTGCTTCTGCACGGAACGTGGCGGCAGTTTCTTTTGCAATGCGCTCTACCACACCGGGCAGCTTTGCATGCGTCTCACGGCTGAAGCTGCGAATTGTGCCTTCCAGCACCGCTTCGCCGGCAATGATGTTGAACCGGGTACCGGAATGGAACGACCCCACCGTCACCACAAGCGGGTCGCCGGGGGCGAACTCGCGGCTGACCATTGTTTGCAGGTTCATCACCAGTGCGCTGCCGGCCACCACCGCGTCTACGCCGGTTTCCGGCATGGCGCCGTGGCAAGCCTTGCCTTTGACGACAATTTTAAATTGGTCGGTCGCGGCAGTCAGCGGGCCCTCGTTGCCGCCAATGACACCCACCGGTATCTGCGCCACGATGTGAATGCCAAAAATAGAATCGACATCTTCAAGAGCCCCTTGCTTAATGGCAAGCTTGGCGCCCTTGCCAATTTCTTCTGCGGGCTGAAAAATAAACCGCACACTGCCGCTAAAGCTGTCGCGCAGGCCATTTAGCACCTTTACGGCACCCAGCAGCATGGCCGTGTGGGTGTCGTGCCCGCAGGCATGCATAAAACCATCGTTTACACTGGCAAAAGGCAGGCCGGTTTTTTCTGTAATGCTCAGCGCGTCAATATCGCCGCGCAGCGCAACACGTTTACCGGGTGCTTTGCCCTCAATTTCTGCAATGATGCCGGTGGGGTCCAACCGGCGGTAGGGTACCCCCATTTTATCCAGTTCTTCTGCAATGCGGTCGGTAGTGCGAAACTCTTGAAGGCTGGCCTCCGGGTGCTGGTGCAAATCACGACGAAATGCAATAATCTCCGGCTGCATCTCGTGTGCAAGTTTACGAATATCCATTCTACGTGGTCCCTCTTTCTGCAAAAATGCTTTTTTCTATGATAACTCAATTTTGCGCAACCGACAACAGAAAAAGTGCCCAAAGTTATAAAACCCGGGCACTTTTGTTATTTTTGTGATGATAAAGTTGTAAACGTTTATGCTTTGCCTTTGATTAAACTGACTAGCCGGCCCAGCAAGGTGCCTTTGCGGGCGGCAGGGCGCAGCAGATGCTTGCGCTCTTTTGCTGAAAGCGCCGTGCTGTATGCCAGATAATAGCGGTTCCAGCTGTCGGCAAAATAGTGGTACATTTCCATCTGGCTGTCCACCGCATCTTCGCTGCCGGCACGCTTGACCTTAGCATAGGTGCCGTCCGGCTGCATCAGCCGGGTGTTGACATTGTCTTTCAGCTGGTACTGCAAAATATCAATCAGTACTTTTTTAATTGCCGCATCCTCAATGCGCACGCCTATTTCTACCCGGCGCTCGGTGTTGCGGGTCAAAAAGTCACCGGATGCAATGTAGACCCGCTGGTTTTCACCGGTGCCAAACACATAAATTCTGCTATGCTCTAGGTACCGCCCCACAATGCTGTGCACCTGAATATGTTCTGTTTCACCCGGCATGCCGGCTTTAAAGCAGCAGATACCGCGCACAATCATATCCACATTGATACCCGAACAGCTTGCCTCTGAAAGCTTTACAATTAAATCGCGGTCACTGACCGAATTGCATTTTAATAAAATAGCCGCTTCATGCCCGGCCCGTTTCGCATCAATTTCACGCTGAATTTCTTCCATCAAAACCGACTTAAAGCGGCAGGGTGCCACCAACAGACGGTTTGTATGGGTTGTTACCTTTTCAAGGGCAAGGTCATTAAACACCTCGGCAACCTCTTCGCCAAGCGCCTGGTCTGCACTTAAAAATGCAAGGTCGGTGTACAGCTCTGCCGTTTTTTCATTGTAGTTGCCAGTGCCGATCTGCGAAATGTATTGAAACTGCCCGCCCACTTTGCGGGTAATCAGCGTCAGTTTAGAATGTACCTTGTAGTCCTCAAACCCATAAATCACAGTGCAGCCGGCACTTTCCAGCTGTTTGGACCAGTCAATATTGTTCTGCTCGTCAAACCGTGCACGCAGCTCTACGATTGTCACAACTTCCTTGCCGTTTTCCGCCGCGCTCATCAGGGCCTCCACAATTTTAGAATCGGTGGCCATGCGGTACAAGGTCATTTTAATTGAAACCACCGCGGGGTCGGCCGCGGCATCTTGCAACAGCTGAATAAAAGGGCGGATACTCTGGTATGGGTATGCCACCAGAACATCCTGCTTTTGCACGGCCTTCGTCAGGCTGAAATCCGGTGCGGGCAACAGCGGGCGCACCGGGGTATAAAACAACTGGCTAAGCCCCTCTTTTGAAAGGCGCCCCGCCAGCATGCGGGTGAAACCCATGTCAAGCGGTGCAGACTGGCGGAAGCTCTGCCGTTCGTCTAACAGCAATTTATGGCATAAAAAGCTGGCAATGTCCTGTGAGGTCTTGGGTGAAAATTGCAACCGCACCGCAGCAAGCTTACGCCGCTTTTTTAAAAGCTCGCTCATTACCTCACGGTAATCAATGTCCTGGTCCTGCATGCCCTCTTGAATATTGATATCTGCATTGCGGGTCACGCGGAACACGAAGCTTTCCAGCACCGCATACCGGCCAAATGCCAAATGCGCAAAATGCCGCACAACATCTTCTACCGGCGCAAAAAGGGTGACATTGTTCTGCTTAATAAAAACCAACCGGTCAAACTGGCTGCTGATGGGGATGAGCCCAAACGACTCGTTGCCGGTGTCCTTTTCGCGCACACGGGCCCCGATATACACTTCAAGGTTGCGCAAAAACGGAAACGGGTGCCGCCGGTCGATGATCTGAGGCGAAAGCACCGGGTACAGCTCTGAAAGAAAATACTTTTTCCAAACCCGCTCGTCGTCTTTTGAAATGTTCTCAAAATCGACCTTTTCATACCCAAATTCAGCCAGGCGTTCAAACAGCTTTACCAGAATTTTGTCGCAGATGCCCTGCAGCTCTTCGGCGACCGGCATAATGGCGCGCAGCTGTGCGTTGGGTGTCATATTGGTTTTATTTTCGCGTTTTTCCTCTTTCAGCAGTGTCTGGTCATACAAGGAACCCACCCGGATCATAAAAAACTCATCCAGGTTACTGGCATAAATCGACGCAAAATTCAACTGCTCGGCAAGCGGGACACTTTTATCTTTTGCAAGCTCCAACACCCGGCGGTCAAACTCCAACCAGCTTAATTCACGGTTGATAAAAATTGTGTCCTTTTCCGTTGTGCCATTCACGATGATCCCTCGCTTTTTTCGATGCCCCCTTTACCCTTAAAGGCAAATATGGGGCCTGATTTTTTCTAAAATACCCTCGCCAATGCCATCGACCTGCAGCAATTGCTCCACCTCGGTAAACGGCCCGTTTGCGTCACGGTAGGCTACAATTGCAGCCGCCTTTTTTTCACCAATCCCCGGCAAAGCGGTCAAATCTGCCGCACTGGCCGTATTGATGTTCAGCCGGTCGTTTTTCACCGCCGCCATGGCCGATACAGCGCCCTGCGGTGGATTTGTTGCCCAAAGCGGCGGGTAATACAAGGAGGCTACCACCAACAAGCAGGCAAACAAAATACAAAAAAGTGCAGCCGTATGCCGCGCGAACCAGTTACTAATGCCCATATTGGCGAATCAGGCTGTACAGCAGCTGCGCCACACCGCCATCGGTACAGGACAATACCTGTTGCTGCGCCTGCAGCTTTAATTCTGGCACGGCGTTTGCTACCGCCACCGGGTGCCCCGCCGCCTGCAACATGGGAATGTCGTTAAAATAATCCCCTATCGCCACAACATCTTCAAGGGCTGTGCCTGTTAGCGCGCAAAGCTCGCGCAGGCCTGCGCCTTTGTCGACCCCCTGCGGCATCAGCTCAAAATAGGTAGAGCTGGTGGCAATAAAATAAGCGCCTTCCCACACGTGTTCTGCTGCAATGCGTTCCAGCCGCGCCACCTGCGCGGGGGCCGCCGCAAACAACACTTTATACCACGCACCGGGCACCTGGTCCAGCTCGGCTACCGTATAAGCTAAACTTTCGTGTGCGGCATGCCGGCAAGCCCATTCTCCACAAATCGGCATATACATGTGCCCATCCGCAGCTAAAATTTCAACCCCCACGCCGGGCACGGCTTCAGAAAGCGTACGAATTGCCTCCAGTGCTGTTACCTTGGGCAGGTAATGCTCGCTGACCGGAAATTCTTCATGATAATCATATAACATCGCGCCATTGAATACAATGGCGGGGGCGCCAAGCGGCAAGTTGCCCAGGGCCAGCCGTACCGATTCTACACTGCGCCCGCTTGCAATTGTAAAGCGGCCCCCCAGTGCCTGAAACAGGCGTATCATGGCAATATTGCAGCTCGGCAAGCCCTCCTGTGCTGTCAGCAGGGTACCGTCTAAATCGCTGACAACAAGTAAGTCCCCGAGAGTTTTACTCATACGTTTTCTTCCCTTTGCAGTTTCTGTAAAAAGTTTGTAAAATACTGCGGCAGTGGCGCAGTGAACTCTAAATATTCACCGGTGCGCGGGTGTAAAAAGCCCAGCGTACCCGCGTGCAGGCACTGCCCGCCAAGTGCAGTGATGACATTCTTAGGGCCGTAAACCGCATCCCCCGCAACCGGGTGCCCAATGCTGGCCATATGCACCCTGATCTGGTGCGTGCGCCCTGTTTTCAGCCGCAACGCAATGTGTGTGAAACCGTGGTAACGCGCAACCACACGGTAGGTTGTCACGGCCGTTTTGGCGTGCTTCTGTGTGACTGCCATTTTTTTGCGGTCCCGCTCACTGCGGCCAATAGAGGCATCTACTTCCCCGGTATCCTCTCTGAGACCGCCGTACACCACCGCCTGGTAAACCCGCGTCATGCTGTGGTCTGCCAGTTGCTTTGCAAGCCCGGCATGCGCAAAATCATTTTTAGCAACAACCAGCAAACCGCTGGTATCTTTGTCGATGCGGTGTACAATGCCGGGGCGCAGCTGCCCGCCCACCCCGGAAAGGCTGTCTTTGCAGTGCCACAACAAGGCGTTTACCAACGTACCTTCGTAGTTGCCCGGCGCAGGGTGCACCACCATGCCTTTGGGCTTGTTTACCACCAGCAGGTCTGCATCCTCATAATAGACGTCCAGCGGGATATTTTGCGCGATAATCTGCGTTTCGGCCGGTGGCGGCACGGTGCAGCACACGGTGCTGCCGGCTTTTAACCTTGCGTTTTTTGCGGCCGGGCGGCCATCCACTGTAACATGGTTATTTGCAATCAGCTGTTGCACTGCGCTGCGGGAAAGCTCTGCCACCCGCCCTGCCAAAAAGGCATCCAGCCTGTTGCCGTCATCCCCCTGCTGCACCTCAAAGCGCATTGTGCTATTGCACATGGTGCTCGCCCTGTTCTTGCTCATCCTGTTTTTGTGCGTCTAAATTTTCTGCCGGCCCGGCGGCTGCCTCTTTTTGTTTTTTTTGCGCAAGCTCACTGCGCAAATAGTAAATGACCAAAAGCGCCACCCCAACGGTGACAAAGCAGTCGGCGACATTAAACACTGCAAAATTAACAAAGGTGGTCGCGAAAAAATCCACCACATAGCCGTTTGCAACGCGGTCAATCAAATTACCAATGCCGCCGGCTTCAATTAAAAGCAGGCCCACATAGGCAAGCGGCTGCAATTTATTACGGCGAAACAGCAAAATGTACAGCACCGCAAGCAATGCCACCGTGGTCACACCTACTAAAAACCACTGCCCCCACGAGCGGCCTGACAGCATGCTGAAAGCCGCCCCGTCGTTTAAAATATAGCGAAATTCCATGATACCCGGCAGAAAAGGCACCACTTTGTCGGGTGCAAGGGCAAGGGTTGCCCAGTATTTTGTAAGCTGGTCAAACCCAACCATTGCCAAAATAGAAAAAACAGTAAAGAGCATGAATATCGGCCTTTCTGCGCAGCGCGCATGAAATGAATTAAATGCAGCTGCAAGCTGCCTTATTACAAAATAGCGGTGCCCTCTTGCATTCCCGGCAGGCGCTGGGTACGCTTTTGTGCACCGCTATCTGTTACGGGCAGGCCCGCATTTTTTTAGGATTCAATAATAGAAGCACAACGCGCACAAAGGGTGGGGTGTGCGGCATGGCTGCCCACGTCCTGCGTGTACATCCAGCAGCGGGCACATTTTTCGCCGTCTGCATGGTCCACTTTCACCGCAAGGCCTTCCATCTCGCCCTTCCGGCCCTCATCACCCTTGGCAACCACAACACTAGAAACAATGCACAGCTCTGCAAGGCGGCTTTCCAGCGGCTTTGCAAACGCATACACCACATCATTGCAATTCAGCGTCAGCTTTGCTTCCAGCGAAGCACCAATCACTTTGGCGTTGCGGGCCTCTTCCAGCGCTTTGCGCACATCGTCGCGAATGGCAATGATCTCATCCCATTTCGCCCATTCTTCGTCTGTCAGGTGGTAAGTATCCCCGCTTGACAGTTGCTCCATCGCCACATATTTTTGTTTGCCGTCAAAGCTGGGCACATAATCCCAGATTTCCTGCGAAGTAAAGGCCAAAATCGGGGCAATCAGCTTGGTCAGTGAAACCAGAATACGGAACATCGCCGTCTGTGCGGCACGTCGGGGGGTGCTGTCCGCTTTATTGATATAAAGGCGGTCTTTGATGACATCCAGATAGAAGTTGGACATATCAACAACGCAGAACTTGTGGACGCTTTGATAGACCTTGTGGAAGTCGTACGTGTCGTACGCGTCTTTAGAGGTGCGCACCAAACGGTCGCTGGCAGCAAGTGCCCAGCGGTCAAGCTCGGTCAAGTCTTTCTCTGCAACCATATCGCAGTTGGGGTCAAAATCAGACAAGTTGCCAAGCATAAACCGGGCAGTATTGCGGATTTTGCGGTAAGCCTCTGAAAGCTGTTTTAAAATTTCTTTGCTGATGCGAACATCAACCTGATAATCGGACGATGCGACCCAAAGGCGAATGATGTCCGCGCCGTAATCCTTGATAATCTCCTCCGGCTCAATGCCATTGCCAAGAGATTTGGACATTTTACGGCCCTCACCGTCCACGACCCAGCCACAGCTGAGCACATTGCGGTATGGCGCCACACCGCGGCAGGCGACCGAGGTGAGCAGGCTGGACTGGAACCAGCCGCGGTACTGGTCTGCACCCTCAAGGTACAAATCGCAGGGCCAGGTCAGCTCAGGCCGGGTTTCCAGCACGGCAACATGGCTGGAACCAGAATCAAACCAGACATCCATGATGTCGGTATCTTTGTCAAATTCAGTGCCGCCGCAGTTTTCGCATTTGGTGCCTGCAGGCAAAATATCCGCCGCATCGTGGCTGTACCATGCGTCACTGCCCTCTTTGCGGAACAAGTCACTGACTGCTTTGATGGAATCATCTGTGATATGATATTTCCCACATTTTTTGCAGTAAAACGCGGGGATGGGCACGCCCCAGGTACGCTGGCGCGAAATACACCAGTCGTTGCGGTCACGCACCATGCCCATCATGCGCTCTTTGCCCCACTCCGGCACCCACTTCACGCTTTCAATAGCGCGGTAGGTCTCTTCTTTAAAGGCGTCAATACTGCAGAACCACTGCTCTGTCGCACGGAAAATGATGGGGTTGTGGCAGCGCCAGCAATGCGGGTATTGGTGCGTTAGGTGTTTGGTGCCAAGAAGGTGTCCGCTCTGCTGAATCGCTTTCAAAATAACGGGGTTTGCGTCCCAAACAGAAAGCCCCGCAAACGGGCCGGCTTCCGCCGTCAGCACACCGGCGTCATCCACCGGTACTACAACCGGCAGCTGCGGGTAAAATTTCTGGCAGACTTCAAAGTCTTCAACGCCATGGCCCGGTGCCGTGTGCACACAGCCGGTACCGGATTCCAGCGTAACATGGTCGCCCAGAATAACAAGTGACTTACGGTCCAAAAACGGGTGCTGGGTTTCGATCAGCTCCAGCTCACTGCCCTTTACCGGGGCACCGGCAATTTCGTAATCGGTAATGCCGCAATCGGCCATTGTGGCTTCAACCAACGCTTCGGCCATCACATAATAGGTGCCGCCAATGCGCACAAATACATAGTCAAAATCCGGCCCAAGGCAAATTGCCACGTTGGCAGGTAGGGTCCATGTGGTGGTCGTCCAGATGACAAACCGGGTCTTATCCGCGGGGATGCCCGCTTTTGCCAAAGCACCGTTGTCTTTTGTCACCTGAAAGCCGACATAAATAGAATCGCACGGGTCGTCGGCATATTCAATTTCAGCTTCGGCCAGCGCCGTTTTGTCGTTCGGGCACCAGTAAACAGCTTTTAGGCCTTTATAGATGTAGCCCTTCTTCGCCATTTCGCCAAATACTTCGATCTGCTTTGCCTCAAATTCCGGCTTTAAGGTCAGGTACGGGTTTTTAAAATCGCCCAGCACGCCAAGCCGCTGGAACTGGCCGGACATTTTGTCGACAAATTTAAGTGCAAATTCTTTGCAGATGCGGCGCAGTTCCAGCTTTGAAATGGAGGATTTATTCTCCCCTGCCGCGGTGAGCGCTTTCAGCTCGATAGGCAGGCCGTGCGTGTCATAACCGGGTACATAGGGCGAACAAAAACCATTCATGTTTTTGTAACGCACGATAATATCTTTTAAAACTTTGTTGAGCGACGTACCCATATGAATGTTGCCGTTTGCATACGGAGGGCCGTCATGCAGTACGTATTTGGGGCAACCCTCGTTGTTCGCCACCACTTTTTCATACAAATCGTTCGCCAGCCAGTCTGCCAGCATCTGCGGTTCTTTCTGCGGCAACCCTGCACGCATGCTGAAATCCGTTTTCGGCAAATTCAAAGTCTTGTTATAATCTTCCTGCACAGATAATCTCTCCTAATCTTGTTTCAGAATACCTTTCAAGAATCAGTCGGCATCCTTATTTAATACCGCTTCTTCATAGCTATCTACAATTGAACCGATAGCGTCGTCTACGGATGCCTCTACCAGCTCAGCGGTAATTTCTTCATCGGTACCCTGAGAGACATCATCCTGCACGGCAGGCGTCTCCTGTGCTTGCTGCCCTTCAGGCGCGTAAGCTTCGCCAAACACTTCCTTGTGGGCATGCTCGATATGTCGGTCAATTTTTGAAAGCGATTCAATGTGCTGCTGGTAAAGCTCCAGCACCGCGCCCTTAAAAGAGACAATCTCGGCTTCCATCGCACGCAGGTTATCTTTTTTCTCGCGCTCACGCTCGTCCGCCGCATCTATAATGCGCTGCGCCCTGCCGGTGGCCTCGCGCATCAGCGAATCTGCCTTTGCCTTTGCCTCATGAATCACATTTTCACCCAGCCGCTGCGCATTGATAAGGGCCGCTTTCAGCGTATTCTCCTGGTCGCGGTACTCCTCTACCTTTTGGGCAAGGATATACAGCTTTTTCTCAAGGTCTTCTTTCTCAGAGCTCAGCTGGTCTACCCCGGCTGCGACCTGCTCTAAAAATGCATCGACATCCTCCGGCCGATAACCACGCATTGCTTTTTCAAATGTTACTGTTCTGATCTCTTCTGATGACAACATTGAGTACCACCTCAATCAGTATTTTATACAAGTTATAAAAACACGACCCTTTTTTGAAAGACCACCCACTTGGTCAACGCCCACGCGGCCAACCCCGCGCACTGTAATCTGGTCTTTTTCTGCCAGTGTTGCACTGACAGAAGTGCAAAGCTGGTGGTTAATCTGTACACGGCCACTGCGCACCAGCTCTACGGCTGCTTCACGGCCTATTTTTAAAGCCCCCGCCAATATGGCGTCAAGCCGCAACGAAGCCACGCTGAACGTACTGCTTTGCCCCTGTGCCACCGCAAGCTGCGGCGGTGGGCTGCAACTTACCGTTTTTACCTTTACCGGCCCGACTTCGCGTAGTTCCTGGGTAATCAGGCCCTCTGCCTGCTTTAAAACAAAGGCATACGCATGCGGGCCATCGGGCAAAATATCCCCCACCAACTCGCGCCGCAGCCCCAGGCCCAAAAGTGCCCCAAGGCAATCGCGGTGGGCAAGCACTGTGCCCTGCGGTGCAGTAATTTTGATGCAGCAAACAGGGAAGCTTTGCTGCGCCGGCACATCGTCTAAATAGACAGCAAGCACCTTTCGCTCGGCTAGCGCATGGCCACCGAAAAAAAGGTGCTTGAGCCAGCCGGACTTTGCCAGCTGTGCTTCGCACAATTCCTGCTGGCGCTCATCCAAAAAGCCCATGTACTGCACTTGCCCGCTGTCTTCACAACGGCGCAACGCATCGGCCACCCGCTTACAAAGAATTTTTTCTTCCGGGGTAGTTGCCGGTCGATACCCACCCAATCAGAAAAACACCCCGTTGCTCTCAAGCTCATCTAAAAGGTCGCCCATAATGTCGACATTATACGGGGTAATAATAAACGTGCTGTTCGCAACGCGTTTAATCTGGCCCTTATTTGCATAGGCAACGCCGGACAGAAAGTCGACCAGACGGCGAGAAATGTCTTTATTGGTAGATTCGAGGTTCAGCACGACGGTGCGCTTGGCGTTCAGGTGGTCCGCAACCGCACTGGCATCGTCAAAACGCTCCGGCTTTACCAGCACGACTTGAAGCTGCGTTGTCGCGTTGATGTTGACAACCTTGTTACCCTTGCGCTGCGGCTGTGCCGCTTCCGGGGCTTCATAGGCATCATCCTGCTCCGGTGCATAGGCCGAATTATTCTGGTTGATAAAATCGACATCGTCGTCGTATTCTTCGTACTCTTCCTCCGGCACACCCATAAGGCCGCCTAGTTTTTTAAAAATTCCCATAATCAGTGCACCCTGCCTTTGCATCTTCATTCAATTGGCCCGCCCATTTCTGGGTAGGCCTCATACAATCATTGTTACTAATATTATCACTTTTTTTCGTTGCAATGTCAACAAAAGCGATGAAAATAGTTACTTTTATGCGAATAAGCCTTATTGCACCCGCTTTACCGCTGCTACAACAACTTGCCGGCATAAAGGTTTTTACCCGAAACGATAATTTCATCGTACAGCAGTACTTCGTTTTTCAAGCTTGCGTCATCCGACCCCACCTGTACCTTTGCCGGCACTACCACATACTGCTCGGTTTCAAAAATGGGGTTGATTTTTTTGAACTCCACAATATTGCCGTATTTCACATAGACACCGCGCTGCTGGGTACCATCGTCCATTGTGACAATGTGCACGGCAGACTGTGCAATGCGCACCCCGTCATACCGCTTAAACGAAATTTGGGCTGTGCCGGCACGCAGGTTGATGGTGTCGGCATTGGTGTAATCGCACTTGAGCTTGATTTTTGCGGGGCCACCGTCGCCGGCACGCTCTACCCCCACGACCGTTGCGGGGATCTGCTTTGCACCGGTATAATTAAAATCAATTTCAACCGACACCGTACCGCTGTCGGCAATAAAACGCGCTGCGCTGGCATCGTCTACCACACAGTAGTAATACCACTCATACCCATTTACCAGTTTGCCCGCGCTGTCTTGCATTTCGCCGCCCGGCGCATCGGCAAGGGCAGCAATCTGCGCCGCGTCCATTGCGTCTAAGGCCTGCGGTGTCAGCGTTTGTTCCAGCCCATCGGTCATCGACGAAAAATACCCGCCGGGGGCCGGGGCAGAAAGATACATGGCCTCCCCCGCCGCCGCGGCAGCGGCATCACGCTGCTCGGTTAGCGCCGCAATGCGCGTGCTGAAATCGCCCGCTGTACCCGTTGCCACCTGCAGGCGGTTCACCGCCAGTGTCGCCGCCGTTTTTGCCGAGTTAAGGTTGGCGTAATTACCGCTGTCGATTACCTGCAGCAAGCTGAACAGCCCATCCTGCTGCTGCTTGAGCAGCGTGTCGATATCCCCGCCACTGGCAAGCGTTTGCGATTGGGACTGGGCCAGCATGGCAAGCTCGCTGGAGAGGCGGTCTGCCCGGGCAGCATTTTCTGCCTGCGTGCTGTCGCTGAACACCCGCTCTACCGACGCACCCGCAGAGACACGGGTGCCGTCGGCAACGAGGTAGCTGCGCACCGCAGAAGTGTCGCTGATTGGTACTTCATCGCGCACAACGACCCCCTTGGTACTTACGGCATCCGCAAGGGTGGATTGCAGCGCGGTTTCTACCTCGTACCCGCGAAACAGCACCGGCACCAGTTGCACCGCAAGGTAAACCACGGGCACAGCCAAAACCAATATGGCACCATAACGCAAAAAACCGCGTTTACTCATCGTCCTGCGCATCTGCCGTAAGATTTACATTTTTTGCGGGAATAATTGTCGAAATCGCGTGTTTATACACCATGTTCTGTTTGCCGTCGCAATCCAGCACGACAACAAAGCTGTCAAAGCCCCTTACGGTACCCCGCAGCTGATACCCACTCAGCAGGTACACCGTCAGCGGGGTGCGCTCTTTGCGCACCGTGTTGAGAAAGAGATCCTGCAAATTCATGTTTTTCATCTTGTTTCATCCTTCCCGGCTGCCGGTAGCAGCCGAACGGCTTTGCCGCCTTTTCTCTATCTTTATCTCTCCGCTTCATCCGCAAAAAACTGCTGCAAATAAGTGCCGGGTTGCGGGCTGGCGGCATTGAGCCAGTGAATTTGCTGCATGCGGCCAAACCAGGTCATTTGGCGCTTGGCATAATTACGGGTCGCCTGTTTGAGCTTTTCTACACAATCTTCAAGCGACTGCTGCCCCTCAAGATACGGAAACAGCTCTTTATACCCGATGGCCTGCACTGCGGTGCGCCATTCGCCCCGGTGGTCAAACACCTGTTTTACCTCGTTTAGCAGCCCCGCGCCGAGCATCTCGTCGACACGGGCGTTGATCATGGTGTAAAGCTGTGCGCGGTCATCGTACCGCAACCCCAGCAACAACGCGTCGTATGGCTGACTTGCCGGCCTGGACGCCGCACGCTGGGCACTGAGGATCTGGCCGGTTACCTGATAAAACTCCAGTGCGCGCAACACCCGTTTGCGATTGTTGGGGTGCACCTGTGCCGCTGTTTCGGGGTCAATGCCGGCAAGCTGATTATACATCACCTCATCGCCAAACTGCTCTGCTTGTAAAAACAGCGCTTCGCGAACCTCGGCTTTTTCGCCTTCTTGTGAAAACGAAATGCCGTCAACCAGCGAAGAAATGTAAAGCCCCGTGCCGCCCGCAACGATGGGCAAGTGCCCCCGCGCTGCAATTTCAGCAATTTTTAAGTTAGCCGCCTGTACAAAATCCGCCACGCTGAAAAGCTGCTGTGGCTCGCAGATGTCAATGAGATGGTGCGGCACCGCCGCACGTTCGGCGGCAGTGGCTTTTGCCGTGCCGATGTTTAGCCCGCGGTAGATCTGCATTGAATCGGCCGAAATAATTTCGCCATGATACTGCTGCGCAAGCCGCAAAGCGAGTGAGGTTTTACCGCTTGCAGTCGGCCCCAGCACAACCAGAATTTTCTGCTTATTCTCTGCGCCCAAATTGCTTTTCCAGCTCCTTTTGCGACAGATGGATCAGCACCGGCCTGCCGTGGGGGCAAAACGGCGGCACCACCCCGTCTAAAATATCTTTGGCAAGGCTGAGCAGCGTTTGTGCGGGGTTTTGGTCCCCTGCTTTAATGGCCGCGCGGCAGGCAATGGAATGCAGCACCCAGTCTGTTTTTTCACTTAGGGTATCGTGTGCATTGACGGCAAGCTTTGCCGCAATTTCTTCGGTCAGGCGCTCTACACTTTCTGCCGGTACATTGGCAGGTACTGCACGCACCAGCACGCTGGACCCGCCAAAGTCCTCCACCTCAAAGCCCGCGTCGGCAAGCAGTGTTTCATCTGCAAGCAGCGCGTTTTTTTCTGCGGCAGAAAGCACGACGCTCACCGGGGTCATCAACAGCTGCCCGTCCACTTTACCATACCCAGCAAGCAGTTTTTCGTACAAAATGCGCTCGTGTGCGGCGTGCTTGTCAATTAAAATCAGCTCGTCGTGGTACTGTGCCAAAATATAGGTGCGAAATGCCTCACCCACATAACGCAGCGGCTCTTGCGGCTCTTCGGCAACCGTTTCAGGCTGTGTGTCTTGCTGTAAAGCAGTGTTGCTTGTCACATCGGGAACCGCTGTTTCCGGCGGTTTTACCGGTGCCGGCTGCTGCCACGAGGCCGGTGCTTCCCGCTGGGTTTTTTCAATATCCAGTGCGGCAAGGTCGCTTTGCGTATAGTACGGCACAGCGCTTTCCTGCCGCAAAATAGCCGGGCCCGCCGGGTGTTCTTCTGCTGGCGGCGGCGCGATTACCTGCGGGGTCGCCCCCGGCATTTCGATTTGCACCACTTTTTGCAGCGGCACGTAATTTGAGGGTGTCGCCTGCATTGGCCTTTGCGGGGCGCCAGTTTGCGCCGCTGGTGGCGACGTTAAAGGTACATCGTCGAAATGCAGCGTTTTTTGTGGGGCATCCGGCTTTGTCACCGCGGCGCGCACCGCCTGATAAATGGCGTCAAACACCAGCTTTGTATCCGCAAACCGCACCTGCGTTTTGGCAGGGTGCACATTGACATCCACCCTGTCCAGCGGCAGCGTGAGGTTTAGCACACAACCGGGGAAGCGCCCCTGCATCGCAAGGCCTTTATATGCCGCCTCTAGCGCCGCCATTAAAGTGCGGTCAGCTACATAACGATTGTTCACATAGAAAAACTGCATCGACCTGCTGCCGCGGCTGGCAATGGGGGCCGTGACATACCCGGTTACCCGCATCACGCCCAGTTTGTGGTCTACCGGCAACAGATTTTTTGCAAAATCCCGCGAAAGCACCTCATACACCGCGCTCATTGTTTCGCCGTCGCCCGGCGTGTGAAACAGCTCTTTGCCCTCGCGCACAAAGCGAAACGCAATTTCCGGGTGGGCCAGGGCCTGCCGCAGCACGACATCCCCCACATAATTGCCCTCGCTGGTGTCTTTTTTTAAAAACTTCATTCGGGCGGGCACATTAAAAAACAAATCGCGCACCGTAATAGTGGTACCCACCGGTCTTGCCGCCACTTCGCGCGAAAGCTCTTCCCCGCCCTGCTGGCGGTACAGGCAGGCAAATTCGTCTGCTTCGGTGCGGGTCAGCAGCTCTACTTTGGCAACTGAAGAAATGCTGGCCAGCGCTTCACCGCGAAATCCCAAGGTGCCAATAGCGTTAAGGTCGGCCTCTTTTTCTATTTTGCTGGTCGCATGGCGAATAAATGCCGTCGCAATATACTCGGCCTCAATGCCGCTGCCGTCATCACTCACCTCAATACTGCCAATACCCCCGCGGGTAATAGCGACCGAAATAGAAGTGCTGCCCGCATCAATTGCGTTTTCTACCAGCTCTTTCACGACCGAGGACGGGCGCTCTACCACTTCGCCCGCGGCAATCAGCTCTGCTGTGTGTTTATCCAGTATATGAATTACCGCCACTGTCTTCACCTGCCTTTTGTATGTGTTTGCTTTTTATAGCTGCTGTTTCAACTCGTACAGCGTATTCAGCGCTTCCAGCGGGGTTAAAGTCTCCACATCCAGCGCCTGCAGCCGCTGCGAAATGCCCGGCGGCGTTTCGGCCGCCTCAAACTTTTCGTAACTTGTAAAATCCAGCTGTGTCACTTCATTTGCGGTGGTCGTGCTGCTTTCCAGCACTTTCAGCACCTCTTTGGCACGGCTGATGATCTCCTGTGGCAGACCGGCAAGTTTTGCGACCTCAATGCCATAGCTGTCATCTGCCGGCCCCCGTACAATACGGCGCAAAAACGTGATATCGTCCCCGCGCTTTTTTACCGCGATATTGTAGTTTTTTACCCCGTCAATGGCATTTTCAAGGTCGGTCAGCTCGTGATAATGGGTGGCAAACAGCGTTTTACACGCGGGCCCCGCCGTTTTAGAGGCAATATGCTCTACCACCGCACGGGCAATGCTCATACCGTCAAAGGTAGAGGTACCGCGGCCAATTTCGTCCAGCACGACCAGGCTTTGGGGGGTGGCGTTTTTTAAAATTTCGGCGACCTCGGTCATCTCCACCATAAAGGTGGATTTGCCCGCGGCCAAATCGTCCGACGCGCCAATACGGGTAAAAATACTATCCACAATACCCACCTGTGCCGCGCGGGCCGGCACAAAGCTGCCAATTTGGGCCATTAGCGCAATCAGCGCATTTTGGCGCATATAGGTGCTTTTGCCAGCCATATTGGGGCCGGTGATAATTAGCATGCGGTTGTCCGCACAGTCAAGCTGGGTGTCGTTGGGCACAAACAGCCCGCCGCTCATCACCTGTTCTACCACCGGGTGGCGGCCCTGCTCGATTAGCAGCTCGTCCCCTGCGTCCACCTGCGGGCGGGTGTAGTTGTTTTTCACCGCCGCTTCTGCAAACCCCGCAACCACGTCCAACTGTGCCAGCGCGGCGGCGGTGGCCTGAATGCGCGGCAGCTGGGCGGCAATGGCTTGCAACAGCTGGTCAAACAACTCGCGCTCCAGCACAATCAGCCGTTCGCTGGCCCCCAGAATTTTATTTTCCAGCTGTTTCAGCTCGTCTGTAATATAACGCTCTGCATTTGCAAGCGTTTGCTTGCGCACAAAATGCGTAGGGATGGGGGTGGATACCGCGCGGGAAACCTCAATGTAATAGCCAAATACACGGTTATAGCCTATTTTCAGCTTGGAGATGCCCGTCTCTTCCCGCAAACGCGCTTCAAGGTCGGTCAAATACCCCTTGCCGCCGTGCATTATGTCGCGCAGTTCATCCACTTCGCCGTTGTAGCCGGCACGGATGACGCCGCCATCTTTCATGCTGGGGGGCGCGTTTTCATCGATTGCGGCTTCAATCAGATCTTTGATGTCCTGCAACGGGTCGATGGTGTTATGGATACTGCAAAGCCCGTCGCTGCTGCAGCCCGCCAAAAGAGCAAGCAGGCTGGGCAAATAACCACAAGTGGAGGCCAGCGCATAAATTTCACGCGGGCTGGCAGAGCCGTAAATAACGCGGGTCATTAGCCGCTCCATATCAAACACATGCGAAAGTGTGTCCCGCACGTCGGCCCGCAGCACATTTTTGCCAAAGAGCTCTTCCACTGCGTCCAACCGGGCCTGAATGGCGGTAACGTCTAAAAGGGGCTGCTCTACCCAGGTGCGCACCAGCCGCTTGCCCATAGCGGTTTCGGTCTTGTCCAGTACCCAAAGCAACGTGCCCTTTTTTTCACGGCCACGCAGTGTCTCTGTCAGTTCAAGGTTGGCGCGGGTGGTGGGCGAAAGCTGCATGTACTGGCTGCCAGAATAAGCATCCACCGTTTTCAGCCGCTCAATCCCACGCTTTTGCGTGCGCTCAAGGTAGGCCAGCAACGCCGCCACTGCCAAAAAGGCAGGGCTGTTTTGCTTTATGCCGGTTGTTGTTTCGTACGTGGCCCCAAACTGCTGCAAAAGCCGCTGGTGGGCCGGGGCCGGGTCATAGTCCGTTTCATCCATCAGCTCTACCGAGCAGGTAAGATGCGCCTTAATATAAGCCGTGACCGGCTTGTAATCTAAAATTTCTTTGCCAAACAGCAGCTCGCTGGGCAAAAAGCGGCAAAGCTCGCCGATGATCTGTGCGGGCAAATCTTTGCCCGTGAGTTGCGTGACATGGCAGGTACCTGTTGAAATATCTGCAAAGCAGATACCCGCAACGTCACCCCGAATGGCAACCGAGCCAATATAGTTGTTTTTGGCATCGTCCAGCATACTGCTTTCAATGACAGTACCAGGGGTCACCACCCGGATAATATCCCGCTTCACAAGCCCCTTTGCCTTTGCAGGGTCTTCGGTCTGCTCGCAGATAGCCACTTTATAGCCCTTTGCAATCAGCCTTGCAATATAGGTCTCGCTGGCGTGGTAGGGCACGCCGCACATCGGCGCACGCTCGTCCTGCCCGCAGTCGCGGCCGGTCAGTGTCAGCTCCAGCTCGCGTGAGGCCAGCAGCGCGTCTTCATAAAACATCTCGTAAAAATCGCCAAGGCGAAAAAACAGTATCGTGTCTTGATACTGCTTTTTAATTTCAAAGTACTGTTTCATCATCGGCGAAAGCTCTGCCAAATTTTGCACCACCCAAGTGCCCGCCCCTGCGGAGCGACACAATTTTTAAAACAAACCAATGCGCTTGTAAGGTAAAAACGCGCGGCGTCGGCCGTTGGGCCGGCCGCCGCGCGGTCAGATCTTAGTGGCAGCCACCACAGCTGGAGCAACTGCCGCTGCAGGAGCTGGGTTCTTGCACCGTCATCGGGTCGCCGCCGTTGACTGCGGTCGTTAAAATGGCGTTGATGTACTGCATCATCTGGTCGACATCGCCTTTGGCCTCGTTATAGGCCTGCATGCTTTCGTTGTTCATGATGTCGGTGTAAATGCTTTGCACCTTTTCGTTCAGCTCGGCAATGCGGTCTGCGTTCTTGTCTGATTTGCTGACCTCGTTGTTGAGGTCGATGCGGGCAAGGTTAAAATCGCCGATCTGCTGTTGCAGCTCTTCGTCCGCATCATTTAAACGGCGGGCATTGTCTAAAATCTGGTAGCGCTGGTCCTTTTGAATTTCCATCGCAAGGTTGCGCGTGAGTTCAATAATATCCATAAAAGTCTCCTTTAAACTACATTGTTACTTGTGTGCCGCACCGCAGCCACGGCCTTACTTTTGCAGGGTACCCTGCAGGTAAACGCCCTTGCTGCCGGTGATCTGCACGGTGGCAAACTGGCCAATCAAAGCCGTATCCCCGGCAAACTCAACCAAAAGGTTGTTGTCAAGCCGGCCGGTCAACTGGCCATCTTCACGCCCCTCACCCTCTACCAGCACACGATAAGCCTGGCCTTTGAACGAGGCGATCTTGCTGAGGGTGATCTCTTCCTGAATGTCCACAAGGCGGTTCAGCCTTGTCGCCTTTACCTCGCGCGGGGTCTCGTCCGGCAAAAGGGCTGCCTGCGTGCCGTTGCGCTTTGAAAAAATAAAGGTGAACAGCTGAATATACCCCATGCGCTTTACCAGCTCGACGGTTTGCTCAAAATCTTCCTCCGTCTCACCGGGAAATCCAACAATAATGTCGCTGGAGAAGGTCATCTCCGGCACGGTCTCCTTGGCGTATTCCATCAGGTTTTCGTACTGGGCGACGTCGTACTTGCGGTTCATCTGGGTCAAAATACGGTCTGACCCACTTTGTACCGGGAGGTGTAAGTTTTTGCAGATCTTGTCATGCGCCGCCATGGTATCTACCAGCTTGCGGCTGGCATCCTTGGGGTGGCTGGTCATAAACCGCAAGCGGAAATCGCCCTCCTCCTGCGCCAGCATGGCAAGCAGGTCGGCAAAGTCAATTTTAGTCTCCAGCCCTTTGCCATAGCTGTTTACGTTTTGCCCCAGCAGGGTAATTTCTTTATACCCGCTTTGGACCAGCGAGCGAAACTCGGTTAAAATATCCTCTGGTGTGCGGCTGCGCTCGCGCCCGCGCACAAACGGCACAATGCAGTAAGAGCAAAAGTTATCACAGCCGTACATAATGGGCAGCCATGCCTTAAACTTGCTGTCCCGATGAATGGGCAGCTCTTCCACCACATCAAACCGTTCCGTCGGCTCCATCAGCATGCGCTTTTTGTTGCCGATACGCGAGGCAATTAAGCCCGGCAATTGGTCGATTGCGTTGACGCCAAAGACAATATCCACATACGGATAGCTTTTTTTCAGCTTGTCTACAACGTCCTTTTGTTGTACCATGCACCCGCCAATTGCAATCAGCAGATGGGGGTTTGCCGCTTTCAGCGGTTTCAGTGCCCCAATATTGCCATACACCCGCTGCTGTGCGTGTTCGCGCACCGCACAGGTGTTGAAAATAATCAGATCCGCATCTTTTGCGTTTGCGGTCAGGTTGTAGCCTATCTGCAGCAAAACCCCCTTAATCTTTTCCCCATCGTTGACGTTTTGCTGACAGCCGAATGAATGAACATAAGCCGACGGCGTGCTGTTGTAATAGTTGCCAATCACGTCTATCGACCGGTCCATCTCTGTAAAATCCTGATACTGCAAAGCTACACCTCCTTCCCTTTAGTATACACCTTTTTGTCTGTTCACACAACCACCGCGCGCGGTGCCGTGCAGCTTTCACTTTTTGGCAAGCAGCGGTTTCAGGTATTGCCCCGTATAGCTATTCGGGTTTTCGGCTACCTGTTCCGGTGTGCCCGTTGCTATGATTTTGCCGCCCTTGTTGCCGCCCTCCGGCCCAAGGTCAATCAAATAGTCACTGACCTTGATTATGTCAAGGTTATGCTCGATAATGATGACGGTATTGCCGGCATCCACCAGCTTTTGCAGCACCTTAATCAGCTTATGTACGTCGGCGGTGTGCAGGCCGGTGGTGGGCTCGTCCAAAATATACACTGTTTTGCCGGTGCCGGTACGGGCAAGCTCCAGCGCCAGCTTGACGCGCTGTGCTTCACCGCCTGACAGCGTTGTGGCACTTTGCCCAAGACGAATGTAGCCAAGGCCCACATCAACCAGCGTTTTAATTTTGCGCTTGATGCGCGGGATATTTTCAAAAAAGCCGAGCGCTTCCTCTGCCGTCATGTCCAGCACGTCAAAGATGTTTTTATCCTTATAACGCACTTCCAGTGTTTCACGGTTGTAACGCTTGCCCTTACACACTTCGCAGGGCACATAGATATCCGGCAAAAAATGCATCTCAATTTTAATAATGCCGTCGCCCTCACACGCTTCGCAGCGGCCGCCCTTGACATTAAACGAAAAGCGGCCTGCGCTGTAACCGCGCATTTTTGCGTCCTGCGTCTGTGCAAACAGGTTGCGAATGTCGGTAAACACCCCGGTATAGGTTGCCGGGTTAGAACGCGGGGTGCGGCCAATGGGCGACTGGTCAATGCCAATCACCTTGTCAAGGTATTCCAGCCCCTCCATTTTTTTAAATTTACCCGGGCGCATTTTGGCACCGTTTAAATCTGCCGCCAGCTTTTTATAGAGAATATCGTTGACCAGGCTGGATTTGCCACTGCCGGAAACACCGGTGACGCAGGTCATGACACCCAGTGGAAATTCGGCCGTGATGTTGTGCAGGTTATTCTGCGACGCCCCGGTGATGCGCAGCACATTGCCATTGCCCTGCCGCCGGTGCTTTGGCACCTCAATTTTCTTTTTGCCAGACAGGTATTGCCCCGTAATAGACCGGGGCTCCGCCATAATGTCCTCCACAGTGCCCGCCGCAATCAGTTCTCCGCCGTGCACCCCGGCGCCGGGGCCGATATCCACAATGTAATCCGCCGCGCGCATCGTGTCTTCATCGTGCTCGACCACAATTAGCGTATTGCCAAGGTCACGCAGGCGTTTCAGCGTACCAATCAGTTTGTCATTGTCCCGCTGGTGCAAACCGATGCTGGGTTCGTCAAGAATATAGAGTACCCCAACAAGGCTGGAACCAATTTGCGTGGCAAGGCGGATGCGCTGGCTTTCGCCGCCGGACAGGGTCTGCGCGTTGCGCGCCAACGTCAGGTATTCCAGCCCCACGCTTTGCAAAAAGCCCAAACGGTCGCCGACTTCTTTTAAAATGCGGTCGCCAATCATGTGTTCGCGCTCGGTCAGCTTTAGCTTTTTGAGGAAAGAAAGCTCTTCGTGCACCGAAAGCTTGGTGAACGCACTGATGTTGATACCGCCCACCGTAACGGCAAGTGAGGTTTCCTTTAAGCGGTCCCCGTGGCAGTCCGGGCACTCTACCCCGTTCATCACGCCGGCAATTTCCTCTTTCATCCAGTCGCTGCTGGTCTCGCGGAAACGGCGCTCCAGGTTATTGATAATGCCCTCAAAATCGGTCATATAGCGCCCGACACCGTTTTCTGTCTCGCGGTAAAGGGTCAGCTTTTCGCCCTTGGTGCCATACAACAGGGCATCCACCGCTTCCGGCGAAAAGTCTTTGATTTTGGTATCCAGTGTAAAGCCGTAGCGCTTGCCAAGGCCTTTGTAGTACATTTCACTGATGGAACCTGCCGCATAATACCAGCCGCTTGCCTTTACAGCCCCCTCTGCCAATGTCAGGTTTTTGTTGGGCAGCACAAGGTCTGGGTCTACTTTCATAAAGGTGCCAAGGCCGGTGCATTTTTCGCAGGCGCCAAACGGGTTGTTAAAGCTGAACATGCGCGGGGCAAGCTCTTCAATCGAAACGCCGTGCTCCGGGCAGGCATAGCTTTGCGAAAAAGTCATCGGCTCGCCGTCAATCACATCAATCGTAACAAGGCTGCCGGTCAGGCCCAGCGCCGTTTCAATTGAATCGGCAAGGCGGCTGCGCACCTCATCATTCATCACAAGGCGGTCCACCACAATTTCAATGGTGTGCTTGATATTCTTTTCCAGCTTGATTTCTTCGTCCAGCTCGTACAGGTTACCGTCCACCCGTACCCGGGCAAACCCGCTGCGCGCCGCAGCTTCGAACTCTTTTACGTGGGTGCCCTTGCGGCCGCGCACCACCGGGGCAAGCACCTGAAAGCGCGTGCCCTGCGGCAGCTTTAAAATGGTGTCCACCATCTGGTCCACCGTCTGCTGGCTGATCTCCCTGCCGCAAATGGGGCAGTGCGGGATACCGATACGCGCGTACAATAAACGCAGATAGTCGTAAATCTCTGTCACAGTGCCCACGGTGGAACGCGGGTTGCGCGAGGTGGTTTTCTGGTCGATGGAAATTGCCGGTGAAAGCCCCTCGATCGAATCGACATCCGGCTTATCCATCTGGCCCAAAAACTGCCGGGCGTAGCTGGAAAGGCTTTCTACATACCGGCGCTGCCCGTCGGCGTAAATGGTATCAAACGCAAGGCTGGATTTACCGCTGCCCGAAAGCCCTGTCATCACAATCAGCTTGTCGCGCGGCAGCTCGACATCAATATTTTTCAGGTTATGCTCTCTGGCACCCTTGATGATAATTTTATCTCTACTCAACTTATTTGCCCTTTCTCAGCTTCTCAATGCGGTCTCGCAAGAACGCGGCCTGCTCGAATTCCAAAATTTTTGCGGCCTCTTTCATCTCGCGGGTCAGCCGGGTAATCAACTGCTCCCGTTCCGCCTTGCTCATCCGGCGGCTTTTATGCTCTTCTTCATCGTCTTTGGTCGAAATCTCTATCGAGTCGCGTATCTCTTTTTTAATCGTGGTCGGCACAATACCATGGGCTTCATTGTATGCCATTTGAATGCCGCGGCGGCGCTCGGTCTCCATCAGCGCCCGCTCCATACTAGGGGTCACGGTATCGGCGTACATAATCACCTTGCCATCCACATTGCGGGCAGCGCGGCCAATCGTCTGTATCAAGCTGGTTTCGCTGCGCAAAAAGCCCTCTTTATCCGCATCCAATATTGCAACCAGTGTGACTTCGGGCAAATCCAGCCCCTCGCGCAGCAGGTTAATGCCCACAATCACGTCAATTGCGCCGGTGCGCAGGTCGCGAATCAGCTCAATACGCTCAAAAGTGTCCACCTCATGGTGCATATATTTTACCTTGACACCGCGTTCCGACAAAAAGTCGGTCAAATCCTCTGCCATCTTTTTGGTCAGGGTGGTAATCAGCACACGTTCGCCTTTTTCAGTACGCAGGTTAATCTCCGACAGCAGGTCTTCAATTTGCCCTTCTACCGGTTTTACAATCACCTGCGGGTCCAGCAGGCCGGTGGGGCGTATCACCTGTTCGGCAATCTGCGCCGAATGCTCGCGCTCGTACTGGCCTGGGGTTGCACTGACGTAGATGATTTGGTTTAGTTTTTCCTGCACCTCTTCAAAGGTCAGCGGGCGGTTGTCGTACGCCGACGGCAGCCGAAACCCAAAGTCGACAAGGTTCTGCTTGCGGGCATGGTCGCCACCATACATCGCGTGCAACTGCGGCAGCATGACGTGGCTTTCATCCACAAACAGCAAAAAGTCATCTGGGAAATAGTCCAGCAGCGTGCTGGGCACACTGCCCGCGGCACGGCGGGACAGCACACGGGAGTAGTTTTCAATGCCCTTGCAGATACCCACCTCTTGCAGCATTTCCATATCATACATTGTGCGCTGGGCAATGCGCTGGGCCTCAATTAATTTGCCCTGCTCGGTAAACTGCTTTACCTGCCGTTCCATTTCGTTTTCAATGTCAAGAATGGCATCGTGCATTTTTTCTTTCGGCACAATGTAATGGCTGGCAGGGAAGATTGCAACATGCTTGACCACATTGCGCCGCTCGCCGGTCAGCGGCAAAATTTCGCTGATGCGCTCGATCTCGTCGCCAAAAAACTCCACACGAATTGCAAGGTCATTCATGTAGGCAAGGTTGATCTCAACGATGTCCCCGCGCACCCTGAATTTGTTGCGCACAAAATTGATGTCATTGCGCTCGTATTGCAGCGTAACCAAACGCGCAAGCAGCTCTTCGCGCTTCATTTTCATGCCGGGGCGCAATGAAATTACCATGCTGCGGTAATCAATGGGGTCGCCCAGCGAATAAATGCAGGAGACACTGGCGACAATGATGACATCGCGGCGCTCGGACAATGCCGCCGTTGCAGAATGGCGCAAACGGTCAATTTCTTCGTTGATGGCACTGTCCTTTTCAATATAGGTATCGGTGGACGGGATATAGGCTTCCGGCTGGTAATAGTCATAATACGACACAAAATATTCTACCGAGTTCTCGGGGAAAAACTCACGAAATTCGGTGCACAGCTGTGCCGCGAGGGTTTTGTTATGTGCCAGCACCAGCGTGGGGCGGTTTAAGTTTGCAATGATATTGGCCATGGTAAATGTTTTGCCGCTGCCAGTCACCCCCAGCATGGTCTGCTCGCGGTAGCCTTTCAGCACCCCGTCAGTCAGTTCGGCAATTGCCTCCGGCTGGTCACCTGTAGGCTGGTATGGTGCATGTAATTTAAAAATAGATTCTTGCTCCATCTTCATTTCCTTTTTGTCATAAAACAATAAACCCATACCGCAAGTGCGGCCGGGCGCTGCCTAAAGCAATTTCAATACTGTGGTTGCCCGCGCCTTTGGCTTTGCGCAGTTTTATCGCCCACGGCAGGCAATAATAGGCGCAAATTAGCCGTAAAGCAATTTTGCTTGTCACCTGTATTTTGGCTTTTGCACTGTGATTTTTTAGTGATAAGCAAAAAGTTAAGCGGTAACAAAAACAATGGGCACAGTGCGCAAAACAAGCCGTAAGGCTGTTTTACTTTACGGTCCTTTTTCAGCTTTTCATTTGCCGCTTTTGCCGCAGTGTTATGGTATTTTCCGCGTACCATAACCGTTTAGGCGCAAACCCGCAAATAACTAGGCGCACTGTTTTTATATTATACTATTTTTGTGTCCATTTTTCAATCTGTTTGTCTGTATCCCACATTTTTTACCAGAGAATTTAGGCCTGTCGTCACGCCCTGTTTTATGCAGTTTGCTGCATAAAAAATACCGGCTACCGCTTTTATGTGCGGCAAAGCCGGTATTGATTAATTCAAGCAAAATGCTTTTGGTACAGCATATCGAGCGGCCGGTACAGCACAAGCACGGCAAGTATGTTGCCACAGCAATGCACAACATCAAATGGGATACCCGCAACCCACCATGCAAATGCCGCCTGTGGCCCGCTGGTGATGACATAAACGGGCGTGCAAAGCAAGCCAAACAACAACCCATACCCACCGCCAATAACAGCCCAAAACAACAAAGAACGCTGTTTTTTTGAAAGCAAAAAAGCAACGAGCCAAAGTAATGCCCAGATATACAGGTATGTCACCGCCCATATGTGTGCACCGTAAAGCAAAATTTCAAGCGCCACAAAAACATATACAATCAGCAGCGATTTTTTGCCAAACCAGCGCGTATACAGTAAAAACAACAGGGTAACCAGCTCAATATTGGGCAGCGGTGCAAATGCGACCTGCACGCCAAAAATCAGCGCGGTGCAAACCGCCATTTGCACCAGTTGCCGCAACGGCCCGTGATTAATAGGTTTCATACACAAACGCATAGGTGTCGCCATCCGTTACCGGCTGGCTGTCCACCCCATAATTGCCGTATTCCCCATTGACATAAAGCGCCCAATAGGCATTGCCGTCATTAAAATTAGCTTCTACCCCATTGATTGCATACACGGTGTACCCATATTGCGTGTCTTCTCCATCCAACGTCAGCACTGTTTCGGCCGCTTCTTTTAAATATTCTGCATCGGTTTTCAGCTCATAGTTTTGCTGGGTTTTATCCTCATAGGTCACCGTAATGACAATGCTTTTGCTGCCGGTCGTCGATTTTTCCGCATAGCGCCACCAAATGCCTAAAAACAACACTGCCAGCAGCGCCATGGCCCCCAAGGCCAGCCACAAACGGTTTTTTTGTATCCTCTGTTTCACTTTCGCTACCCCTTTAGTTTATTCAGTTTTCGCCCACAGAAAAAACTTGTTCTGCGTAACGCACACTTTCCATCGCGTTTTTACCGTAAAAATCGGCGCCGATCATGTCCGCATATTCCTGCGTCAATACCGCCCCGCCCACCATCACAAGGCAGCCCGGCTTTTCTTTGCGCAGCAGCTGAATTGTTTTTTCCATCGCGGGGACCGTGGTTGTCATCAGTGCGCTGAGGCCCACCAGCTTGACATCTTGCTCTACTGCAGCCTTTACAATCGCTTCCGGTGGCACGTCACGGCCAAGGTCAATTACCTTATAACCATAGTTTTCAAGCAACGCCTTGACAATGTTTTTGCCAATATCGTGAATATCCCCTTTTACCGTCGCTAGAATAACGGCAGGGCCCACTTCATCTGTTGCAGGCATTTTGTGCCTTGCCTGCTCAAATGCGGCTTTTGCCGCTTCTGCACTCATTAAAAGCTGCGGTAAAAAAACTGTTTTTGCCTCAAACCCTCGGCCCACCACGTCCAGCGCCGGTACAATTTGCTGGTTGATTACATCCAGCGGCAATTGTGTTTTTAGCTCTTGCGCCGCAAGCTGCGCTGCCTGCTGGGTAAGCCCGCGAATAATAGCCCCTTGCAACCCGTCTGCTTGCACCGTGGCCGTGGCCTGCGCGGCAGTGCTTGTTTGTGTGGCAGTAATCCCCTGCGCAAATGCAATGTACTGCCCGCAGTTTTCATCTAACCCGGCCAGTGCCATATAGCTGTGGTACGCTTTTTGCATTTCATCTGCATAGGGGTTCATAATTGCTGCGTCTAAACCGCGCATTAAGGCCATTGTAAAAAATGTGGCAGTAATAAAATCGCGGTTAGGCAGCCCAAAAGAAATATTGGACACCCCTAAAGAGCACTTTGCCCCCTGTTGTTTGATCAGCGGGATTGTGTCCAGCGTCACCTGCGCTGCGTGATTGTCGGAAGAAATAGTCATGGCAAGCGGGTCAAAAATCAGGTCATTGACCCCGATGCCATACTGTGCGGCGCGGCGCATAATGCGCTGTGCAATGGCAAGACGCCCCTGCGCCGAATCCGGGATACCGCTTTCATCCAGCGTCAGGCACACTACGACCCCGCCGTATTTTTGCACCAGCGGGAAAACAGCATCCATACTTTCAGCGCTGCCGTTGACCGAATTAATCATGGGTTTGCCGTTATAAATGCGCATAGCTGCCGCCATAGCGGCGGTATTAGAGGTATCCAGTTGCAGCGGCAAATCACAGACGCTTTGCAGCTCGTACACACAGCTTACCAGCATCTCCTGTTCGTCAATTTCCGGCAGGCCCACATTGACATCTAACAGGTGCACGCCTTTTTCCTGCTGGCTGACCCCCTCATTTAAAATGTACGCAATATCGTGCTGACGCAATGCCTCTTTAAACCGCTTTTTGCCGGTGGGGTTAATGCGCTCGCCAATCAGCACTGGGGCGCCGCCAAATGTCACCGCATGGGTGTAAGAGCTGATGACCGTGCGTTTTTTAGGCGTTGCCGGTTGTGGCACCACCCCTGCCGTTGCCTGCACCAATGCTGCAATGTAGGCAGGGGTAGTACCGCAGCAACCACCGACCACTGCGCCGCCCTGCAGCGCAATGCTGCGCATTGTGGCGGCGAACTGACCCGCATCCACATCATACACAGTATTGCCGTTTTCAGCGCGTGGCAGACCCGCATTTGGCTTTACCAGAATAGGCACCGATGACGCAGCGACAAAACGCGGCAGCAAATCCAGCATGCGGTCTGGCCCAAGCGAGCAGTTAATGCCAATCACGTCGGCCCCAAGGCCCTCCAACATCGCAACCATAGCCTCGGGGTTTGCGCCGCTCATCAGCTTGCCGCCCTCATCGTATACATTGCTGACAAAGAGAGGTAGATTGCAATTTTCTTTTACGGCAAGCACCGCCGCTTTGGTTTCGTAGCAGTCGTTCATCGTCTCTACCAGCACAAGGTCGGCGCCGGCGGCAGCACCGGCCCGCACAACTTCTGCAAACAGCTCTACCGCTGTTTCAAACTTCACATCACCAAGCGGCGCCAGCAGCTTGCCCAGCGGGCCAATGTCCAGCGCAACAAAACGCTGGGCTTGCCCGCCTTGCGCTTGCTGCGCCGCCTGCTTTGCACAGTTTACAGCGGCAGTGACCACCTGCTGCACGGAAAAGCGACCGTCTTTGCCATCAAATTTCAGCCGGTTCGCCCCAAAAGTGTTGGTGCAGACAATATGGCTGCCTGCCTCGTAATAAGCGCGGTGCAGGGCAACAATTTCTTGCGGCTTTGTAAGGTTCCATGTTTCCGGCAATTCGCCCGGTTGCAGGCCGCGGGCCTGCAATGACGTGCCAGTACCACCGTCAAGGTACAACAGCCCTTGTTTTAGTAATGCCTGAATATCCAAAGTTATCCTCCTTAATTAAAGGCGAAAAGCACAGTCGGCTTTAGCACACGCGCTACAGTCTGTGCGGCGCTCGGTACAGCCCACACGCCCTACCCCCACAATAGCGGAAACCGATTTTTGCGGGATCATCAGCAAAGAATCCGTTAAGGCAACACCAATATTTTTTTGCGCGCCCAGTGCCCCCAGCAGTGGCGTTTGCAAAGCCAGCGGCAAATCACCATAGCCGGGGCTGAACCGGGGTCGCAGGTATTGGCCCTCAAATTCTGCCGCCCACTGCTGCCCCAACAAATCACAAAACTGCTCTATTGCGGCCGTGCCAACGGCATCCAGTACCAGGGCCTTTACGGGGGAAGCTACCGCCGCGCGTTTGCGCTGCAGTTCGCACGCCATCCCTGTTGTCGCAACAAAAACAATGGCCTGCAGGCACCCTGCAAGGTTTTTGGCAAGGCCCTTGCCCGGTGCAAAAAAAGCGCCAAGGTCCAGCCCTCCCTCTTGTATTTTTACGGGTAACAGCCGGCAACAGGCTTTAAATTGCACAGTCTGCAAAAACTCGCCAAGACACCCCTGAATCATACCCTCTATGGTTTCATCCGGCTGTGCGCGGGCCAACCCAAGATACCTGCGGATACTTTGCAGTGGGACATCTATCTGCTGAGGTTTGTATTCGATAATTTGTACCGGCCCGTTCAGCTCCATCTTTGTCATTTTAAAATCTCCGACAGGTTTTCTTGTATTTTTTGCGCAACCGCGGGGTTGTTCATTGAGTACACATGTACCGCAGGTACCCCGTTGGCAAACAGGTCTACAATTTGCTCTGTCGCATAGGCAATGCCTGCCTGGCGCATGGTTGCAGGGTTGTCGCCAAACCGGTCAAGGATATAGCGAAAACGCTGTGGCAACGCCGTACCGGTCAGCGACGTGATGCGGCGGATCTGTGCGGCATTGGTTACCGGCATAATACCGGCTACCACCGGCACCCGCACATCTGCCTCCCGTAATTTATATAAAAAGTTATAGTAAATGTTATTGTCAAAAAACATTTGAGTCGTCAAAAACTCGCAGCCTGCCTGCACCTTTTCTTTCAGGTGTAAAATATCCTCTTTTTGGGTCGCAGACTCCGGGTGCCCTTCTGGGTAGCAAGCGCCCCCAATACAAAAACCGCCAAACTGTTTGATCTCCTGTACCAGCTCGCTTGCATAATGGTATTGCCAACCCACTTGTTTTGACTGGTCTGCCGGCATATCCCCGCGCAGGGCAAGAATGTTCTCAATCCCCGCGTTACGCAGCGCCTCAAGCTGCTGTTTTACCCCGCTTTGTGTTGAGCTGATACAGCTTAAATGCGCAAGCGCCGGCACATCAAATTTTTGCTGAATATCCCGTGCAAGTGCCAGCGTATAATCACTGGTGCCGCCACCGGCCCCGTAGGTCACGCTCATATAGCTGGGGGCAAGCACTGCAATTTGTTGTGCCGCAGCTTGAATACTTTCATAGGTTGCGCTGGTTTTGGGCGGAAACACTTCAAACGAAAGGGAAGGTTTGGGGCTGTCTATAATGTCCATCAGGTTCATGTTGTTTTCTCCTTGGCTGTATGCCACGTGCGGCATGGTGTAGCGGGCATTGATAAAAAATGTGCCCGGGCTTTGAAAGCACCGGGCACATTGTAAATACGAATGTCTTATTGCCGTATAACTTAGTATACTACCGCCTAAGCCGCAGCATCCTTTATGGCAATAGAGGTACACCCGCACAAACAAGTTGCCCGGGAATAAAGCATTCGCCCAGAAAAGGCTGCCAGATACCGCAAAACCCGATAAATACCTGCCATACTGTGCGCCCCCTAAAGCCGTAAGATAGTTTTGGGTAAAATTATACCGGTAAATGTGACGACTGTCAACCGGCAGGCTTGATTTGATTTTACTGCTTTCGTTGTCTTTATTGCATTTACTACCCATACCACCTGCGAAAAACTGCCAGTGCACCCTTAAACTAAGAGGCCTTGTTTGCCGGCAAGACTGTTACATCATCTGCCTAAAACAAGGCCTCTTAAAAATTATTTACAGTGCCATTTAGTAGCGGCGGCGCACCTTACGGCCCCGCCGGTGCAGCGGCTGGGTAGGCTGGGTTGTATCAACTACTTCCTGCTCTAACAAAACAGGAATCAGCTTTTTCCAGACGCCTTGCTGTTTCCATGTGCGCAGCCGCCCGTAAACGCTTTGCCACGGCCCAAATTCCTCTGGTAGATCTCTCCAGGTCACACCCGTATTAATCCAGTAAATCATACCGTTCAACATCATGCGGTTATCTTTTGCGGGGCGTCCACCTTGCGGTTTGCGTTCGGGCGGCAGCATGTTTTCCATTTTTTTCCACTGTTCCGTTGTTAAACCGTAATTCATCGTCTTTTCCTTTCTCCCGTTCCCGCATTCATTTTATATTTGGGGGGGCACGTCCTTCTGATCAAACACTCGGGTTAAATCCTCCCCATGCGGGAAACCGCCGTCACCTTCGCAATTCATTTCAATGTTGCCGGAAATTCTTGCGCCCTCTTCTAATGAAATCGCATCTGTTTTTACATTGCCTACCAGCATGACCCCACTGACCAGCTGCGTTTTATTTTTAATTTTCAAATCGCCTTTAATTCGCCCGCCGGCTTCTACATTTTCAGCGTTGATATTGCCGATTACAAGGGAATCATGGTCCAGTTGGATATCCTTTTGGGCGGTAATATTACCAAATACATTGCCGGAAAGCAGGTCAATATTTTTACCGTTCAGGTTGCCGGTGACCTTTCCCTTTACATGGATATCGCCCTCTGTAATCAAATCCCCTTTAAGCGTACCGCACAACTCCACATCTCCTTTGGCCCGAATGGTGCCCTCAATCGAGATATCCTCTGCCAAAACAGAAACACGTGTTACACTGTGACCGCCTCCCATTACAGAAACCGGCGTAAACTTTGTGCGCGTACTCTCTTCCCCGTTTTCATCCAGTTTTAGGTTTTCTGACTGCCCTGCGTATTCTTCTTTGCCATTTGCACCAAACAATTCTCCTGCCGCTTGTTTGAAGTTCTTCTTGATATCCATGACTCTTTCTCCTTTCGTAGTGGGAATGCTTTGTGTTTTCATGTCTCTGTTTGTATGCCCGGCCTTCATTTACTCTTTATAAATAAAGTGCACAGGTTTAACCTGGTTTGTCAGCGGCTCAAACGAAAACCCCTGTTTTTGAAGCCCCTGAATGATACCCGGCAATGCTTGCACTGTCGTCTCTTTTTTAGAAGAGTCGTGCATAATGAGCCTTCCCCGATTTTTCGGAGACAAAGAAGTAGTGCAATCGGCTGATATCATAGAATATCGCAGGGTTGTTGGCTATGCCGCCAGTTGCTGATAAAAGCGCCGTCGCAAATCCGCGGGCGGGATATTGCCGATGGCAGCGTTACGGCGC
>JAEWRN010000013.1 GCA_023460035.1 Bacillota bacterium
ATGAATCTCAAAAAACTGGCTAACTGGAAATGGAGAACCTGTTTTCCTTGCGCCGTATTCACTATTTTGGGCTTACAACTCACGAAGAACCCGGTTTATGCTTCTGCGTAAACCGGGTTCTTCGACAAGCTGAAGCGCCGCTGCTAGCGGCGCTTTTTTATTGTAACAACCATCGCTTATAAAAAACGGTTTTGGTCGGCATCATAGGCGTAGCCAATGCCGCCAAGGGTATGGGTGATACCCTGCTCTTCCACACACAGCGCGCGGCAAAGCTCTCGCAGGCTGGGGTAGCTGTCGCGCAGCTGGGTATTGACATAGCTCAACAGAATTACGGGGTCCTTCGGCAGTTGCATGTAGTGCACCTCATTGCAGTATTTTGCGGATAATATCGTACAGCATCGGTTTCATTTCGTTTATCGGGGCCGGGCGGTGCTCAATAATTGAAGAATAACAGGTGGAGCCGCACATTTCCAAAATCACATAAATCAGCCTGAAAATCTCCTCCTGCGTATACCGCTTGGCAAGCGGGCTGCTGGCAAGGTCCTGTGTGATCTGCCGCCACAGGGGGTCGTCTGCCCGCTCGTAAATCTGCTGGGCAACCATGGGCCACGAAAAGTTGCGCTCAATCAGCCGCAGCGGCAACCGGTTGTGACTGAAATATTCTACAATGCCGTCTACCATCAGAATAAAATCTTCGGTAAAATCCCCGGTGCGCTTTGTCTGTACTTCGGTATAGGCCTCAATTAGCACGCGGTAACTGATTTTGTAAATCAGCTCCTGCAATACATCGCCCTTGTCTTTGAAATACAAATAAAAAGTGCCCTTTGCCACCTTTGCATGCTGTACGATTTCGTCAACCGAGGTTTTGGCAACCCCCTTTTGGGTAAAAAGGGAATAGGCGGCGTCCAGCAGGTTTTGTTTCTTAGCCTGCTTTTTTTCTTCCAACCGTCCACTCATCGGCCTCGCTCCTTACTGCTTGGCACTGCGCCGGCCGGGCGCAGTCACAGGCCATATATTCTCTTGACCAGTATAGGGCAAATGCTTGTAAATGACAAGGACGGAATGTGCAATTTGTGAGAAAGCGCCAAAATAGTCGAAATTCAACTAATGACTATCGGTCATTTAACTAATTGACTGATGGTCACTTTAAGCCTATACTGTTCATGCTGACCGTTAGTCAGTAATATCCCGTGGGGAGATGAAAAGATGGAACGATTTGCACGGTTTATTGTGCGGCGGCGCAAGCTGGTTTTGGTCATTGCGGTGCTGCTGCTCATTCCGGCAATTATGGGTGCGGTCGGCACGTATATCAACTATGACATTCTGACTTATCTGCCGCCTGAACTGGAATCGATGGTGGGGGAACAATACCTTGAAAATGACTTTAAAATTGCTTCAACTGCCATGATTACCACCGAGCACATGACACAGGCGGACCGCGAAAAGCTGCGCACCGAAATTGCGGCGGTGAGCGGGGTGCGCAAGGTCACCGATGTCAGTGAGCTTGCCGGGGTGGCTACCCCGCAGCAGTTGCTGCCGGGCGATTTACAAAAGTTTTTTTATGGGCAAAACGACGCGCAGATGATGATTGTCACCTTTGACGAGCCGGGTGCCAGCGCCGGTACCATGGACGCTATTTCGCAGATTAAGGGCCTGCTTGCAAAAGACTGCTTTATTGGCGGGGCTTCGGCCATTTTGCAGGACACCAAAGCGCTGGTGGACAAAGAGATGCCCATGTATGTGCTGGTGGCAGGCGGGTGTTCGATGCTGGTGCTGTTTTTAAGCCTCAGCGAAACACTGGGCCCGGTGATTTTTATGCTGGGCATCGCGTTCCCTATTTTGTACAACTTTGGCACAAACATCTTTTTGGGGCAGATATCTTACGTCACCGAGGCGCTTGCCACAGTGCTGCAGCTGGGCGTGACGATGGACTATTCCATTTTCCTTTTGCACCGGTTTGAAGAAGAACGCACCCACATGTCGGATGAAGACGCAATGGTGCATGCAATTCGCAACACGTTTTCATCAATTACCGGCAGTTCGCTGACAACCGTCGCCGGCTTTTTGGCACTGTGCTTTATGCGGCTGAGCATTGGGCGGGACATCGGTGTTGTGATGGCAAAGGGCGTCTTTTTGGGGGTCCTCAGCACCGTCACAATCCTGCCCGCGCTAATTTTGGTGTTCCGCCGCAATATGGAAAAACACACCCACCGTGTGTTGATCCCAAAACTCACCCGCACGGCGGGGTTTGTGACCCGGCATTATGGGGTGCTGCTGGCCGTCTTTGCGGTACTGGTTATCCCGTTTGCCGTGGCACAGTCTAAAACGTCGGTGTACTATACCTTGTCCGACAGCATGCCGCAGGACATGGTGAGCATGGTGGGCACCAACCGGCTAAAGAAAGACTTTAATATGACGACCACCCATTTTATTATGGTGGACGACAGCCTGACCAGTGACCAGATACGCCAGTTGGGCGATGAGCTGGGGCAGGTGGACGGCATTACCCAGGTACTCAGCTATGAAAAATTTGTCGGTGCCGGTATCCCGGAGCAGCTCGTCCCGGCGGACCTGGAAGAGACGTTTCACAGCGGCGGCCATCGGCTGCTGCTTGCAAATTCTACCTATGCCAGCGGTACCGACCAGATGAGCACCCAACTGAAAGAGATGCAGCAGATCGTCAAGCAGTTTGATGCCGGCGGGGTAATCAGCGGCGAGGGTGCCATGACGAAAGACCTGATTGAAGTGGCGGACGTGGATTTCCGCAATGTCAATATTGCGTCGGTATTCCTGGTGTTTGCCATCATTGCGGTGGTGTTCCGCTCTGCCTCTATCCCGGTGCTGCTGGTTACGGTGATTGAAAGCGCCATCATGATCAACCTTGGTATCCCGTACTTCACCGGTACGTCGCTGCCGTTTATCGCCAGCATTGTAATTGGCACCATTCAGCTGGGCGCAACGGTGGATTACGCAATTCTTACGACCTCGCGTTTTCAAGAAGAGCTGCGGCGCGGGCGCGGCACCAAAGAGGCGGTGCGCGTTGCGGTAGAGCAGTGCAGCCAAAGTATTTTGACCAGCGGCCTGACGTTTTTTGCCGCAACGGCCAGCGTGGCCATGATTTCACGCATGCAGCTGCTGAGCAATATTTGTTTGCTGATCAGCCGTGGGGCATTGATCAGCATGGCGGTCATTTTGCTGGTGCTGCCGGGGCTGCTTATTTTAACGGCACCCATTATCCGCAAAACGACTTGGCATTGGATCACACCCAAAAAGGAGAGTGCAACAGTATGAAACGCTTATTAAAAATTACAGCCTGTGCCGTGGGCCTTGCCGTGGCCTGCAGCTGCGCCGCCCCGGTATGGGCAGCGCAGGCGGCAGAAGTGGCAAAGGACGAGAATGTGTTTGTATTTTTAAACCCGGACGGCAGCATCAGCGAGCAGGTCGTCAGCGACTGGCTGCACAGCGAAAACGGGTTTAGTGGGGTAAAAGACACCAGTGCCCTTGATGATATTACCGTGCTGAAAGGGGATGCCACTCTGCAGCAGGACGGGGAAAAACTGGTGTGGGATACCCCTGCGACCGATATTTACTACCAGGGCAGCACGACAAAAACCCCGCCCATTACCGCGGCAATTACTTACCAGCTGGACGGCAAGAACATGCCGGCTGCCGCCCTTGCGGGCCAAAGCGGGCACCTTGTCATCAACATCAAGCTGACCAACCACGAAACGCAGCAACAGACCTTTGGCGGCAAAGAGCGCACGGTGTGCACCCCGTTTGCGACACTGGTCACTGCGGACCTGCCCGCGGGCGTGTTTTACAATGTAAAGGCCGAACACGGTACCGTGCAGACCGACTCTGCCAACCAGCTGGTGTGCTTTTTGGCAATGCCTGGTATGCGTGAAAGCCTGAAAGGCCTTTTGACCAGCGACCTGACGAAGCTAAACGACATGCTGCTGGACGAAGTGACGATAGAGGCCGATGTCAAGCAGTTTGCGATGCCCACCATTTTACTGGCCGCCGCAACCAGTGTGGACGAGCTTTCTGACCTGCCCGATATGTCCGGGGTTTCGGATAAAGTCGACGAGCTTTCAGACGGCACGAAAACCTTTAAAGAGGGTGCCACCCTGCTGGACAGCAAAATGGCGGAACTGCAAAGCGGTTACAGCACCTTTGATGCAGGGGTAGACAGCGCGCTGACCGGCGCACAGCAGGTGAAAAGTGGTGCCGACCAACTGTTGACCGGCACCCAGTCACTGAGCGCAGGGGCTTCCAGCCTGCAGACTGGCAGCAACAAGCTGGCAGGCAGCTTAAACGAGCAACTGGTGCCGCAGCTTGTGGGCGCAGCCGCCCAGCAGCAGACACTGCAAGCCGATATGGCATCACTGAACACCAAGCTGGCTGCCCTGCAAACCGGCACGGTGACCTTGCCGGACAGTGCCGTGCAGCAGGTAAGTGCTGCGGTGACCCCGGCGGTAAGCAATGCTTTTGGCACCGTGGCCGGGGTTGCGGCAAACAGTGCCTCACAGGCAACCGCAACCCAGATTATCACAGCACTTACAGCACAGTCGCGGCAACTGCAAACACAAATAGACAATTATACGCAGCAGGCAGCAGAGGCCACCGCAGCGGGGGATGCCAGTGCCGCGGCGACGGCAACTGCGTCAGCACAACAGGCGGGGGTTGCCAAAGCGACGCTGGATGGCGCTATTGCGTCTATTCAAACTAGCATGCAAAGTGAAGAATCGGCGGCAGCAGTGACTGCTGCGGTAAACAGCGCGGTAGCGGGCAGCCAGCAAGTGGCCGATGCGGGCACCAATATTGGCAACACCGTAGTTACAGCGGTACAGGCAGCGGCCCCCAGCGTGGTACAGGGCGTGGTGGGCAGCTTGCAAGGCGACCTTACCAAAGTAAACACAGAATCTGCCGCTTTGATGACCGGCATGAGCACCCTGATGGGGGCCCTTTACCAAAAGGATGACCCGACCAACACCGAAACCGTGGTGGGTGCGGCAAATGCACTGGCCACCGGTGCTTCACAGGTTTCAACCGGTGCGGCGGCGGTGCAGGACGGTGTTTCAAAGTTAAGTGGCGGCGCAGGAAGCCTGTCGGACGGTTTGAGCAAGCTGTCCTCCTCCAGCAAGACCATTAAAAGCTCGCTGACACAATTTAAAAGCGGTACGCTGGAGCTGGCAAACGGCACGGTGACCCTTGCGGATGGTGTGGGCCAAATGACGAACAACAGCCTTGTGCAAAACCTGCCCACCATCGACAACGTGATGGCACAGATGAAACAGCAGGCAGAAGACTACACCAGCTATACGGGCAGTGTACAGGGGCAAAAGGCCAGTGTGAAATTTATTATGAAGGTACAGGCCCCCACCGAGGACGAAACGGCCGCTGTGGCCACCACAAAGCAGGCGGCTGCACAGCCGGAAAAAACAACGTTTTGGCAAAAGCTGAAAGACCTGTTTTAAACGGCAGGGCAAGCCTGAATACAAATAAAAAACGCGGAGGGGTTTCCTCCGCGTTTTTTGTATTTGTGGGTCAATTGCCGCCCCGCACAAAAGCCCAGTGCTGCGGGTGCGAAAGTGCTTTTTCATATTCGTACCCGCCCCAGTTGAATTTTTGCAGCTGCACAGGCCGGGTGAGCTTGTTTTGTACCAAAAACCTTGCCATTTGCCCGCGGGCCATTTTGGCGGCTGTTGCCTGCATCACTAATTTGCCGCCGGGCTTTTGCTGTAAAAAATCGACAGTGATAAATTCCTGCCCCGGCAGTAAAAAAGGGGTGACAGCCTTTGCATATTCGGCAGAGCACAGGTTAATAACGGGCTCGCCCGTCGCAAACAGTGCCGTTGCAAGCTGTGCACCCCAATAGGAATAAAGCGATTTGCCAAAAAATTTCAGTGTCCCGCCCATTTCAAGCCGGTAAGGCCAAATGCCGTCCAACGGTCGCAGCAAGCCGTAAAACCCACTGAGGATGCGCAGATGCTGCTGCGCAAAGTTGAGCTGTGCCCGGCTGAAATCCGCGGCGCCAAGCTGCTTGTATTGCAGCCCGTCATACGCCAGCAGTGCGGGGGTACCCGGTTGTTCTGGCCGCATATCCGCAAAAGCAGTAAATGCGGCCAGCGCCAGCGTGGGGTTGATCTTCATTGTGTGCTCCAGCTGCCGGGGGCTGTACTGGCGCAGTGCTTGCAGCAGCGGCAGGGCTTGCTGCAAAAATTGTGGGGCGGTGGGGGGCAAAGGGCTGTTTGCCCTGCGCATGTTTTTTGCAGGGGAGAGGATTGCAATCATTTACCCGCCCCAAGGTACTCCAGAATTTCGGCGGCGTTGGTGTCCGGGTTTGCCTTTGGAAACACCTTTTCAACCACACCGTTTTCGTCAATAATAAAGGTAGAGCGCACGACACCAAACGAGATTTTGCCGTACAGCATCTTTTCCTGCCAAACGCCAAAGGCCTCTATTGCGGTGCGTTGCACATCGCTTAACAGCAAAAAGGGCAAGTTGTAGGTTTCGGCAAATTTGCGGTGGCTGGCTTCACTGTCTTTGCTGATGCCAATTACCGGTACGCCAGTGTGCTGAAATGCCGCGTATCCATCCCGAAATGCGCAGGCCTGCCGGGTGCAACCGGGGGTGCTGTCTTTGGGGTAAAAATAAACAACTACCTTTTTACCGCGAAAGTCGTGCAGCGAAACGGGGTTGCCGTCTTTATCCGGCAGCGTAAAATCCGGGGCAAGGTCGTGTTCTTTTAACATAAAAAAACCTCCTTTAAATAAAATGGCTTCTTGCCCATAGTATAGCGCGCCGAGCAACAAAAGTCTACTAAAAAAGTGTTGTTTTTAACTAAAAAATGAAACAAAAATTCAGGCGTATTGTATTGACAAAAGAAAAACGATGTGTATAATGAACATATGAACAAGTATTCATATGAATAGGAGGGCAACGCAATGGTAGACAAAAACGGGATGGAATGCTGCGATTACATTCACGCTCACCCGGACCTGATTCGGCAGGTGCGCACCCTGCTGCCGGACGAAGAACTGCTGTATGACCTGGCAGAGCTTTACAAGGTATTTGGCGATTCGACCCGCATTAAAATTTTGTATGTTTTATTTGAAGAAGAGTTGTGTGTGTGTGATATCGCACAGTTGCTTGGTATGACGCAATCGGCGATTTCGCACCAGCTTCGGGTGCTAAAAAATGCAAAGCTGGTCAAAAGCCGGCGGGACGGAAAAACGGTATTCTACTCTTTGGACGACGAGCACGTGCGTGCAATGCTTGGCCAGGGGATGGATCATATAACAGAAGGGTAAGGAGCTGCTTAGAATGAAAAAGACATTTCAGATGGAAGATTTGGATTGCGCAAACTGTGCTGCTAAAATGGAGGATGCCATTAAAAAAATTGATGGCGTCACCAGTGCCACCGTCAATTTTATGACCCAAAAACTGACGCTAGAAGCCGAGGACAGCCGGTTTGATGAAATTGCAAAAGAAGCGGCAAAAGTTTGCCGTAAAGTGGAACCCGACTGCACAGTACGGTTTTAAACTGCACGGTAATCACCAGAACAACGTGCAGCACACTGCGCGTGAAAGGGGACCAGAGACGGCCCATGTTGAATAAGATGACGAGAAGGCAGAAAAAAGTATTTTGGCGGATTGTTGCCGCCGCCGTGCTGTTTGCCGCAGGTGAATTGGTACCTTTGGCAGGGCTATGGAAGTTGATTTTCTATTTACCGGCTTATGTGATTATTGGCGGCGACGTGCTGAAAAGAGCCGCCCAGAATATCCTGCGCGGGCAGGTGTTTGACGAAAACTTTTTAATGTCCATTGCAACGCTGGGGGCGTTTGCCACTGCGTTTTATGACCAGCTTTCGGGTGCGGCCTCTATGGTGGGCTACGACGAGGCGGTTGCCGTAATGCTGTTTTATCAGGTGGGCGAGCTGTTTCAAAGCTATGCGGTTGGCCGCTCGCGCGCGTCAATCTCCAGCTTGATGGATATCCGCCCGGATTATGCCAATATGCGCAAAGAGGGCGAGCTTGTCCAGGTGCCGCCGGAGGAAGTTGGCGTCGGTGATTTGATTGTGGTGAAGCCCGGCGAAAAAATACCGCTTGACGGTACGGTAATCAGCGGCACCAGTATGGTCGATACCGCGGCACTGACGGGTGAATCGGTGCCGCGTGAACTGGTACAGGGCGCAGATGCCATCAGCGGCTGTATCAACCTGAGCGGTCTGCTTGAAATTAAAGTCAGCAAGCCCTTTGGCCAGTCGACCGTTGCCAAAATACTGGACCTTGTTGAAAATGCCAGCGGCAAAAAAGCCCGTACAGAAAACTTTATTACCCGGTTTGCGCGGTATTACACCCCGGCGGTGGTGGTTTCGGCCCTGCTGCTGGCAGTCATCCCGCCGCTGTTTTTGGGTGACTGGGCAAACTGGATTCACCGTGCGCTGATCTTCCTTGTGGTGTCCTGCCCTTGTGCGCTGGTCATTTCGGTGCCACTTAGCTTTTTTGGCGGCATCGGCGGTGCCTCAAAGCGCGGTATTCTGGTAAAGGGCAGCAACTACCTTGAGGCGCTTTCAAAAACTGAAATCGTGGTTTTTGACAAGACGGGTACCCTGACAAAAGGCTCGTTTGAAGTGACAAAGGTCGTGCCCGCGCAGGGCATCAGCGACGAGCAGCTGCTGCGCGCGGCGGCACTGGCCGAAAGCTATTCCGACCACCCGATTTCGCTTTCGCTGCGGCGTGCATGGGGCGGCACGGTGGCAGATGCACAGGTAAGCGATGCACAGGAGATTGCAGGCCATGGGGTGCGTGCGCAGGTAGACGGCAAGCCGGTGCTGGCCGGCAACGCGCGTCTGATGCAGGCCGAAAATATTCATTTTACCCAGCTGCAAGAGGCCGGCACAGTGGTCTATGTGGCGCAAGAGGGGCAGTTTATTGGCGCGGTATTGATTTCTGATACCGTGAAACCGGGGGCAAAAGCGGCGATTGCCGGCCTGCGCAAAGCGGGTATTCGCAAAACCGTCATGCTGACAGGGGATGCTGCCGCGACGGGCGAAGCAGTGGCCGCCGAGCTGGGCCTTGACGAAGTGCATGCACAGCTGCTGCCGGGTGACAAGGTCGCCGAGGTAGAGGGGCTGCTGGCAGAGAAAACCGCACAGGGGCAGCTTGCCTTTGTGGGGGACGGCATCAACGATGCGCCGGTGCTCAGCCGTGCGGATATTGGCATTGCGATGGGCGGCCTTGGCAGTGACGCTGCAATTGAAGCGGCAGATATTGTGCTGATGGACGATGACCTTGAGGCGCTGCCGCTGGCCATTCGCATCGCACAAAAAACGCTGAAAATTGTGCGGCAGAACATCGTGTTTGCGCTGGCAGTTAAGCTTGGCGTGCTGGTGCTTTCGGCCCTTGGCGAAGCCAGTATGTGGGCCGCAGTATTTGCCGATGTCGGCGTTTCGGTGCTAGCCATTTTAAATGCTTCCCGCGCACTGAACACAAAAGGGCTGTAAGCCCCGGCTGCGTGAGTGTTTTCGTGATTACAAAGAACACCGTGCCCTTTGCAGAAATGTCGGCTGCAAGGGGCACGGTGTTTTTTGTGGCAAGCCGGCAACTGGTAAAAAGCCGGTATGGCGTGGCTGTTAATTGAAAGGGTATGGCCCGTTTACCAATACGCCCGGTTTGTGGCAACAAAAAAACACCTGCCGGCAAAAGGACAATGCGGCAGGTGTTTGCCGGTTTTGGGCAGGGAGATTTGCGCGCGATACGCGGTTTAGGCCTGCGGCTCCTGTGCTACCCACGAAAATTCATAAGAAAGCATATTGGGGGCGGCAATACCTGGAGTGGTCAGCCTTTCAAAATGGCCGGGCAAACCTTTTTCGGCGGCACCAAGTGCAAAATGGCAGGCGCCAATGCCAAGGTCGACACCAAACAAATCTGGGGTTTCGTCTTCTTTTTTTGCTTGGGTTTTAAAAAAGTGGTAAGTTTCGTGGTCCTTTAAAACGCGCCAGGGCTGCCGGTTCATCGCAGAGGGCGCAAGGCGCAACAATTCCAGCGGGTCCGCAAAGTCGCCCGCAGCCTGCGGGGTAAGCGGAGTGGAAAAATCTTGATTGAAAAACAAGACATCCCAGCTTTTGCGGTGGTCGGCATTTATGGTCCAGCGGCTTAAATTTTCAAATACACGCCGTTTGCCCGACGGGCGCCCGACAGGGGAAATTGCAGGAAAATAAGCGTCCTGCGGCACCTGCATTGCCTCGGCAAAGCGGCTGTGCTGAAAAGTGCCGCCCAGCCAGCAGGTGCCAAGCCCCAGCGAGGTAGCGAATAAGAGCAACTGCTCAAATGCATACCCCAGCCCTTCGGCGGCAAGCGGGCCCTTTGCGGCAAACGCACCAAGGTAAGCGGTTGCCCCTTTAATCACACCATAGGTACCCGGCTTTTCGGCCTTGTCGGCGCTATCGGTACGAAGCAGGGCGAACTGCACGTCGGCGCCAAATGGGTTTTCAATTTGGGACATGTATTCTTTTAACAACTGCTCTTCTTGTTTGGTCAGCGGTGCGGGCGCATAAGTGCGCACACTGGCACGGGTTTTTACGGCTTGCTCTACAGCAAAATCCTGTTTCATGGCGGGTCCTCCTCTGTTTTGGACATGGCGATTACCTTGCGCGGCAGTACCGCAGGGGTAAATACTTAAAAAACGGCGTTACCCGGCTTAACCCGTGCTGCAAGCGCAGATTTGCAACACGGTTATAGCAACCGGGCTGTTTTAAAAGAAAAACAAGAAATAAACACGTGCGGCCGACAAAATGACGCGGCGGCCTTTTATACCGGTTATTTCATTTATAAACCGGGCCTTTATAAGCGGGGGATGCAGTGAGTCAAAGTTAAGAAAGCCCGCTTGCCGGTTACAAAATAAACAGAGCATTGCATAATTTGTGATAAATTTTTTTGCAAAAGTGCACTTGACGGCCTTTGTGGCCAAGGGATTCAGTTTGCACACAGCAACAAAAAGGCGTTGCCTCTAGGTGTAAACCCACACTGTTTTTACGGGGTATCGAAGATGTAAATCACCGCCTTTTTTGTTTGTATATACAATATATATCCCGCCGGTAAATTTGTCAATTTTTACGCGTAGAATGCCCCGCCCGGCAACGGTTCAAATAAACAGCCGCCCCTGCAAAAAGGGGCAGCTGCGGGCGGTTTTAGGCTTTTTGGGCAAAGTAAGCTTGAATGGCATCGGCAATGCGCGCACTGGCTTTGCCGTCGCCGTAAGGGTTGTTTGCGGTACTCATCGCGGCGTAGGCGGCGCGGTCGCACAGTAGCTCTTTTGTGGCAAGGTACACCGCTTCTTCGTCGGTGCCCACCAGCCTCAGCGTGCCGCCGGCAACCCCCTCGGGCCGCTCGGTGGTGTCGCGCAGCACCAGCACCGGTTTACCCAGTGAAGGGGCTTCCTCCTGTATGCCGCCGCTGTCGGTCAAAATTAAATTGGCAGCATTCATGAAGTTGTGGAAATCCAACACGTTAAGCGGTTCAATCAGCCGGATGCGCTCGTCGCCCGACAGCTCCTCATCGGCTGCCTGCCGTACCGCCGGGTTCATGTGTACCGGGTAAATCACCCGCACGTCAGAAAACTCGTCGGCAATGCGCCGCACAGCGCGGAAGATACGGTGCAGCGGCTCGCCCCAGTTTTCACGCCGGTGTGCGGTGAGCAGCAGCAGCCGTTTGCCATGGCACCAGTCAAGCTGTGGGTGGGTGTAGCCGGGGCGCACCGTCGTGCTTAGCGCGTCAATGGCCGTGTTGCCGGTGACGATGATTTTTTCATCGGCTCGGTTTTCTTTCAGCAAGTTTTCACGGCTTTGCTGGGTGGGGGCAAAGTACAAATCGGTTGCACAGTCGGTCATCTGCCGGTTCATCTCTTCGGGGAAAGGGGAATACTTGTCCCAGGTGCGCAGGCCGGCCTCCACATGGCCAATCGGTATCTGCAGGTAAAACGCGGCAAGGGTGCCCGCAAGGGTGGTTGTGGTGTCACCATGTACCAGTACCATATCCGGCTTTGCCTGCTGCAACACGTCGTTCAGCCCAAGCAATGCGGCAGACGTGATGTGAAACAGGGTTTGACCGCTTTTCATCAGGTTCAGGTCGTAGTCCGGCTGAATAGCAAAAGCGTCCAGCACCTGGTCCAGCATTTCACGGTGCTGTGCGGTAATGCACACCACACATTCAAAGTCTTTCCGCGCCTTCAGCTCTTTCACCAGCGGGGCCATTTTAATGGCCTCGGGCCGCGTGCCAAAAATAGTCATTACTTTAATCAACGGGTATCTCCTTGTCGTCGTATGGGGCCCCGGCGGGCAGCAACCCCATGTGGGTTAAAATGGATTGTTCACTTTCAACATTCAGCGAAGAAAAATTGCGCACTAAAATGACCTGTTCATAATTCAGCCGGCCTTGTTTATAAAGGACTTCTACCGGCGAGGTCAGTGCACAGGAGGAAGTGGGCGGCGCGTAAATTAGTTTCAGCCCCTCTTCAATTGCTTCTTTGGGCAAAAACTCTGCCCGCACTTCAATTTGGTAAGTGGTGCGCAGCACGGTCTGGGCATTGTCGGGGCTTTCGTCACAGAACGCAAACACAACCCCGCCGTCAAAATGCAGCAGCGGCAGCACCAGTAAGTGCCGCAGCAGCCCCTCTTCAAAAACAGGCGCAAACTGGTCAAGCCGGTAATTTTCAAGCCTTGCCGGGGTGACATACTTAATGTGTTTTACATTGGCAAGGGCCTCTAGTAGCTGCTCTTCACTAATCAGGTTTTCACGGCGCAGGTAAACACCCAGCGTTTCTTTGTTTACCGATGCGGCGTAAAGTGCCTGCTGCAGCTGTTCCGGCGTCAGGTAACCGCGCTCCAGCAGAATATCGCCCAGCTTGCGACGGTAACGCTCCAGCACCTGCTTTTCAAGAAAAGCGTGGTCCGTTTTAGCCCAGGCAAGCGGCTTTTTAGCTTTTTTATCGGTTTTGCTTTTGGCGGCGGCCTTAGGCTGGGGCTGGCCGAACCATTTTTGCCGGTAAGCCCGCGCGGTGGACACCATATTGATGATGTTGCCCCACATCAGCCGAAGCGGCAAAATGGGCGGCAGCAGGCAGGCAAAAAACACGCTGCGCATGCCGTAAACATTGTAAATGGCAACGCTGCGGAAGATCTGCCGCTCAATCATCATCACCGTGACGGCAAGGCTTAAATACCACGAAAGGGTCCACATTGGGTAGATTACCGGCAGCGGGATGAACAGCGAAAGCAGAAAATAAATCAATACCGGGTACCCAACGAGCACTGTTGCCCAGCTTTGCTTTTAGGTCTTTGTACAGCGAATAACGTCCTGCAAAGGGGACGTTTTTCATGCGAAAAATATCCCGTGTGCGGAAAGACTGCATTGTAATGCCCAAAATCCAGCGCGTTTTCTGTTTGACCGCGGTTTTAAACGTGCTGGGGAAAATGGAGCGCGTCGTGATATAGTCCCAGACAAGCTTGTTCTTTTCGTTGATACGTGGAATTTGCTCCAGCACGTAATACATGCGGATGCCGCGCTGGAACAATGTGAGAGAAAGCCGGTAATCCTCGGTCAAACTGTCACGGGGCAAAACATCCTCATCGCCAAAGCTTTGCAGCGTTTTGCGCGACAACGTAAAGCCCGTACCGGCAGACGGCACAAACGCGCCGGTCATGTAGCGGGTGACCATGGTCGTAAAGTGATTTTCGGCAAACTCGTCGGCATAGGTGCCGGTGGTAATTGTTTTGAAAAAGTTTGAAAACCGGGGCATGCGCATCAGCGGGAACACCGGAAACTGCAATGCGTCGTGGCTTTCCAGCAGGTAGTTGGTGGCCAGCAGCTCATAGGGGTGTACCACATCCTCTGAATCATGAATCGTCAAAGAGGCAAACTCCCAGTGGTGCTGTTGTTCAAACTGTTTAATCTGGCGAATGACATAATTGAGGTTTTGCGCCTTTGAGGTGGGGCCCGGCAGCTCGTTGATTACCACATGCACATTGGGGTACCGGCCCGCAAGGGCCTGCGCCACGGCAATGGTGGCGTCGTCGTTGGGGTAAACCCCTAAAAAAATGTGGTACATGGAACGCGGGTAGTCAGTAGACGCGATAATGTTGTCAATCACATCCCCCAGCACATTGTCCTCGTGCCAGGCGGCAACCGTCAGCGCAAGCAGCTTTGGGGGCACGTTGTTCAGCTGTTTTAGCTCAAGGCGCTGCTTTTTATAAGAGGTGCGCAAAAGAAGTGTGAAGATATCCCAGATAAAATCGTCAAACCCCATTAACAGGTAAAGAATAACCAAGGCAAGGCCAATGTTGTACAAAAAAGGCTCAATGATACGCATCTCAATCACCGCTTTCAAATTTAAAAGTCAAAGAATAAGGCACCGCATTTTGGCGTTTTTGATAAAATGCCAAAACAAACAGAAGAAATGTCAACTGTTACCATCAATATACATCACAAGGGCTGTAGTTGCAACAATTCTTTTACCGCGTTAAGGCGGTAACATTTCAAACAAAAGGGTTGACATTTGTAAACGGCCTGTGTATACTGAACGCAACCTGAAAAGGTAAAACCGATGATACAGACGAGTACGCAGAAACTGTCTCTTGCAGAGAGCTGCCGGTGGTGTGAGTGCAGCAGAGAGGGCCCTGCCGAATGGACTGTGGAGGGCGGGCTGAACGGGGTGCACCCCCAGTATGCTGCGACGGGCTTTTCCCCCGTTACCAAGGAAAGACGTGTGTTTGCACGTTACAGAGTGGGCGCTTTGGCGTCAATTTGGGTGGTACCGCAGAAGTGTAATGCTTTTGTCCCAGGAGAAGTGTAATTCTCCTTGTGGACGAAGGCTTTTTTTATGCCCTCTCCCGGGGAGACAATTTGAAAGGAGAGCGCAAAGATGGAACAGCACAACATTCCCTACAAAATTTACCTTGAAGAAACAGAGATGCCCACAAGCTGGTACAATGTGCGGGCGGACATGCAGCACAAGCCGGCCCCGCTGCTGAACCCCGGCACCGGCAAGCCGATGACTTTTGATGACCTGCGCCCGGTGTTCTGCGACGAGCTGATTGCGCAGGAGCTGGACAACGAGCACCGCGAGGTCCCAATACCGGATGAAATTCGCGAATATTATAAAACTTACCGCCCCTCGCCGCTGGTGCGTGCCTACCGGCTGGAAGAGGCGCTTGGCACCCCGGCAAAAATCTACTACAAATTCGAGGGCAATAACACCTCCGGCAGCCACAAGCTGAACTCTGCCGTTGCGCAGGCGTACTATGCCAAAAAGCAGGGCTTAAAAGGGGTGACCACTGAAACCGGTGCCGGCCAGTGGGGCACCGCGCTTTCCATGGCCTGTGCCTATTTTGGGCTGGACTGTAAGGTGTTTATGGTGAAATGCTCGTACGAGCAAAAGCCGTTTCGCCGCGAGGTCATGCGCACTTATGGGGCCGACGTGACCCCCAGCCCGTCGCAAAGTACCGAGGTCGGCAAAAAAATACTGGCCGAGCACCCCGGCACCACCGGTTCGCTTGGCTGTGCCATCTCCGAGGCGGTAGAGGTGGCGACCAGCCACCCGGGGTACCGGTATGTGCTGGGCAGTGTGCTAAATCAGGTATTGCTGCACCAGTCGATTATTGGCCTTGAGACCAAAGCGGCGCTGGACAAATACGACATTCACCCGGACGTCATCATCGGCTGCGCTGGCGGCGGGTCGAACCTTGGCGGTCTGATTGCGCCGTTTATGGGCCAAAAGCTGCGCGGCGAAGCGGATTACCGCATTATCGCGGTAGAGCCGGCGTCCTGCCCCAGCTTTACGCGCGGCAGATATGCCTACGATTTTTGCGACACCGGCATGGTGACCCCGCTGGCCAAAATGTATACATTGGGCAGCAATTTCATCCCGTCGCCCAGCCATGCGGGCGGGCTGCGCTACCACGGCATGAGCTCAATTCTCTCGCAGCTGTACGCGGACGGGCTGATGGAAGCAGTCTCGGTAGAGCAGACCCGCGTGTTTGAAGCGGCACAGCAATTTGCGCAAATCGAGGGCATTTTGCCCGCGCCGGAAAGCAGCCACGCCATTCGCGTTGCCATTGACGAGGCGCTGGCCTGCAAAGAGGCCGGGCGCGCACAGACGATTGTATTTGGGCTCACCGGCACCGGTTATTTTGACATGACCGCCTACGAAAAGTTCCACGACGGCGAAATGACCGACCAGATCCCGACCGACGAAGAGCTGAACGCCAGTTTTGCCACCTTGCCTAAGGTAGAAGGCTGATTGACAAAGCAAGCGGAAACAAAAAAGGAAGCACCTTATTAAAGGGTGCTTCCTTTTTTGTCGCAACACGGCGATGCTTTTTTGGTTGGGCTGGCTGGATTCGAACCAGCGGATGAAGGAGTCAAAGTCCTTTGCCTTACCACTTGGCGACAGCCCAATGAAAAAAGCGAACTCAAAGGTGGTTTGAATTCGCTTTTGCATAATGGGGTGGGTGATGGGGCTCGAACCCACGACACCCAGAACCACAATCTGGTGCTCTACCAACTGAACTACACCCACCACATATGGTGCGCCCGAAGGGACTCGAACCCCTGGCCCACTGCTTAGAAGGCAGTTGCTCTATCCACCTGAGCTACGGGCGCATGTTTCACCTTTCCGAGCTGCGTTTTATATCATACTATAACCCGGCGGCAAAAGTCAAGCCTTATGCAAAAAAAAGTAAAAGAGCTGTGACAAAACGGCGCCGGTGGCGCCAACGCGCAAAAACCATTGGAAAGCAAGTGCGTTTCTGGTATACTGGTAAGCACAAAAGTTTACAGTGGTTTGCCAAAAAGAGGGGTTTGTATGGATAGTTTCAGTATAGCGTACCTGATTGTGATCAACCTTGTGGCGTTTATTACCTGTGGGGTGGATAAGCGTGCGGCGGTACAAAAAAAGTGGCGCATCCCAGAGCGGCTGCTTTTGGGCCTTGCCATTGCGGGCGGCAGTGTGGGCATGCTGCTTGGCATGTTCGTATTTCATCACAAAACCAAAACGCCCAAATTTATCATCACTGTCCCGGTGGTATTGGTGGCCGAAGCCGTGTTTCTGGTTTTGGCATATGGGCTGCCCCGCTGAAAACAGGGTGTAAGTGAAAGCCTAAAAAGTAAAACAAGCAGGTAAAAAGCACTGCACGGCATTGCCGCGCAGTGCTTTTTTGCGCCATGTGGCGAAAAATAAAAGTAACAAAATATAAAAATTGATTAAAAATATATAAATATATATTACTTAACTTGCGCCCCGTTGGTGGCGAGCGGCATAAAAATGCAATAGTTTGAAAAACTTAACCACCACCAAATGTTGCAAACATAAAGCAGTTGTGACTTAAAAAAACAAGCGCAAAAAATGTTAAAAAAGGGGCATTGCCAAGCCGAAAAAGGTAAATTATGCAATGTAAATTTTCGCAAATAAATTCTTGCATTTATGAACCAAATCAAGTATAATAAAGCTAAATTGATGGGTAAAGGTGGGGAAAAGCGGTGAATTTGCTTTTCCCGGCCGCAGCGAAGGGGGGCGGGCGCTTTGCTGATGGGTACGTACAACCAGAAGCTGGACGAAAAAGGCCGGTTTAATTTTCCCGCCCGCTTTCGCGATGAAATGGGCGACCCGTTTTACGTGACTTGCTGGCTGGACGAATGCCTGATTGCGCTGCCGGGCCCCAAATTTGAAGAGATTTTTCAGCGGCTTACCGAAAGCGGGCTTGTGAAAAACCGCGGTCTGCGCCGCATGCTTTATTCCGGCGCGGTAGAAGCCCTGCCGGACAAACAGGGGCGCATTCTTTTACCGACCAACTTGCGCGAACATGCGGGGCTGGACAAAGAACTGGTTGTTATTGGTGTGGGCGACTATGCCGAGCTTTGGCAGCCGCAGCGCTGGCAGCAGATGAAAGCGAGTATCCGCAGCGGCGACATGGCTGTCGCGATGGAAGAGCTGGAGTTGTAACGGCACGACGGTGGTGCGAAGGGGGAGGAGAGAAAAATGGAGTTTTCCCATATCCCGATTATGCTGGGTGCCTGCCTTGAGGGCCTTGCCATTAAACCGGACGGTATTTACTTAGACGGTACGGCGGGCGGGGCGGGCCATTCGCAGGAAATCGCAAAGCGGCTTTTAAACGGCCGCCTGTACGCAATGGACCAGGACCCGGACGCCATTGCCGCCGCAACGGCCCGCCTGCAGGGGTTGCCTGCAACGGTCGTGCCGGGCAATTTTAGAAATGCAAAGCAACTGCTGGCACAGCAGGGGGTCACCCAATTGGATGGCGCACTGCTGGACCTTGGCGTTTCCTCGCATCAACTGGACGACCGCGCACGCGGGTTTTCGTACCTTGGCGATGCGCCGCTGGATATGCGTATGAGCCAAAGCGGGCCCACCGCGGCAGATTTTGTGAATACCGCCACCCGCAGCGAAATTGCACGTGTGCTGCGCGAGTATGGAGAAGAACCCTACGCGTGGCAGGTGGCCGGCAAAATAGAAGCCGCTCGCGCCGAAGCCCCCATTGAAATGACCGGCCGCCTTGCAGAATTAATTGCCAGCGCAATGCCGCCGGCAGTGCGCCGCAAAGACAAAAATCCGGCAAGGCGCAGCTTTCAGGCAATTCGCATTGCGGTCAATGGGGAACTGGACGCCTTGTCGGAAGGGCTCGACGCTATTTTTGAACTGCTTTCGCCCGGCGGCCGCTTTTGTATTCTGACGTTCCACTCGCTGGAAGACCGGGTGGTAAAGCAGAAATTTCGCCAGTGGTGCACGGCGTGCACCTGCCCGCCGGAATTACCGGTGTGCGTGTGTGGCGGTGTGGCAAAGGCAAAGGCAATCACCCGTAAGCCTCAGCAGGCAAATGAAGAAGAGCAGCAGCAAAACCGGCGTTCGCGCTCGGCAAAACTGCGCATTATAGAAAAGCTGTAACGCAAGGCCATTTATAGAACAAACACAGAAAGGAGGCCCGAACATGCAGCAGGCAGCATATGATTTAAGTACATTCGAAAAACGTGAAAAACAGCAAAAGCCCCGCCTGAAGGTTGCGAAAGGCGCAAAGCCCAAACGCAAATTTGACTTTTCGGGCCTTAAGGTGGTGGCAACCGTTGCGGTCATTGTGTCACTGGCATGGGGGGTGCTGTATTCCCGCGCACAGGTGACCGAGCTGACAACGCAGGTCGCAACGGCGCAGAGCAGCTTGTCCGATGCCAAAAGTGAATATGATTACCTCAACCTGCAGCTTGAAAGCAAAACTGACCTGTCCTCGGTAGAAAGCTATGCGGTGACACAGCTGGGCCTTACAAAAATGGATGCCAGCCAGGTGACTTACCTGACATTGGAGGATGAGGACAAAGCGGTCAAGCCGAAAAGTGAAGTGAAAACATTACTGGACCAGTTTTCCAATGGCTTCTTGAACGCAATGGAATACCTGGCGCCGTAACAGCGGCAGGCCCGGGAATGCATACGAAGCAGAAAAAGGGGTAAAGGTCACTTTTACCTCTTTTTCTTTCTAAAGTACAGGTTTTGCCGCACCGTGCGGCACGGAAAGGAGGATGTGCGATGGCAAAAGACAATACCCCCGCACCCCAAAGCAAACCCTCCAAAACAACAAACGGCGCAATGCGCCGCAAAATTTTGGCCATGGCCGCCCTTCTTGTGCTGGTGGGGTTTGGCAGCGTAGTGTACAGTCTGGTGGATTTGCAGATTGTACACTACGAGGATTATAAGGTAAAAGCGGAAAACCAGCAGCTGAAAGACACCGTAATCCCCGCGAACCGCGGCATTATCTACGACGCCAACATGAAAGTGCTGGCCCAAAGCGCCACCGTGTGGAACGTTGCGGTTGCCCCCAGCGACATTGACGAAGCGGACCGTGCTGGCATCGCGTCCGGTCTTGCGGCCATACTGGGCATGGACGAGCAGACAATACTGGATAAGCTGAACAAAACCGAAAGCGCGTACCAGTCGGTCAAGCTCAAGGTCGATAAACCGGTCGCCGACGCGGTGCGGCAGTTTGCGCTGGAGGGCAATAACGGCAAAAGCTATCAGGGTATCAGCCTTTCACAGGACTCAAAGCGCTATTACCCCTATGGCAACTTTGCGGCGTCGGTGCTGGGCTTTACCGGCACCGACAACAACGGCCTTGCAGGGCTGGAAAAACAGTATGACGATGTGCTGTCGGGCACGCCGGGGCGGGAGCTTTCGGCACAGACGGCAACCGGCAAGGACATGGGGTATGACTCCGACAGCTATTATGCCCCCAAGGACGGCAACAGCCTGGTGCTGACCATTGACGAGGTCATTCAGCATTACGCAGAAAAAGAGCTGGAACGCGCGGTGACGGATTATAATGTAACGGGCCGCGGCGTTGTAATTGTGATGGATGTTAAAACGGGTGGCATTCTGGCCATGGCGACGAAAGGCGATTTTGACCCCAATGACCCGTTTACAATTTATGATGAGGCACAGCGCGCAGCGGTAGATGCCGTGCAGGACGACCCGGCAACCACCGATGTGGATGAACATAAAGAGGCACTGAGCGCTGCACAGTATGCGCAGTGGCGCAACAAAGCGGTGTCGGATTTGTACGAACCGGGCTCGGTGTTTAAAATTGTCACGGCATCTGCCGCGCTGGATTCCGGCTCGTCGACATTGAACGACACATTTACCTGTACCGGTTCTATCGACGTGTCGGGCGTGACCATGCACTGCGCCAAGCTGACCGGCCACGGCAAAGAGACGTTCAGCCAGGCACTGATCAACTCGTGCAACCCGGCCTTTATTCAAATCGGCACCAAAATGGGCGCCGAAACCTTTTTTAATTATTTCAATGCGTTTGGGCTGACGCAAAAGACCGGCATTGACCTGCCGGGCGAAGCGCAAAGCCAGTTTTACACGGCAGATACGCTGGGCCCGGTGCAGCTCGCCAGCAGCTCGTTTGGTCAGTCAAACAAGGTGACCCCTATTCAAATGATCACCGCAGTGGCAACGGCGGCCAACGGCGGCAATCTGGTGCAGCCGCACCTCGTCAGCAAAATACTGGACGCAGACGGCAACCTGGTGAAGGATATGGAGCCGGAGGTCAAGCGGCAGGTCATCAGCGGGGAGACCTCCAGCACCATCTGCTCTATTTTGCAGGATTCAGTGGGGCGCGCGGCGGTCAAGGGCTACCGCGTGGGCGGCAAAAGTGGTACCTCACAAAAGCTGGACTCCGACAACCCCGACGCGCTGATTTCTTCCTTTGTCGGGATTGCCCCCTGCGATGATCCGCAGGTTGCCGTGCTGGTGATTTTAGACGAGCCGCAAAACAAGGTGGACGGTGAATTGTTTGGCGGCTACCTTGCGGCACCGGTAGTGGGCCAGATTATGAGCCAGGCGCTGCCGTACCTTGGCGTAGAAAAAGTTTACACCGAAGAGGAAGCGGCCGAAGCGGATGTGACCGTGCCCAACATGGTGGGTACCGAGGTGGCAAACGCGCAGGTGACCCTGACCCGTGACAAGGGCTTTAGTGTGGATGTGCGTGGTAGCGGCAGCACCGTTGTGCGCCAGTCGCCTACCGGCGGCACGCTGCCGCGGGGCAGCACCGTGGTGCTGTACACAGACGCTTCGATTGCCGACCAGGTGGTCACCGTGCCGGATTTAAGCGGCAGAGATGTTTCGGCAGTGCAGCAGACACTGACCGCACTGGGGCTGAACCTGCGCAAAGACGGTAACCCGGATCTTGGCACTGCGGTGGCGACAACGCAGGACGTTGCAGCCGGCACCCAGGTGCCCGTGGGCACAGTGGTCACCGTGGGCTTCCACGACCCGAACATCCCGGCAGATTGACCGGTGGCAAACACAAAACTGCAGGAAAGGGGCAAAACATGCAGCTACAACAACTTTTTGAAAATGTTGCTTATGAGGGCACGCTGCCGCAGGCCGATGCGGCCGACGTAACAATGGATTCGCGCCGCGTGCGGCCGGGCACGGTGTTTGTGTGCACCAGGGGGCGCAGCTTTGACGGGCATGCCTTTGCAAAAAACGCATTGCAGGCGGGCGCGGTGCTGGTGGTGACCGACCACCGGCTGGGCCTTGCGGCAGAGGTGGTGGTGGACAGCCCGCGGCAGGTTTACGCGCTGCTGTGCCACAATTATTTTGGCAACCCCGCCCGCAGCTTAAAGCTGGTCGCAGTTACCGGCACCAACGGCAAAACTACCATTACTTACATTATTAAACAAGTGCTCGAAGCACTGGGCCACCGCTGCGGGCTAATTGGCACCATACGCAGCGAAGTCGACCAGATGCAAATACCGGCAAAGTTTACGACCCCCGAAGCGTGGGACCTTGCGGCACTGTTTTCGCGCATGGTGCGGGCGGGGTGTGAATATGTAATTATGGAGGCCAGCAGCCAGGCACTTGACCAGCAGCGGCTTTATGGGTTATCCTTTGATGTCGGGGTGTTTACCAACCTGACGCGGGACCACTTAGACTACCACGGCACGATGGAGCAATACTACCTTGCAAAGCGCAGCCTGTTTGAACAGACAGCCTGTGCGGTGCTGAATTTAGACGACGAATACGGGCGGCGGCTTGTGGCAGAAGTGCCGCAGCAGCGGGTATTGACCTATTCTACCGCGCAAAACGAAGCCGATTTTGTGGCAAAAAATCTGGTGCTGCAGGCGGGTGGCGTGCAGTTTGAACTGGTGGGGCCGGGCTTTATCCGCAGGGTAAAGTTCCCGATGCCGGGCAATTATTCTGCACACAATGCACTCGCCGCCGCGCAGGCCGTTTTTGCACTGGGGCAAGACCCGTTGCAGGCGGCCGACGCGCTGGCACATTCCCCCGGGGTGCGCGGGCGGTGCGAGGTGCTGTATCAGGGCGATTATACCGTCATCTGCGATTTTGCGCACACGGCAGACAGCATGGAAAAGGTGTTGTCCGGCATCAAACCCTTTGTACAGGGGCGGCTGGTCGTTTTGTTTGGCTGTGCGGGCGAGCGTGACAGCGTAAAGCGCGGCCCCATGGGCGAGGCGGCGCTGCGGTACGGGGATGTGATTGTGCTCACCAGCGACAACCCGCGCGGCGAGGACCCGCTTGCCATTTTTGCCGATGTGCAGCCCACGCTGGCAGCAGGCGGCAAGCCCTATTTTGTCGAGCAGGACCGCCGGCAGGCGGTCGAAAAAGCACTGGGGCTGTTACAGCCGGGCGATGTGCTGGTGCTGTGCGGCAAGGGGCACGAGGATTATCAGGCCCTTGCCGACAGAACCATTTATCTGGATGAACACCAGATTGTAGCCGAATGGGTGCAAAAGCAGGGGTAACGGCACCGCAAACAAGCGGGAAAGACAGAAAAGACAGGTGAAAAGATGGAACCGATATTGCTGAAAGAGCTTTTGCTGGGGCTTGCGCACACCGGCCTTGAAGAGGTGGTGACCTCGGTGATTACCGATTCGCGCAAGGTACAGCCGGGCAGTGTTTTTGTGGCAATCAAGGGTGAGCGCAGCGATGGGCACGCCTTTGCCAAAACGGCATTGGAACAAGGCGCGGTGGCGGTGGTTGCCGAGCATGAAATTGAGGGCCTGCCCAAAGAGCGGGTGTTTGTGGTGCCCAGTGCGCTGGATGCCATGATTCAAATGGGGGGCAATTACCGCGCCGGGTTTTCGCCTGTGGTGATGGGCATTACCGGCAGCGTGGGCAAAACGACCACCAAAGAGTTTTGCGCCGCCGTGTTTTCGGCATTTGGCAACACGCTGAAAACCGAGGGCAACCAAAATAATGAAATCGGCGTGCCCAACACGCTGTTTCGCCTGTCGCCGGCCGACGAATATGCCGTGGTGGAAATGGGGATGGACCATATGGGCGACTTGCACAAGCTGTCGCTTGCCGCAAGGCCCGCCGCCGCCATCATCACCCGTATTGGGGTGTCACATATTGAACATCTCGGCAGCCAGGAAAACATTTTAAAAGCAAAGATGCAGATCTGCGACGGGCTGCAGCCAGGCGGTCTGCTTTGTGTCAACGGTGACGACGAGCGCCTTGCCGCCGCCCAGCCGCCGCAAGGCATAAAAAAAATCATGTTTGCCATTGAAAATGCTGCCGCGCCGGTAAGAGCCTGTGATATAATAGACGAGACCTTTGGCGAGCGCTTTACGATTCAAGATGAAATGTATGGCAGTTTTGCGGTGCAGATACCCGCGGTGGGGCGGCACAACATTTATAATGCCCTTGCGGCCTACACGCTGGCGACCCGGCTTGGGCTTGCGCCGGCGCAGGTTGTGGCGGCCCTTGGCAACTACCAGACGACCGGCATGCGCCAGCGTGTGGTGGAATGCGATGGTATGCGGTTAATTGAGGACTGTTATAACGCCAACCCCGATTCGATGCGCGCCGCGCTGGAAGCCCTTGCGACACTGGGCAAAGCAGGGCGCAGGGTGGCGGTGCTGGGCGACATGCTGGAGTTGGGCGATATTTCGGCCAGTGCCCACCGCGAGGTAGGCACGCTTGCTGCGGCGGGCGGGGTACACTGCCTTGTCACCTTTGGCCCCGGCGGCGCACAAATCGCGCAGGGGGCCAAAGCGGAGGGCCTTGCCGAGGTGCACCACTGCGAAAGCAAGGCACAGGCGGCAGACTTTTTGCGCAGCTATTGCCGCGCGGGGGACACCGTGCTGTTTAAGGCCAGCCGCGGTATGGCGTTTGAAGAGATTGAACAGGCGTTCTGCGAAGGCAAAATTTAAAGTGTAGGCCCCGCGGCAGCGGGGTGTGGAAAGGAACCGGCAACATGGCAAGATTTACACTCATCATTGCGGCAGTTCTGTCACTGTCGCTGACGGCGGTATCGGGCTTTTTTGTGCTGCCATGGCTGAAAAGACTGCATTACGGGCAAAACATTAAGGAGATCGGCCCCACCTGGCACAACAAAAAACAGGGCACGCCAATGATGGGCGGCTTGATGTTTATTTTGGGCAGCACAGTGGGCATTGGTGCCGCGTATGCCGTGCTGGTAAATGCCGAGCCGGATATGGCGGTGGGCTTGCAGGCACCCAATGGCCGCATGCTGCTGATTGCCATGCTGACAACCTTTGGCTTTTGCATGGTTGGCTTTTTTGACGACTATTTAAAGGTGGTACACAAGCAGAACCTCGGCCTGCTTGCCCGGTATAAAGTGGTGATGCAGATCATCGTCACCACGGCGTTTTTGATCAGCCTGCACATCAACGGCATGCTGTCCACCGCGTTTCAACTGCCCATTTTTGGCACCATTGAAATGGGCTGGCTGTTTTACCCGTTTGCCTACCTGTTGATCATCTTCTTTGTCAACGCGGTCAACCTGACCGATGGGCTGGACGGCCTTGCCTCCAGCGTGACCTTTGTGGTCATGCTGGGCTTTACGTCGGCGGCCACATTGCTGGGCCATTACACCATGGGCATTTTTGGCGCGGCCATTGCGGCGGGCTGTGCGGGCTTTTTATTCTGGAACTTTTACCCCGCCAAGGTGTTTATGGGCGACACCGGCAGCATGTTTCTCGGCGGTGCGGTCGTCACCATCTCGTTTGGCATCGGCCACCCGGAGCTGCTGTTTTTGCTGGGTATCATCTACCTTGCCGAGGCGGGCTCGGTGGTGCTGCAGGTCGCTTATTTTAAATTGACGCACGGCAAGCGCATCTTTAAAATGACACCGATCCACCACCATTTCGAGCTTTGCGGCTGGAGCGAAGTGAAAATTGACACCGTGTTCAGTTGTGTCAGCTTTGTCGGGGTATTGCTGGGGTTTGTTTACCTGTATCTGAACTAATGATGTCATAACCTGAAGGAGACGCACCTTGTTTGAGCAACGCAAAAAAAAGAAAAGCACCGAACAGGGGCCTGCCGCTTCTCCGCTTCAAAAAAAGCGTGGCGGCGGGCTGGACGCGCCGTTTCTTATCATCGTATTAATTTTGGTGGTTTTTGGGCTTATCATGCTATTCTCTGCGTCGTATGCCACCGCGCTGTACCGCTTTAAAGACAGCTTTCACTTTATCAAAGACCAGGTATTTTTTGCGCTGATCGGCCTTGCGGCGATGTACGTTGCCTCCCGTGTGGACTACCATATTTTTCACCGGCTGGCATGGCCGCTGATGGCCGCTTCGTTTATTCTGCTGGTGGTCGTTTTGTTTATGAAACCCATCAACAACGCGCGCCGTTGGATTACAATCCCCGGTGGGCTTGGCACGCTGCAACCCAGTGAAATTGCAAAATTTGCAATCATTGTATTGTTTGCGCATATTATTTCAATCAACCACGAAAAGATGAAACGGTTTTCTTACGGCATCATCCCCTTTATGGTGATTTTGCTGCCGGTGGTTGTGCTGATGCTGCTGGAGCCGCATTTGTCGGGCACTATTTTAATCGTTGCCATCGGGGCCATTATGATGTTCGTCGGCGGCACCAGCCTGCGCTGGTTTGCGCTGGGCGGCGGCGTTTTTGCGGGGGGGCTTACAGCAGCGTTGCTTGCCTTCCCCGACCTTGTGCCCTATGCGATGGACCGCATTGAAATGTGGAAAAACCCGTACCTTGATGCGCAGGGCGATGGCCATCAGACGATACAAAGCATGCTTGCCATTGGCAGCGGCGGTGTTTTTGGCCTCGGCCTTGGCAACTCGCGGCAAAAGCACCTGTATGTGCCCGAACCGCAGAATGATTTTATTTTCAGCATTATCTGCGAAGAGCTGGGCTTTATTGGCGCCATGGTGGTTATTTTGCTGTTTGTGGCGCTGTTAATCCGCGGGTCGGTGCTGGCGCTGCGTGCAAAAGATAAATTTGGCACCATGCTGGTGGTCGGCATTATTGCACAGGTCACCGTACAGGCGGTGCTGAATATTGCGGTGGTGACCAACACCATCCCCAACACCGGCATCAGCCTGCCGTTTTTTAGCTACGGCGGCACCTCGCTGATGATGTTACTGGGCGAAATGGGTATTGTGCTTTCTGTCAGCAGGCAGGGCGCACCGCCCGCCACATAGCAGGCAAACCAACAGGGCAAACGCCATAACGAAAGGGAGAATGAACGAAATGCGCATTTTGATTGCGGCGGGGGGCACCGCCGGGCATATCAACCCGGCCCTTGCCATTGCCGCCTATTTAAAAGAGCGCCACCCGGATGCGGAAATAGCGTTTGCCGGGCGCCGTGAAGGCATGGAGTATGGCCTTGTGCAAAAGCAGGGGTACCCGTTTTACCACATTGAGGTGCAGGGCATTCAGCGCAGCCTTACCCCGCACAATGTTGTGCGCAATGTAAAAGCGCTGTGGTATCTTTCTTCTGCCGGGCACAAAAGCCGCCGCATTCTGCGCGATTTTACCCCGGACCTTGTCATTGGCACCGGCGGGTACGTCAGCGGGCCCATTTTGCTCAGTGCCGCAAAGATGGGCATTTTGACGGCGATTCACGAGCAAAATGCCTTCCCCGGCGTCACGAATAAAATTCTGGCAAAGCAGGTCGACTTGGTGTTTGCCGCCATGCCTGCCGCCGTGGAAAAGCTGGGGGTGCCGCACAAGACCTTTGTGACCGGCAACCCGGTGCGGCCCGAAATTTTGCGGGCCGACCGCGACGCTGCACGCGAAAAGCTGGGGGTGGCCCCCGGGCAAATTTGCCTGTTGTCGTTTGGCGGCAGCTTGGGTGCGCGCACCATTAACCAGGTGGTCGCGCAGCTTGCCGCATGGCATGTGCAAAACCGCGATTTCATGCATATCCACGCCACCGGCAGCTACGGGGTACAGATGTTCCACGATTTATGCGAAGAAAACGGGCTGTTGAACAACCCGCATCTTGTGGTAAAAGAATATATTGACGATATGGCAAACTGCCTTGCCGCGGCCGACCTTGTCATCAGCCGCAGCGGCGCGATTACCGTCAGCGAGCTTGCCGCCGCCGGGCGGGCATCTATTCTTATCCCGTCGCCCAACGTGGCCGAAAACCACCAGTATTACAATGCGCTGGAGCTTGCGACCCCCGGTGCCGCGATTTTGATTGAAGAAAAAGACCTGACCGGTAAAAAGCTGATTGAAACGGTGGACAAGCTGACCCAAAACCCTGAAACCCTGGCACAAATGGGGCAGGCCGCAACAGAATGTGCCCATTTGAACAGCCTTGAAAAAATTTATGCACACCTTGAAAAGCTGATAAAAAGCAAGCGGGAAAGCAACACCGAAACCGAAACAGTATAACAAATAGCGCTTGGCCGGCAAGCAAAGGCTTGCAAACCCACAAGGCACAGGCAAACTGAATTATTGGCAACAGAACAACCGGCAACACACGGCCGCGCGGGAAAGGGGGAGGCCGCAGGTGAAACAACAAAATAACCGCCCCCCTGCTGCGCGTGCGCCGCAAATCCGGCAGCCGGCAGCCCCGTGGCAGCAAGTAGCCGCGGCAGCAGGCCGCCCGCCGCTTACCAAAGCGCAGAAAAAGGCGAAAGAAAAAGCAATTCGCGCGCGCATAAAGCAAAAACGGCAGGCTGCCAGGGAAGAGCAAAAACAAGAGGCAAAGCGGCAGGCACAGCTAAAAAAACGCCGCGCGCAAATTGTACAGCAGAAAAAAAGTCAGGCAAGGGCGGGGCAGGCCGAACAAACAGACCAGCCCCCCCGCAAAGTCACCCACACCGAGGCAAGGCGCCGCCGGCGCCGGCGCACCGTTATCACTGCGGTAATTTTGCTTGCTTTTATTGTGACAGGGTTTGCGCTGTCGGTGACAGTGCTGTTTAAAATCGACTCATATAAAGTAGAAGGGGACAGCATTTATACACAAGAGCAGCTAATTGACGCGTTTGGCCACCCGGTGGGTGAAAATATTTTTCATTTTCGCATGGCGGATGTCGAACAGCAAATGGCCCAAAAGCTGCCCTACCTTGAAACCATAAAGGTGCGCAGGCGGTTGCCGGGCACTGTGGTGTTTCTTGTGACGCCGGCCACAGAAGCGTACTATATCGACACTGAAGGCGGTGCCCTGCTGCTGAGCAGCGGCCTGAAAGTGCTGAACACCGCCGGGCAGGCGGCCGATGGCCTGTGTAAGCTGGTCGGTATTACGGCGGCGGCACCCGCGGCAGGCGCACAGTTTACCACCGGTACGCCGGAGACCGACAGCACGGTGCAAACGGTGCTGAATGCCATTGCGGCAAGCGGGCTTACCGGTGTTGTTTCGGTCGATTTTACCGACCCGTACGAGCTGTCACTGGTGTATGCCGGGCGCATTACCGTAAAGCTGGGTGCCGCGACACAGCTGGATTACAAACTGGAAATCGTAAAAAAGTCCCTTGAAGATGCGTATTTTACAGACACGACAACCGGCACTTTAGACGCCAGCGATGCCGGCCGGGCGGTTTTTAAGCCGGGCGTTTGAATGGCTGCGTGAGCGGTGCGGCAAAAGACGTTGAAAAACTGTTGGGTTTCGCCCAAAAAATCACAGGACCTTTTGTACATTATTGCATAAACTATTGAATTGTTGCTGAAAATCTGGTACTCTATATAAAAGTAATATAAAGATATCACCAGATGCGACAGAGCAGCACAGGCACTGCAATCGCAGAGAGAAAACACACGCGGCCTACCGTTGAACTTGCCAGTCCCGGTTGATGCCGCTTTTGCAACTCATGTTGTGGGAGGAATTTGTAATGGCTTTCATTCTCGATAAAGAGACCGAAAACGTCACGAATATTAAGGTAATCGGCGTGGGTGGCGGCGGCGGCAATGCGGTCAATCGCATGGTCGATTCCGGCCTTCGCGGGGTCGAATTTATTTCGATGAACACCGACCAGCAGGCACTTTCTTCCTCCCGTGCCACGCACAAGGTGCAGCTTGGCGCAAAATTGACCCGTGGGCGCGGTGCGGGCGCCGACCCGGAAATCGGCAAGCGCAGCGCAGAGGAGACCCGCGACGAAGTGGCTGCCGCGCTGAAAGGCTCGCAGATGATTTTTGTCACGGCGGGCATGGGCGGTGGCACCGGTACCGGCGCCGCGCCGGTGGTGGCGGCCATTGCAAAAGAGATGGGCATCCTCACCGTGGGCATTGTCACAAAGCCCTTTGCGTTTGAGGGCAAGCGCAAAATGGGCATTGCGGAGGATGGTATTTCCAGCCTGCGCGAGCAGGTTGACAGCCTGATTGTCATCCCCAACGAGCGGCTGAAGATGATCAGCCAGGAAAAAATCACGCTGCTCAATGCGTTTGAATCTGCCGACAATGTGCTGCGCCAGGGCGTGGAGAGTATATCGGCCCTGATCAATATCCCCGCCTTCATTAACCTGGACTTTGCCGATGTGCGCAGCATCATGAAAGATGCCGGGCATGCCCACATGGGTGTGGGCGAGGCAAGCGGCCATTCGAAAGCAGAGGAGGCCGCCAAGGCTGCTATTTCTTCGCCGCTGCTGGAAACCAGCATTTCCGGCGCACGCGGTGTCATCATCAACATTACCTCTTCGCCGGACATCGGGCTGGAAGAGGTGGAAACCGCTTCGACGTTAATCACTTCGTCCGCCCACCCCGATGCCAATATCATTTGGGGCGCCGCGTTTGATGAAAGCATGAGCGACGCGATGCGCATTACGGTGATTGCGACCGGCTTCGACAACCCGCCGTCTTCCCTTGGGCAGGGCGAAAGCGAAACAAAGGGCGCGCCGGATGCCGCGTTTAGCAATATCAATTATCGGTTCTCCAGTGACGGTGCCGGCGAAAAGCCCGAGGGCAAAACCCCGGAGGATGACAGCAGTTACTACGACGACGTGCTGACATTGCTGAACAACCACCGTTAAGCAGGTAACTTGCCGGCGCGTCCGTAAGGTGCGCCGGTTTTTTGCTTTTACCACGAGGTGTTCTCTTTATCGCTGAATGGTGTTATAATGCATAAAAGGGCGCTTGATTCAGCCACAATGACAGGAGGCCAACATGGAACAGTCACAGCAAAGCTTCCCGGCAGCAGATACCGCTGTACAGGGCACGGCAGAGGGCAGGTTATTGCCTACTGCTTTGTTTGGGTTTCGCAAAAGTGATGTTCTGGCCACCATTGACCAGTTGATTGAAGCCAATGCCCGGCAGCAACAGGCGTTGAACGAACAGATTGAAGCCGCCCGGCAGGAGCTGGAAGGCGAGCGGCACGACAAAGACCTGCTGCTTGAAAAAACAAAAGAACTCAGCGATAAGCTGACCGGGCAGGACGCCCGCCTGCGCGAACAGGCAGAGCGGCTGCAAAATGCGAAGCAGGAGACTGAGGGCGTAAAAGGCCAGCTGTTTAATTCAGAAAAAGAAAATTATAACCTGCGGCAGGAGGCAGAGCAGCTGCGCGAAACACAGCGCAGCCAGGTAGAACAGCTGCAAAAGGCAAAACAGGCAGAAGAGCAGTTGGCACAGGCAAGGCAAACTGCGGCTGAAACCGCGGCACAGCTACAACAGCTGACCGCAGAAAATGGCGAGCTGCGCACTGAAATGCAGGCACTGCAGACAGAGCTTGACAGCTGGAACGCCCGCAGTGACGCCGCAAAGCAGGCGGCCATGCAGGCGCGGCAGCAGGCAGAAGAAGAGCTGCGGCAGGCCCAACGGCAGGCACAGCAGCTTACCAGCGCGGCCCAGCAGGATGCCGACAAAATACGGGCAGATGCCAACAGTGCGGCGGTGCGTTTGCAAGAGGCCACACGTGACAGTATTGGCAACCGGCAGGCGGCAATGCGCATGGACGCACAGCAGATCGACGACAGCCTGCAGGCCTTGTATGACCGGCTGGGCGGGGTAGAGCAGCAGATGGAAGCTGCTTACCAGACGCTGCTGGGCGCAACCCGTCAGGTGCAGCAGGCCGTGCAGCAGGCCCGGCAGGACGCGGGCGAAATTAGCAAAACGGCGCACCAGCTGGGTAGTGCGGTAGGCGGCACGGTACAGCGGGGCCCCGTGGCGGCACAGGGCCGCCCGGCAGAGCCGCAGGCCGTGGCGGTGGCAGCTGCCCCGCAAAGGCCAAAGGCCACCCAGGCGGCCCCACCGGCGGCAGAGCCAAAAACACGCAGCCTTTCAGAAATTGTGCTGGACCGTCTTGCGCGCATTTTAGGCTAAGCGTAGCGTAATTGAATAAAAAACAAACAGCAGCTTGTGAAATCACAAGCTGCTGTTTTTGTGTGGCGCCCTGTAAAGGGCGCGCTTTTTTGTTTTATGGGTGATTGACGCTGCTGGTGCCTTTTTCAACGAGATAAGTCGCTTCCAGGTCTGCAAGGTGCAGTTTTACGGCCAGCGGGTAATTGCGATAAGCCTCGCTAATGGCAAAGCTGCCGCCGCGCACCGCGTCGTCAAACCCGCCCATGTGCCACCGAATTGCAACGGCTTCTGCGGGCTTCAGCCGTAAAAAGCGCTCAATCAAAAACACGCTTTTTTCGCCGTGCCCATAGGGGAAAGCATCGGCCACCGAGTAAGAGGGCACTTTTTCCCAGGCCCCGGTCTCGTCATTTTTGACATTGCGAAAGCCTGCCTTGTAAAAATTGGCCTTGCACAGGTCGTGCAGCAGCCCGCAAATTGCATAGCTTTCCATGTTTTCGCCCTCGGCGTAAAACTGGCGGCACAGCGTTTCATAGACGTTCAGGCTGTGCATCACCAGCCCGCTTTCACACGCACCGTGAAACTTAGTGCTGGCGGGTGCCACAAAAAAATCGGTCGTCTGCATCCATTCCAGCAGCTGCTCGGCCCCGTCGCGGTGAATGTTGGCGCGAAACGCCTCCACGTAATCCTCTTTGTAGCCCATAGTTAAATATCCATGTCCGCAAGAATGCCCTTTAAAATGGCAAGCTCGTCGTGGGAAAGCGAAACCCCCTTGCCCATTTTGCTGTTATCCGGGGCCCAGTCGCGAATATCATATTTGGCTTCCCGGTCATTCCAGCTGATCAGGTTTAACTGGCGTTCCCAGCCGTTCGGGCTTTGCGAAAGCACTGCAATCTTTTCAACAATTTCGTATTTAAACTCTGCCATAGTTGTCGCACCGTCCTAATGTTTGTTTTAAATAGTCATACCGATTATTTATTGTAAAGGTTTAAAACCGCGATTGCAAGCCCTAAACTGCGCAAACAGCGCACAGATGCAGGGTGCGCAAGACAAAAAAGCCCCCCGCTGCGGGAGGTTCTGGCTATTTTTCACCTTTTGGCTCGTAATAAAAAGTTTCCTGTAAAAACGTCTTGTCAATCACCGGCTGCAGTTGTTCGCGCTTTTCGTTCATAAAAGCTGAAAACAGAATATCCAGCACATGCAGCCCGCTTAGGCGGCTGCTCATGCCGCCCACCCGAAACACCGTCTCTTCACTGTCCACATACAAATTGAGGTCGCACAGCTCCAGCAGCGCATTGTCAGAGTGGCTGGTCACCGAGACAGAAGGGATTTTGTTGTCGCGCAAAATGCGGGCAACACGCAGGGTGTCCTCGGTCTGGCCGGTGTACGAAATCACGATGGCAAGGTGACTTGCGTCACAGGTTTTGGCCAGCATGGCCATTTCAGAGTAATAGGCGTAGGCCGTGCAGGGCACGCCAAGGCGCAGCGCTTTCAGCATGGCGTCGTGGCAGATCAGGTTCGACATGCCGCTGCCGTAAAAATCCCACTGCTTTGCGCCGCACATCATCTCTACCGCCCGCTGGAACGCGCTGACCGGGTTGAGCCGTTTTACGTCCACCACCGCGCGCACATTGCTGCTGGTCACCTTTGCAATGATCTCTTCCATCGAGTCGTGCTGGCCGATGGGCGCCCCGTTTTGAAACAGCATGGCGCTGTCCAGGTAATCGCGCAAGTCGGCGGCAAGCTGCAACCGAAAATCGGTAAAGCTGTCCATGCCCAGTTTTTTGGCGACCCGCATCACGGTGCCGGTGCTGGTATAGGTTTTGTGCGCAAGCTCTACAATACCCATCACAGCCACATTTTCAGGGTCGTTGAGGATGTAGTTGACAATCTGCCTCTCGCTGGGCGAAAGGTCCTGGATGCGCTTCATCCGCAACAACAAGTTCAAAACGCAGGCCTCCTTTGTCATTAAAATGTAATGCTACTATAGCATATTCACCGGGCACAGGCAAACGAAAACACCGCAAATTGGCCCGCCTTCGGCAAAGGTACATTTTTGCGGGGCGTTTTTGTTAACACGGTACAATGCTATTGCAACTGGGTTTCACATAGGGTGCGACACTGGGCACGGCTGAGCTGCCGAATGCACTCTTTGATGCGCAAAATAGACGGTGCCGCCATGGAAAGCTCGTCGATGCCCATGCCGATGTAATAGGGCACCAGCGCGGGGATGGCGGCGCTTTCGCCGCAGATGCTTACCCGGATGCCTGCTTCGTGTGCGCAAATTGCCACCCGCTGTATCATGCGCAGCACGGCGGGGCTGCCGGGGTCGAACAGGTAGTTTACCTGTGGGTTCATGCGGTCGACCGCCAGCGTGTACTGGGTAAGGTCGTTGGTGCCGATGCAGAAAAAGTTGACCTCTTTCGCAAACCGGTCGGCCAGCATAACGGCCGACGGGGTTTCGACCATGATGCCAATCTCCACTTTTTCGCTGTACGGCAGGCCGTCGCGCCGCAGCCCCTGTTTGACACGGGCCAGCACCGACAAAATGCTGTGCATCTCCTGCAGGCAGGTGACCATGGGGAACACGATGGCAAGGTTGCCGTACACTGAGGCACGCAGCAACGCGCGCAGCTGCGGGATGAATACGTCCTCTACCCGGTCAAGGCTGATGCGCACCGAGCGGTAACCCAGCGCGGGGTTTTTTTCAGCGGCAAAGCTGAAATGCGGTGACTGTTTGTCCGAGCCAAGGTCCAGCGTGCGAATCGTCACGCGGCGCGGGGTCAATGCGGCAAGGATATTCTGATAGGTTTTAAACTGCACTTCCTCTGTGGGAAAATGTGCTTCGTCCCAAAACAAAAACTCACTGCGCAGCAGGCCAATGCCCTCGGCATCACTGCGCAGGGCGGCCTTTGCCTCTTCGGGCTGGCTGATGTTGGCGCAAAGGCGAATATTGGCGCCGTCGGTGGTGGTGGCGGGCTTGCCGTGCAGCAGCGCAAGGCGTTTTTCCTCTGCGCGCAGCGCGGTAATTTTTTCGGCGTATTGCAGCACTGTGTCGTCGTCCGGCTCTAAGATCACCAGCCCGTCAATGCCGTCCACAATCGCGTTGTCACCCGTTTGCAGCCGGTCAAAGCCGCTGTCCAGCGCGGCGACCGCCGCAATGCCAAGGCTGCGGGCCAAAATGGCGGCATGGCTGTTAAAGGTGCCGCCGCGGGTGATAAACCCAGCCACCTTTTGCTTGTCCAGCCGCACGGTCTGGCTGGGTAGCAGGTCTTCGGCTGCCACTACCACCGGGCGCGTGCAGCCCGCAAGGGGGTCACTGTGCTGTTGCAGCAAAATGTCGCACACACGGGTAGAAAGGTCGCGCACGTCTGCGGCGCGCTCTTTCATGTATTCATCCGCCATATTGGAAAAGATGGAAGCAAACTGAATCCCCGCACTGTAAACCGCATATTCGGCGCAAAGAGACTCCATGCAAATCATGCTGTGCACGGCGTCGAGATAATTCGGGTCCTCCAGTATTGTGGTATGCACTTCAAAAATTGCCGCGGCGTCTTCGCCTGCTTCCCGCATTGTCTTTGCACGCAGCGCCGCCAGTTGGGCTTTGGCTGTTTCAATGGCGCTGTCCACACGGGCAATCTCGGCGGCCGTATCGTCCACCGTGCGCATTTTGGGTGCTTGTGTTTGCGGCTGCAGCAGCAGCACGGGTGCCTGTACAATGCCGTGGCTGGTGCCAATCCCTTCAAGCGTAAGCATGACAGTCTCCTTCCGGTGAGTCGACTGGGCGAGGTCTTCCTCTTTTATATTACGTTTTTATATTACGTTTCCTAAACAGCAACAAAACCGCCCGTAAGTTCATCATACACCAAAAGAAACCGCAGCAAAACGGTTTTTCGTTTTCCGTCAAAAATTTTCAAAACCCCTATTTTCATTGAAACAGCCCTGCCAGATGTGCTAAGGTTGAGCCATAAGGAAAACACAAGGGGGATTGACAATGGGCAAACTTTATGTGCGCATTGACGACAGACTCATTCACGGGCAAATCGTCACGGCATGGTGCGTGACCTACGGTGTGGGTGAAATCATTGCCATTGACGACGCGCTGGCTTCGAACGCGATGATGCAGCAGATTATGATGATGGGGGTGCCGGCAGGGTATCACCCGAAAATCGTCACCGCGGCACAGGCGAAAGAGATTTTAAAAACAGAAACAGAAAAAACGCGGCTGGTGATTACCCGGTTTGCGAAAAACCTGGCACAGATTCGCGACGAAATTAAGGCCGCCGAGCATGTGAACATCGGCAACTGCTCGAAACAGGCGGACGAAGCCGCACATGTGAAGGGCATTGGGGTAGGCGGTGTGCTGAGCTTCAGCCAGGCCGACATTGACGCGCTGGATGCAGAGCAGGCTGACGGCGTGACCGTCATCTGCCAAATGCTGCCCACAGAAAAATGCCGCAGCTGGGACGAGCTGAAAAAGGCTTTTTCGTAAAAGGTGCGCGGCAAAATTGATACAGTTGCTTTTCAGCACGCGCCGCACCCTGCGGCGGGTGCTGTAGAATCAAAACCAATTAAGGAGGAATATCATGAGTGTACTACAAGCAATTCTGATCGCGTTGTTTGTCTACCTTGGTTCCATTGGTTCTGTGGTTGGCAACACGCTGGGCTGGTACGATCTTGGCCGCCCGCTGGTGGCCTCGTTTATCGTCGGGCTCATCATGGGCAATGTGCCGGTGGCAGTGGCCTTGGGCCTGCTGCTACAGCTGGCAAACCTGGGCTCGGTCACACCGGGCGGCGCAGTTGGCTGGGACCTTTCGTATGCAACTTACATCGGCGTGGGCGGCGCGCTGGCGTTCTACAATGGTGACATGGCTACCACCGTGGCACTGATGTGGGTGTTCTCCACCGTGGGCGGTGCCATTGGCGTTGCCATGTGGAACCTGGTTTATGCGTTAAACCTTGGCGTCAACCGCGTTGCCATGAAAGGTGCCGAAAACGCAAACCCCCGCCAGATCGCGTTTGCAAACGCGGGCCTTGGCAACATTGTCGGCTTTGTATTCCGTTTTGTGCCGGCCCTCATTATCCTCATCACAACGGCAGTGGTCGGCTCGCAGACCGGCTTTAACGTGGCAGAGATCATCCCGGCATGGCTTACAACGATTCTTGGCGCCTTTGGCGGCATGATGGCTGCCCTAGGTATGGGCATTCTGCTGAGCTTTTTGATGAAGAAGCCGGTACACTTTGCAATTTTCATCATCGGCTTTATGCTCATCAAGTATCTCGGCCTCAGCATGATGGCGGTTGCTATTTTCGCCATTGCGGCAGCGGTGATCTACTATTCGATCGTCAGCGCCAAAGAAGAAAAAGGGCAGGAAGGCGGGGTGGCTTAAATGGAACAGGTTACAACTGAAAACACCACACAGGCAACTGTAGCAGAAAAGAAACTGAAACCCGCTACACTGAAACGCGCATGGCTGATCTGGTTCTTCTGGCACGGCTGCTCACAGCAGGGCGAAAACCTGCTGGGCAACGCCATGGCACACACCATGACCCCGGTAGTCGAAGAGCTGTACACGACAAAAGAAGAAAAATCTGCGGCATATAAACGCAGCCTGACCCTGTTTAACACCGAGCAACAGCTTGGCGCTATCGCCCCCGGCATCATCTGCGGCATGGAAGAAGCCGTTGCCGCAAAAGAAATTGCACCGGAAGTCAGCGACGCGGTAAAGGTCGCGCTGATTGGCCCGACCTCCGCCATCGGCGATTCGATGTGGGTGGCAACCGCAATCCCCCTGCTGCTGACCATCTGCATGACTGTCACCAACATGGGCGGCGTGTTTACCTACGGCGGCCCGCTGCTGTACATGCTGGGCTACCCGGTTTTGACCGCTGTTATCAGCTGGAACATGTGGAAGCTTGGCTATAAGACCGGCCTTGAGGGCATTCACAAGTTTATGTCGTCCGGCCGCCTTGCACAGCTTACCTCCGCAATGACGGTGCTGGGCCTTGTGGTCATTGGCGCGTTGACGGCATCGTATGTCAGCGTGTATGTGCCTGTCATGATTACCCCTCCCGGCGGCGAAACCGCCGCGATTGACCTTGATACCTTAATCAACAATATCTTCCCGGGCATCCTGCCGCTGCTGCTCACCTTGGGCATCTACCGGCTGTATGCCAAAAAGAAGTGGTCGCCTCTCGCGGTAATGGGCTTGATCCTTGCACTGGCCTGCGTGCTGACCGGCCTTGGTTACCTCACCGGCGTTTACGCCTGATGCATTGGTAAAAGGGCGGCCGAGCAAACCGGCCCGGCCGCATCTTTACAATAAAAGTCAGAAAGGAAAGCAGAAACCAATTATGAGCAATCTGAAGTATGTCGAGAAAATCAACGAGGTCATCGAAAAAATCGATGCCACGCAGGCCGAAAACATCAAAGCGGCGGCAAAGCTTTGCGCCGATACCATCCATAGTGGCAAGCTGGTACACCTGTTTGGCTCTGGCCATTCGGTGCTGCCCATTCAGGATATGTTCCCCCGTTACGGCGGTGTAGTGGGCTGGCACCCGCTGATGGACCCGCGCCTGATGTGGACTAACGTCATCGGCCCGGGCGGCGCACGTGAGCTGCTGTGGATCGAGCGTCAGGAGGGCTACATCAAAAACTTCCTGCAAAGCTACACCTTCCAGGAGGGTGAAGTGATGATTGTCTATTCGCATGGCGGCCTGAACGCGGCCCCCATCGAATGTGCGCTGTATGCAAAAGAGCACGGCATGAAGGTCATTGCTGTGACCAGCGGCGAAAACTACCGCAAGGCCACCGCAACCCATTCGTCCGGCAAAAAGCTGGGTGACGTGGCGGATATCCTGATCGACAACTGCTGCCCGCTGGAGGATTCGCTGGTCGCAATCCCCGGCTATGCACAGAAGGTCGGCGCTTCCAGCACGACCGCTGTCATGACCATCACCCAGTCGCTGGCCGCGGAGACCGCACTGCTGCTGGAAAAACTGGGCCACAAAATGTACATCTTTGTCTCGCCCAACGTCACCGAGTGCCCGCCCGACTACATGCACGAGGTGTACGCCAATTACACAGAGCTGATGCATAAGACCAACAACTAATAAGGTCCTCCCTAAAAAGCGAATAGCCAAAAAAGCCTCTGTTTATAAACAAGGGGCTTTTTTGGGCAAAAGGAGACGAGCATGACAAATATCATCGTGTCGGGCCACGGCGGGCTGGGTACTGCTATTCAGCGCAACCTGAATATGCTGCTGGGGGACACCCCGGGTATGTTTTATGTCGATTTTAACCCCGAAGACAGCCTGGACATTCTTGCCCAAAAATATCAGGACGCGCTTGCAAAGTGCGGGCAAAACGAAGTATTATTTGCCTGTGACCTCAACGGCGGCAGCCCGTTTCGGCAGGCGGCAATGCTGTGCATTGACCACCCGGAGCGCCGGGCGATTGCGGGCATGAATATTTCGGCCTATGCCGAGATTGCTTATAGTTTAGATTTACCGGTAGACCAGCTTTGCGACCTTGCGGCCGAAACAACGCGCAGTACGGTGCAAATTTTCCCGCCGCGGGCAGAATAAACGGCCCTTTGCGGCACTGGCCGCAACGAGAGGAGAAATAACCATGCCAACTGATTTCCCGCTGCCTTACCTGCTAATGCTGATGGTCATCGCCGTGCTGGTACTGTATTTGCTGCGCACGGCGCAAAAAACGGCAATGGCAGAGCTGAACCGTGTGCTGGTGCAGCAAAACGACCCGGTGCGCTATTTAGAAATGCTGGGCAGCCCGCGCTTGAAGCTGGTGCTGCGCCCCGGCACGCTGGCATTGCTGCGGCTAGACGGTGTGCTTGCGGCGGGGGATGAAGCGGCGGCCCGGCAGCTGTTTGAACAGCTTGGCACCCTGCGGCTGAAACCCGCAGAGCGGCTGAACGGCCTGCAAAAGGCGTTGGATTTTTATGTGAAGCGCAACGATGCCGCCGGTGCAGAGCAGGCGCTGGCCGGCTTAGAGCTGCTGCTGAAAAACGAAAAAAACCCCAAACTGCAGGCAGTTCTGTCAGATGCACAGCTGCTGGTAGGGGTGTATATTCGAAAGGACGCCGCCTGCATTGCCCCGCTGAAAGAGCTAAGTGAAGCCCAAAACGGCACCCAGCGCGGTATTACGCTTTACCGGCTGGCAAAGCTGTACCATGCCGGCGGGCAGGGCGCGGCGGCGGCACAGGCGCTGGCAGCGGCCCGCCCCTTGGTGCAGGGTACCCCATGGCAGCCGCTCGTGCAGGCGGCGCAGGTTGACCCGCAGTTGCTTGAAATACAATAACACGAAATAGAAGACCAAAACCAAACCCCCACCGTCGGCAATAGCTGGCAGTGGGGGTTTGGTTTTTACAAATCATCTTAGTCCGTATGTAGGTGAGTGTTCGAGTTGATTTCGGAATATTTCCATTTTTCACCGATTCTAACCAACTGTAGGCTTCCACGCCAATCGTTAATGTTTACATATTGAGTTGGTTTTTGAATATTGGTTAAACAACCAAGTACAAATATTCCAACATTAAGAGCATATTCGATTAATACTTGAATATCATTCATATATAAAGGACTATTCAGGATTGTTGTATCAAGGTCACTAATAGATGATGCATCTTTATGAGCATATAATTTGTTTCTTTGAATTCTTAAATTTTTTGTTTTGGGATTTAATGAACACAACTTTTCACTATAAAAATCAAGATATTCTTCTATGGTGAGATTAATGGTAATTGGAACTGTTCCAGAAGAAAACAGAGGTTGAAAATTTTTTTGTGTTTTTACTTCTTTGTTGTCTTCAAAGTACCAATTTTCGTTTTTCTCTACAACATGTGGAAAATCAGTTCGTTTACTACATTCTTTTAAAAGACCTACGTTGTTTTTACATTCTAGGAGCATTTTTTTGACGCTTATCGCCTTTGCGTCATTATCATATATTCTTGCAAGATTCATAAATAGCGCTTCAACAACAGCATAATGAGTAATGGTATAAAATGCAGAGGACATTTGCATCTCTGGAAAATAGTCTTTTCGATTTTTCTCGTATTGGTCAAGCAGTGAGTAATAACTATTTGCGATTAAGGCATCTTGATAGAATTCGTTTGCAAGATGAACAAATTCATCCTTTTCCAAAAAATCGCCCCCGATAAATGAGATTATGATATTTTAATTTTACTTAGTATTATTGGGGTTTTGATTAGTGCTTTTGTTTTTACATTTAATACGTTCAACATAATGACAAAGACAACCAAAAGGCCGCCGACTTTTGGCGGAGACCTTTTGATTGTAAATATAAAACAAAGAAAGATAATAACTAAAACATTCAATTTTAGGGCAACGATACCCGTTACCGCAAATGGCACACTGCAAGTCCGTGCGTTTTAGGCCTCGCCAATGTCAATCAAAATGTCATCGCCCTCTACTTTAACCGGGTACGTTTGCAGGTCCTTTACGCCAATTTTCAAAAAGGCAAGTTTTGCTTCCCCCATATTGGCACCGGTTTTAAGGTCAAACTTGGCGTGGTGTTTGGGGCAGGTAATCACACCTGCTTCCAATGTGCCGTCCGACAGGCGGCCCCCAAGGTGTGGGCACTTGTTTGAAACGGCATAATAAGCCCCATCGATTTTGGCTAAAAGAATCTCGCTGTTGTTCAGCATGACGGTCATGCATTTTTCTTCTGGTACATCCGTTACCAGCGCTGCTTTTGTATAGCTCATTTCAATACCCCCATTCTTTTTTATAAAACAGGCAAAGACACCTGTATTATACCTTAATAAGATAAAAAGTAAAGCCGCCCGCCAGGCAATGCGCCAATACGGAAAATTTGCGGTTACCGCTTTTGGCAGCGGTTCACCGACAGCTCTTCGTTTTTATACCAACTGTCAAAAGTGATAAAGGTAAAAGGCTGGTGCACGTGAATGGCATGCCGGGGGCAGAGGTAAAGGCAACGCATGCATAAGCCGCAGTTCCACTTAAAATGCAAATTGGCCCCGCTTGTAATGTTGTGGTTGGGGCAGTTTTTGGCACACAGCCCGCAGTGGTTGCAGTTGCGGTCGGCGTAAAATAATTTGCCAATGAACACGCTGCCAAACCATTCTGCCCGGCCAATCAAGTGCATGAACCTTGAAAAAGTATTGCCGGTTTGTTGGTCAAAAACCCCGCTGGCAATGTCACGCGCTATTTGCGGGGCCGCGGCGGTTGCGGTGGCAAGGTATGCCGCTGCCGTTGGCTCGTCGTATTGAACGGCGAAGTTGGAAGGCATATAAAGCTGCTTGTCATAAAAAACGCGGTAGTTCTTTTTGCTTAGGGTTTTAATGAGTAAATGAGACGAAGAATAGTTGACCGGGTTGTTTTCGCCTGCGGTACTGATTAAAAACACACTAGAAGAAGCTGCTGCCGGCAGCCGTTTCGCAAAATTGATAACAATTTGCGGGGCATTGAAAGCGTGTACCGGGTAGGCGATACCCAGCAAATCATACGTGCCAAGGGGAATCTGCTCAACTTGGGCCGTTTCAATGGGGTAACAATCCACCGCAATGCCAAGTGCCTCAAGCCCCTGCACAATTTTATCAACGACGTATCGGGTCATCCCGGTGCCGGAAAATACAAAAACACAAGCCTTTTTCATGGTCCCTCCCGCAACAGCTATGATATGCGCTTATAGTAGCATACTTTTATTTACTTTGCCACGATATAAAGCAAAAAGCCCGTGTACAGGGCAAACGCCTTGGTACATGGGCCTTTTATGGTATTAAAAGCAATTCAGTTTTAAAATATGCCGTGGTTGTATTTGATTTGCGCCAGCACCATGATAAGAAGGCCCAAAACGAAGCAAACACCAAAAACAAACCAGCCGTATGTGGTGTGAAATACAAAATCAATGCCGCCCGCCAGGTACATTCCGGTACCCATTAAAACGGTTGCCTTGCCCATTTTTTCGGTATATGGCTTTTTATCCGCTTGCGTGACCTTTGTATAATGGTAGTCATGGATCAGCGTAATCTGCTCTTTTTTCCAGATTCGCCACCCCAGAAATACGAACAAACTGCCCGCGACCACCAGTAAAATCAATTCAACCATCACAATCCCCCCCCAAAAAAAAGCCTTGCCCGCTTTTGCGTGTTATATGCGTGTTATAAATGGTACGACCCGCAACACGAATTTACTACAATAAAACAAAAAGCCCACGTGCAGGTTTGAACCCTAACACATGGACTTATTTTGGTCGGAGTAGGGAGACTTGAACTCCCGGCCTCTTGGTCCCGAACCAAGCGCGCTACCAACTGCGCTATACCCCGAAATAAAATGGCAGCATCAACCGTTGCTGCCACATTTTTTGGTTGCGGAAGAAGGATTCGAACCCTCACAAACAGAGTCAGAGTCTGTCGTGCTACCGTTACACAATTCCGCAACGTGCTCGATTATTATATCGAATCCGGCCCCCTTTGTCAACACCCAAAATGCAAAAAAACAGGGGTAAATTTAGTGCGCAAAAACTGTCAGACAATGATTGACAAACCAGCCCGGAAAGAATACTCTAAAAATAAGACAAGGTATAAAAGCCGCCCAGTGTGGCGGCAAAGGAGGGACAACAATGACAAAGCGTGTAGGCATACTGACCTCCGGCGGCGATTGCCCCGGCCTGAACGCCACGATTCGCGGGGTGGCAAAGGCGCTTTACGAGCGGTTTGGCGCAGATGCGGAAATCGTTGGTGTGCGCGACGGCTACCACGGGCTGATCACCGGAGACTGGCACGATATGAAGCAGAGCGATTTTTCGGGTATCCTCACACAGGGGGGCACCATTTTGGGTACCAAGCGCACCCCGTTTAAAATGATGCAGGTAATTGAAGAGGATAACGTCGATAAAGTCTCTGAAATGAAAAAGACCTATAAAAAAGCAAAGCTGGACTGCCTGCTGTGCCTTGGCGGCAACGGCACCCACAAAACAGCCAACCTGCTGGCGCAGGAGGGGCTGAACATCATTGGCTTGCCCAAAACCATCGACAACGACATTTGGGGCACCGACGTGACCTTTGGCTTCCACACGGCGGTGGATATTGCCACCGAGGTGATTGACCGCATCCACACCACAGCGTCCAGCCACCGGCGGGTAATGGTAATCGAGCTGATGGGCAACAAAGCGGGCTGGCTTACCTTATATAGCGGAATTGCCGGCGGTGCCGACATCATTTTAATCCCCGAGCTGCCGTATGACATCGAGCGTGTGGCGCAGGCCATTCAAAAGCGCAACGCCAATGGCCGCACTTTCTCCATCCTTGCGGTGGCAGAGGGGGCGTACAGTGTAGAAGAAGCGCAGCTGAAAAAGCGGCAGCGCGCCGCGGCCCGTGCCGAAGCGGGTATGACAACGGCCACCGGGCGCATTGCAACACAGATTGAAGAGCTGACGGGCTTTGAGACCCGTGTGTGTGTGCCGGGCCATATGCAGCGCGGCGGTTCGCCCTCTGCATATGACCGCGTGCTGGCCACCGAGTTTGGCACCTATGCCGCACAGCTGGTAGAGCAGGGCAAGTACGGCGTTGCGGTGGCAATGGTCAACAATGTGGTGGTAGACCACCCGCTGGAAGAAGTGGCGGGCAAAACAAAGGTCGTGCCGGTAGATTGCCCCATGCTGCAGGTCGCCCGCAGTATGGGTGTCAGCCTGGGCTAACAGGCACCTATTCAAATGAACAACACAGAAAGAGGCACGGGTATGGTAGAGTTTCGCTATGATACGCAGCTTTTGATTGAGGGCACCAATTTGTCGGAGGATGAAATCCACGACCACATCACCGCCAACTTTAAAGGGGACTGCCTGCTTGCGGTGGGGGATGAGGAGCTGGTAAAAATCCATTTTCACACCAACGAGCCGTGGGACGTGCTGCGTTACTGCGCGTCGCAGGGGGAGATTTTCGATATTGTGATTGAGGATATGGACCGCCAGTCACGCGGGCTGCACGGCTGAAAATCAGCATTGCGGCGGGCCCTTGCGCCTGCATTTGACGGGTTGACAAAAAGGGCAAAACCGTCTAAAATCAGATAGAATAAATGCGTTGAAAAAGAGGGCTGCGTGCCGTTCCCCTAAAGAGAGCCTGCGGTGGGTGCAAGCAGGTGGGGGCGCCGCAGCGGTCGCTTTGGAGCAGGCCGGTCAACCTTAACAAGGGCAGCCGGTGCCGTTTCCCGCGTTAAGGGGTATTGAGTGGCCGCGCGCGGTGTGCGCGGCAATGTGGGTGGTACCGCGGAGTTATCCGTCCCATACGGCGCTTGCCGTGTGGGGCTTTTTTATTTGCCGCACGGTGGGTGTGCTTTTCGGCGGGCAGCCGCCAGAACAAGGTGCAAAGAGGGAGAGAGCCATGAAAGAACTGGACAAACTGTATGATCCTTCCGCCGTGGAGGACGCAACTTACCGCTACTGGCTGGACAACAAATATTTCCACGCCACCCGCGACCCGGAAAAGAAACCGTATACCATTGTAATCCCGCCGCCCAACATCACGGGTCAGCTGCACATGGGCCATGCGATGGACGAAACACTGCAGGATATTTTAATCCGCACCAAGCGCATGCAGGGCTATTCGGCACTGTGGGTGCCCGGCACCGACCATGCGTCGATTGCGACCGAAGCCAAAATCGTGGCCGCAATGAAAGAAGAGGGCATCAGCAAAGCGGATATTGGCCGCGACGGCTTTTTAGAGCGCGCGTGGAAATGGAAAGAAAAGTACGGCGGGCGCATTATCGAACAGCTGAAAAAGCTGGGCTGCTCTTGCGACTGGGACCGCGAAGCCTTTACGATGGACGCGCACTGCTCTGACGCGGTGCTGGAAGTGTTCTGCAAGCTGTACGACAAGGGTCTCATCTATCAGGGCGAGCGCATTATCAACTGGTGCCCGAACTGCCGCACCTCCATTTCGGATGCCGAGGTGGAGTTTGAAGAGCAGGACGGCCATTTCTGGCATATCCGTTACCCGTTCAGCGACGGCAGCGGCGACATTGAAATTGCAACAACCCGCCCGGAGACTATGCTGGGTGACGTTGCGGTCGCGGTGAACCCGCAGGACGAGCGCTACAAGGACATCGTGGGCAAAACGGTTATTCTGCCGCTGGTGGGCCGCGAAATCCCCATCATTGCCGATGATTATGTCGAGGTGGAGTTTGGCACCGGCATGGTAAAGATCACCCCGGCGCATGACCCCAACGACTTTGAGGTGGGCCTGCGCCACAACCTTGAAGTCATCAAAACCTTTACCGAGGACGCCCATATTGTCGAGGGCTTTGGTAACTATTCAGGGCTGGACCGTTACGAGGCCCGCAAGGCAATCGTGGCCGACCTGGAAGCCGGCGGTTACCTGCTGCGCACCGAGGATTACAAGCACAACGTGGGTACCTGTTACCGCTGCGGCACCACGGTAGAGCCGATGGTGTCAAAGCAGTGGTTCGTGAAAATGGAGCCGCTGGCAAAGCCGGCGCTTGAGGCGGTGCGCGATGGCCGTACCAAGTTTGTGCCGGAGCGTTTTGACAAGACGTATTACCACTGGATGGAAAACATCAAAGACTGGTGCATCTCTCGCCAGCTGTGGTGGGGCCACCGCATCCCGGCCTATTACTGCGATACCTGCGGCCACACCGTGGTGGGCCGCGAAATGCCGGCAAAGTGCCCGCAGTGCGGCGGCAGCTCGTTCCATCAGGACGAGGACACGCTGGACACTTGGTTCTCGTCTGCTCTGTGGCCGTTTTCGACCCTGGGCTGGCCCGACACCGACGCGCCGGACTTTAAGTATTTCTTCCCCACCAACACACTGGTCACCGGATACGACATCATTTTCTTCTGGGTCGCCCGTATGATTTTCTCCAGCCTCGAGCAGACCGGCGAGGTGCCGTTTGACACGGTGCTCATTCATGGCCTTGTGCGCGACGCGCAGGGGCGCAAAATGTCAAAGTCGCTGGGCAATGGCATTGACCCGCTGGAAGTCATTGCAGAATACGGCGCCGACGCGTTGCGCTTTACGCTGGTTACCGGCTCTACGCCGGGCAACGATATCCGTTACAGCGAAGACAAGGTGAAAGCAAGCCGCAACTTTGCCAACAAGCTGTGGAACGCGACCCGGTTTGTGATGATGAACCTGAAAGACGAGCTGCAACCGGGCCTGCCCAAAGAGCTGGATTTGTCTGACCGTTGGGTGCTGTCCTGCTACAACACACTGGTGCGCGAAGTCACTGAAAACATCGACCGGTTTGAGCTGGGCCTTGCGGCACAGAAAATTTACGACTTTATTTGGGACGTTTACTGCGACTGGTACATTGAAATTGCCAAGGTGCGCCTGAACGGCGACGACGAGATACAGGCCGACAATGCCCGCCGCGTGCTGGTGTATGTGCTGCGCGGTGCGCTGCAACTGTTGCACCCGTTTATGCCGTTTATCACCGAAGAAATTTACCGTGCGCTGCCCGGCAGCGGCGAAAGCATTATGGTTTCAAGCTGGCCGGTGTACAGCGATGCGCTGAATTTCCCCGAAGATGAAGCGGGCTTTACCAATCTGGTCGAGCTGATCAAGGCGGTGCGCGCCGTCCGCGCGCAGATGGGCGTACACCCCGCCAAGAAAACGCACATGTTCATCGAGACACAGCACCCGGCTGATTTTGAAAAGGGCGGCGCGTATCTAGAAAAATTTGCGTTTGCAAATGCCATCGACATCGGCCCGCAGTTTGAGGGCGACGCTTCGGCTTCGGTGCAGGTGATTACCGACAAAGCCCGCGCGTTTATCCCGATGATGGAACTGGTGGACCGCGAAAAAGAGCTGGCCCGCCTGATCAAAGAGCTGGAAGCCTGCGAAAAAGAAATCGCAAGCACCAAGGGTAAGCTGGCAAACGAGGGCTTTGTGGCAAAGGCCCCCGTGCAGGTGGTGGAAACCGAGCGCGCGCGCCTTGCCAAAGCAGAAGAAAAGAAAAAGCACATTGCGGCGTCGCTTGCGGCGCTGGGCTAAACCAAACAGCAGCAAAAAGGCGCGGGTACAGCACAGCAGGTGCGCCTGCGCCTTTTTATAAAGGAGAAACGAGTATGACCGACGAACAGGCCGTCGTATGGCTGGACAGCCGTGAACGCCTTGGCACCGGCAAGCAGTCGCAGGCAATGCAGCTTTTGGCCGCCAAGCTGGGCAACCCGCAGAATGCGCTGCGCTTTGTGCATATTACGGGCACCAATGGCAAGGGCAGCACTGCGGCAATGATTGCCAGTATTTTAAATGAGGCCGGTATCCGCGCGGGGCTGTTTGTCTCGCCGCATGTCGAAGCCTTTGCCGAGCGCATCACCGTTGCAGGCGAGCCGCTGCCGCAGGGCGTGCTGGGCGAAATTACGGCAAAGGTCAAAGCGGTTAGTGACGAGCTGGAAACACAGGGGCTTTATGCCACGGAGTTTCAGCTGATTACCGCAGTGGCTTTTTTATGCTTTGTGCAGATGGGCTGTAAGTTGGTCTGCCTTGAAGTGGGCATTGGCGGTGCGCTGGATTCCACCAATATTGTCACGATGACAGATGTGGCCTGCTTTACGCATATTGGTCTGGACCACACCGAAATTCTGGGCGACACCGTTGAAAAAATCACCGAAGATAAATGCGGTATTTTAAAGCCGGGCTGTATTGCGGTCAGCTACCCACTGCAGCGCCCGGCGGTCGCCGCCATTATTGCGCGGCGCTGTAAAGAAATGGGGGTCTCGCTGCGCCTGCCGCAGGCACGGGACATTTACCTACTGCGCGAAACCATGGCCGAAAACCATGTCAATTATGGCGGGTACGAGGTGCGGCTGAAACTGCACGGCAGCCACCAGGCGGCAAACTGTGCGGTTGCCATAGAGGCGGCGCTTGCCCTGTGCGACAAGGGGTGGGATATTTCAGACGAAGCCATTATTGCCGGTGTTGAGCAGGCGGTATTGCCCGCCCGCACCGAGGTGCTGCAAACTTCACCATTGATTTTGCTGGACGGCGGGCATAACCCGGACAGTGCCGAAGCTCTTGCCACCCTGTTGAAGGCGACGCGCACCCCGCCCATTACCGCAATCATGGGCATTTTGGCAGACAAAAACCGTGATGAAGTACTAAAAGCGTGGCAAGGCTGCTTTGACCAGGTGTATACCGTCACGCCGCCGCATACCCCTCGTGCGCTGGATGCCGACACATTGGCACTGGAGGCTTCGCAATACTTTGGCAGGGTAGAGGCCTGTGCCAGCTTAGAGCTTGCGCTGCAAAAAGCACAGGCCCGCGGCAAAGGCTTTTGCGTGTGCGGGTCATTTTATCTTGCGGGTGCTGCCCGCCTGCTTTTAAAGGGGCGGCGCGCTGGGGCGCAGGGTGTTTAAACGAAGCTTATACTTTATATACTATAGATAAAGGGCAGGTGCATGGGCACTGGTTCTGACAAAGGCAGCAGGGTAACCGCGCAAAGCGGCAGACACCTGCTGCCTTTTGTGTTGTATGCCTTTATATACGAATAAAAAAAGAGCTAAGGCGTATTGCACGGATAAAAGAAAGAGTTGCGGCGGCAAAAGCAAGTGGCAAAAGGTATGGGCACGACAAAACAAAGCTCAGGTGGAAAACGGTTGAAAAACCTGACGGTAAAATGTAAAGTTATTGCAAAATGTGGCCCTGTTTCGGGCGGTTTGACGAAGCTGCAAACTATTTCAAAAAAACAAAAGAAAGGTGTTGACTTCTGCTTTGTGGGTGTGGTATTATAACTGAGCTGCCCCACGAGGGGCCGCAAAACAAAGCGGAAAAGCCGCCGGTTTACCGGCTGTCGGGCACGAAAAACGAATTCAAAGAATTCAAAAAAATGCTTGACAAACAAGGCCAAATACGCTATACTAAATAAGCTCCACCGCAAACAGGCGGTTGGGCAAAACCCCCAAAAGAGTGGGGTACAGGACCTTGAAAATTAAACAATACAGAAAAGCTTGAAGGATCTCTAGAGCAGGAATTTAACCTGCTCGTTAAACAAAAAAATTCCTTTAAAGTAATTCACATTAAGGACGCAAGCGATTG
>JAEWRN010000014.1 GCA_023460035.1 Bacillota bacterium
TGGCTGCCGCCACACAAATCGGCAAGCTGATTGCCGAGCGTGCTAAGGCTGCCGGCGTTGAGAAAGTGGCTTTCGATCGCGCTGGTTTCGCATACCACGGCCGCGTGAAGGCTTTGGCAGAAGCCGCCCGTGAAGCGGGCCTGCAGTTCTAAGCGGAGCGGACAAAAATGGCAAAGTTTTCCCCCAAGGTGCAAGACGAAGGTCGTGACGACGGTCTGCGCGAAAAAATGATCGCGGTGAACCGCGTCACCAAGGTTGTGAAGGGCGGTCGTATCCTCGGCTTCGCTGCACTGACCGTGGTTGGCGATGGTGATGGCCGCGTGGGCATGGGTAAGGGCAAGTCCAAGGAAGTGCCTGCAGCTGTGCAAAAGGGCATGGAAGAGTCCCGTCGCAACATGATGAAGGTGTCGCTCAAGAGCGGCACCATCCACCACTCCGTGGTGGGTCACCATGGCGCGGCTCGTGTGGAACTGCACCCTGCCCCCAAGGGTACCGGCATCATCGCTGGCGGCCCTATGCGCGCTGTGTTCGAAGTGGTCGGTATCACCGACATCGTGGCCAAGAGCCATGGTTCTTCGAACCCCTACAACATGGTTCGCGCCACTTTTGACGCGCTGAAGAACTCCACAACCCCTTCGGAAGTGGCAGCTAAGCGTGGCAAGTCGGTCGAAGACCTGTTCGTCTGATCGGAGTCAGCACATGTCTACACAACAAACCATCAAGGTTCAGCTGGTCCGTAGCCCCATCGGCACCAAGGAAGACCACCGCGCTACCGTGCGTGGCCTGGGTCTGCGCAAGCTGAACAGCGTCAGCGAACTGCAGGACACCCCTGCTGTGCGCGGCATGATTAACAAGATCGCCTACTTGGTGAAGGTTCTCTGAAAGGATTGATGATGGAACTCAATAGCATCAAGCCTGCAGAAGGCGCCAAGCACGCTAAGCGTCGTGTGGGCCGCGGTATCGGTTCCGGTCTGGGTAAGACCGCCGGTCGTGGTCACAAGGGTCAGAAGTCGCGTTCGGGTGGCTACCACAAGGTGGGCTTCGAAGGCGGTCAGATGCCTTTGCAGCGCCGTCTGCCCAAGCGTGGCTTCAAGTCGATGACACTGAAGTTCAACGCCGAAGTGACACTGACTGCTCTGGAGCAACTGGGTCTGGCGGAAGTCGACGTCGCGGTTCTGAAGCAAGCTGGTCTGGTGGCCGCCAACGCCCAAGTGGTGAAGGTCATCAAGAGCGGTGAGCTGTCCAAGGCTGTCAAGCTGAACGGCGTTGCCGCTACAGCTGGCGCCAAGGCCGCCATCGAAGCTGCTGGTGGCAGCATCGCCTGATTAAGTTCTGAAAGAGACATCCGTGGCTACTAGCGCAGCTCAAATTGCAAAAACCGGCAAGTTTGGCGACTTGCGTCGCCGACTGGTTTTTCTGCTGCTTGCGCTGGTCGTGTACCGCATCGGGGCACATATCCCCGTGCCGGGCATCGATCCAGCGCAGCTGCAGCAGCTGTTCAATGGCCAGCAGGGCATTCTCAACCTGTTCAACATGTTCTCGGGTGGAGCGCTCTCGCGCTTCACAGTGTTCGCACTGGGGATCATGCCGTACATCTCGGCATCGATCATCATGCAGCTGATGACCTATGTCGTCCCCACATTTGAGCAGCTGAAAAAAGAAGGTGAAGCGGGTCGTCGCAAGATTACCCAGTACACCCGCTATGGCACTTTGGCTCTGGCAATTTTTCAGTCGTTGGGTATTGCTGTGGCTCTGGAAAGCTCTCCAGGTCTGGTGCTGGATCCAGGCTTTGGCTTCCGCCTCACGGCGGTGGTCAGCCTGACTGCCGGCACCCTGTTCCTGATGTGGCTCGGTGAACAGATCACGGAACGTGGTCTTGGCAACGGCATCTCGATCCTGATTTTTGCTGGTATTGCCGCAGGCTTGCCCAGCTCGATCGGTGGTCTGTTGGAGCTGGTGCGCACTGGTGCCATGAGCATCCTGGCCGCGATCTTCATTGTCCTCGTAGTGGCAACCGTGACGTACTTCGTCGTGTTTGTCGAGCGCGGTCAGCGTAAGATCCTGGTGAATTACGCACGCCGCCAAGTCGGCAACAAGGTGTATGGTGGTCAGTCTTCGCACTTGCCACTGAAGTTGAACATGGCCGGGGTCATTCCTCCCATCTTCGCTTCCTCGATCATCTTGCTGCCAGCAACCGTGGTGAATTGGTTCAGTGCAGGGGAATCCATGCGCTGGTTGAAGGACATTGCATCGACGTTGACCCCCGGTCAGCCGATTTATGTGATGCTCTACGCAGCCGCCATCATTTTCTTCTGCTTCTTCTATACGGCACTCGTGTTTAATAGCCGCGAGACCGCTGATAATCTGAAGAAGAGTGGTGCTTTCATCCCTGGCATTCGTCCCGGCGACCAGACAGCACGCTACATTGACAAAATTCTGGTGCGTCTGACATTGGCTGGCGCCGTCTACATCACGTTTGTGTGTCTGTTGCCCGAGTTCTTGATCCTGAAGTACAACGTTCCGTTCTACTTCGGTGGTACATCGCTGCTGATTATTGTGGTGGTGACCATGGACTTCATGGCGCAAGTGCAAAACTACATGATGTCGCAGCAGTATGAGTCCCTTCTGAAGAAGGCCAACTTCAAGGCATCAGGTCACTGAGATATGAAGGCCATCCCCCCCGGCCCAGGTCGGGAGGAATCCAACAACAGGCAAGTATGAGTGCTCTGCGCTCTTTCACGGTCACAGGCAGTGTCCAGGTGGAAAGAGTGGAACGGATGCAAAGTTTTAGGAGAATGAAATGAGAGTTTCGGCTTCGGTCAAGAAAATCTGCCGCAACTGCAAGATCATCCGCCGCAAGGGTGTGGTGCGCGTGATCTGCACAGACCAGCGTCATAAGCAGCGCCAGGGCTGATTGAAAGTATTAGAGGACTAATATGGCACGTATTGCTGGTATTAACATCCCGCCCCACAAGCATGCTGAAATCGGCCTGACCGCCATTTACGGCATCGGTCGTACGACTGCTCGCAAGATCTGCGAAGCTTGCGGCATCGAGTACTCCAAGAAGATCAAGGAGTTGACGGACGCTGATCTGGAGAAGATCCGTGACCAGTTGGCTGGCATGACTCTGGAGGGTGACCTGCGTCGCGAAACCACGATGAACATCAAGCGTTTGATGGACATCGGTTGCTACCGCGGTTTCCGCCACCGTCGTGGTCTGCCCATGCGCGGTCAACGTACACGTACCAATGCCCGCACCCGCAAGGGTCCGCGCAAGGGTGCAGCTGCACTGAAGAAATAAGGGATTGAGAGATCACTATGGCTAAGGCACAAAACAACGCTGCAGCACGCGTTCGCAAGAAAGTTCGCAAGAACATTTCCGACGGTATCGCGCACGTGCACGCTTCGTTCAACAACACGATCATCACCATCACCGACCGTCAGGGCAACGCTCTGTCGTGGGCTTCGTCGGGTGGCCAGGGCTTCAAGGGTTCGCGCAAGTCGACACCTTTCGCCGCTCAGGTTGCTTCCGAAGTGTCTGGTCGTGCTGCTATCGAACAGGGCATCAAGAACCTGGACGTCGAAATCAAGGGTCCCGGTCCTGGCCGTGAATCCTCGGTGCGCGCCCTGGGTGCCCTGGGTATCCGTATCACTTCCATCTCGGACGTGACACCGGTGCCTCACAACGGCTGCCGCCCTCAAAAGCGTCGTCGTATCTAATTTTTGTAAGCCCACCGCCACCCGGGGTGTGTCATAACATCCCGGGTGGCTCCCGTGTGTAAGCACGGTAGATGACATAAAGGAAGCTCAAGTGGCACGTTATCTCGGCCCCAAGGCCAAACTCTCCCGCCGTGAAGGCACCGACCTGTTCCTGAAGTCTGCTCGTCGCTCGATCGCTGACAAGGCTAAGTTTGACAGCAAGCCTGGCCAGCATGGCCGCACTTCGGGTCAGCGCACTTCCGACTACGGTCTGCAACTGCGCGAGAAGCAGAAGGTCAAGCGCATGTACGGCGTGCTGGAAAAGCAATTCCGCCGCTACTTCGAAGCTGCTGACCAGAAGAAGGGCAACACCGGTGCCAATCTGCTGGGTCTGCTGGAAACTCGTCTGGACAACGTCGTGTACCGTATGGGCTTCGGCTCGACACGCGCTGAAGCACGCCAGCTGGTGTCCCACAAGGCTATCACTGTGAACGGCCAATCCGTGAACATCCCTTCCTACCTGGTGAAGGCTGGTGACGTGGTGGCAGTTCGCGAAAAGTCCAAGAAGCAAGCCCGTATTGTTGAAGCCCTGCAACTGGCTCAGCAAGTGGGCTTCCCCGCTTGGGTGGAAGTGAGCCTGGACAAGGCAGAAGGTACCTTCAAGCAAGTGCCTGACCGCGACCAATTCGGTGCAGACATCAACGAATCCCTGATCGTTGAGTTGTACTCGCGTTAATCGTAGTTTCGGTTGAGCAATCAACCATCCCGTTCCTAAACCGCGAGGCATCGCGGTTTAGGTGCTTCACCAGCCTTACCGGTGTAACGAGCCGGGGGTA
>JAEWRN010000015.1 GCA_023460035.1 Bacillota bacterium
GGGGGGGGGGTGTTATGATAATGTAACTGCGGGCGGGTTAAATGGTGTGACCCACCAGCTTATAATAAGTGCGGGCGGTCAGCGAGTAAGTGGCAAAGTACAACAGGCTAAACACCAGCGCCACGCCGGCCGTGCATAAAAAGAACAGCAGAATATCTGTCAGCCCAAACACGGTGAGGATGGTGCGCATCACGGGGAAAGCGAACGCCGTGTGCAGCAGCGCCACCAGCAGCGGCGCAAAAAACACCGTCATGATCTGGCTGCGTATCGTGCCGCGCACCTCCTGTTTGCTCATGCCCACCTGCTGCAAAATTTTAAAGCGGGTGCGGTCCTCGTACCCTTCAGACAATTGCTTGTAATAAATGATCAGCGCGGTGGCCACCATAAACAGCGTGCCGACAAAAAGGCCAAGGAACAAAAACCCGCCGTAAAGCGAATACCAGTCGGCCCTTGCCAGCGGCAGCGCGCTGATGGACACCCCGTCCAGCGGCAGAATGGTGGTTTGCAGCGACTGCGCAAAGCGCAGGGTGTCCGCTTCGCCGCCGGTGACGTTAAAATTAAAGGCGCGGCGCAGCACCGCGGCATCGTTGCCGCCGAACTGCTGCGAAATGGCCAGCACCTGCGGCTGCGGCAGCACAAGGTACAGGGTGCTGTAATAGCCGCCGGTACTGCCCCGGCTTTGCAGCGGGAAGGTTTGCGGTTCGCTTTTGATTGAGTAGGTCGCATCCCCCAGTGTAATGGTGGGCAGCCCGTACCCACCGCTGCTCAAAAACGCCAGGGCCTGCCCGCCCTGCAGCGATACGTCGGTACCGGCAAGGGCGTTGTAATCCTCCACCGGCAAAATGGTCACCGAGCACACCGGGGTAGACATATCAAGGCTTTGGGTCGGGTCCAGCAGGTCGCCGCTTAGCTGGGCGACAAAGGTGGTGTACTGGTACGACACGCGGTCGGTGGGGGTCACACCATACTGGGTGGCGGTGGCGTCAATCAGCGCGTCGATTTGCCCGGCAGAAAGTGCGGCGGTGGCCGGGCGCTGCGAAATACTCACGTCATACGGAAACTGGCCGCGCAGCATGCCCTCTTGCCCAAGGTACAGCGAAACGGTGGTCGCAATGGTCAAAATGGCCATCGTGGACAGAATGCAGATGCTGGCAAGACCCTTTGCGTTTTGCCGCATGCGGTAGAGCAGCCCGGACACCGACACAAAGTGCCGCGGCTGATAGTAAAACCGCTTGTTGGCGCGCAGCCGGCGCAGCAGCGCAATGCTGCCCGCGGTAAACAGCGCATAGGTGCCGATGATGACCAGCAGCACCGCAACCAAAAACAGCAGGATTGCCGCCATCGGGCTTTTGACCAGAATGGCAATGGCATAGCCGCCGCCCAGTGACACGATGCCCAAAATGGTCAGCGGCACCGAGCTTTTGGGCTGGCGTTCGCCCACTTCGCCGCCGTGCAGCAGCTCGACCGGTTTTGCCAGCCGCACCTGCCGCAGGTTTGAAAGCAAGGTGAGGAAAAACAGCGCCAAAAACAATACGGCGGTAGAGGCCAGCGCTGTGGGAGAAATGGAAAAGGCGACGGCATCGCCAAGGTGCAGCAGCGCGCGCAGCGCGGCAAACATGCCCCAGCTGAACAGCGCACCCACCAACAACCCGATGACAATCGCAACAAAAGCGGTGAAAATTGTCTCAAACAGCATCATCAGCCCAAGGTGGCGCTTTTCCATGCCGAGTATATTATATAAGCCAATCTCGCGTTTGCGCCGTTTGATCAGAAAGCCGTTTGTGTAAAACACTAAAATGGCAGAAAAAATGGCGATGATGATGACACCCTGCGCCATGACCATCTGCACGGCCCACGCACTGGGCAGTGTTTCAAAGCTGGGGTTCAGCGAGATGGACAGCACCGTGTAAAAGGTGACGATGCACATGATGCAGGTCAGCAGGTAGGGCAGGTAGGTCTGGCGGTTGTTTTTGAGGTTGGTCACCGCCAGCCGCGGGTAAAACGGCAGGTTAGACATTGCCTTCACCCCCGCCTGCCAGTGCTGTCAGCGTGGCGGAAATGCGCCGGTACATCTGGTCGTTGTCGTCGGTGCCGCGGCGCAGCTCGTGAAACACGGTGCCGTCTTTGATAAACAGCACCCGACCCGCATGGCTGGCGGCCCCCACGCTGTGGGTGACCATTAAAATGGTCTGCCCGCCCGCGTTGATGCTGTCCAGCAGCCCCAGCAGGTGGCTGCTGGCTTTCGAATCCAGCGCGCCGGTGGGCTCGTCTGCCAGCACCAGTTTTGGGTGGGTGATCAGCGCGCGGGCCACGGCGACCCGCTGCTTTTGCCCGCCCGAAATCTCGTACGGAAACTTTGCCAGCAGTTCGCTGATGCCCAGCTGCTTTGCAATGGGGGCAAGGCGTTTTTCCATTTCGGCGGTGCTTTTGCGGGACAACACGAGCGGCAGAAAAATATTGTCCTTCACCGAAAAGGTGTCCAGCAGGTTAAAGTCCTGAAACACAAAGCCTAAATGGTCGCGCCGGAAAGCGGACAGCGCCTTTTCGGGGATGCTGCCGGTGTCGCGGCCATCCAGCAGCACTTCGCCGCTGGTGGGGCGGTCCAGTGCCGCCAAAATATTCAGCAGTGTGGTTTTGCCCGCACCGGACTCGCCCATAATGGCGACATAGTCGCCCTCGGCCACTGCAAAGTTCACCTGTTCAAGCGCGGTGACGCTCACCCCGCCAAAGCGGGTCGTATACACTTTTTTCAAATCACGTACTTCAAGTAAAGACATCGGCTTTTAATTCCTCCGGTTTTCATAAATTAATCAATGGCAGATGTAAAATAAAAGAAAATTTTTTTGCGGGGGCCCAGCGGCAAAAAAGCCCTTTTGGGGGTACAGGCGGCGCCTTGCCCGCACCGGTTTTGTGGAAAAGCGACAGAAAAACCGCCCCGCGTTCATGCATAATACGAGCGACGAAACCTGTTTTCTGCAAAAAATTAAGACAATTTTGACAATGTGAAAAAAGAAACAATTATTGCATTTGACTAGACCTTTTTTGTATGATATTATCAAAAACAGTTCGCTTTAGTTTTTTACTATCAGCGTTGTGAACAGGGCATAGCCGACAAAACCCGTTGTGCTGTGGCTGTACCCGAGGAGGATTAGACCAAATGAAAGTGCAGGAGACGGTAAAGAAAGAAACGATGCACATCGCGGTTGGCACACTGCTGCTCACAGCCGTGATGTTGCTCGTTTTTTTTGTTTTGGGCCGTTTAGACCAGCCGGTGGTGCTGGGGGCGGTGCTGGGCAGTGGGTTTGCCATACTCAATTTCTTTGTACTGGGGCTCAGCGTGCAAAAATCGGTCGCCAGTGGGAATGCCACACGCGGTAAGCTGATGATGACGCTGTCTTACAGCCTGCGCATGCTTGCCATGATGGGCGTTGTGGTGCTGGGGCTGGCGTTGCCGTACTTTTCGTGGGTGACGGTGGTGCTGCCGCAGCTTTTCCCGCGGCTGACCATCGCCGGCATGCAGCTGCTGGGCATGTACAAGCCCGAAAAAAAGGGAGAAGAGCAAGAAACGGAAGAAGGTGAGCAGGCCGAATGAATGTAGATATCACCGGTGCCCGCATCTATTTCACCATCCCGGTGTTCGGCGGCATCCCCATCACAGAGACGATTACCAACAGCTGGCTGGTGATGGCGCTGGTCACCGGGCTGTGCATCTACCTCACCCGCAATTTAAAGGTAAAGGCGACTAGTCGCCGGCAGATCATTGCCGAATATCTGGTAGAGACGGCACAGAAGTTCGTCAACGAAAACATGGGCCAAAAATTTGCCTACTATGCGCCGTTTGTGGCGGCGCTGTTTACCCTGTCGGTACTGTCCAGCCTGCTGAGCCTGTTCGGGCTGTACCCGCCCACCAGCGACCTTTCTACCACAATGGCATGGGCCATTTTAGTGTTTGTGCTCATCACTTACACCAAAATACGGCACGGGGGCCTTGGCGGGTATTTAAAAGGCTTTACCCAGCCAATCTTCATCCTCACGCCGTTCAACATCCTCAGCGAGGTCGCGACCCCCATTTCAATGGCGTTTCGTCATTTCGGCAACATCGTTTCGGGCGGGGTCATCTCCACGCTGGTTTACGCGTCGCTGGCAGTGGCCTCCAAGGCGCTGCTGGGGCTGCTGCCGGGTATGGTGGGGCAGTTCTTGTCCAACATCCCCATCTTGCAGGTCGGTATCCCGGCAATCCTCTCGCTGTACTTCGACCTGTTCTCCAGTGTGATGCAGGCATTCATCTTCTGTATGCTGACCACACTTTACATCGCCAACGCGGCAAGCGACGACTGACCGACACGCTGCCGATGTTTTTTGTTTTTATTTTATAAGGTATGAACCAATTATAGGAGGAATTTTCTATGCTGGAAAAAGCAATTGTTATGGCAGGCTGCGCCGTTGGCGCCGGCCTTGCACTGATCGCAGGTATCGGCCCTGGTATCGGCGAAGGTTATGCCGTTGGTAAGGCCTGCGAAGCCATTGGCCGCCAGCCCGAATCGAAGGGCGACGTGCGCTCGACCATGCTGCTTGGCTGCGCCATTGCCGAGACCACCGGTATTTACGGGTTTGTTACCGGCCTGCTGCTGATCTTTGTGGCGCCCGGTATCTTCATTAACCTTCTGTGACTTTAACGCCCAAAAGGGGGAACTAGCATGGAGTCGTTTCAGTCCCTGGTGACGATTGCACCATGGACCTTCATTTTCACCATCTGCAACCTGCTGATTTTGACGGCCATTGTCAAAAAGCTGCTGTTTAAGCCGGTGCAGCAGGTGCTGGCAAAGCGCCAGGCCGAGCTGGACGGCATTTACGACACCGCAAACAAGGCACAGACAGATGCCGAGACGATGCGCGGCGAGTACGAGACCCGCCTGCGCGGGGCCGAGCGCGAAGCCGGTGAGATTGTGAAAAACGCCACCACTGCGGCACAGCGCCGCGGCGATGAGATCGTGAATGATGCCAAGGGCGCTGCCGAGGCACTGCGCAGGCGCACCGATGACGAGCTGCGGCGCGAAAAGCGCAAGGCAGAGGCAGAGCTGAAGGATGAAGTGTCCGGCATCGCGCTGGATATCGCCCAGCGTGTGGTCGAAAAGGAGATCGACCCCGCGCGCCACGAGGCGATGATCGAAGAATTTCTCTCCGGGCTGGGTGATGCCTCTTGACCGGGCCGGGGACGCAGTTTGGCGACGCGCTGTTTGAGCTGTGCGCGGCCGATGGCAGCGACGGCGAGGTGTTGCAGCAGCTTGCCGGCGTACAGGCGCTGTTTGCCGAAAACCCGGCTTACCCGCGCCTGCTGGATGCCCCAAACGTCACGCGCGCCCAGCGCCTTGCGCTGGTAAACGAGGCGTTTGCGGGCAAGGTGGCACCGTACCTGCTTAACACGCTGCGCTTATTGTGCGAGCGCGCGCAGGCAAGCCAGCTGCCGCAGGCGGCGGCGCGGTACCGCACGCGCTACAACAAGGCGCACGGCATTATTGAAGTGCGCGCGTTTACGGCACAGCCGCTAAACGAGGAATTGCAGCAAAAGCTGTCGGCACGCCTTGCGGCGCTGACCGGCAAGCAGGTTTTGCTAGCGGTACAAACCGACCCGGCGCTGCTGGGCGGTATCAGGTTAGAGATGGAAGGCAAAGAGTTTGACGGCACCGTACGCCGCCGGCTGGATACCCTGCGCAGAGAATTGCTGCGCGCAAACTGAACGAGGAATCGGGTGGAAGAATGCAGCTCAATTCAGGTGATATCACCAAAATTATAAAAAGCCAGATCAAGAATTACGAAAACCGCATCGAACAAAGCGAGACCGGGTCGGTCATGCTGGTGGGCGATGGGATTGCCCGCGCGTTTGGCCTTGCGAACTGCATGGCAAACGAGCTGGTTGAATTTGAGAGCGGCGCCTACGGCATGGCGCTGAACCTGGAAGAAGACGCCGTTTCAATCGTGGTGCTTGGCTCGGACGAGGGCATCCGCGAAGGGGACACCGTGCGCCGCACCGGCCGCGTGGTGTCGGTGCCGGTGGGCGAGGGCTTCCTTGGGCGTGTGGTCAATGCGCTGGGCGAGCCGATTGACGGCAAAGGCCCGGTGGATGCTGCCGAAACGCGCCCCATCGAGCGGCCTGCGGCCGGCATTATCGAGCGTAAGGCGGTCACTGTGCCGCTGGAAACCGGCATCAAGGCCATCGACAGCATGATCCCCATCGGGCGCGGCCAGCGCGAGCTGATCATCGGCGACCGCCAGACCGGCAAAACGGCCATTGCGGCGGACACCATCATCAACCAGCGCGGCAAGGGCGTGTTTTGTGTCTATGTGGCCATTGGCCAAAAACAGAGCACCGTCGCACAGCTGACCGAAATGCTGACGGCGGCCGGCGCAATGGAGTACACTATTGTTGTGGCGGCCACCGCGTCGGAGCTGGCGCCGATGCAGTATATCGCACCGTATGCGGGCTGCTCGATGGCAGAATACTTTATGGACCAGGGCAAGGACGCCCTGATTATCTATGACGATTTGTCAAAGCACGCGGTCGCTTACCGTGCGCTTTCGCTGCTGATTCGGCGCCCGCCGGGGCGCGAAGCATACCCCGGCGACGTGTTTTACCTGCACAGCCGCCTGTTAGAGCGCGCGGCGCGCCTTGCGCCGGAATACGGCGGCGGCAGCCTGACGGCGCTGCCCATCATTGAAACGCAGGCCGGTGACGTTTCGGCGTATATCCCCACCAACGTCATTTCCATCACCGACGGGCAGATTTTCTTGGAGACCGAGCTGTTCCATGCGGGCATTCTGCCGGCGGTCAACCCCGGTATTTCGGTGTCCCGCGTGGGCGGCAACGCGCAGATCAAAGCCATGAAGCAGGTGGCGGGCAAGCTGAAGCTGGTGTACAGCCAGTACCGCGAGCTGCAGTCGTTTGCGCAGTTTGGCAGCGACCTTGACAGCGACACCAAAACCCGCCTTGCACAGGGCGAGCGCATTGTAAAGGTGCTGGGCCAGGGGCGCGGCAAGCCGGTGCCAATGGCAAAGCAGGTCTGTATTTTCTATGCGGTCATTCACGATTATTTGATGGACATTGAAGTGGACCAGGTGCCCGCGTTTGAAGAGGGCTTTTACGATTATCTGGACGGCAACGCGCCGGATATTTTACAGGCGATTCTCACCAGCGGCAAGCTGGAGGAAGAGACCGAAACAAAGCTGCGCGCGGCGATTGAAGCGTATAAAAAACAGTTTGCGGCCATGGCACAGGCCTAATGGCAGAATGCAACAGGAAAGGGGGCAGAGTCTATGAGCGGCGGTGCGTCGATGAAAGAGATCAAGCTGCGCATCAAAAGCGTTGAGGGCACGATGCAGATCACGAAGGCAATGGAGCTGGTCGCGTCGTCCAAGCTGAACCGCGCCAAACTGCGCGTGCAGCACAGCAGGCCCTATTTTACGCTGCTTTACGAGACTTTGTCGGAAATTGCGGCTGCCAACACGGATTTTTCCAGCGCCTTTGTGCGCAGCAGGCCGGTGAAAAAAAGCTGCTATGTGCTGATTGCGGGCGACCGCGGGCTGGCCGGCGGTTACAACGCCAACCTGCTGCGGGAAGCGGCGGAAAAAATGGGCGATAAGCCGGTTTGCGTGCTGCCGGTGGGCAAAAAGGCCGTGGAGTTTTGCCGCCAGCGCGGCATACAGATGGTCAGCGAAGAGTTTGCGGTGGCCGAGGATATTTCGGTGAGTGACAGCCTTGCAATGGCAAAGCTGCTGTGTGCGGATTTTTTGGCTGGCGAATATGACCAGCTGTTTGTCTGCTACACGAACTTTGTCTCAATGCTCAGCCAGTCGCCCGCCACATTAAAGCTGCTGCCGCTTTCGGCATCGGGGCAAAAAGAAAAACGCACCGCCCCGCGCCAGCTGATTTTGTACGAGCCGGGCAGCGAAGCGGTGTACGACGCCATTGTGCCGGATTACCTTGGCGGCATGCTGTGGGGCGCACTGTGTGAATCCGTCGCGTCCGAGCTGGGCGCGCGGCGCATGGCAATGGACGCAGCCAGCAAAAACGCCGGCGAGATGATTGAGGACCTGCAACTGCACTACAACCGCGCGCGGCAGGGTGCCATTACGCAGGAGATCACCGAGATCGTGGCCGGTGCGGAAATGTAATTCACTGCGGCCCGCCGCACAGCGGGCCGGTGCAACATAAGTTCTAGAAAAGAGGGCAGCGGATGAAGGAAGAAAACATCGGCAGGGTCGTACAGGTCACCGGCCCGGTGCTGGATATTAAATTTGAAGAGGGCCAGCTGCCTGCGCTGCTGAACGCCATTGAGGTCGAGCATGACGGCACGACTTTGGTGGCAGAGGTGGCGCAGCAAATAGGCGACAACGTTGCGCGCTGCATCGCAATGAGCTCGACCGACGGCCTGCAGCGCGGCCTTGCCGCGCGGGACACCGGCGGGCCCATCACGGTGCCGGTGGGCAGCGAGACACTGGGGCGCATTTTTAACCTGCTGGGCGAGCCGGTGGACAACCTGCCCGCGCCCGAAACCGAAGAGCGCTGGGCCATTCACCGTGACCCGCCGCCGTACGACGAGCAGCAGAGCACGACGGAGATTCTCGAGACCGGCATCAAGGTCATCGACCTGATCTGCCCGTACGCCAAGGGCGGTAAAATCGGTCTGTTTGGCGGCGCCGGTGTCGGCAAGACCGTCATTATCATGGAGCTAATCAACAACGTTGCAAAGCAGCACGGCGGTATTTCGGTATTCACCGGCGTGGGCGAGCGCACCCGTGAGGGCAACGACCTTTACAACGAAATGACCGAGAGCGGCGTGCTGAAAAAAACGGCACTGGTGTACGGCCAGATGAACGAGCCGCCGGGAGCCCGTATGCGCGTGGGCCTTTCGGGGCTGACGATGGCGGAGTATTTCCGCGACCGCGAGCACCAGGACGTGCTGCTGTTCATCGACAACATCTTCCGCTTTACCCAGGCGGGCAGCGAGGTTTCGGCATTGCTGGGGCGCATGCCCAGCGCCGTGGGCTATCAGCCCACCCTCGCCACCGAAATGGGTGCGCTGCAAGAGCGTATCACCTCGACAAAAAACGGGTCAATCACCAGCGTGCAGGCCGTGTATGTGCCGGCGGATGACTTGACCGACCCGGCCCCGGCAACGACCTTTGCGCATTTGGACGCCACAACGGTGCTTTCGCGCGCCATTTCGTCGCTGGGCATTTACCCCGCCGTGGACCCGCTGGAATCCACCAGCCGTATCCTGTCGCCCGAAGTGGTGGGCGAGCAGCATTACGAGATTGCCCGCGAAGTGCAGCGCATTTTGCAGCGCTATAAAGAGCTGCAGGACATCATTGCCATCATGGGTATGGAAGAGCTGTCGGAGGAAGACAAGCGCATCGTGGGCCGTGCCCGGCGTATCCAGCGCTTCTTGTCGCAGCCGTTCACGGTGGCAGAGCAGTTTACCGGCATGCAGGGCAAATATGTGCCCCTTGCCGAGACGCTGCGCGGCTTTAAAGAAATTTTAGAGGGCAAGCATGACGACCTGCCCGAAAGTGCGTTTTTGTTTGCAGGCACCATTGATGAAGTGGTGGAAAAAGCAAAGCAGGCAGCCGAGTAAACACCGGCGGGGCCGGCGAAAGGGGGCGGCACTGTGGAGCCGTTTTTATTGCAGATCGTAACGCCCGACGGCGTCAGCTTTTCGGGGCAGGCCGAGCGGCTAATCGTGCGCACCATTGACGGGGATGTTTGCATTCTGGCAAACCACACCCGGTATGTCACCGCGGTGTCCAGCGGCACGGCGCGGGTGCTGGTAGACGGGCAAGAGCGCCTTGGCGCCTGCTCTGGCGGCATGCTGGCCGTCACGCGGGACGACAAGGGCTCGGCTGCGCGTTTGGTCGCCACCACCTTTGAATGGGCGGACGAAATTGATGTGCTGCGCGCCGAAAAAGCGCGTGACCGCGCCGAGGCCATTCTGAAAAAGGCGCAGGACAAACACGAACAGTCGGTGGCACAGGCAAGGCTTGCCCGTGCGCTGGCGCGCCTGCAAGCTGCGGGCAAATAAAACAAGAATAAAAAAGGTGCCGCCGTAATTATGTTACGGCGGCATTTTTTTACTGTGCTTCAGCAAGCAGGCGGGTGGCGAAAACCGGCATTTGCCTTGCTTAGGGACATTGTACTGCGTTTTTTTGCCGGGTAGCGGGTAGCATACCCCGTGCGGCCCACGCAAAACAGCGGCGCCCCGCAACTACAGTACAAAAGGCAAACAAAAAGCCCCCGCATAAAGGGGGCATAACATAAAAACGTTAAATGTCTTTCTGAAAAAACACTAAAAGTAATAAATAATATATAAAATACAAAAATATTGTGTCATACTCCGATGGGCGCGCAGCGTAATGCCGGCAGAGGTCTTGCACGGTACTGATTGCAGTGTTTACGCGCAATCAGTACGGGCGGCAAAACGGGCAGCAGAAAAACAGGCAAAACAGCTGCGAGCAAAGGCCCAGCCCGCGCGCGGGGGCAGAATAGGTCTGCCCGCGGCCGCGGTAGGCGGCGCTGCCTGCCTGCAACTGGTCCAGCAGCTCCTGATACTCCATGTTGTTCGGCTCCATCTGCACGGCCTGGCGGGCATGCTCCAGCGCGGCAATGCGGTTGCCAAGGCCCATGTTGGCCACGGCGCTGTAATAGTACCAGCGGGCGGTGCGGTCGGGGATGTCCTGCAACGCGTTCAGCGCTTCGCGGTAATAGCCCGCCGCAAGGTAGCGGTAAACGGCATTCAGCCGGTCATCGCCGCCGGGGGCGCTGCTGCGCCGCCCGCTGCCGCCCGCATAGGCACCGCCAAACCCCGCAAACGGGCCGTTGGGGCCAAAGGGGCCGTCCGGCCCAAACGGGTCGTAACCGCCGTACCCGCCGCCATAGTTGCCATAGCCGCCCTGCGCACTGCCTGCCGGGCTGCCATAGCTGTCCGCCTTGTGGTTCACAATGGCGTCGTAAGCGGCGTTAATCTCTTTCATTTTGTCCTCTGCTTCGGCAGAGGGGTTGATATCCGGGTGGTATTTTTTGGCCAGCTTTTTATAAGCCGACTTCACCTCGTCATCCGAGGCGCCGCGGGTCAACCCGAGGACTGCGTAGGGGTCACTGTTCATGCTGGTTTGTGTCTCCTTTGCTGCGCGTTTTCTGCTTTGCTTCCAGTGCGACAAACTTGGACCACACGCCGGAATACAGAATATTGCGCAATAGTGCTGCGTCCTCGACGATCGGCAGCTTCTCAAATTCGGCGGCGGCTTCGGCAATCAGCATTGTCAAAATCTCGCGGCAGCGGGTGAGAAAGTCGTCCCCATCCATCGAAAGCAACGGGTTATAGCCGCCGGTGCGGCGGTCTTCGGGCAGGTCGTCACAGGCATCCAGAATATAAATAAATTTGCCAAGCGCAATGCCCATGCGCCGCAAAGGGGTAGACCAGCGGTCCTCTTTCATCACAAACAGCTCGCCCATCAGCGTGCCAAAGCAGGCGGCGGCTTCATCCGGCCCTGCTGTTTTGGCTTTTTCAAGCCGGGCAAGCTCTTTTAAGCTGTATTGGATGGCCCGCATCTGGCGCGGGTAGTGCTGCAAAATCTCATCGCACTTTGCCTGTAGCAGCTTTGCCTGTGCAAGGCCGCCCAGGTTGTGGTCGTCGCGCCAGTCGTCCATGCTGTTGTAATAGGCCAGCGCCACGTTCATGTCGGCGGCGTAATCGGTAATCTCGTTGCGCCAGTACGGGTGGGCTTTTGCCGGGTGCAGCGCACAGCGCTCGGTGCCCTGCTCGGCCGGGGGCTCGTACAGCGACGAAAGCAGAACCACCAGAAATGTCATGTCATAGGTCAGCGACATGCGGCTGAAAAACCCGTGCCGCTGCCCCAGCGTTTTACAAAGCCCGCAGTAGGCGCCGCGGTAGCGCTCCATCTGCTGGGGCGTCAGGTCGTCCTGGTTTGCAACTACATACCCAAACATGGTAAAACGCCCCCTTTCCTTCCTCTGCAGGCCGCCCGGTTGCGGCAGCAGCGAGCTGTTTTGTTAAAAAACCTAATACCTCATTATAAAACTGAAACGGCAAAAATTCAATTCTACGGCCAAAAGGTTTACAACGCGTTAATATTCTGGCAGGCCAAAGTCACAATTTTCACACCGCCGGCACATTGTACGAAGAGCACTGTAAAAATTTTGCAAGCTTTGGGGTAAACCGGCAAGAAAGCCATTGAACCGGTGCGCGCGAAATAGTACAATAGAACCAGTATTTTGTGACAAAGTGGGCGCTGCCCACAAGGGGATGAACGACGGACAAGAGGAGAGAATGAGATGAAGCTCAACAACAAGCGCACAGTTCTGGTGGGCCTTGCCTTTATGTCAATCAGCGCGTTTTGGCAGGTGTACGACGGCATTATTCCGTTGATCTTAAAAAACACGTTCAACGTCAACGAGGTGCTGGCCGGTGCGGTGATGGCGCTGGATAACGTGCTGGCGCTGTTTTTGCTGCCGGTGTTCGGCTCGCTGAGTGACCGCACCAATACCCGCATGGGCAGGCGCATGCCGTACATTGTCATCGGCACGGTGCTGGCCTCGATTGCCATTATTTTAGTGCCCATCGGCGACCACATTTACAGCCTGCCGCTGTTTGTGGTAGGCCTTGGCCTTGCACTGCTGGCCATGTCCAGCTACCGCAGCCCTGCGGTGGCCTTGATGCCGGACGTGACCCCGAAGCCCCTGCGCAGCAAGGGCAACGCAATCATCAACCTGATGGGTGCCGTCGGCGGCATCACGATGCTGATTTTGATTAAAGTGCTGATCCCGAAAACAGACCACCCCAGCTACCTGCCGGTGTTTGCCGTGCTGGTCGTGTTTATGCTTGTTTGTGTGGGCGTGCTGTTTTTTACCGTCAACGAGCCGCGCACGGTAAAGCAAATGCAGGCCGAAAGCCGTGCAATGGGCATTGAAGAAGAGACAGTATCAGAAGAAGAACTGGCACAAGAGGCCGCCAGTGACACGCAAAAAATGCCCGCCGATGTTGCGCGCTCGCTGAAATTTTTGCTGGCCAGCATCTTTTTGTGGTTCATGGGTTATAACGCCATCACCACGGCGTTCAGCAAATACGCCAACCACATGTGGGGCCTTGAGGGTGGCGACTATGCAATGGTGCTGATGGTCGCACAGGCGGCCGCCATCGTCGCGTTCATCCCGGTCGGCATTTTATCCAGCCATATCGGGCGCAAACGCACGATTTTGTGCGGCATCGTCATGCTGACCATCGCGTTCGGCTCCGGTATCTTTTTTAGAGACCACTTCAGCTGGCTGATGTTTGTGTTCTTCTCGTTTGCCGGCATTGGCTGGGCTTTAATCAACGTCAACAGCTACCCCATGGTGGTCGAAATGAGCAAAGGGGCCGATGTGGGCCGCTACACCGGTTATTACTATACGTTTTCGATGGCGGCGCAGATTGTCACCCCCATTTTGTCGGGTGCGGTGCTGCAATACATGGGGTACCAGTACCTGTTCCCCTACGGCACGCTGTTTGTGGCGCTGAGCTTTGGCACGCTGCTGTTTGTGCACCACGGCGACAACCGCCCCACCGCGCGCAAGGGCATTGAGGCGTTTGACGTAGACGACTGATTTGTAAAAGCCGCAGGCAAACAAATTGCAACAACAATAAAAAAACAGGCCCGGCACTGCAACGCAGCGCCGGGCCTGTTACTTGTATAAAGGGCGCCAAATTAAAGGCTGGCCAGCGCGTCGCCCACCGCAACCGCAAGGCGGTGGGTCACCGATGCGCCCGGGGCCAAAAATTTTAAGCTGCCATTTGCCCGCGCGTCGACCCGGCCGTCAATGGTGGAGTTGCAGGGCTCCAGCCCTAGGGCGTAATCCCCCTTGCCAAACATCTTCCACTGCACAAAGTGGTCGAGTGCCCGCTTGTCAAACCGAATGCGGGCCGCAAGGTGCTGGGCCGGGTTTTCAATACTGGCCGTCGCAAACCCCGTCTCGTCCGCCGTAAGGTCGTGGTAATAGCACTGCTCCTCGTACCCGTCTGCCGGCGGGGTGATTTGCAGGCAGCTTTGCAAAAATTCTGCCGCGTGGGCATCGCGGGGGGTCGTGCGCAGGCTGGGCAGCGACAGGCTCGCGGTCTCTGAAAGCAGTGGGTAGCCCATGTTAAAGTGGTACAGCGTCTGGTAAGGCCGGGTGGTGAAGCCTTCGTTGCAAATCACGTCGGTGATTGAAACCTCATTGATGCCCCAGCCCACGGTCACCGTGCGGCGCAGCGACAGGTTGCCGCCAAACAGCGCCGCCGTGCGCATTGTGCCGCTGATGGTGGCCACCGGGGCGCCGTTTACCATAGCCGTGCTGACTGAAAGCTGCTCTGCCGGGGTGTTGGCAAGCTCGCCGTGCAGGCCCAGAACTTCGCCCCCGTCCTCACACGGGCGGCCGATGTTTGACAGCCCACAGGTGGCAAGAAAGCCGCCGCCATAGCTTTTCAGCCAGTTGTCGCCGTGCCGGTCATAATAAGCGGGCGCAACAACGCCGGCCGGGGCAAGGTAACCCAGGTTTTTGCCGCCGTATTTCAGGCTGTACAAATCCAGCGCGCGGTCGGGCAGCAGGGTCAGCTCCATCCCCGCGCCGTTTGCAATCAAAATGCCGCGGGTACCGGTTGCCCGGCCGCCGCAAAAGGTGAATTCGCGCACTTCAAACAGCTGCGCAAGGTCGCCGGCGTAGGGCCGGCAGGCTGCAAACTCCATTGGTAAAACCCCTTTCTGGTGCCATAAAACCGCCGCGGGCAAGCCGGGGCGGTTTTTAAAAATTTTTAAAAGCATAAAAAATCACAACACCGGCAGCACACCGTCAAACACCTGCCGCGCCACGGCGGCGGCGGCACCCAGCACCGGGGCGGCAGCGCCAAACTGCGAGCGCTCTATGCGCACACTGCGGCTTTTGCCGGCCAGCAGCCGGGTATTGACCTTGCCCTCCAGCAGCTTTTCCAGCAAATCGCCGCCGCTGCCGCGGTAGCCCACAAACACACGGTGGGTATCCACGACATTCAAACAGCTCACCAGCGCAAACGACACATAGTCGCAAAACTGGTCCAGTGCCGCCGCCGCAATGCCGTCGCCCTGCGCCGCGCGTGTCACAATGGCTTCAAACGTCAAGTCGTCGCCCTGCCCGCCCAGCCGCCGCACCTCGTCTGCCAGCGCGGCCTCGTTTGCGTACAGCTCTAAACAGCCCCGGTTGCCGCAGGCGCAGCGCGGCCCGTTAAAGTTAATCGACATATGGCCAATTTCACCGGCAAGGCCCATTTCGCCGTCGTACAGGGTGCCGTTTGTCACCAGCCCCGCGCCCGCGCCGTTTTCAAGGTGCAGGTACAAAAAGTGGTCGAGGCCCCGCCCCGCGCCGTAAAGCTGCTCTGCCAGCGCACCGGCAGAGGCGTCGTGGATCAACGTGCACGGCAGGCCCAGCCGCGCGGCCAGCAGCTCGCGCAGCGGCAGGTTGCGAATGCCGTAAAAATTGGGCGGGGCCAGCAGCGTGCCGGTGTCGGCGTTCAGCGGGCCGACGGCAGAAATGCCGCAGCCCAAAAGCGGGCCGCCGTACTGGGTGCGCACGTCGACATACAGCCCTGCAATCAAATCCAGCAGCAGGGCCGGTGTCAGCGTGTCGGGGTAGGCGGCGCTTTGCTGCGCCAGCACTTCGGCACCAAGGGTGGCGGCTAAAACGCTGCAATGCCGGCGGCCCACAAACACCCCCAGCACCGCCGGGGCGCCCGGCGCAAGGGCCAACATACCGGCCCGCCGCCCGGCACCCGCACTGTGGCCGGGGTGCTGTTCTTCTACCAGCCCGGCGGCCAGCAGCTCGGCAATGATGTTCGACGCCGTCATTTTTGTCAGCCCGGTGCGGGCCGCAAGCTCGGTGCGGGCCGCCGGGCCGCCGGTGCACAGCAGCCGCAGCATTAGCAGCCGGTTGGTGTTTTTCATATCGCGGGCATTGCCACCGGTCGCACTTTGCATGGTAAAACCCCCATAGCCCTTGATTTTTTGTGTTAAGTCTATTATAATGGCATTGCAACAATTTGTAAAGCAATTTTACAAATTAGAAAAATAAAATTTGCAAAACCAAAAAATAAACGCGGTAAAACACTTAAAAAGGGAGAATATCTATGTTTCAGCCAAAGTCCATTGATTTTACGAAAACAACGACATTTTCGGCTGCCCAGCGGCACAACCTCGTGCGCATCGACAACCTGCGCACCCCCGGTGCCCAGCCGGACGCGCTGTTTGACAGCCCGGAATTTACGACGCTGATTGAAAAATTAAAAGAGGCAAAGGCCGCGGGCAAAACCATTACCTGCTTTATTGGGGCGCACGTCATCAAATGCGGCTTGTCGCGCTACCTCATCTGGCTGATGCAAAACGGCTACATCACCCACCTTGCCTCCAACGGGGCGGGCAGCATCCACGATTTCGAGCTGGCCTATCTAGGCGGCACGTCCGAGCATGTGCCCACCGCCATTGAGGACGGCAGCTTTGGCATGTGGGAGGAGACCGGCCGCTGGATGAACGAGGCCATTCGCGAGGGTGCGGCAAAGGGGTACGGCTACGGCCAAAGCCTTGCCGCCTATGTAGACGCAAATAAATCGCGCTTCCCGCACCTTGAAGACTGTGTGTTTTACCGCGCCTATGAAATGGGGGTGCCCGCCACCTACCATATCACCATCGGCACCGACATCATTCACCAGCACCCCATTGCCGACTTTGGGGCCATTGGCAAAGCCAGCGGGGTGGATTTTGGCTATTTTTGCGCGTCGATTGCCACGCTGGAAAACGGCGTGCACCTGAACATCGGCTCGGCGGTCACCGGGGCAGAGGTGTTTTTAAAAGCGCTGTCCATCGCCCGCAACCAGGGCCACCCCACCGCCCACATCACGACGGCAAACTTCGACATCATCCCGCTGGGTGATTACCGCACCGATGTCGCAAAGGACAAATTCGACTACTATTATCGCCCGCGCAAAAACGTCATCAACCGCCCCACCTCGCAGGGGGGCACCGGGCTGTATATTTACGGCAACCACCTAGACACGGTGCCCAGCCTGTACGCGCGGCTGCAGCCGGGTGTTTGAAACAGCGGGGGAGGGTACACGATGGAGCCACAAAAAGTAAGCCTGACCGAGCAGCAGGTGAAAGACCTGCTGAACGCAATAAAACAGGTGACGGTGTGCGTGATCGGCGATGTTTGCCTGGACCTTTACTGGTATGCCGATATGAAGCGCAGCCGCCTTTCGCGCGAGACACCGCACTACCCGCTGCCGGTGGTGCGCGAAAGCTATACCCCCGGCGGCTGCGGCAATGTGATGAACAACGTGCACGCGCTGGGGGTCAAACAGCTGCTGCCCATTTCGGTGGTTGGGTGCGACTGGCGCGGCTTTTTGCTGACGGGCTGGCTGCGGCAGCACGGCATTGACACCACAAATATGGTGCAAAGTGAGCGCGGGCTGACCCCCTGCTATTGCAAGCCGATGCGCATGGGCATTTCGGATGTGATTTACGAGGACCCGCGGCTGGATTTTGAAAATTTTGAGCCGATTACCAAGGCAGACGAAGAAGCGGTGCTGGCGGCGCTGGATGCCGCTGCAAAAACGGCGGATGTGATTGCGGTGTCGGACCAATACCACTATGGGGTCATCACCCCGCGGGTGCGCGACGCGCTTTCGGCACTGGCAAAGCGCATGCCGGTCATTGTGGACAGCCGCGAGCGCGCGGGCGAGTATACCGGCGTCATTGTAAAGCCCAACGAGGTGGAGGCCGCGCAGGCCATTGGCCGCGACATCACCGGCAAAACGCTGACCGAGGAGGAATACGCCGACATTGCCTGTGCGTTACAGCGCAAAAACGGCCGCCCGGTGGTGGTGACGCTGGGCGAGCGCGGTGCGCTGTGGTGCGACGAAAACACGCTGCAATTTGCCCCCACCGTAAAAGCCGGGCCGCCGGTGGATATCGTCGGCGCGGGGGATACGTTTCTCTCGGCGTTTTCGGCGGCGCTGGCGGCAGGGGTGCCGGGCGGGCAGGCGCTCAGCTTTGCCAATCTCGCCTCCGGCGTGACGGTCAAAAAAATAGGCACGACCGGCACGGCCACCGGCGAAGAGATTTTACAAAAATACAGGGAGAATTACGCATGAAAACACCACAGACCCAAGCATTGGAACTGCTGCACCCACAGCACCGGCCGGATGGGAAAATCCGCGCTGCAATTTTTGATTTTGACGGCACCTTTTCCACCCTGCGCTGCGGGTGGGAGCAGGTGATGCGCCCGCTGATGCTGGAAGTGCTCAGCGGCGGCAGCGCCGATGCCGCACCGGCAGCGCTGCAGCGCGAGGTGGACGAGTACATCGACGCTTCTACCGGTATTCAAACAGTATACCAGATGCGCTGGCTGGCGCAGCGGGCACAGCAGATGGGGCACGGGGTGCCGGGCCGCGACGAGTGGTGGTACAAGGCAGAATATAACCGCCGCCTGATGCAGACCGTCGGCGAGCGGCTGCAGCGGCTGCAAGCGGGGCAGGACGCGCCGGAGCAGTACCTGATTTGCGGTGCGGTGGCCTTTTTGCGCGCGCTGCACGCGCGCGGGGTAGCGCTGTACCTTGCCAGCGGCACCGACCACGACGACGTGTTGCACGAGGCTGCGGCACTGGGCGTCGCGCAGTATTTTACCGCCATTCAGGGCGCGCCGCAGCACCGGGCCGCCTGCTCGAAAGAGGCGGTGTTGCAGATGATTTTGACCGAAAAACAGCTGCCGGGCAGCGAACTGCTGCTGGTGGGCGACGGCAAGGTAGAAATTGCGCTGGGCGCCGATGCCGGTGCCTTTACCCTGGGGGCCGCGACCGACGAAGTGGCGCGCTGCGGGCTGAACCCTGTCAAGCGCGAGCGGCTGATTGCCGCCGGGGCGGACGCTATCTGCGGTGACTTTACGCAGCTTGACGCGCTGCTTTGCTGGCTGGGGCTGTAAGCCCGGTACAGAAAAGAGGGATGACGATGAAACTGATTGGGGTCGATATCGGCGGCACGAAATGCGCCGTTTCACTGGGCACACAAAACACGGATGGCACCGTGCGCCTGTTGCAGCGCGGCAAAGCGCGCGCCACCGCCGGGGCAGCGCCGCTGGCCTTGCTGCAAGAATTGGCACAGGACGCGCGCACACTGGCACAGGGTACGCCCGGCGCCATTGACGCGGTGGGCATCAGCTGCGGCGGCCCGCTGGATTCAAAGCGTGGGCTGGTGCTCTCGCCCCCCAACCTGCCGGGGTGGGACGCGGTGCCGGTAACCGAAATATTGGGGCAGGCACTGGGCGCGCCCGCTTTTTTGTGTAACGACGCCAACGCCTGCGCGCTGGCCGAGTGGCAGCTTGGCGCCGGGCGCGGCTGCCGCAACATGGTGTTTTTGACCTTTGGCACCGGCCTTGGCGCGGGGCTGATTTTAAACGGGCAGCTGTACGAGGGCACGAATGACTTTGCGGGCGAAGCGGGGCATCTGCGCCTTGCGCCTTACGGCCCGGTGGGGTATGGCAAAGCGGGCTCGTTTGAGGGCTTTTGCAGCGGCGGCGGCATTGCGCAGCTGGCGGCACTGCGGGTGCGCGAATTGCTGCAGCAGGGCAAACAGCCCGCGCTGTGCCCGTCTGCCGGGGAACTGCCCGCCCTCACCACCGAAAAGGTGGCGCTTGCCGCAAATGCGGGCGACGCGCTGGCGTGCGAGATTATGGCCGAGTCCGGCCGCATGCTGGGCGCCGGACTCGCGTTACTGGTTGACCTTTTAAACCCGGAAAAAATCGTGATTGGCAGCGTGTTTGCCCGCGCGCAAAACCTGCTTTGGCCCGCGGCGCAGCGGGTGCTGCAAAATGAGGCGCTGCCCGCGGCGGCAGCCGCGTGTAAAGTGGTGCCCGCGGGTTTGACAGAATCCGTCGGCGACCTTGCGGCCCTGACGGTCGCGGCATACCGCCTGCGTTTTCAGGCGGCAGAACTAAAGGAGGGTGCAGAATGAAACCGACAACACAACAGTTTTTGGACGATTTTTTTAGCCGGCACGCAGACCTTGTGCCGCTGCGGGCGGGGGTGTTGCAAACCATTGAGCTGCTGGCGGGTGTTTACCGCAGCGGCGGCAAGCTGCTGCTGTGCGGCAACGGGGGCAGCGCGGCGGACTGCGACCACATTGCCGGCGAGCTGCTGAAAGGCTTTTTGCTGCGCCGCCCTGTCAGCGCCGGGTTTGCCGGTGCCATGCAGGCAAGCTTTGGCACACAGGGGGCCGCGGTGGCGGCAAAGCTGCAACAGGGCCTGCCCGCCATTTCGCTGGTGGCCCACGGTGCGGCGCTGTCTGCCTTTGCCAACGACGTAGACCCCACGCTGGTGTATGCCCAGCAGGTGTTGGCCTATGGCAAGCCGGGCGACGTGCTGCTTGGCATCAGCACATCGGGCAATGCCGAAAATGTGGCCGCGGCGGTGATGTGTGCCAAAGCGCAGGGGCTTACCGCCATTGGCCTGACCGGGCGCAGCGGCGGCCGCCTTGCAGAGCTTGCAGATTTTGCGCTCGTTTCACCGCAGACGGAAACCTATCGTATTCAGGAGGATCACCTCGCGCTTTACCATTTGATTTGCGGTGCGGTGGAGTACGAATTGTTTGACGAATAGATTAAAAAGAGATACTCTATACATATCCCCGCCACCGCGTACCACTGGGGGCGGGTGTTGTATTTATTACCGGCGGAATAGCGCCGCGGGCGGCATTTTGCCGCCCGCGTCAGGCAATAGAAAAGCGGTGCCGCACTGCGCCCTGCGCTGCGGGCACTGCCGAGAGCAAAAATAAAATACGAGCTGCCGGGGGCAGAGGGGGAGGAAACGCATTGATCAAGGTTGTCATCGCAGATGACGAAGAAAAGGTCTGCCAGCTGATCTGCAACCTGGTGGACTGGGCAGAGTTTGACATGCAGATCGTCGGCACCGCGCACAACGGGCTGGATGCGCTGGAGCTGGTAGAACACCTTTCACCCGACCTGATGGTCACCGATATCCGTATGCCCGGCTGCGACGGGTTAGAGCTCATCAGCCGTGCAAAACAGCTGGACGACGGGCTGGAATTCATCATTGTCAGCGGGTACCGCCACTTTGAATACGCGCAAACCGCCATCAAGTACGGGGTGGGCGATTACCTGCTTAAGCCCATCAAGCGCAGCGAGCTTGCCGCCACGCTGACCAAAATGCGCGAGCGCTACCGCCACCGCAACGAGCAGCTTTCAAAAGAGGAGCAGCTGCGCCTGCGGCTGCAAAACGACATCGACCGGCTGCGCGCGGGCCTGTTTAGCGATTTGCTGTTTGGCAAGCCGGCCGGCGAAAGTGCGTTTGACCTTGCAGCGCTGAACGAGCGGTATCACTATGCCTTTTGCCCCGGCTGTTTTATGGTGCTGGTCGTCAAGGTGGACGGCGGGCAGCAGATGCACACTTCGGGTGCGTTTGCGGTATTGCAAGAAAAGCTGGCCGGCATTTTGCGGGCCGGGCTGCAGCCGGTGTGCCTTGAGCTGGAGGTCTGTTTTCGCGCTTCGCGCGCGTGGGTCGTATTAAACTTTACGCCCGAAAACGCCCCGCAGGTGCGCCGCCAGCTGAAAGCGGTGCTGGGTGAGCTGCTGGTGCAAAAAAACATCTTCCCCGAGCAGTTCACCATCGGCCTTGGCAGTGTGGTGCAAACGCCCGCGGGGCTGCCGCAGTCTGCGCTAGATGCGGACGGCGCGGCAAACCAGCGGCTGCTTGAGGGCACCGGCAAGCTGCTGAGCGCGGTGCCCGAACAGCCGGAAAGTGCCCACGGGCGCGAATTGCTGGCCGACGTGAGCCGCGCGATGGAAAACGGGCTTGAAATTTTAGACCCGCTGCCGCTACTGGCGGCGGTGCAGCACATGGGCGACGCGCTGCTTGCAAGCGAGCAGGTGACCGGTAATGAAATTTTGCACCTTGCACAAGAGGTCTGCAACACCTATGTCATGCTGGCGCGCCGCGTGCATTACGAGCTGCCGGACGCCGAAACACTGACGCAGGGCTTTGCCGCCCGCGCCGATTTATGCTCTTCGGCCCGCGCGGTGTGGGCAGAGCTGACCGGGACGCTGCGCAGCTCGGTAGAAACGCTGATTGAGCACAAAAAGCAGGAGGACAGCCGCCCGATCCGCACGGCAAAGCAGTATATTCAAGAGCATGCGGCAGAGCCGCTGACGCTGGAGGAAGTGGGCGGCGTCGTGGGCTTTAATGCGTCTTATTTCAGCTCGCTGTTTAAAAAAGAGACCGGGCAGAATTTTTTAGAATACCTTTCAGAGGTGCGCATGAACCGCGCCAAAGAACTGCTGAAAGAGACAAAGCTGCCCGTGGGGGAGATCTGCGAGCGGGTGGGCTATGCAGACCTTAAATATTTTACGAAAAGCTTTAAAAAGGCAACCGGCATCAAGCCGGGCGAGTTTCGCAAATTGTACTCCTGAAACAGGGGGGCGCTGACATGAAACAAAAGGGCCGTTACCTTTCGCAGCGGGTGCGCTGGGCATGCGGTGCGCTGCTTGGCTTTTGCGCGCTGCTGCTGGTGCTGCTGGCGGTGTGCTGCATCCACCAGCGGTGGGTGCTGTTTGTATTGCTGCCGGCGGCAGCGGCGTTTTTGCTGCTGCTGGCGTTGCTGCGCCATTTTTTGGGCACGCCGTTTCGCGAGACCGAAAAGGTGATGGAGCTGTTTTCGGGCGGGTACACGCTGCAGGGCGTTTCAGAGCTGCGCTACCCGGTCAGCCCCGCCACCGAAGCGGCGTTTGACAAGCTGCGCGAGTTTTTGACAACCAGCGATTTGATTGGCGCGACCAAGCGGCAGGCGCAGTATCTCGCGCTGCAAAACCAGATTAACCCGCATTTTTTGTACAATACGCTGGAGGGCATCCGCGGCGAAGCCATTACGGCGGGGCTGGACAATGTGGCCCAGATGACCGAAGCGCTTGCCACCTTTTTTCGGTATACCATCTCAAACCTTGAAAACCTGGTGACGCTGGAGGACGAGCTGGGCAACATTGAAAACTACTTCATTATTCAGCAGTACCGCTTTGGCGAGCGGCTGCGGCTGCAGGTCGTCTGTGATGAGGACGACCGCGCCGAGCTGATGCAGTGCCGCATCCCCAAGCTGACGCTGCAGCCGATTGTAGAAAATTCTATCGTGCACGGGGTAGAGCGCAAAATAGGGCGTGGCAACCTGCGCATTAAAATTGAGGGCACGGCGAAGCGGCTGATTATCACGGTGTCAGATGACGGCCTTGGCATGGAAGAGGATGTGCTGGCCGCGCTGAACCGGCAAATCAGCTCGACCCGGTTCGACTATGTCTGCTCGGACGCAAAGCGTGAGGGCGGTATTGCGCTCGTCAATGTCAACAACCGCATTAAGCTGCTGTTTGGCGAGCAGTACGGCCTTTGCATTTACAGCACGCCCGGCGTGGGCACCGATGTGGAGGTGACGCTGCCGCGCGCCACCCGCGGCGCGCAGGTGACGGGATGAAAGAGGAAGTTTTGCGTATGGACCGCGTCACCCGCATTGTGGACGGCGTGACCAGCCTTGACCAGTTCAGCATGCATGTGTTCAAGGGCGAAATTGTGGGCCTGCTTTCAATGAACGAGCAGGGCCGCGACGACCTTGTGCAGCTGTTGCAGCAAAACCTGCCGCTGCATTACGGCTTTGTCTATTTTAACGAGCAGCTGGTGAACAGCTACCAAAAAAGCCCCATGACCGAAAACCGCGTGTCGGTCATCGACCGGCGCGGGCGGCTGGTGGACGATTTGACGGTGGCAGACAATATTTTTGTGCTGCGCCGCGGGTTTAAAAAGTACATTGTCGAGCCGCGGGTGCTGCGCGGCCAGCTGGACCAGTTTATCCGCGAATTACAGGTCAGCATTTCAGCCGACGAGCCGGTTGCGGCCCTTTCGGCCTACGAGCGCTGTGTGGTAGAGCTGCTGCGCGCCGTGGTGACCGGCACGCGGCTGGTGGTGGTGCGCGACATCAGCAACCTGCTTTCGGCGGCAGACCTTGGGCGGTTTCAGACGCTGATGCGCCGGGGGGCCGCGCAGGGGCTTTCGTTTTTGTACCTTTGCTCTCACCACGAGGAGGCGTTTACCATCTGCGACCGCGTGGCACTGATGGAAAACGGCAAGGTGGCGCTGCAGCTGGAATACCCGTTTGAAAACGACGAGGCCATCTGGCACCATTCGCTGGATTTCAGCCGCCCGGCCGTCACGCAGCCGGTGCGCACCGACACGCCGGTCGTGCAGTTTTGCAATGTGGTTTCCGGCGCGGTGCGGGGGCTTAGCTTTTCGCTTTGGCCGGGCGAGTGTGTGGCGGTGCTGGACCGCAGCAACACGATTTTGGGCGAAATGACGGCGCTGATGAACCGCGAGAGGGCCCCGCAAAGCGGCAGCATCCGCGTGGGGGGCGTGCTGTACCGGCCGGGCAGCGAGCCGCGGCCCACCCAAAAGGTGGGGCTGATTGCCGAAGACCCGGTGCACTCGATGATCTTCCCCGAAATGAACGCGCTGGACAACCTGTGCTTCCTTGCCGACCGCCGCACGCCGCACCTGTGGCGCGACCGCGCGCTGCAGCGCAGTATACAGCGCGAATACGCGGTGTACCTTGGCGACGCCATTTACGAAAACGATGTGCAGGCGCTGTCGCACCGGGCACGGTTTGACCTTGTGTACTACCGCATGCACCTGTACCACCCCGCCGTCGTGGTTTGTATGCAGCCGTTTTTGGGCGCGGATATGTACCTGCGCCACCATGTGATTTCGCTGCTTGAAATGCTGCGCGAGCGGCAGATTGCAACGCTGCTGCTGCTGGTCAATATCTCGGACAGCCTGTCGATTGCCGACCGGCTGCTGGTAGTTGAAAACGGCAGCCTGACGCGCGAATACCAGCGTGAGGATTTTCACACCCTCAGCAAGCAGGAAGGGTACGACCCGCACCGCACCCGGTAATTTATAAAAAACAAAGTGCCCTGCGCCGCACGGCAGTGCCACGGCGCAGGGCACTTTGCTGCAAAAAAAGCCGGGCGGGCCCAAACTGGCAGCAGGGGGCCTGCCCGGTAAAAACAACACAGTTTAAAATAAAGTGCACAAAATAATAAAACATAATTTGGCTATATTGTGGGTATACACCAAAAAGTTCAAAAAAATACCCCCTAAAAACCAAAACCTTTCCCCTACACGGGGCGGCGGTTCAATGCTATACTGGGCATCGTAAAACGAAAGGCCGGTGAGTCGGAATGCAAAAAACAGTGGTGCAGCTTTCCCACATCAACAAGACATTCCCCGGGGTCAAGGCATTGGACGACGTATCCTTCGACCTGCGCTCGGGAGAAGTAATGGCCCTGCTGGGGGAAAACGGTGCGGGCAAATCGACACTGATGAAAATTCTCAGCGGCGTGTACATGCGCGATTCGGGCAGTGTAAAAATTTTTGACGAAGAAGTGGGTGACCTGACCCCCAAAAAGGCGCAGGAGCTTGGGGTCGCCATCATTCACCAGGAGCTGAACATGTGTGCGCACCTTTCGGTGGCAGAGAATATTTTTCTTGGCCGCGAAAAGGTAAAAGGGATTTTGCTGTCCAGCCACGAGATGAACGAAGAGGCCAAAAAGGTGCTGCAACGGCTGAACATCAACATCGACCCCGAAACCATTGTGGGCGACCTTGCGGTGTCCAAGCAGCAGATGATTGAAATTGCAAAAGCGCTTTCGACCAATGCGCGCATCTTGATTATGGACGAGCCCACCAGCGCGTTGACATCAAAGGAAATCGACGACTTGTTTGTCATCATCCACAAGCTGCGCGACGAGGGCTGTGCCATCGTGTACATCTCGCACCGGCTGGAGGAGCTGCAGCATGTCGTGGACCGCGTGACGATCATGCGGGACGGCAAGTTCATCACCAGCGGCAATTTTGCCGATTTTACGATGAACGAAATCATCGCCAACATGGTGGGCCGCGAAATTAAAGAAAAATTCCCCCGGGTGCAATGCCCGGTAGGCGATACGATTTTGAAGGTCGAGCACCTGAACGCCGGGCGCATGGTGCGCGACATCAGCTTTGAGCTGCATGCCGGCGAAATTGTGGGCATTGCGGGGCTGATGGGTGCGGGCCGCACCGAAACCACCCGCGCGCTGTTTGGGGCGGATGTCAGCGGGAGCGGCACCGTTACGCTGGACGGCAAGCCCGTCGCGATTCACTGCCCGGCCGATGCAATCCGCGCCGGCATTGTGCTGGCACCGGAGGACCGCAAAAAAGACGGCCTCTGCACCAAGCTTTCCATCCGCGAAAATATCGCGCTGCCGAACCTTGACATTTTGTGCAATAAGTTTGGTGTCGTCAACCGCAAAAAAGAGTATGAGATGGCCCAAAAGGCGCAGCAGGACCTTTCAATCAAAATGGCGGGCGCCGAAGTGGACGCCGGCAGCCTGTCGGGCGGCAACCAGCAAAAGGTCGTCGTCGCCAAATGGCTGGCCCGCAACTCCCGCGTCGTAATTTTTGACGAGCCTACCCGCGGCATTGACGTGGCGGCCAAGGTGGAAATTTACAACCTGATGAACGAGCTGAAACAAAACGGCATCGGCGTGCTGTTCGTCTCGTCTGAAATGCCGGAGGTGCTGGGTATCGCAGACCGCATTCTGGTCATGTGTGACGGGCGCATCACCGGGGAACTGGACCCGGCCAAAACCACCCAAAATGAAGTGCTGGAATATGCTACCCGCTTTGAAAGCAAATTTTCAAAGCCGCAGCTGGCCTGAAACACAAGCGAAGGAGAATACCCAAAATGGAAAAGAGAAACCCGTTTAAAAAAGTCATGGCCGTCCGTGGCATGGGCCAGGTGGTTACTGTCAGTGTGGGGCTGATTGTGCTGTGCATTGTTTTCGGCATCCTGAACCCGTCGTTCTTTTCGAATAAAAACGTCGGCAACCTGCTGCGGCAGATTGCCCCGACCCTCATCATCGGCATTGGGCAGTCGTTTGTTTTGATTACCGGCAACATCGACTTGTCCATCGGCTCGGTCGTTGGCATGAGCTGCATGTTGTCGGCCACCATGATGACAAAGGGGGTCAACCCCTGGGTGGCGGTGCTGATCACGCTGGCATGCTGCCTTGCGGTGGGCCTTATCAACGGCGAGCTGGTCGCGCGCTGCAAGCTGCCGCCGTTCATTGCCACGCTGGGCACCATGACCATTGCGCGCGGCATTGCGCAGATTGCCAACAACAACTACAACACCGACTCGATCGGCGAGGGCGCCGAGTCGTTTCGTAACTTCTTTTACTACGGCAAGGTGCTGGGGCTGTACAACACCATCTGGATTGCCGTCGCGCTGTGGCTGATTTTTAACTTTTTGCTCAGCCGCACCCGCACCGGGCGCCACATCTACGCCATAGGCTCCAACCTTGAAGCGTCTAAACTGTCGGGCGTCAACATCATTCGCACCACCAACAACGCGTATCTGGTCAGCGCCGTGTGTGCCTGCGCGGTGGGCCTTATCATCTGCGCCACCAGCGGCATGGGCACTATGGATGCCGGCAACAGCTACGAAATGTACGCGGTGGCGGCGTCGGTCATCGGCGGTGTTTCCACACTGGGCGGGCAGGGCATTCTGCTGGGCACCGTGATTGGCGCTTCCATTTGGGGCGTACTGCAAAACGGCCTGCAGTTTGCGGGCGCACCGGTTGCCATTCGCAACATTGTCATCGGCATCATTGTGGTGGTTTCGGTACTGATGGACGTGGTGCTGCGCAGCGGCAAGCCCCGGCGCACAGCCAAGGACAAAACGGCCCCCGCCAAGGCGGCCTCGTAAAAACAAAGTTAAAGCCAACCGGCTTTAATCAATAGAACAAGAAAACATGGAGGTACTGTTATGAAAAAAGCACTTGCTATTCTGATGGCGTCCGCAATGGCGCTGTCGCTGGTCGCGTGCGGCGGCTCCAGCAGCTCTGCCCCCGCGGCATCCAGCGCCGCAGCAGCTTCGTCTGCTGCCAGCACTGCGGCATCGGGCGACACCTACAAGGTTTACCTGATCACAATGGACCAGATGGACCAGCACTGGGTCAACATGGACAAGGGCTGCCAGCAGGCTGCTAGCGAGCTGGGCAATGTGGATTACAAGTGGACGGCACCGGATGTGAAAGACGATGCCAAGCAGATCGAGTGCATCAACAACGCGGTAGCCGATGGCGCCGACGCCATTCTGCTGGCAGCAAACGGCCCGGACGCCGACGTTGCCGCACTGAAAGAGGCACAGGCTGCCGGTGTCAAGATCGTGTATGTTGACTCCCCGGCCAACCTGCCTGCAATCAAAACCTTTGCAACCAACAACGAAGCCGCCGGCAAAACCGCTGGCGAGCAGCTGCTGAAAGCCCTGACCGACAAGGGTGTCACCAGTGGCAAGATCGGCATCATCAACACCAACGCAGCCACCACCTCCACCGTGGACCGTGAGAACGGCTTCCGTGCGGCATTTGAGGGCAGCAAGTTTGAGCTGCTGGAGACCCAGTACAGCGAGGGTGACGCCGCGAAGTCGAAGGACATCGCGACCAACTACATCGCACAGGGCTGCGTCGGCATCTTCGGCACCAACGAAGGCACCACCGTTGGCACCGGCAACGCCATTAAAGAGGACGGCGGCGACGTGATCGGCGTTGGCTTCGACAAATCCGACACAATCCTTGGCCTGATCAAAGACGGCACCCTGCTTTGCGCGATGGCACAGAACCCCGACAAGATGGGCTATGAGGGCATCAAAGCGGCAGTCGCAGCACTGGACGGCAGCGACGCAGGCGACGGCAGCACCGTGGATACCGGTGTCACCGTGCTGACCAAAGACAACATCTAACGCTTACTTCTCCTTTTTCTGATAAAGCAAAACACGAAGGGCAGCGGCACGGCGGTACCGCTGCCCTTCGTGTTTGCTTTTAGGGGTATTGCAAAAGCAGCGCCGGCCCAAAGGGCCGGCGCTGCTTATTTTGGCAAGTTGAAACGGGCACGGCAGCCCGTTATGGGGCCTGCTGTACAGGGGGGTGCAGCGGCGCTTTTTTGCCGCCGGGCGCGCGCACCAGGCAGTACTGGGTCAAATCAAAATGGCTTTGCAAGGTCTCGTACAAATGAAACCCGTAATGCCGGTACAGCGAAAGGTTGGCGGCGTTGTGCGTTTCCAGTGACACCAGCAAATCCTTTTGGTCGGCATAATCCAGCACCGGGGTGATCATGCGGTGGGCAATGCCGCTGCCGCGCTTTTGCGGGCGCACCGCAAAGTAAATCAGGTGCATGCGGTCGTCGGGCAGCTCTTCTGTCCAGCGGGAGTTCAGGTACTGGCGGCCCAAAAAGAAATTCCACAGTGTTTTCAGCGAACCGTCCTCCTGAATCAGGTAGGCGTCGGTTTTCAGCGCGTAAAAGGCCTCGGTGGAAAAATAGGCAAGCGGGTTGTAGGGCTCGGTCTCGTCATCTACAATCACAAGGCCGTTTACCTCGGGGCTGTCTGCCCACAAATCGCAGCTTGCCAGCATTTCTTCGGCATCACAGCTGAAAATTTCGGGCAGCGTGCGCTGGCGCAGCGCAGGCTCCGGGATGAGCTTTTGGTAAAGCGGGTCTTCAGAGAAGCATTCGGTCAGGGTACGGATGATGTTCGGCAGATCCTCTTTTGAAAGACGATACAATCGATCGGTGGTCAAGTTTTCACTCCTCAGTACGTTTTGGTTTGTTCTTTTTGCCGTTTGCTTTCTTCTTTTTTTCGCGCTTCTGTTTGATGCTCGCCCCTTTCGGCAACATTTTTTTCAACATGCGGGCAAGCTCTGCAAGGCTTTGGCCCTCTTCACGCAGCAGCTGCTCTAAATGTTGTTGCTCTTTTTTTTGCAGCGCGTGCAGCTCGCCAATTGCCTGCGAAAAATCAGGCTCCGGCAGTGCCGCCTGTGTGCGAATGGCTTCGATCAGTGTGCGCAGCGGCAGGCGGCCGGTCAGCCGGCCTGCGCCCCAAAGCAGCCGCTCTGCGGGCTGGTTTTGCGCATGGTCTGCAAAATATTCCACCACGGCCTCGTCAAAGGCGGCGGCGTAGCGGTTGTCGTCAATTTCGCACAGCGAGCGCACGGCCGCGGCATCGTCGCCCGCGGCCAGCTGCCACGCGGCGCGGTGCAGGCTGGCAAGGTTTTGCTCGCATGCCACATGGCCAAACAACGCGCGCTCGCCCCAGTCCAGCCGGGTAAAGCTGTCCTCGCAAAAGCGAAATGCAGCCAGCAGCGCGGCGCGGCGCTCGGTTTCGTCCTGTGCCAGCGCGGCGGCAAGGCCGGCGTCTTTGTGCAGCAGGGCGGCGTACAGCTCGTTGCGCTCTTCGGTGTAGGCGGCAAGGCGCTCGGCGCGGTCGATGCAGGTGGCCAGTGTTTTGCGCAATGTGCCCTCAAATGCGGGCGAAAGCCGCTGGCTTTGAATGCTCTCGCCAAACGCCACCAGCCGGTCGGTGAAATTCAGCGGCGGCAGCGTCGTCTGGTCAAATGCCAGCAGCAGCCGGCTGTACAGCAGGTGGTGAAACAGGTAAACCTGCTCGTCATAGGCGCCGTCGTTGTCGTACTGCGAGTGGTAGTGTGTCTCCATAAAGCTGCCCTCGCCAAACTCGTTGACCAGTGAGGGCACCCCGGCGATGGCGATGGAAAAATCGTCCGACCAGGTTTCGATGGGGCACACGACCCCAATGCCCTTGGGGTACAGCTTTGCCATGTTGTCAGGCAGCGCGCGCAGCTGCTGCTGCAAAAAGCGGCGGTATTCGTACACGCTGCGTATCTTGTGCTTTTTGCCGTGCGCGTGGGCGGGCAGCTCTAAATTGATGTTGGCGGTGATGCGGCCCGGCCAGTCCGGGTGCAGGCGAAACAGCTCGTTCCACGCGCCGACCGACCAGTCGTACCGCGAGTCGATGACGCCCCATTCCTCGGCGGCCATCGCGATGAACAGCATCGTTTTTTCGGGCTGGTAGCCCGACAGCTTGACGGCCCGCGCGAGGGAGAGCATCAGCGCAACGGCGGTGTTGTCGTCTTGAAAGCCCTGAAAATACGAATCGTAATGGGCACTTACCAGCAACATGGCGTCGGGGTCGCGCCCCTCAATTTTGCCCACAATATTATAGGTATGGGTGTTTGGCAGCACGGTGGACTTTGCGTCAAACAAAACGGTCGTCTCTTCGCCAAAGGCAAGCTGGCGGCCCGCCATCAGCCGCTTCGCGTCTTTTTTAGAAAGTGAAAACGCCGCCGCCTCGGCCGGGCCGCAGATGTCCTGCGCGTTCAGCGCGCGGGCACTCGCTTCGGCATAGCCCTTCATCTGTACGGCCAGCACTGCCGCCGCGCCCCGCAGGTGCGCCGCGTAGGCGGGGTAGTTGATCCACCAGTCGTCGCGCTGGTTGATTTCAATCAGCGCCAGCTTGCCAGTAAGGTCAAGGCCGGACAGCTCTTCTTCGGTGCCGCGACCGGCATTGATTAAGGTGTATTTGCGCTTGCCGTGGGTGTCAAAATTCGTCTGGTAGCCACCCAGCTCGGCAGTGTATTCGGCACCATCCGCCCCGGTGTAAGTCAGACGCGCGTGGTGAAACTCCCACCCGTCCACAGCAAACTCGTCTTTGGTCACGGTAAGGCCGATGCTGCGCATCTCTTCGGCCAGCAATTCGCCGGTCAAAAACTCGGCCTTGCTGCCCGCGGTGCGGTAGCCCAGCGTGTCGTTGGTTTTAAATTGCTCCATGCGTTTGGCCAAAAGGTAAGACCAGGATACGTCAAGGTAGCGAAAGAGCTGTTTCCATTCGGTGTTTTGCCGTTTTGTCGTCTCTTTTTGCGGTGCTTTCATCTGCCGTTTGCCACCTCTCGTGAAAAATACGCTCTAATGGTAGCGCGAAAGCGGCGGCCTGTCAACGAAAATTTCTTGCTTTTTCGCGCGGGGGAGGATAGAATAATATCGTATGTCTGCCAAGGGGCGGGCTAGCTTATTCCATGAACCGGAGGAAGTCAAGTGTCCAAACAAAACGAACAGCAGATTCGCCGCAGGCGGACCTTTGCAATTATCAGCCACCCGGACGCGGGCAAAACCACGCTGACCGAAAAGCTGCTTTTATACGGTGGGGCCATTCAGCTGGCCGGTACCGTCAAGGGCAAACGCACCCAGCGGGCCGCGACCTCTGACTGGATGGAGATCGAAAAGCAGCGCGGCATTTCGGTCACTTCCTCCGTGATGCAGTTTGAATACGACGATTACTGCATCAATATTCTGGATACCCCGGGCCATCAGGACTTTTCGGAGGATACCTACCGCACGCTGATGGCGGCGGACAGCGCCGTGATGGTCATCGACGCGGCAAAGGGCGTGGAAAAGCAGACTGAAAAGCTGTTTAAGGTGTGCCTGCTGCGCGACATCCCCATCTTTACCTTTATTAATAAGATGGACCGCGAGGCGATGAACCCGTTTGACCTGCTGGAGGACATTGAGCAGAAGCTCGGCATCCGCACCTACCCGATGAACTGGCCCATTGGCAGCGGCAAGCAGTTTCAGGGCGTGTACAACCGTGAGCAGGCACAGATACTCGCTTACGGGCGCCAGGGCGGCAGCGCGCTGGGCGGCCAGCACAAGCTGGCCACAATGCAGGCGAAGCTGGGCGACGCGGATTTGGATGAAAAAATTGGCGCCGAAGCCCATGCGCAGCTGGCAGAGGACATTGAGCTGCTGGACGGTGCGAGCTATGACTTTGATGTGAACGAAATTCGCCACGCGCGGCTGTCGCCGGTGTTTTTTGGCAGCGCGCTGACCAACTTTGGCGTAGAGCCGTTTTTAAAAGACTTTTTGCGGCTGACCACTTCGCCGCTGCCCCGCCACAGCACCGAGGGCGATATTGACCCGATGGACGAAGATTTTTCGGCTTTCGTGTTTAAAATACAGGCGAACATGAACAAGGCGCACCGCGACCGCATTGCGTTTTTGCGCATCTGCAGCGGCCGGTTTGAAAAGAACATGGAAGTGCTGCACGTGCAGGCCGACCGTAAGCTGCGCCTGTCGCAGCCGCAGCAGATTATGGCGTCCGAGCGCGAAATTATTGAAGAAGCCTATGCCGGCGACATCATCGGGGTGTTTGACCCGGGGCTGTTTTCCATCGGCGACACGCTGTGCGCACCGGGCAAAAAGTTTAAATTTGAGGGCATCCCCACCTTTGCGCCCGAGCATTTTTCGCTGGTGCGCCAGGTGGACACAATGAAGCGCAAGCAGTTCATCAAGGGCACGACCCAAATTGCCAACGAAGGTGCGATTCAGATTTTCCAAGACCCGAACGCCGGCATGGAAGAAGTGGTGGTCGGGGTGGTGGGCGTGCTGCAGTTCGACGTGTTTGAGTACCGCATGAACAACGAGTACAATGTGGATATTCGCATGCGGCGCATGCCGCACCAGTTCATCCGCTGGATTGAAAACGACGATTTGGACTGGGGCCAGCTGGTGCTGAACAGCGACACCAAAAAGGTGCAGGATTTTCACGGCGGCCGCCTGCTGCTGTTTACGAACAACTGGAGCATCCAGTGGGCGCTGGAGCACAACGAGGGGCTGCGCCTGTCCGAATTCGGCAAAGCAAAGGTATAAAAGAAAGAACGCACGGCTTTGGGCTGTGCGTTCTTTTTGCAAGCAGAAAAATCAGGTTTCTTCCGGCGTGTCGATGGGTTGCAGGGTGGAGGTCAGCCGCACGGTGCTGCCGCGGCACTCGGCCCGGAAACGCCGCTCTACCCGGCCAACGACCTTCAGCCCGTTTTCATAGGTGCGGGTGGCCATCATCACGACATACTGTGTGGCCGAAAACTGGGCGACAATGTCCCCCTTGCGCAGGCTTTGGGTCAGGGTGCGCAGCAGGCAGCTCATCGCGCGGTTGCGGCTGCGGCCGCTGGGCGGCGCGCCGTCCTCGTCAGCCAAAGTAAACAGCGCAATAAACATCTTTTGCCCGGTGCGCACCGCGGCGCGGGCCTCAACACGGTACATCTCTTTAAACACTTCGTACTCGCAGACAAACGACCCGTGCACTTTGTCTTTTTCGCTGATGTCCTGTTTGATTTTGGCAATATCAATTTCGATATTGTTCATGTGGCGAATGATATCAAAATATAAACCTCGCACCCGCTCGGGAAGCTTTTCACCGCGTTCACGGTAATACAGGTTTTGCAGTTGGTTGTAATATTCCAGCGCCTTGGGCTGCTGGTCAAGGCCCAGCAGCGCGCGCAGGCGGTAATAGGCGGCATCGCCGTCAAACGGGTCAATTTCAATGCTGTGGCCCGAAAGCGCAAGCAAAGGCTCCCAGTCGGTGGCTTCGTCGGCCTGCTCCATCAGCGGCAGGGCACAAAGCGCGTACTGGCTGTGCAGCTTTTCGCGCACGGGGGTCACCCATGCCTGGCGTATTTCGCCGCTCAGGTAGTCACCGGCGTACAGCCGAGCGGCGCGCTGCAAAGCGGCCTGCCGCTCGGCGCCCTGTGCGGTAGAGGCCAGCTGTGCCGCTGCGGCAAATTCTTCGGCATCTACCCACAACTCAATGCGTTCGTTTAAACGGTAGATGCCGCGCTTACAGAGAATCAGCCGTTTTGCGTCCTCGATCCCTGCGTTTTCAAAAGTGGTGCGTACGCGATAAACTAAATTCTTCAGTGCATTTGCAGGGTTGCCGGTGCCATTGGGCCACAGCGCATTCTGCAATTCCTCCGCAGGGATCTCCCGGTGGCGAAAGGTCACGAGATACTGCAAAAGGTTCCACAACTGGCCCCGGCGTGTGTCCGGGCCGCAGATCTCGGTGTTCCCAACGCTGACCGCAAAACCGCCAAGCATATTGATTTTTACGAGTTCCATAAGCGTATGCTCCTTTCCGAAAAAAGTAAAAGGTCGAAACAAGACCATTCGGCTGCCGGTGCGGTAAAAAAGTGGGCGGGTACGGTGTTTCGCTATGAATTTATTATAGAATAGATTTGTTGAAAATACAACAAAAAACGTATTCGGTGACCGAAAAATTACATTTTTTGGTAAAAATACAGGTAAATTGCCACAAAGTTGCACGGAAAAAAGAGGACAAAAATCCGAATCTTGGCAAATAGACCCAAATTTTGAATTGACATATTTTTGACTATGTGTTAAAATAAAATCCCAGCATAGTGTTGGGTATTGTCATTACAAATGGAAAAGAAGATTAAGGAGAGACAACTATGAAAAAAGTATTTGCAGTTGCTTTGTCCCTTGCCCTTGCCCTGAGCCTTGTTGCCTGCGGTAGCACCAGCAAGATCAAAGACGGCACCTACAAAGCGGAGATGAGCGACGCTGTTGCAGAGGCTTCTTATGGCTGGCGCGACACCCTGACCGTCACTTATAAGGATGGCAAGGTCAGCGATTTGGACTTTGATTCTTTCGATGCCGATGGCAACCGTAAGAGCGAAGCTACCGCTGAGACCTACCCGATGGACCCGGCGCCCTCGGTCTGGATGCCCCAGCTGGAAGAGAACCTGAAAGCAACCACCGACCCGGATAAGGTTGCCGCTGTTGCAGGTGCTACCCACTCTAGCGGCTATGCAAAACTGCTGTACAAAGCTGTCATCGAGAAGGCGGAAGCCGGCGATACCACGACTGCGGTTGTGGATGCAGACGTTGCAGAATAAGCTTTTTTTGCAAAGCACTAGCGCAAGATAACGGTATTGGCAGCCCCACGCTCTGCAGAGCGTGGGGCTGCTTTTTTGTGCCGCGCTGCGCGCTGGGCAAACAGCCGGTGCCCCTTTTTATCAAGGTGCGGCACAAGCGGGTGAACTACAAAACAGCCGCCCCGGCCGGGGCGGCTGTTTTGTGTTATATAAGGTAGGTTACATTTTGTCCGGCACGGTGATTTTCAGCATCGACAGGCCGTTTTTCAGCGTGTTTTTGGCGGCGATGCAAAGTGCAAGGCGCGCTTGCAGCAGCGGCTCGGCCTCGCCCTTTACGTGGCAGGCGGTGTAGAACTTGTGGAACAGCGTCGCAAGGTCGGTGACATACCGGGTGATGCGCGCCGGGTCGTAGTTTTTGGCCGCGGTCACGATCTCTTCGGGGAAATAGCCGATATGGCGGCACAGCTCAATTTCACTTTCCTCTTGCAGCAGCGCAAGGTCAACGGTGTCGATGGGGGCAGGGGTGACGCCCTCCTCCTGCAACGCCCGCAAAATGCTGCAAATGCGCGCATGGGCGTACTGCACATAGTAAACGGGGTTGTCGCTGTCCTGGCGCACGGCAAGGTCAAGGTCAAACAAAATCTGTGCGCCCGGCTCGCGCTGGTTAAACACAAAGCGCGCGCTGTCTACCGGCACGTCGTCCAGCAAATCGACCAGCGTAATGGCCTTGCCGGTGCGCTTGCTCATGCGCACCTCCTGCCCGTCTTTCACCAGCTTAACCAGTTGCATCAGCACGATGTCCAGCCGGCTGCCGGACAGGCCTACCGCGTCCATAGAGCCGCGCATGCGGGGCACATGGCCCGCGTGGTCGGCGCCCCAAACGTCGATGGCAAAGTCAAACCCGCGGGTGACCAGCTTATTATAATGGTAGGCGATGTCGGCCGCAAAGTAGGTGGGGATGCCGTTGGCACGCACCAGCACTTCGTCTTTGGGGCCGTCCTGCGACTCATCTTCGCCGGCTTTGGGGTTTTTGTTGGCGCCCCATTTCAGGCTGTATTCGCCAGACCGGTACCAAATGGCACCGTCCTTTTCGTAGGTGGCGCCAAGGGATGCCAGTTTATCCAGCACCTCCTGCACCGCACCGCTGTTATGAAGCTGGCTTTCGCAGAACCACACGTCGTAGTGGATGCGGTACTTTTCCATCGCCGCTTTCATGGCGGCGATGTTCAGCGGCAGCGCAAAGTCAATCAGCGCCTGCTTGCGCTCGGCCTCGTCTTTTTTGACAAAGCTGTCGCCAAACTGGTCGGCAAACTCGGCCGCGCGCTGCTTAATGTCCTCGCCTTGGTACCCCTTTTCGGGGAAGGGCACGGCGTCTTCGCCCAAAAACAGTTGCAGATAGCGGGCCGAAAGGCTGTCGCCGAATTTTTCAATCTGGTTGCCCGCGTCGTTGATATAAAATTCACGCGTGACATCATAGCCCGCCCAATCCAGCGCGGCGGCAAGGCAATCGCCCAGCGCACCGCCGCGCGCGTTGCCAAGGTGCATGGGGCCGGTGGGGTTTGCCGAAACAAATTCCACGTTGACCCGTTTGCCCTCGCCAAAGGTGGTGCGGCCCCACGCATCGCCCTGTTGCAGTGCGGCGCGCACGGTGTCGGCAAAATAATTGTGGTTTAAAAAAAAGTTCAAAAAGCCGGGGCCCGCGACCTCCAGCCGCTCAAACGGGGTGCCGGTGCAATCGGCGTGGGCCAGCAGTGCCTCCGCAATTTTGCGCGGCGGCAGGCGAAACGCCTTTGCGCTGACCATGGCCGCATTGCAGGCAAAATCGCCGTTTTTGATGTCCGCCGGTATCTCAATGCGAAACGCCGGTGTCGCGGCGGCGGGCAGTGCCTGCGCCGCAATGGCGGCCCCCATAGCCGCAAGAATCAAATCATAGGCCGCCGCTTTTGCTGCGGCGACGGGGTTATAACTGCTGTAATCCAAACTCATTGTGCCTCCCTGACGGTGATATTCACGGTGTTCTTTGAAAACAGGCTCGAATTGATATCGAGGTTGTAGCTGAAATGCAGGCTGCCGCCATTCTCGTTCAGGTCGGCAACAATCTCATCTGCCGCAATGCCCATGGTGATGGCGCCGTGGCCAGTCTCGTAATGAGACAAATGCCGCTGCCCCTTTTCAATGGTTAGCTGGCTGGGGCTGGGGCCAAAGCGCAGCATGCTCACCATGCCCGAGCGGTCCAGCTTGACGGTGGTCGTGCAGCCCTCATAGCCGGTCGCTTCGGTTTCGCGGTAACTGATAAAGTAGTTGCCGTTGCGCTGGATAAAGCTGCCCTTTGTCATCAGCTCGACCGAGTTGGTCTCGCCGTCAGACTCCTGCACGCCTTCTATTTTGATCAGATAATTTTCTTTCATAGTGCTCCTCCCCGGCTTCAGCCGGACAGGGCGGACAATCCGTGCCCGCCGCCGTGGTGTTTCGCGGTTCAATCCCATACTGTAAACGGGTGCACGGTGCCGTGCACGTCCTTCCCGAGAAATAGCCCGCCGATTTCGGCAAAGTTTTCTCCTGAATCGCTGATGTAAAAGTCAATCTTACCGCCGGCGGGTTTGCCGCACAGCAGGTCGTTTTCGCGCAGCAGGCTGCACAGGGCCTTTGCCCCCTCGCTGCCGGAATTCACAAGTGTCACACCGCCCCCTGCAACGTCGGCAATGGTGTCGGCGATGATGGGGTAATGGGTGCAGCCCAAAATTAAGGTGTCGGCCCCCGCAGCGAGAACCGGGGCAAGGTACTCGCGCACAAAGGCGGTGGTAATGGCATCGCTCCGGCGCACATAGCCGTTTTCAATCAGCGGCACCAGCAGCGGGCAGGCGTTGCTGGTCACCCTTGCCTGAGGCGCCAGTGCGGCAACATGCCGCTCGTAGCTGCCGCTGCGCACCGAAGCGGCGGTGGCAATCAGCCCAATGTTGCCGCTGCGGCTAGCCGCCACGGCGGCGGCAGAAGCCGCGGCCACCACGCCGACATACGGCACCGGCAGTGCGTCGGTCAAAGCCTGGGGCAGGGTGGAAGACACGGTGCCGCAGGCGCACAAAATGGCTTTTACGCCCTTTTGCAGCAAAAAGTCAATATCCTCTTTGCCGTAACGAATAATCGTGTCGGCACTGCGCCCCCCATAGGGGATGCGCGCCGTGTCGCCAAAATAAACAAGATCCTCGCCCGGCAGCAGGGCGGCAAGCTCTTTCACGCTGGTCAGCCCGCCAAGGCCGGAATCAAACACCCCAATCGGGCGGTTATCCATTCGGTTCTTCCTTTCTTTCCAGTGCAAGGTCCATCAGCCGGCAAAGCAGCTCGCCGTAGGTCATCCCCGTTTCAATCATCAGTTTGGGGTACATGCTGATACTGGTAAAACCGGGCAGGGTGTTGATCTCGTTCAGCAATACCTTGCCGGTGTCTTTTTCCACAAAGAAATCCACCCGCGCAAGCCCGGTGCAGCACAGGGTGCGGTAGGCGCGCAGCGCAACGGCGCGCACTTCCTCTAATTTTTCGGGCGACAGATGGGCGGGGATAACCACCTTGCTGGTGCCCGCAATATACTTGTCGTCGTAGGTGTAAAATTCCTGGCTGGCCAAAATTTCGCCCGGCAGCGTGCCGCTGATTTCGTCGTTGCCAATCACGGCGCACTCGACCTCCTGCCCCTGCACAAACCGCTCAAACACAATGCGGCTGTCGTGGGCCAGCGCCAGCTTTACGGCGGCAAACAGCTCTTCTTTGTCGTGGGCCTTGCTGATGCCCACCGAGCTGCCCGCGTTGGCGGGCTTGACGAAGATCGGCCAGCCCAGCTTTGCCGCCACGCGGTCGGCAATGGCGTCCATGTCGTCCAGCTCGGCGCGGGTCATGTAGTCCCACTCGCAGCGGGGGATGCCCGCCGCGTCCATCACTAAATTTGCGGCGGCTTTATCCATGCACAGCGCGCTGGATAATACCCCGCAGCCGACATATGGCAGGCCGGAAAGCTCCAGCAGGCCCTGCACCGTGCCGTCCTCGCCGCCGCGCCCGTGCAGCACGGGGAACACGACGTCAATTTTTTGCAGCACAAACTGCCCTTCAATGCACTTGACCAGCCCGCGGTCGGTCGTATCGGGGCTGAGAAAAGCGGGCACGCAGTCGGCCGCGGTTTCCCAGCTGCCGTCGGCCAGCCGTTCAACGGGGCCGGGGTAATACAGCCAGCGCCCCTTTTTGGTGATGCCCACCGGGATAATTTCATATTGATCGGCCGGAATGTTGCGGATGACCGAAGTTGCCGAGAGCAGTGAGACCTCGTGTTCACTTGAAACGCCGCCAAACAGCACGCAGACCTTCCTTTTCGCCATAAAAAGCCTCCAGATCACAAGACCGCGCGGGCACAAACTACCACGTCGCGGCCAAAAATGCAGATACAAATATATAATAACACACGCGCGTTATAATGAAAAGAGTAAAAACTGCCGGTTTGCAGCGGGTTTCGCAGGCAAAAAACAGCGAAAATCGCTTGTACAAGCGGCCACAGCCCAAAAAACGCCAGTTTTTTTGCCCCGCGGCTTGACGCGCCGTGCCCGCTGTGTTATAGTTAGGTTACCTCTTTGCAGGTCTATTTTTTTGTGCCCGTTTTTTGGGGCAAAAACAGACCCGCTAGTTCAAAAAAGAGGGAGGCCAGCCCCGCCCGAGGCCCGTTTTGGGCAGTGGCAGGGGCGAAACGAACCGTTTAATGGAGGTGCCGAAGAATGAGAGTCAAGATTACCCTTGCATGCACAGAGTGCAAACAGCGCAACTACAACACGATGAAGAACAAGAAAAACAGCCCTGACCGGCTGGAAATGAACAAGTATTGCCGCTTCTGCAAGAAACACACGCTTCACAGGGAGACCAAATAAGAAAGGCGGAGAAGAGCTATGGCTGAAAACGCTGAAAAAGTCACGAAGGCAGCAAAGCCTGCCAAGGTTGACAAAAAAGAGAAGAAGCCGTTCTTCCTTATCCGTTTCTTTCGGTCGTTTACAAAGTTTTTCCGCGATACGCACACCGAAATGAAAAAGATTGTCTGGCCCACCCAAAAGCAGGTTATCAACAACTCGCTGGTGGTCATCGCCGTGGTTATCATCTGCGGTGTAGTGATTTTCGGTCTGGACAACCTGTTCGGCTTTATCCTGACGTGGGTTCTGCGCAAGGGTTAAGCAGCCCGACTAAGGAAAGGGGAGACCAAAATGGCGCAAGAGGGTCTTTGGTATGTTGTGCATACTTATTCAGGCTATGAAAACAAGGTTGCGCAAAACCTCGAGACACTGGTAGAAAACCAGCGGCTTCACGACCTGATTCAGGAAGTTAAGGTGCCAACCGAGATCGTCCCCGAAATCAAGGACGGTGTCAAGCGCGAGGTAGAGCGCAAGTTGTTCCCCGGTTATGTATTGGTCAAAATGATCATGACCGACGATTCCTGGTATGTTGTGCGCAACATCCGCGGGGTGACCGGTTTTGTAGGCCCGTCCTCAAAACCCGTGCCCCTCACCCAGACAGAGGTGGACGCCCTTGGCGTGGAAACACGCGAGGCGACGGTCGACTATCAGGTGGGTGACAATGTCGAGGTGACTGCCGGCCCGCTGGAAGGCTTTATCGGCCTGGTGGAAAGCATCGACATGGAAAAACAAAAGGTCAAAGTCAAGGTTTCTATGTTCGGCCGCGAAACGTCGACAGAAATGGACTTTACGCAGGTGAAACCCCTGTAACAACAATTTTGTAAAAAGCCGTGCCTTGCGCGGTTTTTGAGTGGATCCCCGTGTGGGGTCCGTGGGAGGAAGAGGGTGGTCCTCTTCCGCTAAGGAACCACAATTTTTTGGAGGTGCAAACAATGGCTCAGAAGGTAGTGGGGTATATTAAACTCCAGATTCCCGCCGGCAAGGCGACCCCGGCACCGCCTGTTGGCCCGGCTCTCGGTCAGCATGGCGTGAACATCATGTCGTTTACAAAAGAATTCAACGAGCGTACCCAGAAAGATATCGGCTACATCATCCCGGTTGTCATCACCGTGTATGCAGACCGCTCGTTCAGCTTTATCACCAAAACTCCTCCGGCCCCTGTCCTGATTAAAAAGGCCTGCGGGATCGAGTCCGGCTCCAGTGTGCCGAACAAGACCAAGGTTGCGACCATCACAAAGGATCAGCTGCGTGAGATCGCCCAGACCAAGATGCCCGACCTGAACGCATCCTCGGTTGAAAGCGCAATGTCGATGATTGCCGGCACCTGCCGCAGCATGGGCGTTACCGTCGCCGAGTAACAGTACAGACCCGCCATCAGTGGGAGGAAATTTCCGATATACCACAGGAGGATAAACTATGAAACATGGTAAAAAGTACGTCGACTCAGCCAAGCTGATCGACCGCACCAAAGCATATGATGCCGAAGAGGCTCTGGCGCTGTGCTGCCAGAGCGCGAAGGCGAAATTTGATGAGACTGTTGAGCTGCATGTGCGTCTTGGCGTTGACAGCCGTCACGCCGACCAGCAGGTGCGCGGCGCAGTTGTGCTGCCCCACGGCACCGGCAAAAACGTGCGTGTTATTGTCATCGCAAAGGGCGACGCTGCCAAAGCGGCAGAGGAAGCCGGCGCAATGATGGTGGGCGACGAAGAGCTGGCCGCCAAAATCCAGAACGAAGGCTTTATCGACTTTGACGTGCTGATCACCACCCCGAACATGATGGGTGTCGTTGGCCGTCTTGGTAAAGTGCTTGGCCCCCGCGGCCTGATGCCGAACCCGAAGGCCGGCACCGTGACCATGGACGTGGGCAAGGCAGTTGCCGAAGCCAAAGCCGGTAAGATTGAGTACCGTCTTGACAAGGCCAATATCATCCATGTGCCTATTGGCCGCGCTTCGTTTGGCGCCGAGAAACTGGGCGACAACCTGAAGACCGTTATGGATGCAATCGTCAAGGCGAAACCCGCCGCGGCGAAAGGCCAGTACATCAAAAGCGCTACCATTGCAGCGACAATGGGCCCTGGCATTCGGCTGAACAGCACCCGCTACGGCGCCTGAGTGCTTGACAAACCCCGCGCAATGGGGTAAAATAGCAATGCTGTCCAAAGACAGCAGGTCTTTTTAAAAAGATAAAGGGGTTTTGCCCCTGCCTGCCGAGGATCGCGCCAACATTACGTTGTAATGATTTGCGCCTCTTCTCGGCTTGCCGGGAAGAGGCTTTTTTATGTATTTTTGAATGCAGTGAAATGAGGTGAAAACATATGCCAAGTGAGAAGGTTTTATCTGAAAAGAAAGCCTACGTAGAAGAGCTTGCTGCGAAGATCAAATCATCGGTCGCCGGTGTTGTTGTGGATTACAAGGGCATCAGCGTGGCTGACGATACCAAGCTGCGCCGCGAGCTGCGCGAGGCGGGTGTGGAGTACGCTGTTGTGAAAAACACAATGCTGCGTTTCGCCATTTCCGACCTGGGGTATACCGAAATGGAAAGTGCACTGGAGGGTTCTACCGCCATTGCAATTTCGAATGAGGATCCCATCGCCGCTGCGAAGGTTCTCGGCAAATTTGCCGAGGCTTCTAAGGGTAAGTTCTCCATCAAAGCCGGTTACATGGAAGGCAAAGCGATGAGCAGTGACGAAGTCATGGCGCTTTCCAAGCTGCCGGGCAAGCAGGAGCTGCTGTCGATGCTGTGCTCCGCGCTGCAGGGCAACATCCGCGGCCTGGCGGTCGCACTCAATGCTATTGCCGAAAAGAACGGCGAGGGCGACGCGGCCTGAACGACAGAGCCGCGAACACAATTTTAAAAATTATTATGTTGGAGGGACAACACTATGGCTTCCGAGAAAATCACAAAATTTGTTGAAGACATCAAGACCCTGTCCGTTCTCGAGTTGAACGAGCTGGTCAAAGCAATCGAAGAGGAGTTTGGCGTTTCCGCTGCTGCTCCCGTTGTTGTTGCCGGCGGCGCTGCCGCTGCTGCTGTTGAGGAGAAGACCGAGTTCGACGTCATCCTCGCTGAAGTTGGCGCAAACAAGATGGCTGTCATCAAGACGGTCAAAGAAGTTACCGGTCTCGGCCTGAAAGAGGCAAAAGAGCTGGTTGACACCGCACCGAAGCCCATCAAAGAGGCTGCTTCGAAGGCGGATGCCGAAGACATCAAAAAGAAACTGGAAGAGGCCGGCGCGAAAGTCGAGCTCAAATAAGTTTCATTGCATTCAAAAAAGAGAGCCACGGCAACTGCCGTGGCTCTCTTTTTGTGCTGCCCGCGCAGGGCGAAAAGGTCTGCCGCTGCACCTGTGCAGAACATTTTATTTTTTTTAATACCCCGTTAAAATCGTATTGACAGACACAGAGAAGCAGGGATATATTTATAAAGATAATCCATATAGTGGGTAAGATAAAAATGTATCAAACAGGCATTTATAGCCGCTTGATGTGCGCTTGCCTTGTTGACACTACACGATAAATGTTAGCCTGAAATGGTATTTGTTGCAAAATAGCAGGTAGTCAAAATATACTGCCGCACAGCAACAAAGGCGGCGGCTTTTTTGATTAAAGAATAGGCAGACCCCTTTGTTTTTCAGCAGATTAATTTTGGGGAGGGATTCGTTTTGCGGTTACCCGGCAAGTTTGCGCATGCCCCTCAAAATAGGCACCCCGAGGGGGCAATGAAAGCAGGACAGCCCGCTGCGCCACACGAAGAGCATCTGACTGCGGGGTGCAGTGAGACAAGTGCGCCTAAAAAAGGGCCAAAGGGCGGGCCTGACGGCAGTAAAGCGAACGGTGCTGCGGTGTTTGCCACAACAGGCGGCCACCGCGCGCCGGCACATCACCAGTACCCCGACAGGCCGCTGCTTGCGCTTGTGGCGGGCTTGTTTTTCTTGGGCCAGCTGTTGAAGTTTTCCCTTGGCCAGCCGGGTGAAGCTGAAAAACAGCTGTTGATTGCTGTCCTTGCAGTTGCGGTATGGTGCGCAGCTTATTTTGTCGGCTTTACCGTGCTGGGCAAGGCCCCAAAACTTCTATTTTTAGCCCTTTGTGCGGTGACGGTTGCCGCCTTTTTCTTTAGCAGAAGGTCGCGGGGCATGCCGGTTGACGCAAATTATATTTTGCTGCTGTTCCCCGCCGTCTATGCGGGGTTTGTTTATGGTATGCGAAACAAAGGCTACCGTGCAATCGTCGTTTGCAGCCTGGTGTTTCTTTTCCCGCTTATCTGTGCGCTGCTTGTGCCCAACAGCGGGGTCTTTTTTCTTCTTGTGGTTTCTTACCTTGCCATTACAACCGCTGCCGTTGTAAAAGGGTGGTTTCAGGTAAAAAGAAAGCCGGCCCTGCTGCTGGTCTTTTTGCCCGCGCTGTTTTTTACAGGTACATGGCTGCTGATAGAACTCGTTACCTGTGGTACGGGCAGGCTGGGGGTTGTGCTGCACCCGGCCCTTGACCCACAGGGGGCCGGCTATGTGGATACGGTCACAAGGCAGTGATCTCTGCCGCAAGGCTTGTGGGCAAAGGACGGCCGGTTGAGGGGGTCGCGGCAAACGAAATAGCGCAGGCGCTGCCGGGCATACGCACCGACCACCTGTTAACGTATGTAACCTACCTGTTTGGCTGGGTCGCTTTGGTTGCAATAGCCGCGTTGTTTGTGGCGGTGATCGCCCGTGCGGCGGTATTGTGTAAACGGCAAAAAAGCCCGCTTGCGCAGCTCGTCGCGGTTGCGATAATCACAGCACCGGCAGCCCAGGTACTATTGTATGTTATGACGAACCTGGGGTTTTCACTTTTTCAAGTGCCCTCGCTGCCCCTGATTGCCGGTGGGGGGCTTGCGCTTGTTGTGAACATGCTTTTCATGGGGCTGTTGTTTTCAGCCCTAAAAACAGGCACGCGGCAAAAACGCCAGTGTGGCACAGCGCCTTGAAACAACATGGCGCCCCATGCCGGCGGCAGAAAAAGAGAAAACCGTTTTTATGGCGATAACAAAGGCCCCGCTGCAGCACAGCGGCCCCCAAAAGCCTTTCGCTAAAATAACCTGCCGGGGAAAAGAGAAGTGTAGCGTGGTGAAAACATCGTACAAAGTCATCGAATACAGGTTATATGAGGGCCTTGTGCAAATTCAAGGCATGTTAAACCTTTTGAAGTTTGACGAAGCGCTTTCAAACGCAGTTGTTGAAGTGAAAGAGCTGATTAAGAGCAAAAAATATAAAATAGCGGTCATGGGCGAATTTAAGCGGGGCAAAAGCTCGCTGATCAACGCCCTGCTTGGCGCCAGAATTCTGCCCGCAGATGCGACGCCAACCACCGCAACAATCAACCGCATTGTCTATGGCGAAACACCAGAGTGTGTTGTCACTTATAAAGACGGGCAAGCCCAAAGCATTAAAATCAACGAGCTCTCTGATTATATTGCAAAAATTACCCCAAACGGGCAGGCAATGGCGATGAAGGTCAAAGAGGCGACGGTTTATTTCCCCACGGTGATCTGTCAAAACCATATCGAGATTATTGACACACCGGGCCTGAACGACGACGAAAGAATGACCCGCATCACGATTGATATGGTGAACCAGGTAGACGCGGTAATTCTGCCTGTCCACGCAAGGTTTCCATTCAGCGAGACCGAAATGAAATTCGTGTGCCAGCTCATCGAGGCGGATACCATTGACACCGTAGTTTTTGTCGTCACCTTTTTAGACCAGCTGGATGAAGACGATTACGAGTACGACCAGTTTATGCAGAAAATCAGCGGCAGAATTCAAAGCAGCGTGCTGGAAGAACTGGTAAGGCGCAATGCGGGCGACGAAACTATAAAAAAGGCACATGCTATGCTGGATGAGCTGAATATCTACGGGATTTCGTCAAAGCTTGCGCTCGACTCGTTTGTTTCAAACAACAGGGACAAGCTGCGGCAAAGCCGGTTTGAAACGTTCAGCAACGAGCTGACGGGTATTGTAACGGCCCGGCAGACGCAGCATGCGTGCAGCAAAACACTGGGGTGTATGCGCCGCGTTGTGGCGCAAATGCAGCCGCAGTACGACCAGCGCGTGGCACAGATAAATGGCAAAATGGAAGTACTGCTTTCGCATGGGGAGGCAGTTCAGCAGTACAGCGTGTCAAGTGTGCGCATGCTCAATGACATCTTTGCCGAAAGCTACCCAAAATGTAAAACTATAATTGCAGAATACAATTCGTATAAAAACGAGATGGTAAAAACCTTTATCGCGTCCCTTTCTACCGTGCGCATCAATGAAAGTGCGGTAATCAGGCAGGCATTGAAAGCCGCCGCACAAAAAGACGGTGACGCCATGAACCAAACATTACGGCCCGGCATTCACCAAAAGCTGTTGCAGGTAATGCAGGCAGATGCGCAGGTAGTGGGTGCGCGGCGCGGGCAGGCACTTTGCGGGCACCTTGCAATGCTGCAAATTGAAGACCTTTTTGAACTGCAAAGCCTGCCCCGTTTTGCACAGACCGTGCTGGACAACGTCAGCTTTACATGGGCTGCCGACCCGGGGCTGGGCATGAGGGATTTGACTAAAATCAATGTCATTGATTCGGTAGTCAACTTGATTGACCTTTCGTTCCGGCAGTATGAAGAACTGTACGAAGGCGCTTTTTCGGCAATCAGGAAAAACTGGTTTGACACAATACGGGCAAATGCTGCGGCGCTAGAACAAGCGGCCAAAGGCAGAATAGTGCAAAAAAGGCTGGAACAGAGCACCGAGCTGGAAACATTAAAAAGTAATTATGCGGTTTTGAAAAAAGAGGCTGAGGCCCAGTTGCAAAGCCTTGAAGCGCAGTGGTGTGAATACGAAAACGCGCTTTGATTTTATGCCCGCCGGCAGCAGGGCATGCAAAGGCTGCGGGGGGACCGGTTAAATTAAGCACAGTAATCGCATGGGGCCAAGGGGCCCGGCAAAACAGGGATGTGGCAAGCAATCGTACCAGTATGAAGCGACAGCGCCAAGGGGTAAGCCAATTTGTATTGTGGGGGCGGCGCGGTCTTTACTGGAAACGATTCCAATAAAGGCTTAAAGGAGAAATTTTGTGATGATTGTCAAGGTAAAGTGGATCCCGTGGATTCTTTTGGTAGGTGGGGTACTTGCTGTTTTTTTATGTGATGGGGAGGACATTTTTTGGGGCTTTGTTTCGGCCGTCATCGGTGGCATTTGGCTTTTTTTGCAAAGCAGAACAACGGTGCCGGCAAAAAAAAGCACACCCGCCAGCGCGCCTAAAAATACAACTCCCCATGTGGCGGCAAGCACCGTTGCGCCCGCACCTGCCGCCACCAACGCGGCGGTACATAAAGCACAGCCCGCCCCGGCGGATACCCAGCCAAGGACAAAGCGGTGCCCCAGTTGCGGCAATATTGAACAGCAGGACATGTTTTTTTGCAGCAAATGCGGGGCAAAACTATAGACCGCGCACCGGAAACCTTACCACAATTACGAACGACTAAAACATAAAGGGGGCTTTGCAATGGCTGATAAAAAAAGCTTCAGCAGTTTTGCAAATTACAAGCAGACGGTAATTGACTTGATCAATGACTTGAACCAGCTGAAAGAAATCAGCAATCAGTTGGAGCTGAGCGGAAACAGCTCTGCGATTGAAGAAGTGGTGCAAAGGCTGACGGAAGATACCTTCCGGGTGGCAATCATCGGCGAGTTCAAACGCGGCAAAAGTACGCTGATCAATGCGCTTCTTGGCAAGGATATTCTGCCAATGGATGTGTTGCCCACCACGGCAACGCTGAATAAAATTGCTTACAGCATTACCCCGTTTGCCCAAATTTTATACAAAGACGGGCAGACAGAAGAAATTGAGATCGACAAGCTTGCCGGCTATGTGACAAAGTTGACGCAGGAAAGCGCGGAAAAAGCAAAAACGGTAAAAGAAGCCACGGTGTACTACCCGGTAAACTACTGCAAAAACGGCATTGAGATTATCGACACCCCGGGCCTCAATGATGATGAGGCAATGTCAGAGGTGACAATGTCGGTGCTGCCGCAAATTGACGCAGCCATTTTTGTGGTGATGGCGCAGTCGCCTTTTTCAGAGTCAGAACGCAGCTTTTTGGAAAACAAAGTGATCACCAGCGACCTTGGCAAGGTGCTTTTTGTTGTCACCGGCATTGATTTGCTGGACGAAGAAGATGTGGACAGGGTACTGAACGACATCAGCCGGCGCATTCAGGAACATGTGATGAAAAAAGCCGAAAACAGGTTTGGCAAGGATTCAGACGCCTATGCGGACTACCAGCGCAAAATAGGCAACATCCGCATTTATGGGCTTTCGGCAAAAAAAGCACTGAAAGCGAAAATCAAAGGCGACAACGACATGCTGGAAAAGAGCGGGTTCCAGGGGTTCGAAACATCGCTTGAAAAGTTTTTGACCGAAGACCGCGGTATGATCATGCTGAACGTCCCGGTTAACCGCATCAAAACATCCTGCATCGAAATCGTCAAGGCAATTCAACTGCGCGAAAACGGCCTGAAAATGAAGCAGGGAGAATTTGATAAAAAATACAGCGAAGCCATGGCGGAGATCGAGCACATTCGTGATGAGCGCAAGCGGGAGTTTGAACAGATCAACGAAACGGCCCAAAGTACCTACGACAAGCTGCTGCCGATGATTCGCGATTTTTGGCCCTCTGTTGAAAAGGCCGCAAGTCAGGCAATCGCGGGGTACGCGGTTTCCATCGACGACATCAGCAGCTTGAATGTGCAGGACACACAGGAGGCGATGCTGAAGGTCGTAAAAGAACGGGTTGCCAGTGTGGGCCAAAACCTCACCGAGCGCATTCAAGACTCGATCAATTCCGCGCTGGAAGGGGAGGCCGAACGGCTTTCCGGCTTTGAAAAAAACTTTTTCGAAGCGACCGAGCGCATTCAAAAAATGTTTACCGTCGATGCCAAAAACGATGGAAACGAAGATTTTATTGTCAGTGCCATCGCGTCCAGTATTTTGGGGTATGGCATTGGCGGCATTTATATGGGTTATAAGGAGGCCGGCTGGAAAGGGGCCCTGTTGGGTGGGGCCACCAGCATTGCAACCGTGGCCGGGGCCAGCTGGGGTGTTTCGCTGCTGTTTACCGCGCTTGCCATACCGGCTACCTGGCCGGTGCTGCTCATCGCCACTGCGGCGCTGGGGGTGCTTGGCACTTTCACCGGTAAAAAAGTGCTGGACAAGGCTTTTGCGGGCGATAAGATTGATAAATTTAAAAAGTCGTTTGAAGAATCGGTGCTGAACGGGCTTTCAAAGGCGCGGGCAGAAAGCCATTTTTCTGAGGATGTCAGGACGCAGGTCGACCAGGCGTTTGACGCGCTGAAAAAGAAAATCAGAACCGAGACGGAAAACATTTTAAATGACACCCAAAAAAGCCTGACCAACTTGAAAGTAGAGCTGGCGCAGAGCTCCCTAAATAGCGAAAAAGAAGAAGCCCGGCTGAAAAATTATGCAAACACAGTCAACACTGTTGCCGCCCATGCCAATGAGATCGGCCAGCAGCTTGCTGTTATTATGCAGCAGTAAAGGGGGATCTTATGCGTACAAACCCTACCAGTACACTGGACATCGATTTTGAAAAGTACATGAAAGCCAGAAAACAATCGTCAGATGCACACCTGCAAGGGGGCATCCCCGATTATGCCTATGGCCCGGACTATGCGATGCGGCAAAAAATTAATGCGATTCCCGGTGCCTATGCGCTGTTTAAAGCCATTACGGACCACTATGTGCCGTACTTTAAACAGCAGGTGAATTTAAACTGCCTGAAAGTGGGGCCAAACCAGTTTCCAGACGTGTACGAATATGTTGTGGATTGCAGCCGCAGGCTTGGCATTGGCATCCCCACCGTATTTGTTGAGCCCACGGCTTCTGAAATCAACGCGGGGGCATATGCTTTTGAGGACGATGCCCCCATGATTACCATTACCTCGGCACTGCTTGAACGCTTTACCCCGGGGGAAGTGAAAGCGGTATTGGGCCACGAATGCGGGCATGTGCACAATAACCACGGCGTTTATATGCTGGCCGTAAAATTGATTTTAAATTCCCTTACGGTCAACATGCCGGTGGTGCAGCAAATTGTCAGTCTTGCGTCTTACCCCGTTAAATTGGCGCTGTTTGCATGGGACAGAGCGGCAGAAGTGACCAGCGACCGTGCGGGAATTATCTGTGCAGATGACCCCAACGACGAAATATCAAGCAAAAGCAAGTTTCTTTACGGTGCGGCGTTCAACCGTGGCGCGGTGGATATTGAGACCGTGTTAAAACAGTACGAGGCAATGCGCAGCACCCCGGTAAGGCTGTTGGAGCTTAGCGCAGACCACCCGGTGGCGGTGCGGCGAATTTTTGCAGAAAAAGAATTTTTAAACAGCGAAGTGCTGTACACATGGCGGCCAGAATGGAAAACGCCGGATATGCACCTGATTGGCAAGCAAGAATTGGATGCACGGTGTGAAAAATACATTGGGGTCATAAAAAGTGGTCAAAGGGGCGGACAGGAATGAATGCAAGCGTTGAAGATAAGCGCGTTATTCCAGATTACGATAATGTCTGCGAGGACATTGATGAAATATTGAGCAATTTTCGCGCAATGGGCGCAAGCAAATTGTTTCGAAGCTCTTTAGGCCAGGAAGCACTTCAAACAATAAAAGGGTATGACACGGCTATCAAAAAGCGCCTGCATGACACGTTTAACGTGGTGATTATCGGCGAGTTTAAACGGGGCAAGTCTACTTTGATCAATGCGCTGCTGGGCGAAAACATTGTGCCGACAGCCGTTACGCCGGAGACGGTCACCATCAACCGGCTTTCTTATGCCGATGCGCCGGGCGCAGAGGCTGTGCTGCAAAACAAAAAAAGAGCATTTTTAGACAAAACCGAATTGCGCAGAGAAGTGTTAGAGCAGGTGATGGAAAAACTGCCTGCCCCGGTGGATTATATTGAAATAAAAGAGAATGCGGATATTTTAAAAAACATCACAATCATCGACACGCCGGGCATTGGGGAGATTATGAAGTCGTTTGACCAGCAGGTGGCAGACTACCTGATCAATGCGGATGCCCTGGTTTATGTGCTTTCTGCGCGCGCACCACTTTCGCTGACAGAGCAAACCTTTATTTCGTCTTTTGTTTTGCCGCAAAGCTTTTCCCGCGTTTTTCTGGTCCTCAACATGGCCGATACGTTGGAAACGGTAGAAAACATTGAAAAGGTCAGAAAACTCACCACAGAGCGCGCGGCAAGCATTAGCCCGGATATTTCGGTGTTTGCCGTCAGTGCGCTGGACGAGCTGTGCAGAAAGCTGAATTTAAAGCGCCCGGAGCCGGAGCTGGCCACTTATCTGGAAGCCGGGTATCTGGAGTTTGAAAATGCACTGAAAAACGATATCATTTTCCAGAAGGACATCATTAAGTCGACCAGAAGCATTGCGCTGACCCGTATGTTGCTGAAAGAGATTACGCTGCGGGTCAACCTGCTGAAAAATTCACTGGACACCGATGCCAGTGCATTGGCGGCAAGTGAAGAGGCCTGCCGCAACCAGAACGGCGAATTGCTGGGCAGCATTGACCGGCACAAAGCGGCGCTTGCCGGTGAAATTGACAAAATGAAGGTAGAAGCAAAGGGCTGGATGGAAGATTTTATGGCCAGGCTGAAAACTGAAATTCAGCAAATACGGCCCACGGTGTCGGTCAATGACCTTGAGCGCCATTTCCAGTTTTACATGATGGATACCATTCGGCAGGCCATGCTGGTTTGTGTGGAGCGCCACAACAAAGACATCACCGACCTGCTTGAAACCGCATCAAAAAGCTTTGCAAGCGACGTTTCCAGCTCGTCGTTTGGTAGCATTAACACCAAAATAGTCGATTGTATTGCAGATATTGGCTGGACGGCGGTTGACACGACAATGTTTTTTGTCACCGAGGTGCTGGGCTTTTCCAGCGAGAATATTGGCCCGCTTTTTTTAGTGGGGCAGGCAGTGGCAGGGTTTGTGCGGCAAAAGACCGTCAGCAAAAAACAAGAGGACTATCTTGGCAATATTATAAAGGAGTACGATGCAATCACCCCAAGTGTGCTGAGTAAAGTGGACGAGATTTATAGTGAAATCAAGCGCAGCACCGTGGGTAAGCTGGACGAGCTTTACCGCAAACAGCTTGAAGCGTCAGAAGAGGCAATCCGGCAGGCAAAAGAGATCAGCATGAACAAAGACATCAAGCGGGAAGAGATCACCGGCTACTTTGAAGAAATTTTGGATATGGTGGAATCGTCCCGCAAGCAGCTGGACAAATATAATTAACGCTTATAAGTGAACGCCTGATAGCGCACAAAGCGGGTGGGGCTTGCTACATAATTGCAGCAAGCCCCACCCGCTTTTACAAGAACTCATCAAACAGGCCGTATGCCGCGCCGCGGCACAAAGGCGGTCAATACAGCACGGGGTCCACAATCTGAATGTCTTTTTTGTTTGCATCATTATTTTGGTTAAAATCGTCCTGCGGGATCAGCGCATAACTGGTCTCGTAGCCCTGTTGTTCAACCGGTTCGCCACCGGGCCCGGTGGCGATAAACGTCACCTTTTTGCCGCCGCAGATAACAAGCAGGTCCTGCCCCACTTTGCCTAAAATAGAATCGTAGTAAGGGCAAACATCCCCGTCAATTACAAGCTGGTAGCCGAGTGTCAGCGACAAAACGGCACCTGTTTTACAGTCGATGCAATAGCTGTATTCTTTCGCACTGCCGGCCCCATCTGGGCTGGTTACAAAAAAATAGAGGTCATCCCCCCACCGGCCGGCCAGGGTAAGTGTTGCATCCACCTTGGCCGGCGCGCCCTGTAAGTGAACGGTGGTCGTGCCGGTTTGTGTCGTCATTTGCAGCGTGCCCTGCTGCAAATCCAGCTGGTACAGTGTAGCTTGAAAGACGGCTGAACCAATGCGATTGCCTTGCCATGCGGCAAGGGCCTTTTCTTCGCCGGTGTTGACATTGAGTGCGGTAACGCTGTGCTGCAACACGCCCGGCTGGGTTTCTTTGATCTTTTTAAGTAACAAGCAATCCCCATCCCCACCCACAGGGGCCTCTATGGGTAACAGATTCTTCTTTATAACCGAAAGCTGGCGGGTGGTAAGGTCCAGCCTTACAAGGTCATATCGCTGCACTATTTCGTCGTTCTCAGCTTCGGTCGTCTGCCTTGTAAAGTACAAGGCGGCGCCATCAGTCGCAATTCCATAGGAAACAGCCTCGTTTGCATCAAACGAATAAAACGGTTCACGGCCACTGCCGTCAAGGTTCATGCTTTCAATTCTTGCACACGAAGTTTGGTCAGGGTGTTCTGCCCAAACTTCGGGGTAATACAGGTACAGTTTGTCGCCGACTTTAAAAATCGCAGCCCAGCGGTCAATGACCCCGGTACAGGTAGCGTCGGTATGGGTACATTCCGGCCGGTTGCAAAGCACGACGCGCTGCTGTGATGCAAAATCAATATAATAAACCCGTGCCAGCCCGGCGGAAACTTCCACCTTGTAGTATCCGCTGTCGGTACAACAGTTCGAAAGGCCGTCCGGCCCGGTGACCATCGTGATGGCCTGCGCACTGGGGTTGGTGGGCACTGTCGCAGGGGGTGCCGATGCCGGGGGGGAACAGGCGGTCAGCACAAATAACAATAAGATGGAAAGTAAAACCCATTTTTTCATGAAAAGACCTTTCTTTTTTTAAAACTATAATGGAAAGAACAACTTATTGTCGGATTGTTCATTATAGAATAAACATTAGAAAGTGAGCACATACCACTCTTGGCTAATATAATCATTGTGATTGGAAAAAGTACAATAATAGCTTCTAGGATATCCTGTTGATTGGCCACTCCGCTCTAAGCAATAATAAGTTGTCGATGTGGGGGCCGATTGGAATTGAAAGTGAAAAGTGCTGACTGCGTAGGAAAATGTTGAATCATAGGTTATAGTTTGTGTACCTCTACTTTGAAACATAGCATACCCTTGAGAACTACGACCAACGTAATAGGAAGGATTCAAATCGCAAACCAATGATAACCATCCTGTATTAACATTGGTAGTATAACGAAAAGCATGAGAACTATCATATGCTGTTTTATCTTGAAAGGTCGTTACGTAGGTTCCTGACACAATACCAGAGGAAGTAAATGCATTGAGGCATTCATTGCGATTGTCCATTTCACTTAAGATATGAAGAGGTCTATTTCTTGGAATGGCCGTTCCAACAGGATCATTTGCTGCAAATACAGTTGTAGACAGACTAACGATTAATGCCATGGATAAAATAGTAATTCCTATTTTCTTGACTAGCCGTTTCATGATTACACTCCATTTCTTTTAACTTATTTTATCTTATTCTGACCCACGCGTCGAGAGCAGATTAAGAACAAAAATGTTAAATATTACCAAACAAAACCTAATATAGCAGCTCTATGTTTCAAATTCAACAAAATTGTCATGAAACGCAGGTAAAATGTTCCCAAATGAGGGTAAAAGATCTTTTTGTAGGTTAAAAAGGCTTCGCTATAACCAAAGCAAATGGCACCCGCCCCTTGCAGCGGCGGGGTTTGGGTGATAGAATAAGGCAATACCAGTATTTTGGTAGGAATAACAAGATGACGGGGGCACGCCCCCTTTTGCAGATGACACAAACTTTAATACAAAGGAGAAACCAACTATGGGTGCAATAAAAATTGAATTTTTTCACGACGTACTGTGCAGCTATTGCTTTGCGTTTTCGCCCCGCATGCGCCAACTGGTAACGCTGCGCCCTGAAATTGAACTGCAGCACCGCTCGTTTGCGCTATTGCCCAGTGCCGCCGAGTTCGAGCAGTCCTTCCCCTCGCGCGAAGAGGCAAAAGAAGAAATTTTGGGCCACTGGGCCCACGCGAATGAAAACGACGATGCGCATCGTTTTAATATAGAGGGGATGCGCAAAGCAGCGTTTTTGTTCCCCATTTCCACCCCCGCGCTGCTGGCCTGCGAGGCCGCAAAGCAGGTGGCGGGGCAGGCGGGCTATTGGGATTTGTTTGACGCGCTGCAAAAAGCATTTTTTGTAGACAGCCGCAATGTGGAAGAAGAGGAAGTTTTAGCCGACTGTGTACGGCAGGTGGGCATTGATGTGGCGGCGTGGCGTGCAGCCTTCACCGCAAGGGCGGCAAAAGAAGACCTGCAAGCCGATTTGCAGCGCGCGGTGCAGTTGGGGATTCATGTGGTGCCCAGCCTTGTGATTAACGAAAAATACCTTGTCAGCGGTGCTCTGCCACTGGCAGACCTGTTGCAGGCGGTGGACCGTGTGACGGCAGAACAATAGGCACTGAAGGAATAGCATACGCAGCGGCGCCCTGTGGGCCGCGGAGAGAGGGGCAAACGATGAAACGCGAAATTTTACTGCTGGGGGACGAGCGCTTGTATGACGCCAGCGAGCCGGTGCAGCGCGAACAGCTGCCCGCGCTGGCGGGTACGGTGCAGGATTTAAGGGACACCCTGTTTGCCTACCGCAAAAAATACGGGGCTGGCCGCGCCATTGCCGCGCCGCAAATCGGCGTGTTTTTGCGGCTGATCTATTTGGAGGCAGGCCCCCGGCGCATCGTGTTTTTTAACCCCGTGCTCACCCCGTTGGGGCCCGAGCAGATGGAGGTGCTGGACGACTGCATGTCGTTTCCCGGCCTGCGGGTAAAAGTGCGCCGGTTTCGCCGCTGTGCGGTGGAATACCGCGACGAGCAGTGGCAGCTGTGCCGGCAGGAGTTTGAGGGCGATTTTGCCGAGCTGATTCAGCACGAGTACGACCACCTTGACGGCATTTTGGCCACCATGCGGGCGATTGACAACCGTTCTCTTGTGATGCAGCGGCAGTAAAAAACGGCGGGTTTTCCACCACCGGTAGTGCCGGCTGTGGAAAACTGTACAATAAAAAACAAAGAAAACAAAAAAATAGCCACCGGGCTTAAAACCCGGCGGCTATTTTAAATTACCGAATGAGAACCGTGTTACACAGTGTGAATTTCAGCTTTGTGGAAGTTAAAGTAAAGCACAGAAGCCAGAATGACCACGGCATCAATGCCAAGGTAGAACACAAACAACTTGTTCTGTGCGCCGCCCACCAGCATAATCAGCGAGCCGATGGTTGCGAACACCGGGGCAACATAGCCGTAGAACTTGTTTTTAATGCGCCCCTGCGCCGTCAGCCGCATCACGGTGACATACAGCCCAATGAACATCAGGTAGTGCACCACAATGGCGATTTCAGAAATATCGCTGTTTTGCAGCAGGTTGTATTTTGTTGAAAAATAATGCAGCACATACCACACCAACGAAAACCCAAACACAACCATGGCACTGGCAAACGGCATGCCGCGCAGTGCGGTACTTTGTTTTGACAGCGTGTCCGAACAGGGTACCATGCGGCGCAGTGCCAGCGAGTACGGCATGCGGATGGCGGCGAGAATGAGGCCGTTGACCGTGCCGAGCACCGAAATCAGCACAAACACCAGAATGGCCTTTGCACCCGCGGCGCCAAACAGCTTTGCGGCGGCAAACTCCACGTGCGCGTCGCCCAGCTCCATGATTTTATCCGGCCCAACCAGCGCCGAAATGCCCACAAAATACGCGACATAAACGGCCAAGATTAGCAACGGGGAAAAAATCATCGCGCGCGGCAGGTTTTTTTGGCTGTCGCGAATTTCATGCGAAATACTGGTCGCGCAAATCCACCCGTCAAACGAAAACGCAATGGGCAGAATGGCCGCAAACAGGCCGGCGGGGCCAATAGAGGTCGTGTGTGCCGCAATGGCTTCGCCCGGCTGCCCAAACGCAAAGCCCGCGACGGCAATAATAATCAGCGGTACCATTTTTAAAACGAGCGTGGCATTTTGAAAATAACCGCCCAGCTTTGCCGACAGCAGGTTGAGGGCAAACAGCACCACGACAACCGCAAGGCCAAACAGGGTCTGCTGTTCCAGTGTGTTTTCCCAGCCAAACAGAATGCCGGCGTAAATGCCCGCCACCCAGCTGACGATAACAATCAGCGTGGGATAGTACAAAAAGCTTTCAAACCAGCCGCTGGCGCAGGCAAAACGCATCGAGGTAAACTCCTCTGCGTAGGTGATGACGCCGCCCGGCTTGTCGCTGAGCAGTGCAAGCTGGCTGAAGCTCAAACAGCCGAATACAATGGCAATGGCGGCGACGCAGAACACCAGCACACCGTCCAGCACATTGCCGCCGGTGAGCACCAGCACATTATCACTTTTGAAAAAGATACCTGAGCCAATCACGATGCCGACAATCATTGCGACAGCGGTCATCAGGCCATAATTACGTTTGTTCATAACAACATCCTCTCGATTGTGTTTTTCGCAAAGGGAAAAGACGCATGGTTACCGGTGTGAAAACGAATAGACCGTTGTCTCGTGGTAGGCCTTGCCCGCCCGCAGCACGGTGCTGGGGAAGTTTTTGCAGATGTTTGCATTGGGGAAATACTGTGTTTCCAGGCAGACGGCCTGGCGCGGGCGGTAAGGCGCGCCGCCCTTGCCCGCAATATCGCCCGAATTCAAAAAGTTTGCGGTGTACAGCTGAATGCCGGGGCAGGTGGTGGTGCACTCCATCACAATGCCGCTTTTATCACCCGTTAGCACGGCGGCAAGGGCGAGGCCCTGTGCGCCCGCGGGGCGGTCCAGTGCAAAATTGTGGTCGTACCCGTGGCCAAACACCAGCTGGCCGTCATCGGTGTCAATGCGCTGTGCCAGCGTGTGCGGGGTAGTAAAGTCGAACGGGGTGCCGGCCACCGCCGCAAAGCTGCCGTCGGGCAGCGAAAGCGCGTCCATCGGGGTCATGCGGCTGGCGTTCAGCCGCAGCGTGTGCTGCATGGCGTCGCCGCCGCCGTTCAGGTTGAAATAGCTGTGGTTTGTAATGTTGACCACGGTGTCTTTGGTACAACTCGCAAAATAATCCAGCGACAGCGCGTTGCCATTTTGCAGCGTATAGCTGGCGGTCAGCGACAGTGTGCCGGGGTAACCCTCCTCGCCGTCCATGCTCTCGCACCGCAGTACAATGCCGCCCTCGATCACCGAAACGTCAAACAGCTTTTGGTTAAAGCCCGCAAGCCCGCCGTGCAGCTGCTTTGTGCCCTCGTTGGCGGTCAGCGCAAAGCGGCAGCCGTCAATTTCAATAAAGGCATCACCCAGCCGGTTGGCGTTGCGGCCAATCAGCGCGCCAAGGTAACCGTCGACATTCTGGTACCCGTGCGGGCTGTCAAACCCCAAAACAACATCCACTGCGCCACCCGGCGTGGGGACAAGAATATTTTGGATAATCCCGCCATAATCCAGCACGGTTACCTGCATGCCCCCATCGTCCGTAAGGGTATAAGCAGTAACTTCACGGCCGTCGGCAAGGGTGCCAAATGGGCGATTGGTCACGGTAACACTCAAAATAGGAAACCCCCTTCACGTGGGCGAAAAAGCCGGGAACAACCCCGGCTTTTTTGGCAAAAACTGCCCACAAAATCATATAAAATAAGTGTACCCGCCCGCCTGCTGGTTGTCAAATGAAATAAACAAATTAAGAGCTTTAGCCAAAAAAATAAGGCGGGTTTGGGCAAAATGGCAACTGATTCGACGCTTTACCCCCTTTTTTGCTTTTGAAAAGAAAGTGGAGCAACAGCCGTTTTTTGTTGTAAAACAACGCCTGCAAACGGCTAGATTTCGCGGAACCCTTTGCCGATGATTTCAGACGAGTTGACAATGGCGATAAAGGCGTGGGGGTCAATGCTGCGGATATAATTGCGCAGCAAAACGGCCTGCCGGCGGGTGAGGGCGGTGGTAATGACCTGCTCTGCCCGGTGGCTGAACGCGCCTTCTGCCTGTGTGAGGGTCGCCCCGCGGTGCAGGTCTTTTAGAATAAAGGTTTTGACCTGCTCTGCATGGGCAGAGACGACGGTGACATACTTGCGCGAGTTGATGCCGTCAATGACGATGTCGACAAGGAAGGTTTTCATTAAAAGGCCCAGCATCGAATACAGCCCGGTGCGCGCACCGAACAGCGGGAAGGTGGCGGCCGTGATTAAAAAGTCGGAGGCAAGCAATGCCTTGCCAATTTCCATGGACGTGTATTTGGATAAAATCATCGCGACGATGTCGGTGCCACCGGTTGACGCGCCGATGTTAAAGGCCATCGCAGAGCCCACCGCAGGCAGAATGACGGCCCAAAGCAGCTCTAGCAGCGCGTCGTTTGTCATGGGCGCGGCAAGGGGCACCAACTTTTCAAACAGCGCCACATAAACCGAAAGTGCCGCCGTGGCATAAACCGTGGCGCCGCCGAAGCCGCGGCCCAAAAACACAAACCCCAAAACCAGCAGCAGCAGGTTGACGAGCGCCATGGCACCGCTGACGTTGAGCCACGGGAAAATTTTGGCGAGCAGAATGGCAAGGCCGCTGGTTCCGCCGATGGCAAAGTGGTTGGGTGTTTTAAACAGGCTGATGCCGGCGGCAGAAAACAGCAGCGCGACGTTGAGCACCAAAAACCAGCGCAGCTTTTTTTTATAATCCTTGCGAAAATCGGCAATATAGGCTTTCATCATAGACATGACAGCACATCCCTACAATCAAAATAGGCGGCGCGGGGGCCGCGTATGGCATAAAAAAACGGCGGCAACCATGGGATGCAACCGTTTTTAAAAAATCAGGCGCTGGGGGTCTGCGTTGCCGTGGGGGCCGCGGGTGAAACGCCGTCGATGGTCAGGGTAGCTTCCTGTGCGGTAGAGACAACGGCGATATAGCTTTTGCCCGGTGCCACGGCCAGCTCTTTGCCGTTGGCATCATACAATTTTAACTGGGCTTCGTCGCTGTCTTTGCTCCAGGTAACCGGGGTGTAATTGCCACCGGTAAAGTAATAGCCTTTGCCGGAAGAAAGGTCAAAATCGGTCAGCTCGGTGTCTGGCTTGTGGCCCACGGTGGCATACAACACAAACACGTTTTGAAACGCCAGCTGCGCGCCGGTGCCAACGTCCAGCTGGGGCGAGCCGTAAATGCTTTTTTGGTACAGCCCGGTGTCGGTGTCATAGTGAAACGCCGCGTCGCCATAGCCGGAAAACCGGAACGCAATTTCCTTTGCGGCACTGGGCAGTGCAACACTGCCTTTTGCGGCAAACTGGAACAACGGGGTCAGCGTGCCGGTGGTGGGGATGGTGCCCACGGTGGAAATGCCGCTTTGAATTAAATCGGCGTTCGTGTACCAGCAATGCTCCTGTGCTTTGGTTTTGTAACGCTCTTCGTCAAACACGAACGAGGTGGTGCCAAGGTACATGCCGTCGATGTCCTGGTACTTATAATAGTTCAGCATTTCGTTTGCGTAGGTCGACCCGCCGATGTGCACGAAAATCGCGTTGAGCGGCAGCACAAACTGAATAAACTGGTCGCGGGCAGAGCGCACAGGCCCCACCAGCGGTACTTTGGTGTAGTCTGAAAACACGGCCATCATGCGGGTGATACCGCCCTCGGTCTCCATTTCATAAATCACATCGGCAGAGCCGATGCCGGTTTGCGGCAGTGCGGCCTGTACGTTGTTGATCATAATGGCGACCGGGCGCTGCCCGTCCGGCAAATCCGCGGGCTTGTCCTCGCCGGTCAGCAGGTTATAATTGTAAGCCGTTACCGGCTGTGGGGTAGGGGTTGGCTCGGTGGGCCCTGCGGAAGAGGGGGTACTGCTGCCGCCGCAGCCGGCAAGGGCCCCCATTGCCAGCACAGTGGCGAGCAACAGAGATAGCAGACGTTTTTTCATGACATTTCTCCTGATTTTACGGCAGTCACAGCTGCCGATTGCTTTGCTTACCATTATATCGGTAAACGCAGGCTTTGTAAAGGCGGGCAAAGTGTATTGAAAAGGGGCAACGCAAAACGACGGGCGTTAAAACCGCCCGTCGTGCTGCCATTTTGGCGGCCTGCCGCCCGGTAGCGGGGGATGCCCCACGGTAGGGGGCGGGCAGGCAAAATGTGAAATTTTATTCGGCTGCGTTTTCGGCGTTGGCTTCCTGCTGGGCGGCGTTGGGGTCAACACTCACCGAGTCGTTTGTCGCGCTGCCGTCGGCACCTTCAATTTTAAAGTTGTCGTATTCGTCCAGGCTGACAATCGCCACATAGCTGCGCCCACGGTTGACTTTCAGGCTGTTGCCGTCCTCGTCCTGCAGCATCAGCGCATACTGGGTGGCGCCTTTGGTCCAGCGGATTTTTTCGGCCTTGCCGCCGTTGATGTAATAGCCAACGCCGCCAAAGTCGTAATCGACCTTTTTGTAATCGGGGTCGCCTTTGTCCAACCCGGTTTTCGGGTCAATGTTGCCGCCCGGGTACGGGTAGGTGGTGATATCGGTGAACAGCACAAGCACGTTGTCAAAGCTGGTGCGCTCGCCCGTGTTTTCGTCCGCGGTTTCGGTGATGGCGCCGGTGTGCGAGTTGTACTGGCTCATCTGGTACTGGTTGCTCACCGCGTCATAGTCAAAATAGGTGCGGTAGCTGGTGGAGTGCACAATGCCGACACTCAGCGCGTCCTGCCCGTTTAAGGTGCGGGCGGGCTCGCGGTAATCGACGAAATCAAAAATCGGGCTTGTCAGGCCGCGGCTCATGTCAATGTCGTTGTCTTTGACATAATCGCTCAGCAGTTCGCCGGTGGTGTAGGCGGTGTGCTCATACGCAAATCCCTGGTTTAAGCGGTTCTGGTCACGGTAGATGATCTGCCCCGCCGCGTCGCCGTCGACATTCAGGTTGCCGTAATCGCTGTCGTCGATGTACTGCTGGGTGATGCCGCTGCGGCCAATGTGTACGTACAGCGGCTGGAACGGCATAATCAGGCGGAAGAACTGGTCGCGTGCCGAGCGCACGGGGCCAACGTCGCCCAGTGTTTCATAGTTTTCAAACAGGCCCATAAAGCGGGTGATGCCGCCTTCGACCATAATCTCATATAAAATAGAGGCGTCGTTGAGGCCGCGCTGCGGCCGGGCCTGCGCAATGTTGTTAATCATGATGGCAACCGGGCGCACCGACACGTAATCGGCACCTTTGGCCTCGCCGGTCAGCGGGTTGGGGTCATAGGGCTCGGGTGTTGCGGTGGGTGCTGGGGTGGGTGCCGGAGCAGAAGAAGAGGTGGCCCCGCCGCAGCCCGCGAGGGCAGTGGCAGCCATGACAAGGCAAAGCAGTAATGCAATGAGACGTTTGTTCATAGAAAAGCGCTCCTGATTCTGCCGGCAGCTTACACCGGCATCGTGTAGTGACGCAAGACAAAGCCGCGCGCCCGCATTTTATTATAAAACCTTCCCCCGCCTTTGTAAACCGCGGGGGAAGGTGAAATTTAAGTTATCAGAACAAAGTCAGCAAATGCCGGGCTGCCGGGCGGCAATCAATCTGCCGCGTCCGCCGCGTCTGCCGCCGCCTCGGCCTGCTGTGCCGCAGCCGCGTCGGACGAGCTTTGCTGTACCCCGCCGCTGGTGGCGTCACCGCCAAGGCCGGTGTAAGCAAAGTTGTCGTATTCGTTCAGGCTGACCACGGCGATGTAGCTTTTGCCGCAGTTGACTTTCAGGCTGTTGCCCGCTTCGTCCTGCAGCATTAAGGGATATTCGGTGGGGCCCTTCGTCCAGCGGATTTTTTCTATCTTGCCGTTGCTGATGTAATAGCCAAGGCCGCCAAAATCATAATCGACTTTTTTGTAACCCGGGTCGCCGTGCTCGTTGCCGCCGGGGTACGGGTAGTTTGTGATGTCGGTAAACAGCACAATCACGTTTTCAAACGCAATGCGCTCGCCGTTTGCCTCGTCCACCATCGGGGTATAGCCCGCCTTTGAGTACAGGCTGGTGAGGTATTTGCCGCTGGCTTCGTCGTAAGTAAAGCTGGTGCGGTAGCTGGACGAATGCACAATGTTGACACTGGCGGCATCGTCGCCGTTCAGCGTGCGGGGGGATTCGTTGTAATTGACAAAGTCAAAAATGGGGCTGGTCAGCGCGCGGGTCATATCGACATTGTTTTTGTCAACATAGTTGCTGATCATCGTGCCGGTGGTGTAGGCCGTGGCATCAACAGGGAAACCCTGCCCCAGCCGGTTGTCGTCACGGGTTGCAATCGTGACATTCAGGCCGTTGACATCTAAATCGCCATAGTCGTTGTCGTCCATATACTGCTGGGTGATGCCGCTGCGGCCAATGTGCACATACAGTGCCTGAAACGGGCGCACCAGGCGAAAGAACTGGTCACGGGCCGAGCGCACCGGGCCCACTTCGCCGAGGTCTTGGTAGTTAGGGAACAGCGCCATGAAACGGGTGATGCCGCCTTCGACCATGATCTCATACAACACGTCCGCCTGCGAAAGCCCGCGGGCGGGGCGGCTGTCCGAGCGGTTGTTGATCATAATGGCAACGGGGCGCTCGGCAACATAGTCGGCGTCTTTGGCTTCGCCGGTCAGCGGCTGGCCGTCAAACGGGGCCTCGGTGGGCTCCGGGGTGGCGGTGGCTACCGGGGCTTCGGTGGAAGAGGGCGGCAGCGAGGAGCTGCTGTCGCCACAGCCTGCGAACAGCGAAAGGGACAACGCGAGTACAAGACACAGGGCATACAGACGTTTCATGCAAGATCTCCGTTTCCTGCGGCGCGGCCCGGCGCGGGCATGCCGCATGTTTTCGTTTCGTTTTCTTGTTTACTATACTCCAAAATAAAGCATAAAGTAAAGCGGCCGGCACCGGGTAAAAGGGATACCCCGGCAAAACCGACGGCACTATGCTATGTAACGGGCCATGGCTGCGGGATATTACGAAAAACAGATAAAAAATAACAAATTTCTAAAATTTTGCAAAAAAAGCCCCGGCGCACCGGGGCTTTTTAGACTATAGCTTTTTAAAATGGCAAACGGAGCAAACCGGCCGGTCAGCCCAGCTCGGCAAGGCCGGCGTTCAGGCGGCGCAGTGCTTCGGTGCGGCCCAGCACGGCGGCAATTTCAATGCCGCCGCCGGGGGTAAACTGCATGCCGGTCAGCGCAATGCGCATCGGCCACAGCATCCAGCCGTTTTTCACCTGCATTTCGGTGATCAGCGCAAAGCAGGCCTCGTGAATTTTCTCCACCGTCCAGTCGGCTTCGCCGAGCGCCTCCAGCACGGGGATCAGCGCCGCAAGCGCCTCCTTTGCGGTGTCGGCGTTTGTTTTCATCTTTTTACTGACATACAGCTCAAGGTCGTGCGGTTGCACCGCGTCGATGAACGGCAGCTGTGCGGGGATGTCACCCAGCACTTCGCAGCGGGTCTGCAACACATGGGCCAGCAGCACTTTGTCGCAGGGGGTGTGCACGGCTTCGTCGATCCAGGGCAGGGCCATCTTGTAAAAGGCCTCCGGCGACAGGCGGCGAATGTATTCGCCGTTCATGAAGCGCAGCTTTTCCGGGTCAAAGATGGCGGGCGATTTGCTGATGCCGCTCTCGTCCCAAATTTCGGTCATCTCTTGCAGCGAGTAAATTTCGTTCTCGTTTTTCGGGCTCCAGCCGCACAGCGCAATGTAGTTCAAAATGGCTTCGGTCAAATAGCCCTTTGCCACAAGGTCCTGGTAGCTGGCGTCGCCGTTGCGCTTGGACAGCTTGTTCTGCGCGTCCTTCATGACCGGCGGGCAGTGAATGTAAATCGGCTTTTCCCAGCCGAATGCCTCGTACAGCAGGTTGTATTTCGGGGTGGACGACAGGTATTCGCTGCCGCGGATGACATGGCTGATGGCCATCAAATGGTCGTCGACCACGTTGGCAAAGTTGTAGGTGGGCATGCCGTCGGTCTTGATCAAAATCTGGTCGTCCAGCTCGCTGTTGTCCACTTCAATGTGGCCGTACACCACGTCTTCAAAGCTGGTCGTGCCCGTGCGCGGCATCTTTTGGCGGATGACGTAGGGCATGCCGGCGGCGAGGTTTTGCGCAATCTGCTCGGCAGAAAGGTTGCGGCAATGGCCGTCGTAGTGGGGGGGCTGGCCGCTGGCCTTTTGAATGGTGCGCATTTCGTCCAGCCGCTGCTTGTCGCAAAAACAATAGTACGCGTGGCCGCTTTCAATCAGCTGCTTTGCATAGCCAAGGTACATGCTCATGCGCTCGCTTTGAATATAAGGGCCGTAGCCGCCGTCCTTATCAGGGCCTTCGTCCCAAAGAAGCCCGGTTTCGCGCAGCGTGTTGTAAATAATATCCACCGCGCCTTCGACATACCGCTCCTGGTCGGTGTCCTCAATGCGCAGCACAAAGGTGCCGCCACAGCTTTTCGCCTTTAAATACGCATACAGCGCCGTGCGCAGGTTGCCCACATGCATATAGCCGGTAGGGCTTGGGGCAAACCGGGTTCTCACGTTACTTTTCATAAAAAACAACAGCCTCCTGTAAGGTGGTTTACACAAAAAAGACCACAAAAAGGGTCATACATTTAAAGTCTACCCCCGCAATGCCGGTTTGTCAATGCAAAAGCCCCGTTTTTTGGGCGGTGTGCCGCCGTACAAGTTGCATAAAACCGGTGCAGCAAATTGCCGTGTTTTCACAAAAAGCAGAGAAGCGGTGCTTTTTGTTTGATACGCGGCCCGGCGGCGTGGTATAATACTGTCACAACAGCCGTGCGGGGGTACGCCGGGCAGGTTTTCTGCCCCTCTGCCGGCTGGGGCAGCGCAGCCGGTGTGGCCGTGCGCTGCGACAGGGCGGGCAATGGGTTTGCGTAAATGCCGTCTCCCCAGGAACGAACAAGGGGGGCGGCATTTTTGTCCCCCTGTGCCCCTTTGGGGCAACACAAGAAAGGGTGTAACAACATGTACCGTTTGACCAAAAATAAGCAATGCGCCGCGGCGCAAGGGGGGTGCCGGCAATGACAAAGCGCAGGGCCCTTGCGGCGTTTGAAGTATTTGCAATGTACCTGCTGACCGGTGCGGGCTGTATTACCATCGGCAGCAGTATGACCCACCTGATTACCCATTATGGCTCTACCCTTGCGGCGGTTGCCGCACTGGGCAGCGGGTTTGCGCTGGGCCGTGTAATTACGGTATCGTTTATGGGGCTGCTGGTTGAAAAGCTGGGGCCAAAGCCGGTGCAGGCACTGGGCCTTGTGCTGCTGCTGTGCTTTTTTGTGGGCCTACCCATGACGACCAACTATGCGGTGGCGCTGGTGGCAAGTGTGCTGGGTGGCATTGGCTTTTCAACGCAGGACGCGTGCAGCCCGGTAATCTTAAGCGGCGCGTTCCCCACCGGGTACGCCAGCGCGATGAGCGCGGGCGAGGCCTTTTTTGGCGCGGGCTGCTTTTTGCCCCCGCTGCTGATGAGCATTCTGCTGCCGCTGGGCCTGCCGTTTTACAGCGTGTACTACCTGTTTGCAGGCCTTGCCGTTGTACTGCTGGCCGTGCTGCCGTTTGCCGAGGTGCCGGACACCAAACAGCTGGCACAAGAGGGCGGGCACGCGGCAAACCCGCTGTTTTTGCGCGCAAAAATACCCGGCTGGCTGCTGCTTGCGCTGTTTGCGGTAACCTATTGCGCGGTGCCCAACACCGTTAACCTGTACACGACCACCTTTGCCGCCAGCATCGGCATCCCGGAGGCAATTGGCGGGTTACTGCTCACGGCCTATAATGTGGGCAGTATGGTGGGCTCGCTGGTGTTTATTGGCCTGTTAAAGCGTTTTCGGCCCATTAATGTGCTGTGGGTCAACGCGCTAATTGCACTGGGCATGCTGCTGGCCGCCGTATTGCTGCAATCGGTGCCGGTGTTCTTTGTCACGCTGTTCTTTGCAGGGTTCTTCCTAGGGGTGCTGTTTATGCTGATTATCACAATTGCCACCGGACTGCGCCCGGCCCACGCCGGCATGATGGGCGGCATTGTGGGGCTGGTGTGCGGCAGCAGCGACACCGTGACCCCGCTGATTACCGGGCGGGTAGTGACTTGGTTTGGCGCCGGTGCGGCGTACTGGTATGCGCTGGCCATGATGGCAATTGCGGCACTGGCCGCCATTGGGTTTCGCCGCCTTTGTTACGAGGGCGAGCGCCAGCCGGCAGGGGCCAAAGCGGAATAACCGCACTGCGAAGCTGTATATAATAATAGTATTAAAAGAGCAAAAAGCGGGCAGAAGAAATTTCTTCTGCCCGCTTCAGTCTGTCGAAAAAGGTCCAGCGAAAGCTGGGCTTTTTCATTTAAAAACGGTAAAATAGGTATGGGTGATGTGGAATGTTGCAGCGAGGGAAATTAGATCGCGGTGTGTTGGAAATTGTGGATACGGAAAGTCTGGTACCACAGAATCATCTACTGCGAAAAATAGACGCAGCAGTAAACTGGGAACGGCTGTACGAGATGGTCGAGC
>JAEWRN010000016.1 GCA_023460035.1 Bacillota bacterium
AGTCATTGACAATTTTAGTTTCCTTCTATATAATTATCATAGGCGTGATACGTCACGCTAATCGCTCTTACGGACATAGTGTGAGAGTGAACAACCAAAACCCCCTGAAGGAGCCGAAAGGCTCCATTTTTGTTTATATTAAAGGGTTTTAGACCTATTAAGTAATTTTAGGTACACTTTTAGGTACACAAATTTAAAAAAAGTTAAAATTTTTTTGACAAATCTAATGAAAATTTATGTTTTTTCATTAATTTTGTCAAAGAAATAAAACCTAAGAAATTGTACTTTAAAATTTCTTTTTTTATGTGTATGATACTGACAAATAGGAACTTTTTTGTTATAATGTTATTAGTGGAGGTGCTAAGATGTCTGAAAGAGAATTAGATTCAAGTATAAATGATTATATAGAAACAGAAACACCTAAAAACTATGTAAAACAATTACAATGGGATATGGCTATTGGACTTCAAGAAGTTGATAACTTAAAACCATCTAAGTATTTAGAAAAGTTGTTACAAGAAAATGTAACAGGTGAAAAAACAATTTATGAAGTAGAACACGAATTAAAACAATACTATGTAGAAAAAGATAAAACTGATAAAACAATTCAAGATGAATTTGAATGTGATCTAGTATCTACTAGAATAGTTCAATTATTAGAAGAAGATAATTTTGAACTATCAGTAGATTATATAAAATATATACATGAATATTTATTTAAAGATGTTTATGAATTTGCTGGAGAATTTAGAAAAGTAGATTTTTCTAAACACGAAAGAATTTTAAATAATGATTCAGTTGCTTATGGTGATTGTAAACTATTAGAACAATCATTAGATTATGATATTTCATTAGAAAAAAATAAAAACTATAATGAAATGAATATAGTTGATGTAATTAATAATATAACTAACTTTTCTTCAAGCATATGGCAAATACATCCATTTAGAGAAGGTAATACTAGAACTACAGCATTATTTATAGAAAAGTATTTAGTATCACTTGGATATGATGTAGATAACACTATGTTCAAAGAAAAATCAGTTTATTATAGAAATGCATTAGTAAGAAGTAATTATTTTAATAATTATTTAAATATAAAACAAGATAATAGTTTCTTAATTAAATTCTATGAAAATTTATTATTAGGTAAAAACAATAATTTACATTCAAGGGATTTAATTGTAGAAGAATTATTTAATAAAGAGAATTAAAAAGAGGCGCTAGTACAGGCTTATTAATTTAATAAGTTTTTGTATTGGCGTTTTTTAGTAGTAAAGGAGAATATAATTATGGATAAAATAATTCCAAGTTTTAAAAAATCATTGTTTAATGGTTCTAAAGAATTAATAGGTGATTTGACGGAATATGGAATTGATAGTTTATTAGATGAAGAATTATTTAAATCATTTCCAATTGTTGGTTTTTTAGTTGGTATAAAAAATACATGCCAAAACATTCATGATAGAAACTTATTAAAACAAACATTACAATTTATAAAAGAATTTAATGATGGAACAATTAGTCCGGAGTTACTTGATAAATACAAAAAAAATATTGATAATAATTCTAAAAAATTGGAAGATGAATTAGGCAGGGTACTAATACTATTAAATGGAAATGTAGAACTTGAAAAATCTAAAATGTTAGCCAATTTATTTAGAAATTATATTAATAATAAAATTAGTTGGGATGAATTTTGTGAATTTTCAGAAATAGTTAAAATGTTATTTGTAAAAGATATAAATTATTTAAGAAAAATATATAGTGGAGAGTTTAAAAGACGTAGTATAGTTCCTGATTATGTATATAATAGACTTGTTTCATTAGGATTAATAACTATGACGCTAAAAGGATTATATCCCGACGCTCCTGGCAGTTTATCATTTAGTAATGAGCAAAATATTTCTTTATCCAAAATAGGTGGTAAATTTTATCAATCAATTATTTTAAGTTAAAATTTATATATAGGTGGTGTAATTATGAGTAATTTCAATCCAAAGTATGACGATTATAAAAAAGATGGAAAAATATATACATTTGATAAAAAAAGTAATGATGATGGCAGTAACTATAGAATGGCTGAAACGTTTTGTGATATTGGTAATACATATACAGAAACACAATATACTGTTGAACAACAATCTTTAGAATTTGAAATAAAAGATAAAGTTAAATTATATGAGTCTGATATAGGTCAAGCCAAGTATTGGTGTTGGCTTGTAGAAACTGAAAAAGGAAATACAACAAGTGGATTGCATATATGTAGAAGAACTGCAAAAGGTAATGTATATAATGAACAAGAAGTGACTTTAAACCCTCATGCAATTAGTGTATTAAAAAAATTTTTAGATGAAATAGAATTGTGTAAAGATGAAACATTACATAAGATTCAAACTTCAAATAATGATTTTGATAGAATATTAACTAAAAATGATTTTTTGAATATAGTAGAAAAAAATATTTCTAGTATTGATGATTATTACATATTACTTGATATAAAGAAAAAACAAAAAACAATTATGGAATTAGAAGAAATCGTTAGCGGTAATCACGGAAATGAGGTGTCTATACAAAAATTTTTAAAAAAGAATTTATGGCTTTTTGGAAATGAGTATGCTACTTTTGTTAAGGAGGAAAAAATAAATTCAAAAAACATCTTAGATGGTATTCCAAAAAATATAGATAATTTTATTGATGTTATAGAAGTTAAATTGCCAGAGGTAGAATTATTTCGTTATGATAGCCATCATAATAATTATTATTCTTCTAGTGAATTAACTAAAGCAATTGCACAAACCCAAAATTATATTTTTGAATTAGAAAAAATGACTACTGAAGAAGACTTTCAAAAGAATAATAATTGTAAAATTATTAAACCTAGGGGAATTGTCCTTATTGGGACAAAAAATAAATTAAATGAAGATGAAGTAAACTATTTAAGAATATTAAATTCTTCATATCATAATCTAACTATTATTACATATCAACAATTATTAGAAAAAGCAAAAAACATCTTATCTTTATCTGAAAAAGTAAGCGCAAATATAGAAATATAATTTTTAAATGCATATAAATTTATTGGCGTTTAATGCTTAAAATGAAAAAGAGACCTAGTCCGTTAAAGGACTAGGTCATCTTTGTTTTTGGGTTTTACTATTTCATATTCTTCATAATCATACGATTCTTCTTCTAGTTCAGGTAATGTCTCCTTATGTTCTAGTAAGATAGTTGGTTTAGTTTCAATAATATTATTATTTAATCTGCTGTTTTGTAATTCGATAATATTAACTATAGTATCGAGTCTATTTTGATACATGTGGGAATAGGTGTTTAAAGTTTCATCAATTTTAGTGTGTCCAAGATATTTAGCAACTAAAGTTATATTAGCTCCACTATCTATTAATAAAGAAGCACAACTATGTCTAAAGTCGTGTATTCTTATATCTTTAACTCTAGCCATAAAAGCATTCTTTGTTTTTCTATCTAATAGAGTAGTAGCAGATAACGGATCAATATTACCAAACACATACCAAGATTCTCTAAAACCATAATAATTAGCATCGTCATTATATAAATCAGATAAATCTTTTAATAAGAAATTGGGAATAGGGATAGTTCTATAACTTGAACTTGTTTTAGGACTAGTAACTGTATAAGGTTTACCAGTCTTAGGGTCAGGGACTTTAACAATGTTTTTATTAACAGTTAAAGTGCTTCTGTTAAAGTCTATATCATTCCAAGTTAATCCTCTTAATTCACCGTTTCTAAGTCCGCAATAAAATAAAGTTTGAAATGCACACCTAAATTTTAAATTTGTTTCTACTGATAAGAATCTTTGAAACTCATCTAATGTGTAAAATAACATTTCTTTTTTTCTTTCATTTGGATTGGTAAAGTTAGTCATTTTATTATAAACTTTAACAAAGTTAATATCATACCATTTAGTACCAAAATTCATTAATGCTTTTAAGTATTTATAAACACCATTTTTGTATCTAGTAGAAATAGGTTTATTATTCATAAATTGTCTCCACATTTCAAAGTGTCTAATATTAAAAGATTCTAATTTAATATTTTCTAATGGTTCTAAATATACCATCATATTTCTATAATTTGATAGAGTAGTTACTTTAACTTTATCTTGTTGGTATTGATAATGTTCTTGTATTAAATCTTTAAAAGTTAAATCAGTAAATTCAGTTTGATTTTTAATTTTTACTTTAAATTCAGCTTCATGATCTTTTGCTTCTCTACGAGTAGCAAATTTTTTAGAATGGTATCTGCATCTTTTACCTAATAAATCTCTATATGTTAAATCAACATACCAACTTCTACCATCTTTTGTACATTCATTATTTTTAGCTTGTCTTATTGATATAAATATCACATCCTTTCTATAATTCAAATAACTTATGAAATTCGTCAGCAGCTTCTTTTGCTTCTTTATTAAGTTTATTAGCAGCTTTAATTGAATCGGCTAAACTAATATAATCACTTACATATCTCATAGGTTTTCTATTTAACTTAATATCTAAAGCACTAGATACTTTTTTAAAAGCATTTCTCCAATAATCAATTTCATCATCTTTATTTTTCAGCTCTATATTTTGTTTATAAATATATTTTTTACTATCAATTAATTCTTTATTATTCTTATAAAAATTATTTTCCATTGATAATCTATTAATAGTATTTTCATTAGAATCTAATTTGTTTTTATTTATATTATTTAATCTTTCTAAATTAGTAGAGTAGTCAATTAATTTTTCAACATCTTTAGAACTATATCCAATAATATTTTTCTTAATATTTAAATTATTATTTTTAATATTACTTTCTAAAACATCTTTAGATTTATTTATTTCAATATTATACTTTTCAATATCTTTATATAAATTATTCATTTCAGATTTTAATTCATTTATCTTATATTCTAATTTGGTTTGATGAACTTTATTAGCTCCAATATTACCTCTATCTAATTTATAACCACAATCAGTTATATACTTATTAAATTTATCTTGAATATTAGCAAAAGAATTTCTTCCACCTAAATCTTTCCAAAACTGATCATTATTTAAAAAGTTACCTTTAACAGATTCATAAATAATTTTATTATCTTTATCTCTAAGTAGTATAGTTTTACCATTTTCTTTAATTAGATTTCCTTCTGAATCTCGTTTATAACATTTCCTTTTAACTTGATCAACAATAGGTAAAAAGTAAGCTTGTAGGTGAGGAGTATCTTCATCGTAATGAACTTGTGCCATTACTATATTTTCTTTGCCGACTAAATCTTCTAAAAACTTCATACAACAATCAAAATATTTAGTTACTTCATAAGGAATATCATTTTTAGATTTAATATCGGGTACTAATATATTTTGACCTTTCTTATCGCCTGATTGATAAATCCTATCAGTTTCTTTAAATGGTAAACCCAGAGTCATAAAAAACTCTGGGCCACTTGTAAATGTTACACCATTTAATATATTTGTTTTAGTCTTATGAGAATATTCAATGTCTCTATCTTCTAAAATGGATTTAACTTCTTGATATAAATTACTCTTATTAATATCTTTATAATGTACATTAAATTTAGTTCTTTCAGAATCATAATTACCTGTACCAATTCTTTTATTCATTTCATTACCTATAAGATATAAATCTTTAGTTTTATAATTATTAACAAATCTTAATACTTGTTTTCCATCATACATATATCAACCTCCTTATATGAAAAAAACAACCTTAGTGGTTGTTAGTGTATAATAAATTATATATGGTAGTTATTATTACTATTCCAAAGTGAATTAAAAAATTTTTTTGATTATCAGTGAATGCTTCTCTTTCTTCTAATGCTTGTTCTTTAGCGTGTCTAAAACACTGGATTTGTTTTCTATATTTTTTGATTGTTTCATTATCAATATAATCAAATGAGATTTTTGTATAATCCGGCTCTAAAAATTTTTCATCTTTTAAAAGCATATTTTCTATTAAATTAGCAATTTCTTGTAGTTGTTCATCTTTTTTCATTTTAAAAAACTCATTACTTCTTGTAGAAATTTTTTGAAACATTTTGTTTATTTCTTCATTAAGATTAATAGGTAATGTAGTGTTTTTTTTAAAATGTAATTTTGATATTAATAACTTTCTTTGAGCGTATGGTACATCACCATTTGGCCTTTGCAATCCCATCTCTATGAGTCTACCTCTAATTGTGCTATATGCAAAGTCAACTAAATTCTTTTCGGGTCTTTGCAATATTCTTGGGAATTCTTCAATAGTATATCCATTTTTATATAAGTAATAACTAACTAAATGATATTTATTGTTGTTCTTATTATAATCGCATTCTGGTTGTATTAATTTTTTAAAATAATCAATTGCTTCTTCGTCATCAAAAATTTCATATTCCATTTCATCGTTAAGAGGACCAAAACAACTTTCAAAATCTTTTTTTACTGCCTCATAATTTGTAATAAGGTCATTATAAAAAGAATAATAGTACTCATCTTCTTTGATGTGTTCTTTATAAAATTGTATTAAATTCATTAGATTTCACCTCAAATACTATTATACCACCATAATTAGTCATTTTATGACTTATCTCACTAGGGCATAGCCCAAAATGTGAGTTAGGATAAATCCTAAAACCTTATTCTTCTAAACTAAGCGGATCAATAAACTTAGCTTTATAATTTCTAGATGTAGCTGTTCTATTTAACTCAACATATATACCTTCTTGTTCTAATCTTTTTATATTACTATTTAATAATCTACCAAAGCGAGAAGGGGTAATTAATAAGTTTAATTCAGCAACTATTTCTGCTGGAGTAAATATAACTTCTTTTTTCTTAATTACATATCTCATAAATGCGGATAAATTAAAATCTAGTTCTGTGTTATCTTCATCCATTATTTCAAATATTAATTTATCATTTTTTATCAAATTAAGATTTTGTTCTTCAAAATCTCTATTTATTATTTTTAATGTATAGGTATTATCTTTGTTATTAATTAAAGTTAATATACCATTCATATTTCCATCTATACCAGTACTACCTAAAGTTTTACCTTCTTTATTTAAATGGTGTACTAGTAGAAATGTTAAATTATATTTTTTAGATAGTTCTCTATATTTATCAAACATCCTTTTCATAACATCACTATAATTGTTTATATCTAATTCATAACCGTAATCAATACCACACATAATATCAACTATAACAAATTTACCATTATAGATTTCTGAAAATTCTTTTAGTTCTAATTGTAAGTCATCAGTTAAACATAATCTATGATTAGAATCTTTCTCAAGGAAGAAGAACGAGTTAGGAGAAAACTCATAACTCGTTATATTTAATCTTTCCTTAAGTTGTAAACTTGAGAGTTCTGTGCTAATATATAAAACAGGAGTGGGATTTACTTTAAATCCTAAGAACTCTTTATTGTTAGTTAGAGAATTGGCAATCTGTAGTGCTAAAAAAGATTTGCCAACCTTAGGTTCTGCAACTAAACAATATAATCCATTAGACTTCATTATTCCTTCAATAATGTTGTCTTTTTTTATGTCTGTATTTAATTGTTCTATAGGTATCATTTAATTTCCCTCCTTACCATATTTTGTAAATAATTAATATTTATGTTTAACTTATTAACAACTTCACACATAGGTATTAATCCACAAGGTAATTTACAACCTTTATCTTCTAAATCTGTAATAATTTCTTTTCTAATTTTTAGTGCTGAATTTCTTCCAAGATTAGTTAACTTCATTAAATCTTGTAGAGAACACCATTGTTTTGATAGTAATTCTAAAGTCTCGTTTGCGGACATATATCAACCTCCTTATTCGAAATAGTTCAAATAGTAGTTATTATATGGAATGCTAGGATCTATTTTTTCTATATCAACTAGCATTTTATATAAAGCCTTTCTATCAGTTTTTTCACTACCACAATTATTTGTGAATTTATATTTTTTATAAATTTCTTCTTCACTCATATTTGCTAATTTCATTAAATTAAACATAGCTTGGCATACATATGCCGGTAATTCAATTTCATCAACATTATCAGTGAAATATTTAATGTAATTTTCTTTCTTATTCATTATATCAACCTTCTTTCTGTATTTTCTCTTTACTTGTAGGTCAAGAGGGTAGAGTATCCCATAAACCTGAAATTTTAGTAATTCCATAACTCCCGTACCAATAGGGTAATCACTAGGCACCACTTGTATTTATTTTACGAGCCGGCAGAATAGGGCGCTTACAATATCCGACTATATTTAGTTGTCAAAGAACAAATTGTAAGTTCCAAATTGGCATATCTTATATTAAAATAAAAGTTCCATTTTGGAAATTACAATAAAAATAATAACATATAAGTTCCATAGTGTCAAGTTATAAAACGAAAAAATTTAAAAATTTTTAAATTTTCATTTTTTCGACAAATTTTGTATCAAATGTTCCAAAATGGAAATTTTGTGTTATAATAAATTTATGAAGGAAAATAGGAGGTAATTCTATGGAAAAGAGAAAACCAATGGATGTTACTATAGGAACAAATATGAGCAAGTTAAGAAAGCAATTTAATCTAACTCAAAGAGAAATATGTTCAGTAGTAGGAGTAAACACATCCACATATAAACACTATGAATTAGGTGATAGAATGGTACCTATTAGTGTATTACAGGATTTAGCTAAATTTTATAAAGTATCAACAAATTACTTTTTTGAAAATATGCCAGAGCTATCTGATAAAGAAGCATTAGAATTATCTAACTATGCTTTTAGAGTTGCTAATAATACACAAAAGTTTATAGCTATTGATATAAAAAATCCTACTAAAGGATTAGATGAAATAGAAGAAAAGACTCAAGCAAGAGCGAGACTTAGAATTAAGAACTTGAGATTAGAAAATAATAAATCTCAAAAAGAATTAGCAAAATATTTAGAAATAGATTTATCTACTTATAACAAATATGAAAAAGGTAGTAGAAAACTAAGTAATGAAGTAGTTAAGAAATTAGCTGAATATTACAATATATCAGTAAGTGATATAGTTGATTAATAAATGACAGAATGACACTAGAAATAGGTATAGGGTATATCTTAATTTAATGTCACAGTGTCATAAGGAGGAAAAAATATGAACGAATTATTATCTTTACAGGATTTATTTAATAAGAAAATATTTAGAATTCCTGATTATCAAAGGGGCTATTCTTGGGAAGAATTACAGTTAAAAGAATTTTGGAGTGATTTATTAAACTTATTACCAGATAGAGATCATTATACTGGAATGATTTCACTAAAAAAACTTGATAGTGATTATGTCAATAATGAAAAATGGAATGATGAGAAATGGTTAATCGATAACTGGGGGTATGTTCCTTATCATGTTGTTGATGGTCAACAAAGATTAACTACATTTATAATTCTTATTAATGAAATTGTGAATTATTATATAAATCAAAATCCTGAAAAGTCTTTAAATGAAATTTTTATAAACAGTATTCCTTTGAGTAAAATTCAAGAAGATTACTTAGTTCAAACAAAACCAGACTCACAAGGAACAATAAGAACTTATAAATTTGGATACGAAGTAGATAATCCAAGCTATCAATTTTTTAAATATAGAATATTAGAACCTTCGAATCCGCTTGCTGTAGATGAAACTTTTTATACATTAAATTTAGCAAAATCTAAACAATTTTTTGAAAATAAAATTAAGGAATTAGTTGAATCAAAAGGAATTAATGAATTAGAAAATATATTTAAAAAAGTTACACAAAGATTAAAATTTAATATGTATTATATTGATAATGATTTTAATGTTTTTATCGCCTTTGAAACAATGAATAATCGTGGTAAAAGATTATCATACTTAGAATTATTAAAAAATAGATTAATATATTTATCTACTGTCTTTGATGTTCCTGAAGATAATAAAACAGCAGTTAGAAATAATATTAATGAAACTTGGAAAACAGTATATGAATATTTAGGAAAAAACAAATTAAAACCTTTAAATGATAATGAGTTTTTACAAGCTCATTGGATGATGTATTTTGGATATACTCGTTCTAATAAAGTAACTTATGATTCATTTTTACTAAATGATTATTTCACACAACAAAATATATCAAATGAATATAATTTTGAAATAAAAGAAGAAGATACTGAATTATCAATCGAAGAAGAGGACATTGATAATGAGGAAATACAAAAAGAAGAAAAAGTAAGCAGTAAAAAAGAAAAACTTACTATAGGAACAATAAATAATTATATAAATAGTATGAAGTCATTAATTCCATATTGGTATCAAATACATTATCCACATGAAATAGAAAATAAAAATATAAGAATATATATTGAAAGATTAAATAGATTAGGATATGTAAACTTTAAACCATTAACAACAGTTTTATTATCTAAAAATAATTTAAGTGAAGAACAAAAAATTGCCGTTTTAAAAGGCATGGAAAGATTTGTATTCTTACATTATAGATTAAATGGTTATTTAGGGACCTATAAAAATAGTTTCTTCTATAACTTAGCACATGATTATTATTTTAATAATGTTACTTATGCTGATGTTTTAAAAGAAGTAAATGATATTGATTTCTTAAGTGATAATAAAGTTGCTAATATGAATGGTATCTATACTAAATTTGATAGATTATTTAAGAATAATAATGGATTCTATTCGTGGGCATCAATAAGATATGTATTATATGAATATGAAAGAGAATTGATGACTGGTATGGCATCTAGTGTTAGATTATTGCCAGAAGATATATTTAAAAAAGATGAAAAAGATCATTATTCTATAGAACATATTTATCCACAAACTCCAACAGACGACTATTGGTTAAATAACTATAGTATGTATACAGATAGTAATAAGCATAAATTAACAAATACGATTGGTAATTTATTACCATTATCTAAAACAATTAATAGTTCATTACAAAACTATTCATTTGAGAGAAAAAAAGAAATGAGATTTTGTGATGGTTCACATAATGAATTAGAAGTAAGTAGAAGTGAAGATTGGACTTCAAAAGAAATTTTGGATAGAGGATTAAAAATAGTTAAATTTATGGAAAAAGAATGGAATTTTATAATTCCTAATTTAGCTGAAAGAAAAAGATTCTTAGGTTTAGATTTTATGATAGAAGAAGATGATGAATGGATTGATTCAACTGAAGTTATTAATTATCAAGAAGAACCTAAAGTAAAAGAAATACCATTTGATGAAAATCAATTGAATAAATTAATGACAAACACAAGACCAGAACTAATAAAAGTATATGAAGAATTAAATGAATATATTTTATCTTTGAATGAAAATATAAAACGAGGAACTTCAACTGTATATTTATCTTACAATTATGGAAAAAATTTCATCGAGTTATGGTTCCAAGTTAACAGCTTAAAATATGTTATTATGACTGGAGATTATAATGATCCAAAAGGACTTGTAGTAGAATTAGCTGAATCATATAAATGGACAAATGACCGTTGTATCTTTGTTAATTTAGATTCAGATATAGAATATATAAAAAATATATTAAAACAAAGTTTTGAAAAACAATTTAATAGATAATTAATAAATAAAAATAGGAGAGTGATAAAATGGTTGAGTTCTCTGAAAATACAAGAGTAAAAATTCCTGCTTTAGTACATGCCACTAGATTAGGTTATAAATACTTATCTCTAAAAGATTATAAAAATGAAATAGATGAAGAGACAAATATCTTTAAAAATGTATTTAAAGAAAGTATCAATAAAATAAATAATTTAGAGTTATCAGATGACAATATAACTAAATTGATTAATGAGTTATCTTTTTCGTTAGCAAACGATGATCTAGGGAGACAGTTTTATAAATACTTAATTAACGGATATAAAGGAATTAAACTAATCGATTTTGAAGATGAAAAAAATAATGAATATAACGTTGTGACTGAATTAACATATAAAAATGGTGAGGATGAATTTAGACCAGATGTTATTATGTTAATAAATGGTATGCCATTAGGATTTTTAGAGGTTAAAAAGCCAAATAATAGAGAAGGTATATTAGCAGAGAGAAATAGAATTAATGATAGATTTAAAAATAAGAAATTTAAGAAATTTGTTAATATTACACAACTATTACTATTTTCAAATAATCAAGAATATAATGAAGATTCAGGTGTACCAATAGAAGGTGCATTCTATGGAACAACTAGTTATAATAATGTGTTTTTCAACTGTTTTAGAGAAGAAGATACTTCTATTTTTAGTAAAATTCAAGATTTAGATTATGTACAAGAAAATAATATTTTAAAAGATAATAATTATGTATCAATTAAAGGAACTCCAGAGTATTCTACTAACTTAAGTAGTACTTCCCCAACTAATAGATTAATTACATCTTTATTTCATAAATCAAGGATTTTAAAACTGTTAAAATATGGAATTGTATATGTTGAGAGATCTAATAAAGATGGAATTATTGAAATACAAAAACATGTAATGAGATATCAACAATTCTTTGCCACATTAGCCATTGAAAATACTTTAGATAAAAATATTAAGAAAGGTGTAATATGGCATACACAAGGTTCAGGAAAAACAGCATTAGCATATTATAATGTCAAATATATTACTGATTATTTTCAAAAAAGAGGTAAAGTCGCAAAATTCTATTTCGTAGTAGATAGACTAGATTTATTAAAACAAGCTAGTCAAGAATTTACTGCAAGAGGATTAGAGGTTACAAGAGTAAATTCTAAAGAAGAATTTAAAAATACAATAAAAGAAACATCTGCAGTTTCAAAAACTGGTAATTTA
>JAEWRN010000017.1 GCA_023460035.1 Bacillota bacterium
TAGAACGGGTCTTTGCCGACGCTAAGGAAAAACACGCTATGCGTTATACACAATATCGCGGCCTCACTCAGGTAACAAACTGGGTGAAGCTTAAGTTTGCTGCCATGAATCTCAAAAAACTGGCTAACTGGAAATGGAAAACCCGTTTTTCTTGCGCCGTATTCACTATTTTGGGCTTACAATATCCTTACAAGGGCGGTTCAATTTCACTGATGTGCAGCGGTACCCCGCGCTTTTGCAGCGTGGGCTGCACCGCGCTTGCACCCGCTGCGGCGGCAATGCCCGCGGCTTCCCCCGTTACCGCGGCGGCCGGTATTACCCGCGTGACGTCCCATAAATCACCCTGCACGCTGATGCAGCGCCCGGCTGCCCAAAGGTTGCGGTTTACCCGCCCGTGCAGGCTGCCAAGCGGCAGCTCGTACACGGTGCCGGTTTTGCGCCAGTCTGCCACAAGACCCACACTGTCGGCTTGCGGGGTGTTGGCAATGCTTTGCCCCGGCTGGCTTGCCCCCACAAGGCGGCGCGTCATGCGCAGCTGCGGCAGCGTTGGCAGGGTGGTCAGCGCATGGGCATTCGTCACGCCGCCTTCGGCTAAAAACGCACGGCGCTGCACCTCGTGTGAGCGGCCAAGCGCAGCACTGAGCTGCCATGGGTCCAGCCCGTCAAAAGGCTCGCCATCAAGCTGGGCGGCCGCAGGCTCGTGCAACGCGGCGCGCTCGTCGCTCTCGCCCAAAATGTGCAGGCGGTTTTGCCCGCCAAACAGGCTGTAATACCAAGCCGTCAGCCGGCTTTGCTGTGCGCAGCGGGCCGTTTTTTCCCCCGCAAGGCGGCAGATCACCGCGTCCCCGGTGGCATCGACCACGGCACCGGCCTGCAACGCCGTGCGGCCCGCACTGTTTTCTAAAATCAGGGCATTTACCGCGCCTGCGCTGTGCGGCGCCGCGCACACTGCACTGCCATATAAAATGCGCACACCCGCTTCGCGCAGCAGCTTTTCTGCCGAAAGGGCAAATAGCTGCGGGTCGTACTGCACTTTCATGCGCTGCTTGCTGCGCACCGCAGCCGAATGCGGGCGAAGCCATTTGTCCGGCACACGGCCCGCGGGGCCATGGCGAATCGAAAGCCAAAACAGCTCGTCACAAATGCCCCTGCTCACCTGCCTGCCGCACCCGTCGCACAGCGGCAGGTAAATGGCAATCAGCCCGAGCGTGGCAAGCCCGCCCAGCAGGTACTCGCGCTCAATCAGCATCACATCTGCCCCAAGGCGCGCGGCAGAAAGTGCGGCGGCAATACCCGCAATGCCACCGCCCGCCACCGCCACATCGCACTGCGCCAAAACGGGGGTGCGCAAGGCTTCAACAAAATATTCCATCGTTTCACCCCCGCCCCAGCAGCGCCGGGCAAAAATAGCGGATTGCACTGGTCAGCGGGTTGTCATCGTGGCCTGCGCAGACATAGCCCGCATATTGTAATGCCTCTTTGGCGGCGCCGGCCGGTACCGCGGTGTAAGGTGCCTGCCGCAGCATCGGCACATCGTTTGCACTGTCGCCCAGCACCAGCACCCGGCCCGGCGAAACGCCGGTTTTTTTGGCAAGCCAAAGGATGCCATGCCATTTGCTTGTGCCGCCGGGGCCAATCTCCGCCGCGCCAATTTGGGGGTAAAGCGAAAGTGCGCAGTCTGCAAAGCCGCTTTGCAGGTCTGCAAAATCCGCATCGCGCAAGCCCTGCAGCGCCAGCTTTGCAACCGTCAGTGCCAGTGGGTCTATCAGCTCTTCGCGCAGGCCAAACCCGTTAAAAGGCGCATCGTTTACACTCATGCGAAATGTGTGCCGCGCCAAATCCACCCGGGGGTCCTGTTTGCTGAAATAGGGCATGGTGTCCGTTTGTACCGAGTAAACAAGGCCGCGCTGTGCACAAAAATCGTACAGCCGCCGCAATTGCCCGGGTGCAAAGGCGGCCGTGTGCAGTGGCCGCCCGGCACCGACATCCCACACCAGCGCACCGTTGCAAGCCACTGCCAGCGGCATTTGCAGTTGCTGTGCATAACGGCTGCAAAAAGCGGGGTGCCGCCCGGTGGCAAAATAAACAGGCACCCCTGCTTTTTGCAGTTTTTGTATTGTTGCAGCATCCCGTGTGCCAACTTTTTGGCTGCTGTTTAGCAGGGTACCGTCTAAATCGGTGAAAATTGCATCAAAACAAGGTGTTTGCATGGGGTCACCGCACCGTGATCAAGGTTGTTTTACCGGCCGTACAGTCAGCACAGGTATACTCTAACTCGTAATTTTCAGGGTCGATGACGACCATGGGCGAAATGGGCGACAGGTTTGCCTTGCGGCAGCGCTTAAGGTCTAGCTTCATCAGCTTTTCGCCCTGTTTGACCTGCTGCCCCTTTTGCACATAGCAGGTAAACCCCTTGCCTTTAAGGTCTACTGTGTCAATGCCGATGTGCAGCAAAATTTCCACGTCGCCCGCGGCGGCAAGGCAAACCGCGTGCAGGGTGGTGGCAATCGCGGTTACCACCCCGTCGCACGGGGCGACCACCAGCCCATCCGCCGGGTCAACCGCCACCCCTTTGCCCATTACGTCGGTGGCAAATGTTTCGTCCGGTACCTGTGCCATTGGGATACTTTTACCGCTCATCGGCGCTTTTAATTCCAGCATCGTCTTTTTCTTCCCCTTCCAGTATCGGCCGCAAAAAGCCGCCGTTTTTTTGAAGCAGTTCTGCAGCCTGCGCAGCGCTGATGCCCTTAGCCAGCATGACCACTGCAAGCTTTACACTGCCGCCTGCCTGCTGCAACGCAGCCGCGGCCTGCCCGCCTGTTGTTTGCGGCACAAGCTGCTGTAGCATGCGCCGGCTGCGCTGCACCAGCTTTTCATTGCTGGCCGTTAAATCCACCATATAGTTGCGGTATACCTTGCCCATGCGCACCATGGTGCCGGTGGTCAGCAGGTTCAATACGGTTTTCTGCGCCGTGCCCGCTTTTAGCCGGGTCGAGCCGCTAAGCGCCTCCGGGCCAACTTCCACCTCAATGGCAATGTCACTGTACTTTGCAAGCTGACTGTTTTTATTGTTGGTGACGCACAGGGTGGCGGCGCCCCAGCGCCGGGCCGCCTGCAGCGCGCCGATGCAATACGGGGTGCGCCCGCTGGCGGCAATGGCACACACCACGTCGTTTTGGGTAATATCATACGCCGCAAGCTGGGCCTGCGCAAGCTGCGGGTCGTCCTCTGCGTTTTCTACCGCCTTGCGAATGGCGGCATCTCCGCCGGCAATCAGGCCGATGACCCTGTCAAACGGCACCGAAAAAGTGGGCGGGCATTCAGACGCATCCAAAATACCCAGCCGCCCGCTGGTGCCCGCGCCAAGGTAAAACAGCCGCCCGCCGCGCTGCATCTGCCGCACAATCAAATCAATCGCGCCGGCAATGGCCGGTGCCGCAGCATCCACCGCATCGGTGATGGTGCGGTTTTGGTCGTTGATGAGCTTCACCATGTCAAGGGTGGGCAAGCGGTCAAGCTGTGTGGTTGCCGGGTTGACAGCCTCGGTGGTAAGCTGTGCAATCTGCTGTTCAAGCTGCTGCATTTTTCTCTCCCTTTCTTTGCCTGTATTGCTTTGCGCGGGCTTTTTTTTACCCGCGCTGTCAGGTATAATAAAAAAAGAGGTGATTCTGTTGAGCTGTAAAGACAAAATTGAAGTCTACGCGCCCTCTTTCACCAAGTCGGAAAAGGTTATCGCGCAGTACTTGCTGGATAATACCGAACACGCCTTAAAGCTGAGTATTCACGAAATTGCACAGGAGATCAGCACCTCGGCTTCGTCTATCACACGCTTTTGCCACAAGCTGGGCTACGACAATTTTAAAGCGATGCGCTTTGACCTTGCCCCTGCGGCGGACGAACTGGCGGTGGATGATTTTCGCCGCGTGATGGGCTGGTTTACCAACACCGAGGACCTTGTAAAAAATTACCTGATGGGCATGAACGACGTGTGCAGGCAGGCGTTGCAGCTGAATAACATGAAATCGATTCAAGAGCTGGCACAGCTGATTTATGATGCCGACACGATTTACCTGTTTGGTATCGGTGCCTCCTCCATCATTGCGCACAATTTAGAAGAAAAGCTGGTCAAGCTGCGCAAACGCTGCAATTTCCACCAGGATTCTGACTTTGGGGTACAGGTGGCCAACAGCGCCACCAGCCGCGACCTTGCGATTGCCATCTCTTACAGCGGCCTGACAGAAGATATTTTGCGCGCCGCGCGCAATGTGCGCAAAAACGGCTGCCCGGTGGTGGCGATGGTGCGCCAGGGCAATTCGCCGTTGCGCAAGATGGCAGATTATGTGATTTCGGTGCCCAATGTCGAGCAGGTCACCCGCATTACCTCTCTGTTTCCCCGCTATGCCCAGCTGTTTTTAATTGATATTTTGTTTTTGAACATTGCCCAGATTATGGGCATTGACCCCAGCGATATTTTGAAAGAGTACCGCAGCATCATGCGCCCGCCGGATGACGAGCGCCCGTTTCACCGCTAAGCGGCAGCCGGGCGTTGCATTCGGCAAAGCTGCGGTACGCCGCAAACCCGTACCGGGCATACAGCCGTGCCCCCGGCGCGTCGGTCGTCATAAAATACGCAAGGTACAGCCCCTCACAAGACATGTCGTACAGCATCTCGCAAAGCAAAATGCTGCCCAGAGAAAGGTTGCGGCAGTCTGGCCGCACCCCAAACGGGCCAAACCGGCAGGCCTGCCCGCCCATACCGCGCCCGGCAAACCCGGCGACCTGCCCCGCGGGGTCGATGCAAAGCCAGGTCTGCCGGCACAAAAGGCCCGCCTGCAACAGCTGTTCGGCATTGTGCACCCAGCCGGCAGTAAACCACTGCTTTAAAAATACAATCAGTTCGCCTGCCCGGCTGCCGGGGCACCGCATAAAGCGGTAACCCAGCGCCTCGGCATGCGTTCTTTTTTTTTGCACTTCTTCGGGCACCGTATAATTAAACAGCGTGCGCGCCATAGCGCTGTGCTGCGCACCAAACCGGTAACCCCGGTGCCGCAGCAAGCGTTCTGCCGCGGCATATTGCGCGGTATCGACCCCCGGCATAAAGTAGCCGGGGCTGTAAAGCCCCACCACCAGCTGTGTGACACCGCGCAGGGCAAGGCGGTTTTCCAGCTCTGCCAGCAGGCCATCCGCCACCCCGGCTTTTCGCGCACAGGGTGCGGTGCCAAATGCCAGCAGCCAGCCGGTGCCCTGCTGCAGCCCGCGTTCATAATAAGGTACCCTGCGCACAATGCCCACGGCAAACCCCAGCAGGCTGCCCGCCGCTTCGTGCAGCAAAAACAGTGCCGGGTCAAAATTATCGTCGCAAAGCAGCTGTGTGCGCAGTTTATCCGCCGTCAGCTTGTCCGCCGTCAGCGTTTCGTTCCAAAGGGCGGTCACCGCGGCAAGGTCGGCTGTTTCAAATTGTCGTATCATCCGTCTGCTCCCCTGTCACCGGCTTTAAACTAAAATCACTGCCGGGGCAAAGCAGCCCCAGCTTCCATAAATCCGCCTCAATTACCCTGCCCACACGGTTTTGCAGCAGCGTAGCGGGCTGGCTGGCACACAACACCTGCAACTCGCCGGAATAACGCAGCGCATTGCGGTTGCACACCATCACATCCCCGCGCAGGCGCGGCCCGGCAAGGCGCACGGCCACCAGTTGCCCCGGTGCCGCCATTTCGCGCGAAGTCTGCGAGCGCACGGCCCATGCCGCTGCGTCCGGCCGGGCATGGTGCGGGGCGTCAAACGCAATCTGCCGCTCCTGCGCCGTTGCCCCGTCATCTGGCTGCACCCGCAGCACCGGCACCCCGCCGCGGCAGGCAAGGTCCACCCCGGCAAGCTCGTCTTCACTTGCAAACGGGTCACCAATCAGCACATCGTCAATCACCCCGGTAGCAACCAGCTGAAGCGCCGCTTCGCCGGGGTGCAGGGTGCGGGTGGTCTCCACCGTGGGCAGGCCGCAGGCAAGCGGCAGCCGGGGCGCGTGGTGGGCTGCCACACAGGCCGTCACCGGGATGCCAAAAGCCGCATACTGGCGCGCACGCTGCGCCGCAAAGCCCAAAGAAAGCCCGCTTTCGGGCAGCGGGTAATAGTTGTGGTGCCCCCGCAACTGCAAGTTGGGGTACCGCGCGCGCAGCAGCTTCACCTGATGCTCTACCTGCTGCCGGGTCAACACCGAGGCATTGAGCATCAGCCCCGGCAAGCCCAGCTGCCCCACCAGCCGCAGCATGGCCTGCTCGTCAAAGCCAAAATCCATGCGCACCCAGTCGGGTGCAAGGGCGCGCAGTGCAAGCCGCCGCGGTTCATCGTTTAGTAGCGTGTTTGCCACCGCGCCGGATACATCCAGCGAAACCTGCATGCCCCACGCATGCGCAAACCCGGCAATGCGGCCCAGCACTGCAAGGCTTTTTGCAAAGCCCAGCTCTGGGATGTGCAGCGAGCTGAATACCTCCCCGCAGCCAAGGGCGTGCGCCTGTCGAAGATAGGCCTCAATGCGCGCTTCGTCCGCTTCGCTGCCATCGGGGAAGACCGCGACGCCAAAGGTGTACTGTTTCATTCTGCGCCCCCTTTTTTAGGATGATTTACCCGCGGCCGTCTGCCGGCACCGGGTGCCAGCTGCACAAAATACGGCAGTTGCCGCGCACGCTAAACGCGCGCAGGCTGGCGGGCAGTATCACGGTGCGGGTATATGGCAGCGGGTACTGCCTGCCGTCTGCGACCAGTACCGCGTCACCCTCCACCGCCGTCAACACCTGATAGGTGTTGCCCTTTTGCTGCTGCCACTCGTCGGCAATATCCACAATGTCGGCGGCAAACAACGGGTGGCGTATCGCACTGCGCATACTGGCCCCGCTGGCCGGCCTTGTGCCCGGTGCAAAATGGTGCAATTCGGGCTGCAGCGCAGGGTCCAGCACATCAAAGCTCTTTGCAAGGTGCAGCGGCCTGCCGCGCCCATAATCGCAGATGCGGTAGGTGATGCCGCCAAAGCTACCCACCTCAATGGCAAGCATGTCCTTGCCGCAGGCATGTAGCATACCGCAGGGGATCAGCACAAAATCGCCCTGCCGTACCGGCACCTTGCGCACATAGCGGTCAATCTGGTCCTCCTGCGCCGCTTTGCGCAGCAGCTCGACATCCTGCGTTGTGGTGCCCGCCACCACATAAGCACCGGGCTTTGCCTCTAAAATGTACCACGACTCCGACTTTTCGCGGTCATGCTCGTTGTTCACCGCATACACTTCGCCGGGGTGCACCTGAATAGACAGGTCTTCTACCGGGTCCATATAGGCCAGCCGGATGAGCTGTGTTTCGGGGTCGTCGCCCATCAGCTCTTCGTGGTGTTCGTCAATCAGCTGCCGCAGGCTCTGCCCCGCATAGGTACCGCTTTCCACCACGTTTTCGGCGCCGGGGTAGGCGCAAACCTCCCGGGCAATGCCAATGGGCTTGCCCGGCTGCGCGCTTACCCCGCGCAGCGCCGCAAGGCGGGTGCCGCCCCAAATGCTGGGCAGGTAGTTGGGCTTTGGGAAAATGGGTTCCATCATTCCCCCTCCTTCTCCCACACAATTTCGCCGTCTCGTTTAAAGCAGCGGTACGGGAACGGCTTCACCTCAATAATTGCGTGGTCCTGCTTGGTAGCGGGCAGGCTGCAGGCCGCCACAGCCAGCACCTCGTCGCCGCTGTTGATGATGCGGTGCGCGTAGTGGCCGCTGATGTAATGCAGTGAGCCGGGGTAGACCTGTTCGGCGTAAAAATCGTCCGCGCCATCCCAAAACAGCAGGTAGCCGGTACCGGCAAGGCCATAATAGTACTCGTCGCAGTTGGGGTCGATATGGAAATGCCCGTGGGTCATGGCGCATTCGCCGTTTACGGTAAACGGGTTGATGTAGGTAATGCCCCATTGCAGGTTACCCATCACGAAATCCTTGCGGTGAAAATTCTGGTTTGCCACCCGGTAGGCAATGCCCTCCGGGTCAAACTCTTTCAGGGCTTCTTCGTATTTGTATACGCCGCCAAGCTCGCTGTATTTCTTTTCGCGCCACACGACATTTTGCCCGGACAGCGTGCAATCCCCCGTAAACTGCTGCACGGCCTTCGGCTCTCTAATCCAGTCGTTCATTCTTCTTCCCCCTCAATGCCAAACTGCGCTTCATAGCCCTCTTTCAGCATGGTCTTATGCACCACACAGGGCTGGTAACCGGTGTTTTCAATCACATAATCGGTGATTGACGCGGGCACGACCACGATGTCCAAAAACTTTTGGTCATAGTAAAAATCCGGGTTTGATTTCGAATATACCCGCACGTTTTCGCCGTCCACCAGCGTCAACACGGTAAACTGCCCGTTGTTTGAAAACTCGGCTTTGGCGTGGGTATCCATGAATACATTTTTGGTCATGTAATACATCAGGTCGGTCTTGCCCAGAATAAACTGCTGCCAGCCCTCGCCCTGCCCGTCCGGGATGGGGTCAAACGCAATGTTCTCGCGCACCCAGCCGGTATCGCGCTCGGTGTGCAGTGCCCTTTCGCCCATTGCGCTGTGGATGGGCCGCCGGTTGCCGTCGGTGTCCACCCGGTTATAGTCGTACATTTTATAGGTGTACGAGCCGATGGTCAGCGAGCCCAGCTCTAAAATCAGCTGGCCGCGGCCCGAGGCGTGGATGGTGCCGCCGGGCAGCATGACCTGCCGGCCCGGGGCAGAGTCGAGATAGTTGACGTATTTCATGTAGTCCACATCGCCGCCGCCCTGCTCTGACTGCTTGATGAGCCCGATGAATTCTTGCGGGTCCTGCCCCGCGCGAAAGCCCACAAACGTTTTAGCCCCGTGGGCGGTTGCGATGACATAATAGGCTTCGTCCTGGCTGCCCTTTTCGCCGTACATGCTAGTGCAAAGGCTGCGTTCCGGGTGCACCTGCACCGACATGTTGCCGTCGGAATGATAGGTGTCGTCGTAGTTGAACCGAATGGGGAAATACCCCTTGAACGACTTGACGCACTGCGCACCCATCATTTGGGCGGCACATTTTTGGATGAACGTGAAAAACGGAAACTCCACCAGCTTGCCCGCGGCGTCCACCACGACGCTGACCTCCATTGGGATCATGTCAAACACCCAGGCAATATTTTTATATTCCATCGGCAGATGGCGCGCCTTACGGATGAATTCGCCGCCCCAGATACCCTCAAGGTACACCGGCTTTGTGCGAAACGGGTACTGCACCAGTGTGCCCAAAATGGCGGCCATGGTGTTGCCGGTCATCAAAATAAAATCCGCGTCATGGTCTGCCGCAATATAATAAGCAAGCCGGTCGCTGTTCAGCAGGGCTTTGCGGTTTTTCAAAATAATTTCAAAATCAACATAATAGTTGCGGCGCATCAGCTCTTTAAACGGGCGCGGTGTCTGGTCGCCCACATTAATAAGCCGCCCTTCCCGCGCGCGGATTGCCGCGGTTTTGGGTGTCACATCAAGGTAAATGCATACCTGTACCACGTTTTGCAGCGGGGCCGACGTGCTGCCAAACCCGCTGAGCAAAACCACCGTGCCCGCGGGCACCGCAGCAAGCGCGCCGTGCAGCGCCGCCAGCTTTTGCGCGTCAAAAAAGTCGGCAAAACTGCCCTCAAACAGCCGCCCAAACAGCAGCACGGGGTCTTCGTCGTAATTCAGCGGCAGCGATTCCTGCAGCATTTCGTCCAGCTGGGCCACCGGTTTATACACTTCGTCCATCGCATGGCGCACCACGGCAACACCGCGCTGGCTCAGGTTTTGGGCCAGCGCACCGCACAAATCGTCAAACTGGGCCGACGCATACCCGTCAATGGCAACCACAACCCCGCCGTTTTTGCTGCGCGCCGCCAACTCTTTTGCAAGGCGGGCAGCCGCTGCAACCGTGCCAAAGGTCAAATCGTCAATGGCGCTTTGGGCAAGATGCGGGTGGTTCACCGCGTGGGGGTCGTCGTAGGCAAGGGGCTTAAACATAAAACTCATACTTCATCAATTTCCTTTCCAGGGCAAATAAAAAAGGGCCGCCCCGCCCCTGAATGGGAGGGGGCGGCCCTGCTAGACAAACTTTAGCCGCACAGACCTTAATTTTCTTCCTCGAAGTTGTTGAGGTTTTGCTGTTTCGCGCCAACCGCATAGGTAAACAGGAAACCGCAGAGAATCGAAATCAGGTAGCCAATCAGGTAAACAACCGGGTTGATGTTGACCAGCGTGCCCAGAATGCCCGACACGTTGATGGTGATGGCACCCTGCTTAAAGAACCCAAGGAACATACCGCCCACGGCGGCGCCGGCGCAAGCCGTAAAGAACACGCGGCCCAGCGGCAGCGACACACCAAAGATCAGCGGTTCGCCAATGCCCAGAATACCTGCGGGCAAACCGCCTTTAACCGCGCGGCCCAACCCCTTGTTTTTGCGGTACTTGACAAGCAATGCAATGGCAGCACCCACCTGGCCGCCGCCCGCCATGGAGTTAAAGGCATACAGCGGGGTGTAGCCAAGGGTTTGAATGAGGGTCGTGTGCACCGGGATGAGCCCGTGGTGCATACCGGTCATCACCAGCGGCAGGAACGCGAAGGCAATCACTGCGCCGCCGATGGGGCCCGCCGTATTGAACAGCCACAGCAGACCTGCGGTGATGATATCCATCACGAAGCCAAGCACCGGCTGCAACACAAACATGGTCAGCAAGCCGACGACCACAATGGCGCCAAGGCTGGGCAGGTGTACTTTCAGTGCGTCCGGGGTGCGTTTTTTAATCCAGCGCTCTACAATGGCAATCAAAGCGCCGGCTGCCAGTGCAGACAGTGTGCCGCCGCGGCCATTGGTAAAGGTGAGGCCCAAAAAGCCCATCGACGCACCGGCAAGGCCGCCAAGGTTAATGACAATGCCGCCTGCGACGAGGCCAAGATACGGGTTGCCGCCCATGACCTTACAGGCCGACATGGCCACCGCAATGTTGAGGTAAGTAAAAAAGGTGCCGCACAATACCGCAAAGGCCGCCATAAACATCGACCCGCCGTCTGCAACGGCCGCCGGGTTGAAGAACTGCGAGCCGGTGAGGTTGAAAATCAATACAAAAATCTGCTTAAAGCCGAACAGCAAGCCGGAGCCTGCGAAGATGGGCACCAGCGGTGCAAATACCTTTGCAAAAAATTCAAACACACCGGTGGCGTTTTTCTTTTGCATCAGTGCACCGGTGTTTTCTGTCACATGCACGCCCATGGTTTTAATTTCGCCGCAAACTTCGTCCGCAACACCCGGGCCTAAAACGACCTGCGGCTCTTCGGGCGAGCCAAGCACTTTTAAAACGCCCTTTAGCTTGGACAGCTCTTCGCGGTTGACTTTGCTGGCATCCTTTACGACCACGCGCAGGCGGGTCATACAGTTTTCCAGTGCGGTGATATTATCCGGGCCACCCAGATATTCAAGAATCTTGCCGGAGATGGATTCGCTCATAACAACTACACTCCTTTTTTGATTTTCGTATTTTGTGGCCGGCATCGCCGGTATGTTGCCTTGCATATCCGCGTTGCTTGCAAAGCAATTAATTTCAATATCAGATTAACAAAAATGAAATTTATTTGCAATTCACAATTTGGACAAACTTTAATCCCGTTATTTAAAGGATTCGTGCTTTCGCAAAATTTCATTTTTGACGGTATTGTACACAAAATCAAAAAAAACGCGCTATTTTTGAAATTTCGCGTTTTCAATGGCTTTATTGGCGTACTTTTTTGCTTTTTTTCAAAAGTATTTCACGCTGTTTTTATCTTGTTTTGTGGTGTATTTTCATTTTTAGGGTAGCATTTTGCAATTATTTCAAAATTCTATTTTGAAACTTTTTGTTTTCTATTTTTTCCATTTTTAAAAATTTATTTCATTTTTATTCTTTAGCTTCCCTGCTTTTGCCACGCAGCCGGCAGGGGCCGGCAAACCCTGAAGCACTGTTTTGGGCTTGCATTTTTGCGCCGTACCGGCTTAAAGCAGGTGGCTTGGCACCTTTCTCTTTTCAAAATGCGTCCCGCACCTTACCGTGAATGCCACCCGTAACACAATGGGCTGTGGCTGTGTTTTAAAATAAGGTCAACAAAAAGAGACCGCAAAAGGGCATGCCTTTTTGCGGTCTCTTTTAAATTGCCTTGCCTTGCCGGCAGCGCCACTTACAGCGCGCCGGCAAGCAGCCTGCTGCCAATGTCGCACAGTGGTTGGCCAATGGTATCCAGCAGCTGCCGATAGCCGCAATACCCGTCGTCATCCACATACATGGCTTGTTGCAGGCGCTTACAGCCACCATGGCACAGCGCAAAGTAGCGGCACCCGGCGCAGGGTGCCGGCAGTTCGGCCCTGCTTTGCAAAAAGCCGGTATTTTTCAGTTGCTCTGCAATTTCGTGCAGCGGCTGGCGGGCAAGGTTACCGCCGTAATAGCGGTCCAGCACATAAAAATCACAGGGATACGCACCACCGTCTGCCTCTACAATATATTGCAGCTGGCAATAACCGTGCAGCCCACAGGCCGTTACCTCATGGCGTAGCAGCAAATTGACAATGTCGTCAAACAGTTTGACACTGATATAGTTGCCTTTTTCTACTTCCGCCTTCCACAGCGCAAAAATGCTTTGGTAAAAGGCTGCAAACCGCTGCGGCGTCAGCGCCCATTCGTCCTGCTGCCCCTCCTCCAGCCTGCCAAGACAGGGGGTAAACTGCACATACTTTATTTTTAGTTGTAATAAGGTGTTCCATATCTTTTGCGGGTGCCGCGCAAGCTCGTTTGTCAGCGTACACAGGATGTTATACTCAACGCCCGCTTCATCCATGAGTTTTTTTGCCCTTACTACCTTTGTATAGGTACCGGCGCCGTTTTCATCTACCCGGTACCGGTTATGTGCCTCGGCATAGCCGTCTAACGAAAGCCCCACCAAAAAGTGATGCTGCTTTAAAAACCGGCACCACGCTTCATCCAACTGCGACCCGTTGGTTTGCAGCGCATACGACACCCGCACCCCCGGCCGCAACTGCTTTGCCAGCCGCGCAAACTCGGTAAAATAGCCCAGGCCCGCAAGGGTGGGCTCGCCGCCCTGAAACGCAACCGCAAGGGTGTCACCGTCGTTTAAATCGCAAAACAGGTTTTGCAGCACGGCTTTTGTAGTCTCTGTCGTCATAACGCCATAGCTTTTTACTTCGCGCAGCGATGCAACATCGGCGTAAAAACAGTATTGACAGCGGTAATTGCACAGCCCGGACGCCGGCTTGATCATAACGGAAACCTGTTTCATATTGCCCCCTGCCCGGCACCCCCTGCCTGCCGCAGTATGCCTGTTGCTCTTTTAACATAATTATAGCATGCCGCTGCGGGCGATACAATTCATGCCCTTTTTAATATGTATATCATGAATAACACATGAATTTTTATTCGTTTTTGTTGACCAGCACCCCCGCTTTGTACTATACTGGGCTTTGAAAAGAGGGATGCAGCATGACAGAACTTGAACAGATCAGCCAGCTGGTGGAACAAAAAAGCGCCGCCGCGCTTGAGCTGAACCAAAAAATATGGGATTATGCGGAGCTGAATTTCCGTGAAGATAAAAGCGCACACGCCATTGCCGATGCGCTGCAGGCCGAGGGCTTTACCGTGGAATATGGCGTTGCCGGCGTGCGCACCGCCTTTATCGCCACCTATGGCACCGGCGGGCCGGTGATTGCGCTGCTGGGCGAGTATGACGCGCTGTCCAGCCTGTCACAAAAAGCCGCCTGCCCCCGGCCGGAGCCCGTGACCCCCGGCGCGCCGGGGCACGGCTGTGGGCACAGCCTGCTGGGTGCCGGCAGCTTTGCCGCCGCCGCCGCACTGAAAGATTACATTGATCAGACCGGCACTGCAATGACGGTGCGCTATTACGGCTGCCCGGCAGAAGAAGACGGCGGCGGTAAGGTTTACATGGCGCGGGCAGGGTTGTTTGACGATGTGGATGCCGCTTTGACCTGGCACCCCGGTGCCATCAACGAGACCAAAGGGGTGGGCAGCCTTGCCGTGATGGGGGTGCTGTATTCATTTAAGGGCCAGACCGCCCATGCAGCCGCTGCCCCGCAGGCGGGGCGCAGCGCGCTGGACGCGGCCGAGCTGATGAACATCGGCTGTCAGTTTTTGCGTGAGCATATGCTGCCCGACTGCCGGCTGCACTACGCTTTTCGCGATGTGGGCGGCACTGCCCCCAACGTGGTACAGGCAAGTGCCAGCCTGCATTATTACATCCGCGCGCCCAAGGTAGACCAGATGTTCCAGCTGTTCGAGCGGGTGAACAAGGTGGCCGCCGGGGCTGCCACGATGACCGAGACCGAAATGGACTACCATGTGATTGACGGCTTTTCAGACTATGTGCCAAACAAGACGCTCAGCACCTTAATGGCGCAGTGCATGGCAGAATTGGGTGCCCCCACGTTTACCGATGCCGACCGCGCGTTGGCCGCCCAGTTTGCCGATACGATTGGCACCGAAGAGCGCAAGGACAATTTGGAGTCGGACTGTGCCGACAACGAACTGCCGTACAGCTATTTTGATAACAAGGTACTGCACGAAGAACCGCTGCCGCTGTGTTACAACCCGCGTCGCCCGTCCCCCGGCAGTACCGATGTGGGTGATGTGAGTTACTGCGCCCCCACTGCCCAGTGCACGATGGCCACCATGGCACTGGGTACCGGCGGGCACACCTGGCAGATGACCGCGCAGTCGAACAGCAGCATTGGTGATGCGGGCATGCTTGCCGCCGCCAAGGTGATGGCGCTGACCGCCTTGCGCGCCGCCAAAAACCCGGCACTGTTGCAGGCGGCACGCGCAGAGTGGCAGGCCACCTGCCCCGGCCCCTACCGCTGCCCGATGCCGGCAGACAGCAAACCCGAATTTTAAAAATCCACAGACCGTATTGGGCGCCCCGCGGCAACACACCGCAGGGCGCCTTTATTACAGTGCCTTACCTGCAAAAAGCGGCACATTGCCCAAACCAAAGGCAATGTGCCGCTTTACTGTACCGTATTAGGCCGCCTGCAAACTGACGCTGTTGCTTAAAAGCTGCGCGGTGTTTTTACCTTGCGCGATTTTGCAAGGCCAATTGCGCTGAACACCAGGCCGGTCACCGAAATAGAAACCGCGATGCAGCCCATAATCAGGCCCACAATGCTGAAAATCTTGGCTTTCATTTTCAACGACTCCTTTCGTTATTCCTTTTTTATTATACCAGCCTTTCGTTTTGCGGGCAAGATTGTTTTGCATTTCCCGGCTGTTTTACACTCGCGCACAACTTATCCTTGACAAGCAATGCAAAAAGGGCATATTATAATGGATAATCCAATCAACGAAAAGTGAACAGCAAAGAAAAGGAGTATAAGATATGGCTTTTATTTACGACGAACCGAGCCACACTTTTGGCGAGTACCTGATGATCCCGGGGTATTCTTCATGCGAATGCGTACCATCCGAGGTCAGCTTGAAAACCTCGGTGGTGAAATACCGCAAGGGTGAAGAAGAATGCCCCCTCACCATGAATATCCCGCTCGTTTCGGCAATCATGCAGTCGGTGTCCAACGATACAATGGCCATTGCACTTGCAAAAGAAGGCGGTATCTCCTTTATTTTTGGCAGCCAGAGCATTGAAAGCGAAGCGGCCATGGTGGCAAACGTAAAAAGCTACAAGGCGGGCTTTGTCATCAGCGACTCGAATATCCGCCCGGACGCGACCCTTGCCGATATCCTTGAGCTGAAAGAAAAAACCGGCCATTCCACAGTTGCCGTAACCGAGGATGGCACCGCAGCCGGGCGCCTTGTGGGCATTGTTGCAAGCCGCGACTACCGTGTCAGCCGCATGTCGGCCGACGAAAAAGTATCCTCCTTTATGACCCCCATCGAAAAGCTGATCACTGCAACCGAAGACACCACGCTAAAAGAGGCCAACGACATCATTTGGGACAACAAGCTGAACAGCCTTCCCATCGTTGACAAAAACGGCACCTTGAAATACTTCGTGTTCCGCAAAGATTATTCGGACCACAAGGCAAACCCCGACGAGCTGCTGGACACCCATAAGCGCTACATTGTGGGCGCCGGCATTAACACCCGCGACTATGCCGAGCGCGTGCCCGCGCTGATTGAAGCCGGTGCCGATGTGCTTTGCATCGATTCATCGGAAGGGTTTTCAGAGTGGCAGAAAAAGACCATGGAATGGGTGCGCAGCAAATACGGCAACACCGTAAAGGTGGGCGCCGGTAACGTGGTGGACCGCGAGGGCTTTTTGTTCCTTGCAGAGGCCGGTGCCGACTTTGTAAAGGTTGGCATTGGCGGCGGGTCGATCTGCATCACCCGCGAGCAAAAGGGCATTGGCCGCGGCCAGGCCACCGCACTGATTGAAGTGTGCAAGGCGCGCGACGAATACTTTGAGCGCACCGGTGTTTATGTGCCGGTTTGCAGTGACGGCGGTATTGTGCACGACTACCATATCACACTGGCACTTTCTATGGGCGCCGACTTCATCATGCTGGGGCGCTATTTCTCCCGCTTTGATGAAAGCCCCACCAATAAGCTGAACATCAACGGCAGTTATGTCAAAGAGTACTGGGGCGAGGGTTCGAACCGTGCGCGCAACTGGCAGCGGTACGACCTTGGCGGCGGTGCCAAGCTGTCGTTTGAAGAGGGCGTTGACAGCTATGTGCCCTACGCCGGTAGCTTAAAAGACAATGTGGCACAGACACTGGCAAAGGTAAAGCACACCATGTGCAACTGCGGCGCCATGACCATCCCCGAATTGCAGCAAAAAGCAAAGCTGACGCTGGTTTCTTCAACCAGTATTGTCGAGGGCGGTTACCACGACGTCATATTGAAAGACAAAGGCCTTACCCCGGTAGAGTAATTCATTGATTAAATGGCGGCACCGCAACTGCGGTGCCGCGTTTTTTGTTTTATGATTGTTTTATTACGGCCGTACAAAAGTAAAAAATGAAAGAAGGCGTCTCCTTGGCTTCACCCCAAAAGCACGACTGGCCCACATGGGCCGCCGCAATTTTAGTATTGTGCGCCGCAAGGCTATGGCTGCTGCCGGAAGCATTTCGGTTTTTATCCGCCCCAAACACCATGTGGCGGGTACTCTACCAGCTTACCGTGCTTGCACTGGCCGTCGTATTATTCGTTTCGGCAAAGCTGCCGCATGCGGTGCTGGCAGGTGCCTTTGGCTTTGCGGGGCTGATGTTTGCCGTACAGCAAAGCAGCTCGGTGGCGGCGCTGTTTACTGCCGATGCCATCACACCGCTGTATTTTTTGACCATCATATTGGCCACGGTGCCCACAATGGCCCTTTATTTGCTGTGCAGTTTGTTTGTACTGCAAAAAGTGCCGGCCCGGGCTGCTGCCGCGGCGGCAATCGCCACCTTTTTTTGCAGCTTTGCCGCAGTTTTAATGATGCTCGCGGCTTCTGCCGCCGGCAGCGTGTTCGTCTTTGGCCGCCTGCTGGTACAGGTTTTACCCGGCAGCCTGCCCGGCCTGCTGCTGCCGGTGGGTCTGGTGGTTTGGCTGGCGGGGTGGCAGCGTAAAAAGCCGCCGCTGCACCCGATGCCGCGCTAGCTTGTCACCCGGTAAGTGCCCGCAGGGCAGCCATTACAAAACACAAAACAGGGGGCTTTTGCCCCCTGTTTTGTTGTTACAGTATTTTTTCGTACAGCCGGTATTCATGCAGCCCATACATACCGTACCCCATATCGGCGGTACCCACATGGTGAAACTGTTGCTTTTCATATAGACGAATGGCCGGCTTGTTGCCCTCGCAAACGTCCAGCCGTATCGTTTGCAGCCCGTCCGCTTTGGCCTTTGCCTCGGCAAACTGCATCAGTGCCGTGCCAACACCTTTGCCCCCAAAGCCGGGGTGCACCGCAAAGGTGTGCAGTACCATTACTTTTTCAGGTGCCGCGTTGCAGCCCCAAGGCATTGTTTGGTAAGCCTCCTCCTGCAGGTGGTTCAGCACAATGGTGCCGGCAAGTGCATAGCCGCTTTGGGCAACATAAAGCTGGCCTTTATTTAGTGCCGCCTCTGCGTCCTGTTGTGTTGGGTAAATGTCTTTTTTCCAGCCGGGGTAGTTGGTACCGGCCTCCAAATGCTCCAGCAGTGTCTCGTATAGCTGCACGACTGTCGCAAGGTCCTGCTTTGTCGCTTTTCTGATTTCTAGCTCCATGGTTTCCCCCTGTTTTTCTTTTATGCCTGCATTTCATCCTGTAATGCAATCAGTTGCTCTTCATCTTCAACCGCATACCCGCGGGGCAGCCGCCGCAAAATACCCTGCTTGCAAAACTTCGCCATCACGTAAAGCAAATGGCGGTAGGTAATGCCAAGGTACTCAGAAGCTTCGGTGTGCTTTTCAGCATATACACCGTCCCTTGCGGTCATCAAAATATAGGCCGCCAAACGGTTTTCCAGCGGGTAAGCCTGCCGCTGCGCATAGGTGCGGGTGCCCACAAATGCCTTGCGCCCAAGGTATAAACATAGCGCGCGCAAAAACAAGCCGTCGCTGCGCACCCGCTCGCCGCAGCGGGCAAGGTCCAGCACCAGGCATTCACAGCGGGTATGGGCACGCACCCCTCTGGACGGGCTTTCGGGGTCCAGCAGCTCCATCTCGCCCAAAAAACAAGGGGCCTCGTAAAAATTAATCAGGGTCACCCTGCCATTTTTGTGGGTCATAAACAGCTTTGCGCTGCCTTTGGCAAGGTAATACAGCCGTGTCACCTTTTGCCCCTCACGCAAAATATCCTCACCCGCCTCAAAGGTGGCCGCGCTGGTATAGGGCGTAATGTCAAACGAAAAATAATCTGCAAAACCGCTTTCCTGCATCAGCGGGCCCGGCGGCAGCTGCCGTTTCATGCGACCCCTCCCTCTTTTCGCTTGTAATGATGAGATTTCTCATAGTATTTTACCCCAACGCATGCTAAGATGCAAGAAAGTAAACGCCCCGCCTTTGTGCGGCGCGCAAAATTGCAAGGTAAGGAGAATTTTATGGAGAAGATCCCTCTGATCATGGACGTAGACACCGGTGTGGATGATGCCATTGCCATTTTGCATGCGCTGGCAAGCGACAAGCTGGATGTGCTGGGCATCACAACGGTGGGCGGCAACCAGACGCTGGAAAAAACCACCCGCAACACCTTGGCTGTGCTGGAGCTGCTGGGCCGCACCGATATCCCGGTGGCAGCAGGTGCCGCCAGCCCGCTGGTGCGCCCGCTGCACACCGCCGCCAGCGTACACGGTGAAAGTGGCCTTGGGGCCGCTACCCTGCCCCCGCCCACAAAACAAACGGAGGCTAGCGACGCCGTGACCTGCCTGCGCCGCTGGATTGAAAACAGCGCAAACCCGGTCACGATTGTTGCGGTGGCCCCGCTGACCAACATTGCCATACTGCTGAAGGCTTACCCCCATTTAAAGACCAAAATCGAGCGCATCGTAATTATGGGTGGCGGGGCGTTTCGCGGCAACGCGTCCCCCGTGGCCGAATTTAATATCTGGGTGGACCCCGAAGCCGCGCACATGGTGTTTCAAGCCGGGGTGCCGATGGTGATGTGCGGGCTGGATGTCACGATGCAGGCCATTGCAACGCAGCAGGACATTGATGCCTTTGCAGGCCTTGGCAACGCGGCAGGCACCTTTTGCGCCGATGCGTTCAGGCATTATTATAACTTTTATAAACAGCAGTATGGCGACGCGGTTAACGGTTGTGCCGTGCACGACGCCGTCGCGGTGATGGTGCTGACCCACCCGGAGCTGATGAAAAGCAGCCCCGCCTATGTTGAAGTGGATTTGACCGGCGAAAAGACCCTTGGTTGCACCGCCGCCGATTTTCGTAACCGCGGCCGCCTGCACCCGTTTAACACCGAGGTTGTGATGGAGTTGGACCGCGAAAAATTTATTCACCTGCTGCTGGCTTCGGCGGCAAAATTTTCGTAAAGGAGGGGACGAATGATGACAAAACGCCCTGTTGTAATTGATTGTGACCCGGGGGTAGACGACACGCTGGCATTGATGCTGGCGGCCAGCGCCCCCTCGCTTGATATCCGCGCCATCAACCCGGTGGCCGGCAACGTTGGCTATGCCAGCACGTCGCAAAACGCCCTGCGCCTGCGCGATTTGCTGGGCCTTGACTGCCGCGTGGGCCGCGGCGCAACGCAGCCGCTGATTGCCCCCCCGCGTGACGCGGGTGAAATTCATGGCACCGGCGGGCTGGGCGGCTACCAGCTGCCGGCATCCGACCGCGATTTTGACACCGACTATGCGTGGGACGTATTGTACCAGGAGACAAAGCGCGCCGGCGGCGAGCTGGAGCTCGTCACGCTGGGCCCCATGACCAATGTTGCCATTGCGCTGCTGCGCTACCCCGAGCTGAACCAGCTGATCAAAAAGATCACCTGCATGGGCGGCACCGCCCACCAGGGCAACACCAACGTGTATGCCGAATTTAATATTTTTATCGACCCGCATGCCTGCGACATTGTGTTCCGCTCGGGTATCCCCATTGCGATGTGCGGGCTGGATGGCAACGAAAGCTGTATGCTGACCGGCGAAGAGATGTTCCGCCTGTTTGACCGCCCGTCACGCGTGACACCGGTAACTTCGCACATTGCGCATTTTGTGCACGAACGCAACACCACCGGCTGGGGGCTACCGGGCTCTACCATTCACGACCTTGTGACGATGGCTTGCTTTATTGCACCGGAAATTGCAGTTTACGAGCCCTGCTACACCACCTGCGAAACCCGCAGCGCCCTTTTATTTGGTCAAACAGTCGTCGATTTATACCATGTCAGCGGCAAACAGCCCAACGTAGACGTGCTGTTGCGCGCGGATAAAAAGACGTATATGGATATGATTACAGCGATGATGGCATACTACACCACCCACTGAAATACGGTGTGGGCAAATTGAATCCGCAAAGCCCAATAAAAAACAAGGCTGCCGAATGGCAGCCTTGTTTCAGTCTGTCGAAAAAGGTCCAGCGAAAGCTGGGCTTTTTCATTTAAAAGCGGTAAAATAGGTATGGGTGATGAGGAATGTTACAGCGAGGGAAATTAGATCGCGGTGTGTTGGAAATTGTGGATAC